>NZ_JABVEB010000396.1 GCF_014323665.1 Actinomadura sp. HBU206391 | reverse complement strand
TGTGCAGCGCGGCGTCCTCGGTGATCACAAGCTGACCGTCGCGCAGCACGGTCACCCGCTCGGCGACCTTGAGCACCTCATCGAGGAAGTGCGACACCAGGATGACGCTGGTGCCACCGGCGGCCAGCCGCCGGATCAGCCCGAGCAGGTTCTCCTTCTCGTGCTCGGTGAGCACCGCGGTCGGCTCGTCCATCGCCAGCACCTGCGCGTCGCGGGCCAGCGACCGCAGGATCTCGACCTGCTGCTGCGTCCCGATGGGGAGCAGGTCGACCCTGCGGTCCGGATCGACGTCGAAGCCGGTGAACTCCAGAAGCCGGTCGAACCGCTCGCGGTCCTCGCGTGCTCGCCGGAACCCCAGACGCTCCGACCAGCGGCCGAGGAACACGTTCTCCAGCACCGTCAGGGCGGGCACCAGCGCGCCCTCCTGCGAGATGAGGCTGACGCCGTGCCGGATCGCGTCCCGCGGGTTATGGATCGCGGTGCGCTCTCCGTCAAAGGTGAGCGTGCCTTCATCCGCGCGGATGGCGCCGCCGAGGATCTTCAGCAGCGTGCTCTTGCCCGCGCCGTTCTCACCGACGAGGCTGTGGACCTCGCCGGGGGCGATGTCCAGATCCACATTCCGCAGAACCGAGACCCCGCTGTAGCTCTTGCCGACCCCGCGCAGCGAGATGGCCGGGGCTTTCGTGCTGGATCGTTGCATCCGTCCTCCGGGGGGTACCGATCCCCGGGCGGCACAGCCGCCACCCGGGACACGGGTTAGTCCGAGTAGTCCGCCGTCTTGCCCTGCAGCGTCTGCTTGGTGCCGAGCGAGTTGTAGTCCGTGAGCGTGCGCGCGTCGGTCGCCGTTGGAACGTTCTGCCCGCGGGCCTTGGCCAGCCCGAGTTCGGCCGCCTTGCTGCCTTCGGCCTTCTCGGGAATGACGTACACCCCGTACCAGTCGCCGGCCTGCACCGCCTTGAAGGCCTGGGTCGAACCGCCGTTGCCCACGAACTTGATCTTCTTGCCGGCGGCCAGCGGTGCCGCACCCTGGATGGCCTGCGACGAGCCGATCACCACGTCGACATCCGGGTGGGCCTGCAGCACGTTCTGGAACGCCGCGCGGCCGGAGTCCGCGGTGTACCCGCCCACGACGCTCGCGACCACATCCGCGCCGCCCTTCTTGAGGGCCCCCACGGCCGCGTTCGTCCGCGCGGTGTCCAGCGGGTAGTTCTCGAAGCCCTGGAGGAAGGCCACCTTGCACGGGGTGGCGCCGGCCTCCTTGCACGCCCCGAGGCCGAGCGTCGCCATGCCCTCCCCGTTGATCGTCGGTGCGTCGACGATGCTGATCGTGCCCGGGATCTGCGCCTCCGTCGTGTCATAGCGACCGCCGACCGGAGTGAACTCGATGACGACGGTGATCCCTGCGGCGACGGCCTGCTTGACCGCCGGAGCGATCGCGGTGCCGTCATTGGCCTGCACGATCGCGACGTCGTAGCGTTTGGAGGTGACGGCGTCCTGCAACTGGTTGACCTGCGTCGGTCCGTCGAAGTTGGGGTCGAGGAACGTCGCGGTGGCATTGTTCGACGCCGCGTACTCCTGGATGCCCGCCCAGGTCGCCTGGGCAAAGGAATTCGCCTTGGAGAAACCGAAGAAGCCGATACTGAGCTTCTTGTCCGCGGCGACGGACTTGCTCGCGCCGGCAGCCGAGCTGTCCGGCTTGCTGCACGACGTCATGCTCAACGTCAGGGCCGTGAGGGCGCAGGCCGCCCCCAAGAGTCGTAGCGGACGTGTCACGAAAGCTCCTCGGTTGTGGGTCGATCCGTTCTGTTGGAGATCACGGGCTCGTAGAGGCCGCCGATCACGGGCTCGCCGGGCTCGATGTCGAGCAGGGCGGTGAGTTCGCCCGAGATGGTGGCGCGCCACGGGTCGGCCACCCAGCGCCGGTAGGCGTCGGCGTCATCCCAGTCGGCGATGACCAGGTGGGTGCTGGGGCCGCCGTCGGTGCACCGTAGGAGGGTCGCCGCCCGGCAGCCGGGGAATCGCACGGAGCGGTCCAGAACCCCGCGCTCGCGGTACAGGTCTTCGATCTCCTGCTCTCGCCCGGCCTTCGCCCGAAGAGCGAGTACGCTCTGGATCACGCTTCCTCCCAGTATCTGCATCGTCGGGGTTCCGGAATGCTGACTGTGGGCCGCGCGACGACGATGTGCTACGAGCACACGCTCTGCCGGAGGGTCTGTGCATCGTCATCCGCCCGTCCCATTCCGGTAACAAAGCGCGGCCGGATCCACGGTTCGGCCGGTGCCGGGAGCGTCTTCAAGCGCGTCAGCTCATTCGCACGCACTTTGTTGCCTCATACCGGGCATAGTGTGACATTGTACTGATTCGGCTGCGCACCGTTACGTCGCCCTCCCGGTGGGCGACCCGTACCAGAACACGGCCGGCCGCCATTGCGACGAGATCACCAATCCGCTGGCTCCACCCCCGCCGACGACGGCGGTGTACGGCTGCCGAACTGGACTTTCTCACCGGGACGCACGGCCTCTGACCGACCGCGGCGGGACCGGCAGCACACCGACGGCGCCACTTCGGTGTACCGACAGCACATCGACGGCGTCTCGCGGCGTGACACCGTGCTGCCACTCGTTCGGAGGGCAGTTATCACATGACCAACACCAGCCGCCTCGCCATCGATGTCGGCGGCACCTTCACCGACGTCGTCGAACTGGTGCCGGAAACCGGCGAGCTGCGGTTCGACAAGGTCCCGACCACCCCGCAGTCACCGACGACCGGCGTGATGAACGCCTTCGGCGCGGCGACGGTGGGCGTCGGCGAGATCGCGACGTTCACGCACGGTACGACGCTTGGCCTGAACGCGCTGCTCACCCGGACCGGTGCCCGTACCGCGGTCATCGGCACCAAGGGCTTTCGCGACGTGTACCTGCTGGGGCGCACCGACCGGCGCAGCAACTACGACATCACCTATCGCAAACCCACGCCACTACTCGAGCGCTACGACACCTTCGAGGTGCTCGAGCGCAGCCTTTTCGACGGCTCGGTGCACCGGCCGCTGGACATCGAGGACGCCCGCCGGGTCGCCGCGGTCGTCGCCGAGCGCGGATACCAGTCGGTCGCCGTGGCGTTCCTGCACTCCTACGCCAACCCCGCGCACGAGCTGCGGATGCGGGAGGTGCTCGCCGAAATCGCTCCCGACGTCGCCGTCACGCTCTCACACGAGCTGTCACGCGAGTACCGCGAGTACGAGCGCACCAGCACCGCCGTGCTGGACGCCTATGTCAAGCCCATCGTGCGCCGCTACCTTCGCGCACTGGAGGACGACCTGGCGGCCGGCGGATTCTCCGGACGGTTCCTCATGACCCGCTCGGGCGGTGGTTCGATGACCGCCGCCACTGCGCGCGAACAGCCGGTGAGCCTGATCCTCTCCGGCCCGGCCGGCGGCGTCATCGGGGCCGCCGCGTTGTCCGAGCTCATCGCAGAGCCGAACCTCATCACCATCGACATGGGCGGCACCAGCCTGGACGCCTCGCTCATCCTCGACCACGAAGCCGTGCTGTACCAGGGCGCGGAGTTCGAGCAGTTGCCGATCAACACGCCATCGCTGTACATCCATACCATCGGGGCCGGCGGAGGCTCCATCGTCCATCTGGACGGAGCGGGTGCCCTGCAGGTGGGCCCGCAGAGCGCCGGCGCCGCGCCGGGCCCGGCGTCCTACGGGCGCGGCGGCACGATTCCCACCTTCACCGACGCCGCGCTGGCGATCGGCTATCTCGGGACGGAGACACCGCTCGGCGGCAAGCTGCGACTGGACCCGGAACTGGCCGCGAAGGCACTCGAACCGGTCGCGGCCGAGCTCCGGATGGCAGTGCCCGAGCTGGCTCGCGGCGTCG
>NZ_JABVEB010000395.1 GCF_014323665.1 Actinomadura sp. HBU206391 | reverse complement strand
CGCGTTCGAGATGCTTCTCACGAGCCTGAAGGGTGTCAATATTCGGCAGGTCTCAGTGATGACGCGATCCGGCCGACAGTTCGCCGGCGGAGACCCTGACAAATGCACAATCTGCCGTTCGACCGCCCAGGACGATTCTGGCGGGGCAACCTGCACACTCATTCGGACCACTCAGACGGCGCATTGTCACCAGAGGAGACCAGCCGTCTCTACCAGGAGGCGGGCTACGACTTCGTGGCCATCACCGACCACTTCCGGGCCGAGTACGGGTTCCCACTGACCGACACCCGGGCACTGCGAACGACCGCCTTCACCACACTGCTTGGTGCCGAACTGCACGCACCACGCACCGAGTTCTCCACTGAATGGCACATCATCGCTCTCGGACTACCGCTCGGTTTCCCACCGCCCGACTCCGCCGAGTCCGGAACCGAACTTGCCCGCCGAGCCCGCGCAGCCGGAGCGTTCATCGGCATGGCACACCCGGCAGCGTCCCTGCTCACCCTCCCCGACGCAGAAAGCCTGGATGCCGCACACGCCGTCGAGGTATACAACGCCCTGTCAGCATGGGAAGACCGAGGCGACAGCTGGCACCTGTGTGATCTGCTGCTGGGCCGAGGTCACCGGCTGGGCGCCTACGCAGCCGACGACGCCCATTTCCAGCCCAAGGACCCTCCAGGCTGCGCAGCGTGGGTACAGGTACGCGCCGAATCTCTCAACCCCAACGCGCTGCTCGCCGCCCTCAAGGCCTGCCACTACTACTCCAGTACCGGCCCCGAGATCCACGACGTACGCCTCCATGACGGCAAGATCACCATCCGCTGCTCGCCTGTCAGCAGGGTGCTGGTCACCGGCTGCGTCCCAGGCAAGCAACTACAGGCCGGCCACGCACTCACCGAATGCACACTCCCGCTGGACATGTTCCGAGCCAGCGCTTACATCCGAGTGACCGTCGTCGACGCGACCGGCCAACGAGCTTGGAGCAACCCGATCTGGCTGAGCTGATCCGACTCGCCCTCTGGATCACGACAGCGATGGCAGACGTGATCCGCCTGCCGGTCGGCCGAATCGAACGCCGCCAAGTCCTCGGAGGCCTGATCAACGAGTACGAGAGAGCAGGCTGACCAGGGGTACGTTCGGCGGCGAAGTCGCAGCTCAACGCTCATGGCCACGTTTTGGCACCCTTCAGGCCAGCTCGTCCGGTTTGCTGATCGAGCGGCGTACCAGCAGCAGGTGCTCATCGGCTCCCGGGTCGATCAGCAGCCAGTCATACAACCGGTGCCCCTTGCTGCCCTCTCCGGCGGAGAGTCGTTGCCAGCCCTGCGCGGCGCGCGCCGTGCCAACCCCGTCGGCGCGAACAGGCCCTGTTGGTGGGGTGAAGCGCTGATCGCACGAGACGGCCATGATGTAGTTCAGGCCACAATCTTCCAGCCAGGCGCGCAATCCTGGGTTGTCTCCGTGTGCCTCGTCCGCGGTGAACCAGCCGATATCCGTGCCGCGTCCACAGGCGGGCCAGCATGCGCTGGGTCAGTTTCGGGCTTGGTCGCAAAGTCCACTTCGTCGCCGATTCCGGCCTCAGCGCAGCGTTGCCGATCGTCGGTCCACGATGTCGGCAGGTAAGGTTCGCGGTCGATCAACGCGTGTCCCTGGGCCGACACATAGGTCAAAAACACACCGAGCTGGCGGTTCTCGATGCGCCCCGCTGTGCGGGAGTACTGCCGCTGGACGCCCGTGGATTTGGTGCCCTTCTTCAAGTCTTCCGGGTCGTCACGGACAGTCCGCCGCGACCTGCGGCCCCCTTTGTGACGTTGATGCACATCGGTCTCCCTGTCGCCGGGCTTAACGACGGACTGGCCGACGCTGGCCAAGGTGACCTCCCAGGCCGGAAGGAGCGTGTCTCACCAGGCAACGCTATTTCGGCCGTAAGGGGGAGTTATGAGACGTGTCATAACGGTCGTGTTGGTGGTCGGGGGCATGCTCGCACTTGGCGCCTGTGGATTGCAGTCCGTACCGTCCTCGGCGGCCGCGCCGACACCGACAGCCACAGCGACCGCGACCGCGGCGCCTTCGGTGGTGCCGAGCACGGCCGCGGAAGCCACGCCAGTGGTCAAGAAGCGCACCGTTACCGAGACCCGGGTGATTCCGTTCAAGACCAGGAAGGTGAACGATCCCGCTCTTGCCAAGGGCACCACCAAGGTGAGGACCCGAGGCAGGACAGGCGTGAAGACCCTGACCTACGAGGTGACGCTCACCAATGGTGTGCAGACGGACAAGAGACTGGTACGTGGCGTGGTCACGAGCGCACCGGTAACCAGGGTCCTTGCGGTGGGTACGAGAAATACCCGACAGTGCGACCCGAACTACAGCGGTGGCTGCGTTCCGATCGCCAGCGATGTCGACTGCGCAGGCGGCAGCGGCAATGGCCCGGCCTACGTGCGAGGGCCGGTTCGAGTGGTCGGCACGGACATCTACGACCTTGACCGCGACGGCGACGGCATCGCATGCGACAGCTGAGGCGGACTCCATCACCACAGTCCAGGTCCCGGAGCTGTCCCTGCTGATCGCGCAGCATTCAGGCGGGCCGCCTGGCGGGTCCGGCAGGTCCGGTAGGTCCGGCAGAGACACGATCCTGAGTGCAGGCGCCGGCCACGTCGAGCTCGTCGGCCGGTCCGCCCGCCCTTGTGCGCGCCGTGACCTCTTCTGAAGCAATCCGGATAGCTTGATGAGCTGCACCGATTCACAGTCTGACCTGAGTGGCCGTGTGCCCCGACGTCCGTGCTCGTCCAGCGAGGTTCGAGCCGATTGTCACGCAGTTTGACAGGCAGTTGGTCGGCGGCGCTGGTCGCGCCCGCGGGCTTGTGTTCGCCAGGTGACCTCCGAGGTGTCGAGCCGGTGCTACTGGCTGCCGGCTATACCGTTCGTGCCATGGTCGACCAGAATGCTCTCGCCCCGTTCGTCCTCATCGAGCAGGAAACCGCGCCTGGCACCTTCGAGCTCGTTCTCTACGACGGGGACATGGAGGAGGTCGAAGATACGTTCCACGCATTGAACGCCGAGGGGCATGGTCACGGCTGGGAAGGCCTCGCACAGTCGGTGGTCAAGGCCCAGATGCCAGAGATCAGCAATCATTTGCACTTCACTTCGGAGGCTGGAACGTTCGTCGTCACCAGCAACGCGCTCAGCGCACTACAGCGCCTCGCCACCGTGCTCCATGCCGCCTTCCACCGCCGCACACTGCTGCACGAACTCATCCGAAATGCCGACCCGGACCTGCTTCCCAGATAAAGCAGGCGGGTGCCGCGATCGCTGTCCCTCGACGTCCGATGCGGTCCCGGCAGATCCAGAGCGGTTGCTGTCCTTTGCCGCTAAAGTCCAAGAACTCCCCACCGGACCACAGCCACCCGAACACAAGATTCCGCTTGAATAAGCAGCAAGAAACAAGACAGATCATCTAGCCGGAGTGTCACCCACCTCCGGAGCCAGATCTGTCACGGAGGTCATGAGCCCCGACTCCTGGTGGACAGTGTCAGTTGTCGTTGCTAGGGCTCGCGATTCCGCGGTGGGCAAACGATTGGGCAACCTGATCGAAGATCGAGACAGCGAGCTGCGGTTGGTTGGCTGCTTCGGCCACGGCAAGCCCAACCTGACCGTCGTACCCCACCAGCTCTGTGTGGCGCTCCACGATGAGGCCGAGTTGATAGATCAGTCCGACTACTGCCCCAGCATCAGAGCCCGCGTACCAATAGGGAACGGTAATCGCTGCCTCATTGAGGTGCCCCGAGCTTTCCGGACAGCGACCCCACTACGATGGGGTTCCGGAAAGGTAAAAATTTTGGCTCGACCGAAGAAGAGCTTCTCTCCTGAATATCGGGAGGAAGCCGTGA
>NZ_JABVEB010000394.1 GCF_014323665.1 Actinomadura sp. HBU206391 | reverse complement strand
GACACCCTCTGACCTGCCGGATGAGAAGTTTCTCTACGGCTTCAAGGGCGCCGCTACGCGCCGCCAGCCGGGACGGGCATGCGGCCTCTCCGGGCCGGTCTCGCCCCGGCCGGAGGCGGGATTCTGCTTGAGAACGATTCCAGACCGAGCCGATTACACACCTGTTACCCATTCTGGATTAAAGCACCCTCCGAGTAAGCCAGAATGGGGAGCATGGCAGAGCGTTGGGACGAGACCTGGCATCGACTGCTTGTCTGGACTTCTGGCCAAGCGCCATCGGAGCGTTTGGCTGCTCAGATACTGCTAGGAGATGGCTTTAGTCGCCTCGACCCAAGCCATCCGCTTGGTGGGCCGGACGGTAAGAAAGACGCCATCATGCAGAGAGATGGCCGCAAATGGATCATGGCGGTCTACTTTCCCCGCGGCCAACAAGCGTTTAAGGCGATCAGGAGTAAATTCGTATCTGACGCCGCCGGCGTATCGGCCAATAGCGCAGATGGCATCGCATTTGTGACGAATCAAGAGCTGTCGCTGGCAGAGCGTAAGGAGCTGTGTAGCCGTACGCAGTCGGCGTGCGAGATCTATCACCTGGAGCGCATCGTAACGATACTAGACCAGCCCGCTATGGCGACCGTACGGGCCCAATATTTGGGAATCGATACAACGCCAAATACTGCGATTTCGTCACTGCGGACTGTCTTCGTTCACCCAATATTGCCGAGCAGTGGCATGGGGACTCGCTTCGTGGGTCGAGCAGATGAACTACGTGCAGTGGAAGACTTCCTTACATCTTCCCTGTCGGTTGAAGGCTTCTCGCACGTTGGTGTCGTTGCAGGGATGCCCGGTGTTGGCAAAACAGCCTTCGCTCTAGAGGTTGCGGCAAACCTATGCACAAAGGGCCTATTTTCCGGAGGCGCCTTTATCGCCGATTTTAAAGGATACGAGGAGAACCCACGAGAATGGGTAGAACCATCTGCAGTACTGCCCGGCCTGCTGCTGGCGCTAGGTGCCGACCATGTAGCACCTGACGCCGCCGCTAATTTTATCGCTTATCGGCATCTTTTGAAAACCAGGGAGCGGGAGGGACGCCCGATACTGCTGCTGCTCGATAACGTTGCAGATATACGTCAGGCTCACGACCTATTGCCACCTCCAGGAATCCACCGTGTAATAATCACATCGCGAAATTCGCTAAGTCCGAGGATCCCGCTCTCCCGAGACGTCCCTTTGTCGATCCTGCCCCTGCGCCAGTCGACACAGCTTATCGCCAAAGGAAACGAAAGCCGGTTTTCCGGACAGACTGAAGCCTTGGAATTGCTTGCCAATTTGTGCGGTGGTCTGCCCATCGCTCTTCAGCTGGTGTCGCAAATACTGGCCAACGATCCTGATTTGAGTGCGTTGGATATAGCTCACGAACTAAAGGAGGAGGCAACGAGACTTGCTGGACTTGAGTTCGAGGATGCAGAGATTCGAGCAGTATTTCAGGGCTCGTACCTACGCCTTCCGAGGGAAGCCGCCAAGTGTTTGCGTTACTTGTCCATCCACCCAGGGAGAGAGCTATCCCTCCAAGCCGCAGCACATTTGCTGGGAGTGACAGAGGTTAAGGCGCGTCAAGCGCTCAGACGACTTGAATCTTCGCACCTAATTACTCGCAGCTTCGAGCCGACGTTGTGGAAGCTGCATGACCTACTACGTCTCTACGGTCGGGAGCTTGCTGATAGCACCGACGCTCGCCATGCGCAGCAAGAAGCGTTGCACCGCCTGTTCAAGTACTATTTTGAGACAATAGAGCAGGTCAATGGATGGATAAACGGCACGTCCGACCTCGAAGGGACGGAGTCATTTGAAGATTCCAAGAATGCCCTCCGCTGGGCCGCGCGGGAACACGCCAATGTAGTCGCATGCATCAGCTCGGCCTCTGATATTGGGGGGCTAACCCGGTCGTGGGAGCTGGGGATTGCGATCAATCCTTACCTTTGTCTGCGCGGCGACTGGTCGACGGCTATCAAAGTCTCAGAATCTGCAGTTGCGGCAGCAAAATCCCTAGGGGATAAAAAGAGAGAGGGCAGTGCGCTTAACAATCTAGGACTTGCCTACAACTCGTGTCGCCGCCACGACGACGGTAAGCCGCTATTTCTTCGCGCACGGAAGTTGCACAGGGAAATCGGCGACAAAGAGGGCGAGGCGCGGGTATTGTCAGGACTTTCTGAGTCGATGCGCGCCGAGGGAAATGTTCTAGCCACCATTCCCGTTCTGCAGCGCGCAGTTCGCCTATATACTGAGATTCAAGATGCCTACGGATTGGGTTTCGCGCTTACGAACTTGGCTACATCTCTGCGAGAGACCAAGCAGTATATGGCAGCCGTAGGCATATTGGGGAAAGCTCTGGAAATTCACCAGGCGACAGGTGCGCGGCGGGCGGAGGCAAGCACCTTGGGTCAGCTTGGTGCGGCCCTAGGGCAAGTTGGTCAAGCAGAAAAGGCAGCCGTTGCATTCGATGACTCGATACGGATAGCCGAAGGTATTGGAGATCACCTGATTGCCGGAATGTCATACATGAATAAGGGAAACCTATATAGATTGCAAGGCGATCTGCATAATACTGAAGACCTATATCGAAAGTCCCTCGCCTCTTTTGAAAAAATTGAAAGCGTATGGGAGCAGGCTTATGTTCTGTTTAACATGGCCCAATGGTATCAAGAGCGTGGCGACGAAAATAAGTGGCAGGAATGCATGGCGAAGATAGCAAGCTTGGGTACTACCGGGCGTCAGCTATTGGAAAGAGCAGCAAAGCGAGGTCGAGAGTCAGGAATGCTGTCCTTCTAAGTGGTGTGGGCGCGCTAATCTTGACTGAGTTACATCGGCTGCGCGCCTATAAAATAGCTTTTCGGTGGAACACTCGGCGCTGGGTGGTGACCGAGTGTCGTGATGATTGCCGTGGTGGTTAGCTGCTGCCGCATGACTTCCGGTGTTCGGCCCATGGCTGGCCCTGTGCTCCGAGTCCGCTTACCATCGGGCAAGCAGGGGTCTCACTGTCGGCACTTCTGTCGTGCAGCATAAGTACAGTAAATGTCGATGCACACCGTCTTCCTAGGCGGCTCACCAACACAGCGCTGACCAACGAACTGCCGTCGGATCTTGGGGTACCGATAGTTCGCATGGAGGGGGTCACGGCTTAGGGATTTGGCTACCGGTGTTAGGGGCGTCGTCTTCCCCTCTACGCGGCCAGTCTCCGGCCTCCACGGACCGCATCAAGGGCGCCCACAGCGGCGCTACGCGATCGGCTAGGCCGACCCTTGACCCGCTCTGCTCCGGCCTACGATCAGGCAGCTATGAGGATGACGACTCGGGAGGGGAGAATGGGTACGAGGCATACAGCGCGGGAGCTGGCGGACAATTCTGACCTTGCTGACGGAAAATCGGAGATCAGCCGGGCAGGCAGACAGTGCCCGGCTGTTGGGCTTGCTGGTCAGGCGGCGGAGCCGTTCCGCACGACCAGACGGCGGCCGCACTCATCGCGCTCGCCCGCGAACTGAGCGATGTAGGCATCGACCTCGGCAATGCTTCGGCCGGCATCCACCGGGCGCCCTCGCGGACGATCTCATCGATCAGCGACCCGGACAGAACCGGGCCACCCGCGTGACGATCGCCGTCGGTGGGATCAGGGACCACGGTGAGCATGGGTGTGCCCTCCCGACCGACGTTGGCGCATCGGCCGTACGTGAGACCTTCAGACGATCACCGGGAAGGTCCACCCCTTCCAGCCGATCCACAGGTCTCAAGCATTGATCGCGCGTCGGCCCTGGACTACATAGATGTTCTTGCCCTCAAAGCCCCAAACCGGCCGCCTCGTCGGCAGCGAATACCGCAAGCCAGGCGAGCCCCCCCCGTTCCCTCATGGCCGACGCCATCAT
>NZ_JABVEB010000393.1 GCF_014323665.1 Actinomadura sp. HBU206391 | reverse complement strand
CGGACTGGATCGGGCTGCCGGACATGCACGGGCCCGACCTGAAGATGTCGGCGATCCTGCTCGCGCTCCCGGCCGTCATCGCGCTCATCGCCGAGAACACCGGCCACGTCAAGGCCGTCGGGGCGATGACCCGCACCGACCTCGACCCGGTCATCGGCCGGGCCGTCTTCGCCGACGGCGTGGGCACCATCCTCACCAGCTCGGTCGGCGGTTCGCCGACGACGACGTACGCCGAGAACATCGGGGTCATGGCGGCCACCCGCGTCTACTCCACGGCGGCCTACTACATCGCGGCGGCCGTGGCGATTCTCTTCGGCCTGTGCCCGAAGTTCGGCGCCCTCGTCGCGGCCACGCCCGGCGGCGTCCTCGGCGGCATCACCGTGATCCTCTACGGGATGATCGGCTTGCTGGGCGCGAAGATCTGGATCGAGAGCCAGGTCGACTTCGCCGATCCGGTCAACATGGTTCCCGTCGCCGCGGGCGTCATCCTCGCCGTCGGCCCGGTGGACCATAAGATCACCGATGACTTCGTCCTGTCCGGCATCGCGCTCGGGACGATCGTCGTGCTGGCCGGTTACCACGTGCTGCGCGCCATCGCCCCGCGTGCGGACGCGCGGGAGGTCTCCGGCGGTGAGGCCGGTTTCGACGCGGAGATCCCCGGCAAGACAGCTCCTGACGGGGCAGAGGCCGGGGAACGCGGAGCCGGAAAGCCCGGCACGCACGAGGAGGTGGCCGATGGACCGGCGACGAGCGCCGTACCTGACCCGCCGGGCCACGCACCGGAAGAGAAGACGCCCGGGAGCGGCGGCTGACGCGTGAAGCCACCATCGTTCGGCTACGACGCCCCGCGAACCCTCGGTGAGGCCCTGGGCGTCCTCGCCGAGGCGGGTTCCGACGGCAAGGTCCTCGCGGGCGGGCAGAGCCTGATCCCGCTGCTCAACATGCGGCTCGTCGCGCCCGGACGGCTGGTGGACATCAACCGGGTCGCCGGGCTCGACACCGTCGAGGTGACGGCCGAGGGGGTGCGCGTCGGCGCGCTGGCGCGGCACTCCCGCGTACTGCGCTCGGCCGAGTCGGCGCGCGCTCAGCCGCTGCTCGCCGAGGCGCTGCGCCACGTCGCCCATCCGGTGGTGCGCAATCGAGGCACGGTGGTGGGCAGTCTCGCGCACGCCGACCCGGCCGCCGAGCTCCCCGCCGTCCTCGCCGTGCTCGGCGGCAGCGTCGAGGTCCGGTCCGAGCAGGGGCAGCGCACGATCCCCGCGGAGGCGTTCTTCACCGGGCCGCTGGAGCCCGATCTGCGGCCGGGCGAGCTGGCGGTGTCGGCGTTCTTCCCGGCGCTCCCCCCGCGAGGCGGGGCCGCCTTCGCCGAGACGGCCCGGCGGCACGGTGACTACGCGCTGGTCGGGGTCGCCGCCGTCGTCGTCCTCGACGACGACCTCAGGGTCTCGTCGGCCCGCGCCGGTTACCTCAGCGTCGCCGCGACCCCGCTCGTCCTCGACCTCACCGAGGCCGCGGGCCGCCGGTCCGCGGCGTCGTGCGACTGGGCGGCCGTGGCCGCGCACGCCCAGAGCCTCGTCGATCCGGAGACCGACATCCACGCCGGCGCCGACTACCGCCGGCACCTGGCCGGTGTGCTCACCGAACGCGCTCTTCGCACCGCCGCCGCGAACGCCCTGGAGAGAGGAGATCCATGATGGAGCAGCGGCACGAGGTCGCGGTCACCGTCAACGGCGTGCACCGCAGCGCCATGGTGCCGGCCCGCAGGCTGCTGTCGGACTTCCTGCGCCACGACCTCGGGCTCACCGGCACGCACGTCGGCTGCGAGCACGGCGTCTGCGGCTGCTGCACGATCCTGCTCGACGGCGAGCCGGTGCGCTCGTGCCTGATGTTCGCCGTGACGGCGGGCGGCCACGAGATCACCACGGTGGAAGGGCTCGCGGGCACGGACGGCTCGCTGTCGCGGGTGCAGCAGGCGTTCCAGGAGTGCCACGGGCTCCAGTGCGGCTTCTGCACGCCCGGTTTCCTCTGCACGGTGACGGCGCTGCTGCGGGACAACCCGGCGCCTTCGGAGGCCGAGGTGCTGGAGGGCGTCTCGGGCAACCTGTGCCGCTGCACCGGCTACCAGAACATTCTCAAGTCGGTGCACCGGGCCTCGGAGCTCATCACCGAGGCGGGCCGGGCGAGCGGGGCGGACGCCCGCGACGGGCACCTGCGCTCCGCCAAGCACGCGGTACGGCACGCGCCCGGTGACACGGCCGGCGATGACGCGGGTGACGTGGCGGGCGACACCGTGGGGGGCGCCGTATGAGCGGTTTCGGGGAACCGATCGCGCGGCGCGAGGATCCGCGGCTGCTCACCGGCCAGGGCCGCTATGTCGACGACCTCGGGTCCGGTGCGCTGGCGGCCGCGTTCGTGCGGTCGCCGCACGCCCACGCCCGCGTCGTCGACATCGACGTCGACGCCGCGCTGGACGTGGACGGGCTGGTCGCCATCTACACCTGGGAGGACCTGCCGGACCGGGTGGGCGAGCCGCTGCCGCTGCTCATCCCGCATCCCGCCCTGACCCACGGCCGCACGGGACATCCGCTCGCCCGCGACCTCGTGCGGCATGTGGGCGAGCCGATCGTCATGGTCGTCGCCGAGGACCGCTATGTGGCCGAGGACGCCGTCGAGCGGATCCAGGTGACCTACGAGCCGCTGCCGCCGGTCATCGGGCTGCGCGACGCGGAGGACGCCGCCGCGCTCGTGCACGACGACGTGCCGGGCAACGTCGGCGCGCACCTGGTGCAGGAGGTCCCCGGCGAGGACGGCGCCGGCGCGCCCGCGGTGATCGACGCGGCGCCGCACGTCCTGGAGTTCCGGCTGGACATCGAGCGGAGCGCGTCCACGCCACTGGAGGGGCGCGGCGTCTACGCGCGCTGGGACGCCGACGACGGCTCGCTGAGGGTCTACTCCTCGACCCAGGCGTCGACGAGCGTACGCGCGGCCATCGCGGCCAGGCTCGGCCTGCCGCCGGCCAAGGTCGAGGTGATCGCACCAGACGTGGGCGGCGGGTTCGGCGTCAAGATCGTGCACCCGTGGCCCGAGGAGGTGCTCGTCCCGTGGGCCGCGCGGCTGCTGGACCGCGAGGTCAAGTGGACCGAGGACCGGCGGGAGCACTTCATCTCCGCCGCCCACGAACGCGCGCAGATCCACTTCGTCCGGGTCGGCTTCGACGACGAAGGCCGGCTGCTGGGGCTCGACGTGCGCATCCTGCACGACCACGGCGCGTACATGCCGTACGGGATCATCATCCCGATCATCACGTCGACGCAGCTGCTCGGCCCGTACAAGCCGGGCGCCTACCGGGTCGAGTTCACCAGCCTCTACACCAACACGGTCATCGTGACGCCGTACCGGGGAGCGGGCCGGCCGCAGGGCGTCTTCTGCATGGAACGGACGATGGACCGCATCGCCGACTTCCTCGGCCGCGACCGCACCGAGGTGCGCGCGGCGAACTTCATCCAGGCCGGCGAGTTCCCGTACGACCATGGCCTGATCTTCCAGGACGGGCGGCCGCTGATCTACGACTCGGGCGACTACCCGGAACTGCTGCGCAAGGCCAAGAAGCTCATCGACTGGGACGGCTTCGAGAAGGTCCGCGCTGAGGCGGCGGCACGGGGCCGCCGGGTGGGCATCGGCATCGCCGGTTATGTCGAGGGCACCGGGGTGGGCCCGTACGAGGGCGGGCACGTCGAGATCGACTCGTCCGGGCGCGTGCGCGTGTCCACCGGGCTGACCTCGCAGGGTCAGGGCCATCAGACCGTCTTCGCCCAGATCGTGGCGTCCGAGCTCGGCGTGCTCATCGAGGACGTGCACGTGACCACGGGGGACACGCGCCGGTTCGGGTACGCCGTCGGTACCTTCGCGTCGCG
>NZ_JABVEB010000392.1 GCF_014323665.1 Actinomadura sp. HBU206391 | reverse complement strand
GGCTTGAGCGTCACCGAGGCGCTGCGGGCCGCGACGCTCGGCGGCGCGGCGGCACTGCGGGTCGGCGATCGTGGGGCGCTCGCGCCCGGGATGCTGGCCGACATCGTGCTGTGGGACGCCGACCACGAGGGCGCCTTCGCGTGGGCCTTCGGCCTGCGCGCGCTGCGCGTCTGGCGCGGCGGCGTCGCGATCTGACGCCGTGGTCCGGCGCCGTGATCTGGCGCCGTGATCTGGCGCCGTGTTCCGATGTCTGAGCCGACCTCGGGCTCGCCTCGCCCGGCTGCGTGGCGTTGGCGGTCAGGCCAGGTATTACAGGAGTAATCTCCGGCTATGGGTGCTGCGGTCGCGATTGTCACTGACTCGACCGCGTACCTGCCGGTGGAGCTCGCCGACCGGCACGGTCTCACGGTCGTGCCGTTGCAGGTCTCCGTCGGAGGGTCGGTCTCCGAGGAGGGCGTGGACATCACGGCCGCCGAGACGGCCCGCGCGCTGAGTCAGTGGCATCCGGTCACGACCTCCCGGCCCTCACCCCTGCGCTTCGCCCACGCCTACGAGACCGCCGCCCAGTCGGGGGCGGCCGGCGTGGTGTCGGTCCACCTGTCGGCGGCCATGTCCGGAACCGTCGAGGCGGCGCTGCTGGCGGCCAAGGACGCCGCCGTTCCGGTCGTCGTCGTGGACAGCGGCACCATCGGCATGGGGCTGGGCTTCGCGGCACTGTCGGCCGCGGCGGCGGCGCGCCGGGGCGCCTCGATCGACGAGGTCGCCGCGGTCGCGAGGAGCCGGGCGGAGCGGTCACGGTCGCTGTTCTACGTGGACACGCTGGAGCATCTGCGCCGCGGCGGGCGGCTCGGTGCCGCAGCCACGCTGCTCGGCTCGGCGCTGATGGTGAAGCCTCTGCTGATGATCGCCGACGGCCGGATCGAGCCGCTCGAAAAGGTGCGGACGTTGTCGCGGGCGCTGTCGCGGATGGAGGATCTCGCCGTCGAGTTCGCCGGTGAACGCGATGTCGACGTGGCCGTGCAGCACTTGGCCGCGCAGACCCGTGCGGACGCTCTCGCCGCCCGCCTGCGGGAACGCATCCCGAACCTCGAAGAGCTGCACGTCGGGCAGGTCGGCCCCGTGATCGGAGCGCACGCGGGCCCAGGGATGGTCGGCGTCGTCGTGGCCCCCCGCTGAGTTCTCCGCCGGGTCCCCGCCCGGTCCCGGCGGGCCGGCCGCCTGCCGCCCGTGCGCGCCCGAGCGGCGCCGCCAGAGCGGGAGCCGGCCCGCGCCGAGGGTTATCCACATTTCCCCAGACCTCTTCCGGCCGTTGTTCGCGCCTGCCTAGCGTCTGGCGGCATGAGACTCCTCAATTCGCGGGTCGATCCGCGACGAGTACGCGATGGCGGCAACGCACCGGAGCGGCTGCGATCCCTCCTGGGCCGGGTGACGCTCGACGGGCTGCGTGCCCCCGCGTCCTTCGCCGCGCCCACGCCGAGCGGCGGTGGCGCGGCTGCGCCTCCGCCGCCGCGCCAGGCACCGCCGGCGGCGTTCTTACGCTCGTCACCGCAGCCGCCCGGCGGATCCGTGGAAGCGGCCGCGGACGGGCCGGAAGCCGCGACGGCACCCGGTGGTGGGGGCGCACCCGGTGGCGCGGCCGGACCCGAGGGCGCGAGTGGGTCCGTGGCCGTCGCCGACCGGACCCTCATCGGCCGGTTCGATCCCGGGCTGCCGGGCGCAAGGGCCCTCGCGATGGTCGGGCTGCTGGCCGCGCTCATCGCCGGCGGCTACCTGTGGACGTCCCGCCCGGCTCCGCAGACCGCTCCAGAGCCCGCTTCCGCGTCACTGGCCGTCTCGTCCGGGCCCCCCACCGTTCCCGTGCCATCGGGAGCCTCCGGGGCGGCCGCCGCCGGCCCGGGCGCGACGGTCGTCGTGCACGTGGCGGGAAAGGTACGACGCCCGGGCGTCGTCACCCTGCCGGCCGGCGCGCGCGTCGGCGAGGCGATCAAAGCCGCCGGGGGACTGCGGCCGGGTGCCGGCACGGGATCACTGAACCTGGCCCGCAGGGTGGTCGACGGCGAGCAGATCCCGGTCGGCCTCCCCGCCGCCGCCACCGGGCAGGCGGCGGCCCCGTCGCAGGCGCCGGCCGGGGGAGCGCCCGGGGCACCACTGGACCTGAACGCCGCGACCGCGGAGCAACTGCAGAGCCTTCCCGGGGTCGGTCCCGTGCTCGCCGAACGGATCGTGGCCTACCGCACCCAGCACGGCGGGTTCCGGGGCGTCGCGCAGCTGCGCGAAGTGACGGGGATCGGTGAACGGCGTTTCGCCGAGCTCAGGGACCTCGTCCGGGTATGAGCGCCGTCCAGCCGGCGGCCGCATCGGGGAGCGCGCACGACCTCCGGCTGGTGCCACCGGCACTGGCGGTCTGGCTGGTGTCGTTCGCGCTGATCGGCGCCGCGCCCTCCGTGGCCTACGGGGTGGCCGTGGGCTGCACCGTGATCGGGATGGGGGCGCTGGTGTGGCCGGGGAGCGCGGGACTCGCGCCGCACCGGAGGGCCGTGGCCGCCGCCGTGCTCGTCTGTGCGGCCGCCGGAGCCACCGGGGTGGGGCTTCGGCTGTCCGCGGTCGGCTCGGGGCCCGTACGGGCTCTCGCCGCCGAGGGCGCCCGCGTCTCGATGGAGGCGGTGATCACAGCGGATCCGCAGTCGCGGCTCGCCCAGGGGCGCGACCTTCTCACCGTGCGAGCCCGGGCCGAGACCGTGTGGACGGGCCCGGGCCGGCCGGTCGGTGTGCGGGTCCCCGTGCTGCTGCTCGTCCGCGGGCCGGTGGCGGCGGCATGGCGGGATCTGGTGCCGAGCCGGCGGGTCCGCCTCGAGGCGAGGCTGACCCGGCCGGAACGGGCGGAGCTGCTCGCCGCCGTCGCCCTCGTCCGCGGACCGCCGGTCGTGCTCGGCGGCCCCTCCACGGCGCAGCGTGCGGCGGCCACCGTACGCGCGAAACTGCGCGAGGCGACGAACGGGCTGCCCACGGCTCAGCGCGCCGTGCTCCCCGGCATGGTCGTCGGCGACACGTCCCGGCTCGATCAACGCCTCGCCGAGGACTTCAAGGACGCCGGTCTCACCCACATCATGGTGGTCAGCGGCGCCAACCTGGCTCTGATCATCAGCGGTGTGCTCGCCGTCGCCGGGATGTGCGGTCTCGGCCGCAGGCGCGGGCCCCTGCTCGCCGCCTTGGCGGTGTCGGCCTTCGTCGTCGTCGCCCGCCCCGAGCCCAGCGTGCTGCGCGCCACGGTGATGGGCTTCATCGGCCTGCTGGCACTGGTCAGCGGGCGGGAGCGGCGCGGTGTCCCGGCTCTCGCCGCCGCCGTCCTCATCCTGGTGCTCGCCGACCCCGAGCTGGCCCGGTCGTACGGCTTCGCGCTCTCGGTGCTGGCCACGGCGGGACTGCTGATCCTGGCGCCGCCGTGGCGGGAGCGGCTGAGCCACCGGATGCCGCGGCCGGTCGCCGAGGTGCTCGCCGTCGCTGCGGCGGCCCAGGTCGCCTGTGCCCCGGTCCTCGTCATGCTGACCGGGGAACTGAGTCTGGTGGCGATCGGCGCGAACCTGCTCGCCGCACCGGCCATCGCCCCCGCGACACTGCTCGGCGCCCTCGCCGCCGCCATCGCCCCGATCGCGATGCCGCCGGCCAGATTGCTGGTGTGGCCCGCGGGCTTGGCCGTCGGATGGATCGTGGGCGTCGCCCAGGCCGCCGCGGACGTCCCGTACGGCACGCTGCGCTGGAAGGACGGCGCGCTCGGGGCCGCGTCGCTGCTCGTCATGGCCGCCCTTGCCGCCCTCGTCCTGCGGAGCCCGCGACTGCGCCGGATCACCGCGGCCGCCTGCGCGGGGCTGCTGCTCATGGCGGTGGCGCTCCGGATCGTCGTTCCCGGGTGGCCCCCGC
>NZ_JABVEB010000391.1 GCF_014323665.1 Actinomadura sp. HBU206391 | reverse complement strand
TCAGCCCGATCATCGACAACCTCGACAGGATCCTCGGGTCCTTCTGGGCGACGATCCGGTTGTCGTTGATGACCGGCGTGCTGGCGTTGATCCTCGGGACGGTCCTCGCCGGAATGCGGGTCTCGCCCACACCCGTACTGCGCGCGGCGGGCACCTTCTACGTCAACACCCTGCGCAACACGCCACTGACGCTCGTGCTGCTGTTCTGCAGCCTGGCGCTCAGCGACACCCTCGGGCTCAAGCTGTCCAACATATCGACGGTGAACTTCTACTGGCTGGCCGTGTTCGGGCTGTCGGCCTATACCGCCTCGTTCGTCTGCGAGGCGCTCAGGTCCGGCATCAACACCGTGTCCGTGGGCCAGGCGGAGGCCGCCCGGGCGATCGGGCTGACCTTCACCCAGTCGCTGCGCATGATCGTCCTGCCACAGGCGTTCCGGGCCGTCATCGCACCGCTCGGCAGCATCACCATCGCCATGATCAAAAACACCACGGTGGTCCTGGTCGCCAGCTACCTCGAGTCGGCCTCGCTGATGAAGGACATGTTCGAGGAGTACGGCGCGACGCTGCCGATCTTCCTCGGCTTCGCGGTCGGCTTCATGATCTTGACCCTGCCGACCGGCTTCCTGTTCGGCTGGGCGGCCAAGCGATGGGCGGTCCCACGATGACAGTCACGACCGAGGCGCCCGCGGCGAAGACAAAGTCGGCTCGGACGAAGAAGCATCAGCCATCGGTGCTCTTCGACGCCCCCGGCCCCAAGGCCCGGCTGCGCAACAACCTGATCACGTTGGTCGCCGCGGTGATCCTGCTCGGCATCGTCTACGTGATCGTGGCCAGGCTCAACGAGGCGGACCAGTTCCAGGGCAAGCTGTGGGAGCCGTTCCTCGACGGCAAGGTCTGGACGGAGTTCATCCTCCCCGGCCTGGTCGGCACGTTGAAGGTCACCGTGGTCGCGGCCGTGCTCGCCATGCTGTTCGGCATCGTGTTCGGCATCGGCCGGCTCTCGGAGCACTGGTGGTTGAGGATCCCCTCGGCCGCGATCGTCGAGTTCTTCCGCGCCATCCCGCTGTTGTTGCTGATCTTCTTCATCTTCTCCGGGCCGCCCACCATCGCCAACGGGCTGAACCGGGAATTCCCGGAGGTCACCGCCTTCACCGCCGTGGTCTTCGGCCTCACCCTCTACAACGGCTCGGTGCTCGCCGAGATCGTCCGGGCCGGGATCAACGCGGTGCCGAGGGGACAGTCGGAGGCCGCCTACGCCGTGGGCCTGCGCAAGAACGGCGTGATGCGCCTGGTGCTGCTGCCCCAGGCCACGACCGCGATGCTGCCGGCGATCGTCAGCCAGATGGTGGTGCTGCTCAAGGACTCGGCGCTGGGCTGGATCGTCGCCTACGAGGACCTGCTCAACGCGGGCTTCAAGGTGGTCGGAGCCAACTACGGCAACCTCATCCCGGCCGCCATCGTCATCACGCTGATCTACATCGCGCTCAACATGGCGCTCGGCTATCTCGCGCAGTGGCTCGAGGGCCGCAGCCGGCGCAGCCGAAAGTCGTCGGCCACGACGCTCAGCGCGGATCCGACCAAGCTGCCGGACGCGGGCATGGGCAACGCCGGGCCGTTCTGAGCCCGCCCTCCACGGGCGAATCCGGGCAACGCCGTCCACGGACGAAGCTCCACGGGCCGGTGGGACACATGTGTCCCACCGGCCCGTCAGGTGTTCTGGCCCTAGATGATCCCTAAGGCGACGACCTCGTATCTTTACGACCTCAACTGTCCCGTCATGGCCCCAATGACCACCGGTTTGCGGGACGATTCCCTTATGACCGCTCGCGTTACCTCTCCCTTTGGTTCCTGGCCCTCCCCGATCTCCGCCGCCGACGTCGCCCGCGGACAGCTCCGCCTCGGTTTTCCCACTGTTCAGGGCGACGATGTGTGGTGGCAGGAGACCCGGCCGGAAGAGGGCGGGCGAACTACGGTCATGCGTTTGCGCGGTGGACAGCTGGCCGAGGTGCTCCCCGCACCTTGGAACGCGCGTACCCGTGTCCATGAGTACGGTGGCCGGTCCTACCTGCCGATCCCCGCGGGCGGGGACTACGCGATCGTTTTCGCCGACTACGAGGACCAGCGGCTGCACCGCCTCGACCCGGGTGAGAGCAAGCCGCGTCCGCTGACTCCCGAGGCCGCCGTCCCGGCCGGGTTGCGCTATGCCGATTTCGTGTTGTCCCCCGACGGCACCGAGGTCTGGTGCGTCTGCGAGGGCCACACGCCCGACGGAGTGCGCCGTGCGATCGTCGCGGTGCCGCTCGACGGTGCCGCGGCCGACGACCCGGCGGCCGTGCGCGAGCTGGTGTCCGGCGCGGGTTTCTACGCCTCCCCCACCCCGTCGCCCGGAGGCGGCCATCTGGCCTGGGTGCAGTGGAGCCACCCGCGGATGCCCTGGGACGGCACCGAGCTTCGCGCGGCGGCCATCGAGGACGGCCGGCTCATCGCCCCCCGCACGGTCAAGGGCGGGCTCACCGAGTCGGCCCTGGCCCCGATGTGGCGCGACGACCACAGCCTGTACGTGATCTCCGACTGGTCCGGCTGGTGGAACGTCTACCAGGTGGGCCTGTTCGGGGACTCCCCGCAGGCGCTCTATCCGGCCGAGGAGGAGTTCACCGGGCCACTGTGGCAGCTCGGCGGAATGCCCTACGCGCTGCTGGGCGACGGGCGGCTCGCGGTGCTGCACGGGCACGGCGACCAGCGCCTGGCCGTGTGCGACCCCGAGACGCTCGAGCTGATCGATATCGACACCCCGTTCAGCGACTGGCGGGTCGCGCTGTCGGCGGACGGCTCCACCATCGTCGGCATCGCGGGAGGACCCACGGTGCCGACTTCGGTCGTACGGGTCGACGTCGCCACGGGCCGCGTCGAGAGCCTGCGCCACGAGCTGCGTGAGCTGCCCGAACCGGCCTTCCTGCCGATCCCCCGCGAAGCTCAGCTCGAAGGGCCGTTCGGACGCCCTGTGCACGCCTACATCTACCCGCCGGCCAATCCGTCGTACCAGGCTCTGGAGGGCGAGAAGCCGCCGTACGTGATCTTCGTGCACGGTGGCCCGACCGGGCGCGCGTCGAGCATGCTCAGCCTCGAGCGCGCCTACTTCACCAGTCGCGGCATCGGGGTCGTCGAGGTGAACTACGGCGGCTCCACCGGCTACGGCCGCGCCTATCGGGAGCGGTTGCGGCGCCAGTGGGGCGTGGTCGACGTCGAGGACGCCGTCGCCGCCGCCGAGGCGCTCGTCAAGAGCGGCACCGCCGACCCGGACCGGCTCGCCATCCGGGGCGGCAGCGCGGGCGGTTGGACCACTCTCGCCGCGGTCACCAAGACCACGGTGTTCAAGGCCGCGACGTCCTACTACGGGATCAGCGACCTCCGGTCGTTCCTGACGGAGACGCACGACTTCGAGTCGAAGTACCTCTTCGGGCTCATCGGGCCGATGCCGGGCTTCGAACGGGCCTATGAGGAGCGTTCACCGCTCAACCGGGCCGATCACACGGCCTGCCCGGTGCTGTTGCTCCAGGGCCTCGACGATCCCATCGTGTTGCCCGCGCAGTCGGAGAAGTTCGCCGCTGCCCTGGCCGAAAAGAACGTCCCGTACGCCTATCTCGCCTTCGAGGGCGAGTCGCACGGCTTCCGCAGGGCCAAGACGACCATCACGTGCCTCGAGTCGGAGCTGGCCTTCTACGGGCAGACGCTGGGCTTCGAGCCGCGTGATATCGACCCCATCGAACTGAGCGTGGGCACGCCCCCCACCACCCGCAGCGCTGGCGCCCCGCCCGCCACCGGCCACCACGTGGGCGCCCCGCCCACGGCCGGCCACAGCGTCGGCGCCCCGCCGACCACCGGCCACGGTGTGGGCACGCCGCCCGGCGCCGCCCGCAACGAGCCCGGCCCCATGCCGCCGCCGGTGTGACCG
>NZ_JABVEB010000390.1 GCF_014323665.1 Actinomadura sp. HBU206391 | reverse complement strand
ACTGCCCGCACGATGGCCGGCAAGACCGCCGCCCGCGAGGAAGGCCGCTGGATTGGCACGCGGCGCCCGCCGCTCGGCTACGTCAAGGCCCCGCACCCGACGATCAAGGCCGCCTGGACGCTCGCCCTCGACCCGTCCCTGTCCGCCACCGTCCGCACCGCCGCCGACATGCTGACGGCCCCCGATGGCTCCCTGTTGAAGGTCGCCCGCTGGCTGACCGCGCAGGGTGCCCCAACGCGACCGGTACCGGCACCTGGCGCCCCGCCGTGGTCTGGTCCGTCTTTACCAACGAGATCATGATCGGCCGGCATTTCTGGCAGGGTGACGTGCTCCGCGACGCTGCCGGCATGCCGGTCGCGTCGTTCCCTGCCCTGCTGGCCGAGCCGACCTGGCGCGCGATCCGCACCCGCTACGGCGTGCCCAAGCGCCGCACCAAACAGCGTGATGGCTGGGAGCGCCCCGACGGCACCGCCCCGACTGGCCGCCCTGGTCACCCAGGCCGACTCCGCGCGCGGCGCGATCGGCGGCGCCTGGCTCATCCCCGGCCCGCGCGGCGTCGAGGTCGCCAACCCGCTGCTCACCGTCGAGCAGCGCGCCTGCGAGGGTGCCGTCCGCATCCTACGATCCGCGAATTTGCATCTGCCGCTGCCTGATGACGACACGAACGCTGGCCGCCGCCTCGCCCGTGGCCGCTGGACGAAGAATGGACGCTGACCTATGGCCCGCCTCGCCGACCTACCGGACCGCAACGCTCGGCCCGCCGTCGACCCCCGCTCCCGCTGTGCCTGCGGCGCCGACATCCGTCCGCGCAACTGCGCGCCGTGGCCGTGGTATCCGCCGACCTGTGACGCATGTTCGGCCGCCGATCTCCGCGCCCGGTACGCCCGTTGCACCTGCGAGCGTGAAGCGGACCGGCGCACGCTGGCCGAGGCCCTGGCCGGCAAGCCGTACTCCGAGACGCGCTGCCCTTGCCGGACCGGCAACGCCTGCGAGTGCCACGCCGGCGACCAGGTCGACGCACCGGTAGCCCCGCTACCTATCCGCTGACCTGCGCAAACGCTGGAGCGTGGCTGCCGCAATTACCACGCGTTGCCGGCCTCCTTGGCGCCTGGCCGACGCCGTCCCGGCCGACCACGCGCCGCGCGCCCATCCCCGCCGATGGCCTCCTCGATACTGCACGCATCTGCCGATGACAGCGCGTCTTGGCTCAAGTACGTTGGCGCCATGGCGACCTATTGGACCTTGGCGTGCGATGCCGACGATCCTCAGCGGCTCGCCGGCTTCTGGGCGTTCGCCCTTGGGTATGTCAAGGAGTCCGGTTTCGACGAGCCCGACAACGCGTCCGTCGTGGACCCGGATGGCACGGGGCCCGCGATTGGTTTCCTTAAGGTGCCCGAGGGCAAGTCCGCCAAGAACCGGATGCATATCGACGTCCGGGTGGCGGGTCCAGGCCCATGGGATATGGACGAGCGTGCACGACTGATCCGGCAGAAGGTGCTCGAGTTGGTAGCCGCTGGCGCGACGGTGGTCCGGGAGGAGCGGTACGACGACGCCTTGGGACACGTCGTCATGCAGGACCCCGAGGGTAACGAGTTCTGCGTCGCCTGATGCCGTGATGGAGTGCGAGTTCGAGGGCGTGGTGTGGGAATGGCGAGGGCCGTCCCCGTACCACTTCGTGACGGTGCCGCCCGAGTGCGCCGACGTCGTGCGCCGGTTGGCGTCGGCGGTCACGTACGGCTGGGGCATGGTGCCCGTCGAGGTTCGGCTCGGGCGGAGCCGATGGCGGACGTCGTTGTTTCCCAAGGACGGCGGCTACGTGCTGCCGCTGCGGGACTCGGTGCGCAAGAGCGAGGAGATTGCCCTCCACGACATCGTGCACGTCCGCCTGGTCGTGCTCGCGGGATAGCAGCCGCACATCGCCGCGCCGCACGGAGTCATCGTCGACTCCATTGCAAGGGCGGCCGAGCGGGGCGGGCGCGCCAAGCCTCTGGCCCCGCTGGGCGCTCGGCCATTCCCGCTGGCCAATGCCATGTGTGGCGTAGACAGCCGCTCAGGAACGCACGGGCGATCTCGGCAGTGGTCAGGCCGCCGACCGCCCGCAGCGTCAGGGCGGTCTGGGAGGCCGCGGTCAGCGTCGGATGGCAGCACAGGAACAGCAGGACGAGCGTGTCGTCGGTGTCCGGTACGTCCTCGGGTACCACCTCGGTGGCCGTCGCCGACTCTCGCTCGCGGCGTGCGTGGTCACTGCGCATCTGGTCGATGAGCCGCCGGGACGCGACGGTCACCAGCCAGCCGCGCGGGTTGTCCGGCACTCCCTCGGCCGGCCACTGCACGGTGGCGGCGAGGACGGCCTCCTGTACGGCGTCCTCGCACCCCTCGAACCGGCCGTGCCGGCGTACCAACGTGCCGAGGACCTGCGGCGTGAGCTCACGCAGCAGGTCCTCGATGGCTGGTGCCGTCATGCCTCCAATTGTCCGTCAGCGAACATCACCTGCCGCACCTCGACCCCCAGGCCCTCGATCGCGGTGTCCGGGATCTGCGCCGCCAGCTCGATCGCGCGCTCCTTGTTCTCGCAGTCGATCAGGTAGAAGCCGCCCAGATACTCCTTGGCCTCCAGGAAAGGGCCGTCGGTCACCACCGGCTGGCCGTTGCGTACTGACACCACGGCGGCCTGTGACGGGTCGACCAGCGCCTGCGTGGTGATCAGTTCACCGGACCTCTTCAGCGCCTCGATGAACGTGCCGTGGCCGTCGCCGATCGCCGCCTTCTCCTCGTCGGTCAGCGCGTCCAGCACGGCCGGGTTGATATGGATGCTGATCAGGAACTTCATCTCGTACTCCTCGTGTCGCGAGCCCCGGCTGGGCCCTTCGACCGATTGGTCGGAGCCGCTGCCGCCGTCTTGACATCCCCGGCCAGAACTCATCCGCGAGTTTTCGCCGTCGGCCCGAACTAGAGGCCACGGTCCCAGCGGGGGAGGCGCAGGACGAAGCGGGCTCCTCGTGGGCTGTCCTCGATGGTCAGGGTTCCCTCGTGGACCTCGGCGATCTGCCGGGCGATCGGCAGACCCAGTCCGGTGCCCCCGGCGTCGCGGCTGCGCGAGGCCTCCAGCCGGGTGAACCGGTCGAAGACCGTCTGGCGATGTTCGGCGGCGATGCCGGCGCCGTCGTCGATGACCTCCAGGACCGCCGTCGGTCCGTCGGCCCGCACGATGACGTCGATCTGTGAGCTGGCGTGGCGTTCGGCGTTGTCGATCAGGTTGGTGAGCAACCGGGTGATCCTCAGCCGGGCACAGTTGACCAGTACGGTCCCGCGCAGATCCTTGACGATCTTCACCCGGTAGGCGCGGCGGTCGAGCTCGGTGCCGATCAGCTGGGCGAGATCCGTCGGAGTCCGGGTCAGGGGAGCCCTGGCGTCCAGCCGGGCGAGGGTCAGCAGATCGGTCACGATCGCCTGCAGCCGGTCGATTCCGGCCAGCACCTCGGTGGCCGTTCGCGGCCAGTCGGTATCGGCCGGATACATCAGCCCCTCCTCCACCTGGGCCCGCATGGCGGTGATCGGGCTGCGCAGGTCGTGGGAGGCATCGGAGGTGAACTGCCGGAGCTGCTCGTAGGCGCCCTCGAGGCGGTCGAGGGTGCCGTTCACCGTTTCGGCCAGGAGCCTGATCTCGTTCTGGTCGTTGGGCACAGGGACCCGCCGGTGCAGGCCGGTGGCGGTGATCTCCGTCAGCTCCGTCCTGATGGCGTCCACCGGAGCCAGGGTCTTGCCGACCGCCCGGGAGACCCCGATCCCCATCATCGTGATCATCAGCAGGGACGCGCTGACCACGAGGAGCAGCACGGTGAGGTTCCCGTACCAGGGAACCTCCGGGACCGCCACGTTGAGCAGCCAGATCCCGTCCGGCTGGAAGACCTTGAACGACACGACGATCCTGCATTCCCGGAGCCCGGGCGGAGGACACAGCGTCCGCTGCGTG
>NZ_JABVEB010000039.1 GCF_014323665.1 Actinomadura sp. HBU206391 | reverse complement strand
AGGCTCCAGTCCTCCCGGAACAGGGTGGCCATGATGGATCGAGCCGACGCCCGCGACGGACGACCCGACCCAGCGGCATCCATGCCACCGCAGAGCACAGGCCTCATCGCCCCGACCCAGACTGTGGAATTATCACTCTCCACATTAGAGTGCCAACGACTGTTTAGCACTCTCATCCGGCGAGTGCAACCGGGAACCCTCCCCACCAGGGCTAACGTCCTCAATCTAGGGACCTTCAGCCTCGCCTGGCAGAACGCCGTCAGCGGCGTCCAGACGCGTGTGCCGCCGTGAGCCGATGTCTCTCGCCAGACGCCGGTAGTCGCGGAACGCTCGCGGAACACGGGGTACGAGGTGGACCGTAGACCTGTCTGCTTGCTGTAGTGGGTCAAAGGCCGCAGGTCGCGGTCACACCGGCCGGATCACCGCCGGCGGGTAGCGCCGCCGTGGGTGTGCCGGTGCGGCTGGACCTAGCCCGCGAAGACGAGCGCCACTTCGATCTCACCGATACCACGCGGACCCAAGCCGCCCATCTGGCCGAGGGCGGCGTTGCTCGTACAGCCGCACCACATCGCCCACCGTGCGCGGAGGATCGAACGGGCCCCGTAGGCACGCGCGAGCGGCACCGCATCCCGAAGCCACCAAGAGCACGGCACGCGCCTGACCTCCGGACCCGGACTCGCCCCTGGCAGCCCCCACCAGAAGATCCCGAGCAGCCGCCCGCTCCGGCACGCCCTACGGGCGTGCGGCGGGGGCGCCGGTCCCTTCGGGCGTGCCGGTCGGACGGCTCAACAGGGCGTAGCGGGGGCCCGTCTGTTGGTCCCGTTAGAATCGCGGCTCGGCAGCGTGACAAACCTGGAGAGTGGCCGTGCAGGAAACGAGCGCAGTGGAGTTGGCTTACCTGCCGACGACCGCGGACGCGGTGGGGGCGATCCGCGCGCGGATGCGGGCCACCTCGTCGGGACGGCTACAGAACGGGATCCTCCTGGCCGGCGTGATCATTGTGCTGGGCGCTCTTGTCTTGATCCTCACGGGGTCGAGGGAGCCCGGCTCGACGGTGCGCTGCCTCGCGGGGCTGGCCCTGCTCATCGGTATGTATGTGCTGCTTCCTACGCTCCGGGGGCGGCGGATGTACAGGATGGTCGCCCCGCAGGGGGAATTCCAGGCCATCGTGGACGACAGCGGGGTGCGGGTGACCTCACGGGATACCGAGACGACGTACCAGTGGCCGATGCTCACCCGGTATGCAGAGACGGATGAGCTGTTCGTCCTGATGACGCCCGACAAGCACGGCATCGGCATCGTCGTCCTTCCCAAGCGCGGCGCCGCAACACCGGCGGACCTCGACCGATTGCAAGCCGTCCTCGACCGGAACTCCACCCGAGCCTGGCCCAGAGGGATCCGGCCTAGATCGAACACGCCTCCGGCGGGGGCTCAAACTCTGTAAGGGGGCCGACTGATCATGCCGGGTTGGTCGAGCGTGACACTGGGGCTCCACCGCCCCCAGGCCCCCGCGAGCCGGAGTGTTCGCCCGCGCCCTCCTGTCTGTCACCACATCTCAGCGCTCGCGCGGACGAGCACGCCGGACCGACACGCGTGCCCGTCAGGAAGGTGATCAAGGGGGACTCGCGGTCGCTCACGGCAGACGGCCGATGTACCCCGCTGGTCAGCGAATCGCCAGGTCAGCGAACAAGGCCATGCCCGCCCTTTCAAGGCGGTGGCTTCAGACCATCGCCCAATTACGGGCAGCCGAGCTGCCCAGCTAATGCACGGAGCCCTCTCCATCCTGATGGTGCTGGTCAGGAGGGGTATACGAGCATGAGCTCCCCACCACGGTGCTGCCTGACAGCAACGTGACAGCGACACAGGCAGACTTCACTGGGTGATCGGGCGAGCGCAACGGAGAACCATCCCCGATGGACGACGCAGGGCCCGGCCGTGGCGGCCGGGCCCTCGCTATATCGGATCAGGTCCCGCGGACGACGTCCGCCTGGGGTCCGCGATCGCTCTGAGTGATCTCGAACTCGACCCGCTGCCCTTGTTCGAGGCTGCGGTAGCCATCCGACTGGATGGCCGAATAGTGCACGAACACGTCATCGCCGCCGTCGACGGCGATGAAGCCATAGCCCTTGTCCGCGTTGAACCACTTGACAGTGCCCTGCGCCATACCAATCCTGCCGACGAACCGCGACCGCGCCGGCCACGGCGGATCCTGCGAGCCCCACCCCGGCTACCGCGAGGCCCGTTGATCAGCCCTCGGGTCCGCCTGCCCCCGCGGCGATCGGCAAAGACCATACCCACGACATCCTGCGGCACAGCACCGAACGGCCGATAATGGTCAGCCGTCGGCACCTGTTTCCGCCTCAAGGTTGGACATGTCCGGCAGGACGGCGTTACCTGATCAAGGTGACCCCCGGTGAGGACAGCGAGCCTCATGGAGAAGCGCTATGACGGGAGAAGCGCCATGACAGATGAGAGCCCGAAGGGCGCCGGCCCCGGAGCCATCGCACCCGACGGTTCGGCCACCGAGTTCTACGCCGCCCTGCCGCCCGACGACGAAAGCGCGGCACTGGTGCACGGCGCGATCCCGGCGGGCGCCTCGATCCTCGAGCTCGGCTGCGGCACCGGCCGGATGACGCAGCCGCTGGTCGGGCTTGGCCACCCGGTGGTGGCCGTCGACGAGTCCGCGGAGATGCTGGCCCACGTTCGCGGCGCCGAGACCGTACGGGCGAGCATCGAGGAACTGGACCTCGGGCGTTCGTTCGACGCGGTGCTCCTGGCCTCCTACGTGCTCGAATACGTCGGCGTGGACAGGCGGCGCATGCTGGCGTCCTGCCGGCGCCACGTCGCGCCGGACGGCTGTGTCATCTTCCAGCGCCAGCCGCCGGAGTGGTACGACACGGTGCGGCCGAGCACCTGGGCGAGGGGCGAGGTCGGCTATGAGCTGCGCGACCTCGAACGGCGAGCCGAAGGCGTCCTGTCGGCGACGATGCGATACCGGATCGGCGAGCGGACGTGGTCGCACTCGTTCACGACGCGACGGCTCGACGACGAGACGCTCCCCGCGACGCTGGGCGAGGCGGGCCTGCGTTTCGACCGGCTCCTCACGCCGGACGGCGGATGGGTGATGGCCCGTCCGGTGCTCTAAGCGGCCTCGGCGCACTGAACGAGCGGCGCCCCGCACCCGGCCGGCCGGTCGGCGGGTGCGGGGCGGGGCGGGGCGGGGTGCTCGGCTGGCGCGGGGCAGAGCGGTCTCGGGTACCGCGCGCCGGCCGGTGGTGCGGCCGTGCGGCGGTCTCAGCCGCCGGCCACGGCGGGGATCACCGAGACCTGAACGCCCTCGGGAGTCGGCGTGTCCAGCCCGTCGGCGAACCGGACGTCCTCGTCCCCCACATAGACGTTCACGAACCGGCGGACCTTGCCGCCGTCGTCGAGGATCCGGGCGGCGATGCCGGGGTGGTTGGCCTCGAGGTCGGCGATGACGTCGCGCAGGGTGGCGCCGACTGCCTTGACCTCGGATTCGCCCCCTGTGTAGGTCCGCAGGATCGTCGGGATTCGGACGGAGACCGTGCTCATTGTTCGATCACTCACTCTCAGGCTCTGAGCGGCTTGCGGGATTCGGGCGGACGTGGATTCAGGCCAGCCCGGAGGCGCGGAAGGCTTCGAGGGTGGGCGCGATCTGGGCGGACGGCCTGGCCACCGGCGCCACCGCGTTGAGGGTCTTGAGCCCGTCGCCCGAGTTGATGATCACGGTTTCGGCGTCGGGGTCGAGCAGCCCCGACCGGACCAGCTTGCGAAGGGTCGCGACCGTCACGCCCCCCGCGGTCTCGCCGAAGATGCCCTCGGTGCGCGCGAGCAGCTGGATGCCCTCGACCACCTCGGCGTCCGTCACGTCCTCCACCGCGCCACCGGTGCGGCGCGCGACGTCGAGCACGTACGGCCCGTCGGCGGGGTTGCCGATCGCGAGCGACTTGGCGATGGTGTCGGGCTTGACCGGCCGTACGACGTCGTGGCCGGCCTTGAACGCCGCGGCCACCGGGCTGCAGCCGAGCGCCTGCGCGCCGAAGACGCGGTAGGGCTTGTCCTCGACCAGGCCGAGCTTGATGAACTCCTGGAACGCCTTGTCGATTTTGGTGAGCTGTGAGCCGGAGGCGACCGGGACCACGATCTGGTCGGGCAGCCGCCAGCCGAGCTGCTCGGCGATCTCATAGCCCAGGGTCTTGGACCCCTCGGCGTAGTACGGGCGCACGTTGACGTTGACGAACGCCCAGTCGTCCTGCTCACCCGCGATCTCGGAGGCGAGCCGGTTCACGTCGTCGTAGTTGCCTTCGACCGTCACGAACGTGCCGCCGTAGACCGCCGTAGTGATGATCTTCTGTTCTTCGAGGTTCGAGGGCACGAAGACGGCGGACCGGATCCCGGCCCGCGCCGCCGCGGCGGCGACCGCGTTGGCCAGGTTGCCGGTGGAGGGACAGGCGAGCACCTTGAACCCGAGCTCGCGTGCAGCGGCCAGCGCGACCGCGACCACCCGGTCCTTGAACGAGTGGGTGGGGTTCCCACTGTCGTCCTTGACCCACAGCGCCCGGATCCCCAGCGACTCGGCGAGCTGGTCGGCGCGGACGAGCCGCGTACAGCCCGGCTCCGTGTTGGGCGTATCGATCACATGCGGCGGTACGGGCAGCAGGCCGCGGTAGCGCCAGATGTTCTGCGGACCGGCCTCGATGCCGGCGCGGGTCACACCGCTGAAGTCGTACGAGATCTCGAGTGGTCCGAAACACTCTTCACAGGCGTAGTGGGGGCCGAGTTCGGCGGACGCTCCGCACTCACGGCAGACGAGTGCCTTGGCGGGTCCGAGAGCGGGTGTCGCAGGGCTTTGTGCCATGGAAGCGAGGCCTTCCCTCATCTGTCCTGTGCCACCTTGGTCACAGGTCGGATTTGGCACCTGTCCCGCGCGGCCTCGCTGCTGAGTAACGAGTGCGACGGGAGGGTTGCCGGGGCTTCGCAGGGCCGATCCCTCCACCCCTCTGGATGAGCAATATGAAGTTGTACGCAAAACTGTACCTGAACCGCCCGGATGGCGGGCAAGCGCGTCTCACCGGTCGGGACACTACCCTTCCCAGGCCGGCTCCTGGCCGTACCCGAACGGATGCCTGGCGTCGGCCGGGCGGGCGCTTCGTCGAAGCGACGCGAGCAGGAATCCCTGATTGAGGGTGTCAGCGACCGAGTGCGCGGCCTCGGCCATCATCGCGCTCGAGCCGGCGACGAGACCGGCGATCAACTTCGTGATGGCGATGGCAACGTTCGCGGCCCCGGCGGCGAGCACTGTTTCCTGGTCTCGGCGCCGTTCTTCCCGATTTTACCTGCCCGACCCATGGAGCAGGCCTCTACGCCGGGGCCTGGCGCGAAACGCACGAGCGCTGGGGCAGGCTCGCATCGAACCTAGATCCGCTGGCGGGCTACGCTGCCGAATATGAGTGACGCGCAGGTTCTTGTCGCCTCCAACCGCGGTCCGGTGTCTTTCTCACTGACCGACGACGGAGCCCTGACGATGCGCCGCGGCGGCGGCGGGCTGGTCTCCGCCCTGGCGTCCGTGGCCGGCCAGGGCCCCGGCGCCCAGATCGCCGACGCCGAGAGCCCCGATGCCGAGAGCGATGCCCAGGCGAGCGCGCTGTGGGTCTGCGCCGCGCTGTCCGACGCCGATCGCGCGGCCGCGCGGCAGGCCCCGGACGGCCGCCTCGACCTGGCCGGCCTTGACACCGGCGGCGGCGCGGTGCGCATGCTCGACATCCCGTCCGCCACCTTCCACCGGGCCTACAACTCAGTGGCCAACGCCACACTCTGGTTCGTGCACCACCTGCTGTACGACACTCCGAACAAGCCGCACTTCGACGCCGGGTTCCACCGGGACTGGCAGTCCTACCATGCCTACAACGCGGCCTTCGCGGACGCGCTGGCCCGCGACGCGGCCCGTGGCGCCAAGGTGGCGATCCAGGACTACCACCTGACGCTGACGCCGCACATGCTGCGGGAACGCCGTCCCGACGTGCGGATCTCCCACTTCTCCCACACCCCTTGGGCGCCCCCGGACTATTACCGGATGTTGCCCGACGACATCGGCGTACAGGTCCTCGAGGGCATCCTCGGCGCCGACTGCGCCGGATTCCTCACCGAGCGCTGGGCCAAGGCGTTCCTGGACTGCTGCGAGGCGGTGCTCGGCGCGAAGGTCGACCGGATCACCCCGACCGTCACCTACCAGGGCCGGGCCACCCGGATCGGCGTGCACGGCCTCGGCGTCGACGGACCGGCTCTGCGCCGACGGGCCGCCGAGGCGGACGTGGCCGACCGCGCCGCCAAGTTGCGCAAGCGGGTCGGCGACCGGCAGATGCTCGTACGGATCGACCGCACCGAGCTGTCGAAGAACCTCGTACGGGGGCTGGCCGCGTACCGGGAGCTGCTCGTCAACCACCCGGAGTGGCACGGCCGGGTGGTGCACGTGGCGTTCGCCTACCCGTCCCGGTACGACCTGCCCGAGTACCGGGAGTACACCGAGGCGGTCGAGCGCATGGCCCGGCAGATCACCGACGAGTTCGGCGACGACGGCTGGGAGCCGTTGATCCTGGAGGTCTACGACGACTATCCGCGGTCGCTGGCGGCCTACCGGATGGCCAACGTCCTGCTGGTCAACCCGATCCGTGACGGCATGAACCTCGTCGCCAAGGAAGGCCCGGTGGTGTCGGAGCACGGCTGTGCCCTCGTGCTGTCACAGGAGGCCGGGGCCGCCGCCGAGCTCGGCGACGACGCGCTGCTGGTCAATCCGTACGACGTCTCACAGACCTCCGAGGCACTGCACCAGGCGCTGCTGATGCCCCGCGACGAGCGGGCCACCCGATGCGAGCGGCTCGCGGCGACCGCGATGGCGCTCCCCCCGCAGCAATGGTTCGCCGAGCAGTTGGCCGCCCTCGGCTGAACCCGCGTACGCGACCGGACCCGTACGCGACTGGACCCGTACGCGATCGACCCCCGCGCTTGCGCCCGCAACACGCGAGCCTCGCGTGAGCCGGTCGGGTCAGGTCAGGCGTCCGCGTAGGTCGACTCGGCGATGTACGAGGCCACGGGATTCGGCTCGCGCCGCCGCCGGATCTGGTCGAGCGCGGCGCACTTGCGCGCCGCGAGCCGGCGGTGCGCGGCGACGCGCAGGTAACGGGCCACGTCCGTGGCAGACGGGCGCGGCACGCCGGTGCGCTCATATCCCTTGTCGGTCAGCCGCGAGCCCATCACGCTCTCGCACAGTGCGATCTCCCACGGCTCCAGCCGCTGGGCCCACGAACCCACCCGGTCGGTGCCCACCGAGCCGTAGGTGCGCGCGTGCCATTTCTTGTGCGCCGGTACGGCGACCTTCGCCATGTGGTGCGGCTCCGTCATCGCCGGGTCGTAGTCCTCGCCGAGGAAGCCGCACAGCCGGGTGAGCTCGGTCTGCGGGTCGGCGACCAGCCGTTCATAGCCGAGTTCGTAATAGGCGGCCGGGCCCAGCCGCTGCGCCGCCCGCCGCCCGGCGTCGATCGCCTCGTTCCACGTCGAGATCGCGTGGAAGGTGCCCATGTGGAACCACGGCATCTCCTTGAGCGAGGCGACGCAGTCCCTGCCGTCACGCACCAGGTGGACGATCTGGGCGTCAGGGAACATGCGCAGCAGCACGTCGAGGCGGCGGAAGTAGCTCGGCCGCTTGTCCCCCCACCGGGCTCTGCCGAAGCGCCGCGCGTAGGCACGGAACACGATGCCGAGCGCCGAGCCCACCGTGGGCGGTCCCGCGACGACCTCGTCGACGACCTGGTCGGCGTCGAGACCGAGGTCGGTGAACTTCGTCTCCTTGGCGTCGACGATCCAGCGGGCCAGCTCGCGGCGGTTGGCCGGCTCGCGGAGGTCGCCGAAGCCGCACCTCGACTCATAGACGGGCAGCAGGAACCGTGTCTCCGGCGGAATGGCGATTCTCTGATGGGCGTGCAGCATCAGCTGCAGCAGCGTCGTGCCCGAGCGAGGGCACCCGACAACGAAGATCGGCCGATCGGAAGGCATACCAGGGATGCTGGCCCGATTCGCCGGGCACCGCCTCGAACCTTCGCGCAAGCTTGCCGCGACATTGCCGACTCATGACCCACCACCGGTCATAGGGCGGGGTCGGCCTCAACAACGGGATCGACCACCGTGCGGAAGGTCACCGACACCCGTCGTCCACGCGCGGCACGGCCGGCCGCACCGGGGTCGCTCTTGCGCGCGGCGATGCTGTGGCGCCAGGTGTAGCGGGCGGGTCCGGTCATGACGCACAGGCTGCCGGGAGCGAGCGGCACCGCCGCCTTCGTACCTTCCTCGGGGTGGGTGAAGTCCATGACGCACGGGGAGCCGAGCGATATCGCGGCGACGACCGGGCCGAAGCACGGCACGCAGTCGACGTGCGGGCTGATGCCCTGCCCCGGGTGGTACTCGTTGATGATCGCCTGGTCCGCCTCCTGGTCCATGACGCCTTCACGGACCAGTCGCGCGGCCTGTTCGCGCGCCCAGGCCGGAAGCGGCGGAGCGGGCTCGGCCCCGCCGTCCGCGGCCACGCTGCGGCGACCGTAGTCGTACCGGTGACCGTAGTGCTGCACTCTCCGCCGCAGCCCGGTCGACCACTCGGCTGCGTCGATGGACGAGAGCAGGGACTCGCAGGCGCCCGGCGGGAGCCAGTCGCCGACGTAGAGCAGCCCCGGAACCGCCTCAGGGCCTTGCGGCCCGGCGTGCTGACGCGAGGCGCCTCCGACGACGTCGAAGGACAACTGACCCGAGGACTCGGACATGGATCAGTAACTTTCGCCCAGCGTCTGGCGGAACTGCTTGCGCGCCTCATGGATGCGCGACTTCACCGTGCCGAGCGGCAGCCCGAGCTGCTCGGCGATCTCTGAGTACTCGAGCTGGGAGACGTCGCGGAGCACTAGCGCCTGGATCAGATCGGGCTTGCGCGCCTCGAGTTCCTCCATCGCATCGAGGATGTCGACCCTGGAGCCGGCGATCACGCTCGTACGGTGCGGGTCCGGGCGCTGCTGCGGCAGCTCGCCGACCTGTTCGACCGAACGCCGCTTCAGCGACCGGTAGGTGGACCGGGCCGAGTTGGCCACGACGACGTGCAGCCAGGTGCTGAACCTGGAGCGCCCCTCGAACTTCCCGATGTTGCGGGCCACCTGCAAAAGCGCGTCCTGGCAGGCCTCCTCGGCGTCCTGACGGCACGGCAGGAATCGCGAGCTGTGCCGCATCACGTCCGGCTCGATCGCCCGGAGCAGATCGTTGAGAGCCGCCTGGTCGCCCTGTGCGGCTCGTACGGCCAGGGCCTCCGTCCGCTCGTCAAATGCCATGCCGTCCTCGCTGTTTTTCCCCTTCGCCCGGCTGCCGCTCGTCGTGCATCGGCGCACACTTCTGTCCGGTCATCGCCGCCTTCCGTCCGGCCGGTTCCCGAGGAGACCCGGTTTTTGGGCATGATACGGGGGTGTCCATGCCTACATCTGTCGGTCGTTATCGAATCGACCGCGTCCTCGGCTCCGGGGCGTTCGCCTCAGTGTGGCTGGGCCACGACGACGCGCTCGCCGCCCCTGTCGCCATAAAAGTCCTGTCGGGAAGCCTTCTCGATGACCTGGACGTGCGCAACCGCTTCCTCGAGGAGGCCCGCATCCTGCGCCGGGCCGACTCCGAGCGGCTGGTGCGCGTCCATGACATCGGCGAGCTTCCGGACGGCCGCCCCTACTTCGTGATGTCGTACGCCGACCGGGGAACTCTCGCCGACCGAATGCAGCACCGACCGGTTCCGGCCAACGAAGCCCTTGCGCTCGCCCAGGAGATCGCGTACGGCGTCGAGGTCATCAACCGGCTCGGCATCATCCACCGCGACCTCAAGCCCTCCAACGTGCTCTTCCAATCCACGCCGGACGGCGGCGAGCGCCTGCTCATCGCCGACCTCGGTCTGGCCAAGGCGCTCGCGCACGCCTCAGGAGCCTTCACCCTGCCGGTGGGGACACCCGGCTACATGTCACCGGAGCAGGCCCGGTTCGGCGGTGGCCTGGACGTGCGCGCTGACGTGTACGGCCTCGGCGCGCTGACTTATCACATGCTGAGCGGGCGTGCCCCGGGCCCCGCGCCGGTCAACATCCCGCTGACCCGGCTGCGGCCCGAGCTCGGCCCCGAGTTCGATCAGGTGGTCATGCGCGCACTGGACGTGCAGCGCGAGAACAGATGGCCGACCGCCGAGGCGTTCGCGCAGGCACTGCGCACACTCCGGCCGCCGCACCCGGCACCGGGGGCGGAGCAGGAGGGGTCGTACGGCACACCAGGACCGCCCCCACCGGCCCCTCAGGGACCCCAGGGGCCGCCGCGGGGCGCGTACGGCACGCCAGGTCCCCCGCCGCCGCCCAGCGAGGCGTACGGCGACTCATGGCCGCCCGCGCAGGGCCACCACACGCCACCCGGCCCGGCTCCCGCGACTCAGGACGAGATCGACACCTCCGAGGTGCGGGTGCCACCGGGCGCGCACCGCCGGGGACCCGCAGGCGACGAGACGATGGTGGACCACGGCGCCGGCGCCGGCGCCGGTCATGGCACGGGTCACGGCACCGGCGGCGGCACGGGTGAATCGCGGACGGTACAGACCGACGGCACCGCGATCCTCCCGCAGCCGATGCCGCATGGTCCGCACGGCGGCGGCACTCCACCGGGCGGATATCCGGTCCCACCGCAGGGCGGCCAGTGGCCCCAGGGGCCGGGTGGCCCGCCCATGCCCCCCGGCGGCTCCGGTCCAGGCGGTCCAGGCGGTCCAGGCGGTCCTCACGGGCCGGGCGGCTTTCAGGGGCAGGGCGGCTTTCAGGGGCAGGGCGGCCCTCAGGGCCCAGGTGGTCCCCAGGGGCCGGGCGGCCCTCAGAGACCGGGCAGGCGCGGCAGAGCCCCCGGACGCCGTCGCCGGACCCCGGACCCTGGCGCGCCCGGGGGCCCGGAGCGGAACAAGCTCCTGATCCCAGGTGCGATCGCGGGCGGAATCCTGGTGATCGGGGCGGTCGTCGGCCTGCTGCTCGGCGTCGTGTTCAAGGGCGACGACGAGAAGAAGCCGGTGAAACCCGACCCCAACTTCGCCACGGTCAGCGACGCGTCCGGCAAGCTCACCGTGACGGTCCCGAAGGCCTGGCCGAAGCAGCCGCAGAACACCTGGCTGCCGGCCGAGGTGGCGCTGGCCGACGCCAACCAGCGGCCGGTGCTGCGGGCCACGCCGGACTTCACCGGTTTCCGCAACGCGGCAGGGAAGACCCCGGGCGTCTTCGTCGGGCTGACCACCGACGTCGCCGCCGGCAAACTGCCGCCGGCCACCGCCTCACAGCATTCCCAGTGCACCAAGGCGAAGCCTGAGAACTACGCGCGCGGCACGCTGAAGGGCACCATCACGCGCTACACCAAGTGCACGACGGGCACTCCGTCGATCAGCGAGATCGGGCTCACCGACACCGGCGGAAAGTTCGGCCTGTGGATCCGGATCAAGCAGGTCGACGACAAGGACCTCACCAAGCAGATCCTCGACAGCCTCCAGGCCAAGGGGCCGTAGCCCCCCAAGCCAAGGGGCCGTAGCCCCCCAGCCAAGGGGCCGTGACCGACGGGTCCTCCGGCCCGTTGATCTTCGGCTGCGGACCGGTCTCAGTCGCCGGTGATTCCGGCGCGTACGGCGAGGACGGCGAGCCGGATCCGGTTCCGGGTGCCGGTCTTGGCCATGAGGCTGCCGACATGTGTCTTCACGGTGGTGACACCGAGGTGCAGCCGGTGGGCGATCTCCTGGTTGGAGTGACCGGCGGCGACCAGCGCGAGCACCTGGCGTTCACGCGGGGACAGGCCGGGGAGCGGATCGGCCGTCGCTCCACTCACCGCGCCGCGGGCGCGTACCGCCTGGTCGACCAGCCGGCTGAGGACGGTCCGGCTGAACGGGCTGTCGCCCTCGGCCGCGCGGCGGACGGCGTCGAGCAGCTCACCCGGCGGTGTGTCCTTGACCACGAAGCCGCAGGCCCCGGCGGCGAGCGCAGGGTAAAGGTGGTCGTCGTCGTCGAAGGTGGTCAGCGCCAGCACGCGGGTCGCCGGCCGGGCCGCCGTGATCCGTTCGGTGGCGGTCACCCCGTCCATGCCCGGCATGTGCAGGTCCATCAGCACCACGTCGGGCAGGAGCCGCTCGGCCAGCCGCACCGCCTCGTGCCCGTTGCTCGCCTCGCCCGCGACCTCCACGTCGTCAGCCGACTCGCACAGCATGGTCAGGCCCATGCGGACAAGGTGCTGGTCGTCGACGAGGAGCACCCGGATCACGGCTGCGGTTCCAGGCCGGGAACCGCGGCGGGCAGTTCCGCGGAGAGCGACCATCCCTGCCGGCTCGGACCGGCGCGCAGGCGCCCGCCGAGCAGTTCCACGCGTTCGAGCATGCCGGTCAGACCGTGCCCGGGCTTGCCCGGCGCCGGGCGATCCGCGCCGGCGGCATTGCTGATGAGTAGGATCATGGTGCCGCCGTCCATCCGTACCGACAGCTGCGCGTGCGCGGACGGGCCCGCGTGCTTGGCGACGTTGGCCAGCCCTTCCTGTATCAGCCGCAGCACGGTGAAGCCGCGAAGCGTGTCGAGCCGGGCGACGGCCGGGTCGATCGACGCGTCGATCGTGAGCCCCGTCTTCCGCCCGTGCTCCACCACGGTGCTCAGCGCTGCGGGCAGAGCTGCCGGATCGATCAGTGGTGGGCTGTCGTTCACCGAGGCGGGGTCGCGGAGCACCTCCACCAGGCGGCGCAGATCCGCGAGCGCGGCCGTACCGGAGGTGTGCAGGTCGCCGAGCACCTCGGCGACGCGCGGGTCGGCGTCCGGCATGACGTGCCGGGCCACGCCCACCCGCAGCACCATCGACGACACGTGGTGGGCCACCAGGTCGTGCAGCTCACGGGCGATCGCCGTACGCTCGGCCGCTCGCACGGCGCGCGTCTGCAACAGCCGCCGCCGCTCCTCTTCGGCGGCCTTCTCCCTGGCCTGCCGGGCGCCTTCGCGTACGGAGCGGATATAGGCGCCCACCAGCAAGGGAACGCCCATGACCGTTCCGACGCGGTACAGCACGGGCGCGACCTCCGCCGGAGGCCGGCCGGCCCACTCGACCGCGATGGCCATGGCGAGCGCGCACCCGCCGAGTGACAGTTGCCGGCCCGATCGGCGTACGGCGAGTTCGAACAGCGCGATGCCGTCCATCACCTTCACGGGCACCGTGACATCCGCGTCGGTGACGCCGGCGATCCCGAGCAGGACGGACAGGCCGAGTACGGCGGGCAGCGGCCACGCGCTCGCGCCCAGCAGCAGCGCGCACCCCGTCAGGACGAGCACCCAGTCCCAGGCCGTCCCCGGCCGGTGCAACAGCGCGAGATCGCCGATGGCCAGGCTGGTGAGCAGGAGCAGGCGAACGGGGCTGAATCTGCCGGCGACGGCCCGTTCCACCCATTCGGCGAGCACGTCCCGATCATAGATACCGGCTCGTCCGCCGGGGATCCTCCCGCCGGAGGAGTGCGGGTCCTCCGAGTGGCCGCGACGACCGGCCTCAGTGCCGCGCGGGCGGGCTCATCGGCGGAGGCGCCGCGCAGGTGAGCGCTGGTTGGGTCGGACGACATGAGCACTGAGCCGGACGACATGAGCACTGATGACGTGAACACCGAGCAGCGGCGACCACCGGTCAGCAGAAGAGCGATCATGGGGGCCACGGCAGCGGGTCTCGCCGGCGTGGCGGCCTCGGCCCTCGGCCCGGCGGCACGGGCAGAGGCGGCGACCGGGGCGACCTCCGGCCGGCTGGGGAGGCGTTTCGCCGGCAAGGTCGTCCTCATCACCGGGGCGACCTCGGGGATCGGCGAGGCGACGGCCAGGGCGTTCGCCCGCGAGGGCGCGAAGGTGGGCTTCTGCGGGCGGCGCGAGGCCCTGGGCCGCCAGGTCGAAAAGGAGATCCGCAAGGCGGGCGGCACCGCGACCTACATCAGGGCCGACGTGCGGGTCGCCGACCAGGTGAAGGCGTTCGTCGACCGCGTCGCGGCACTGTACGGACGGCTCGACATCGCCTTCAACAACGCGGGCATCGGCGTCGCCAAACCGCCCCACCTCATCAGCGTCGAGGAGTGGGACGACGTACACCACACCAACGCCCGGGGCGTCTTCCTCGCGATCAAGTACGAGGTGCCGCACATGCTGCGGACCGGCGGCGGGGTGATCATCTGTACGTCGTCGGCGGCGACCGAGGTGACGCGGTCGACGCAGGCGGCGTACGCCTCGAGCAAGCGCGCGGTTCAGGGCATCGTCAAGGCGTCCGCACTCGCGTACGGCGGCAGCGGCATCCGGGTCAACGCGATCCTGCCCGGCGTCACCGACACCGCGTTCACCCGGCCGCCGGGCATCCCCGATGCGGCATGGGAGGAGTTCAAGAAGGCCTTCGGGCCGCTCAACATCGACGGCCTCCAGCGGATGGCCGAACCGCGGGAGATCGCTGACGCGGTGCTGGGACTCGCCTCGGACGAGTTCGCGTACATGACCGGCGCGTCCGTGCCGGTCGATGGCGGGCTCACGGCCGGGCGAGAGATGGATCTGCCGCCCGGCACACCCGCCAGCGGACTCTGACACCGTGACGCGGGCATCAGGAGGCTCTGTGAGATCGCATACGGCCGAGGTCGTGGTCCGAGCGACATTGGTGACCCTCGGGGTCGTGACGGCGACGCCGATGCTCGCGGTCGGCTGGCCGGGGACGCTCGACTTCGCGTACGGCATCGGCGACCCGTCGGACCCCATGGTCCTGGCGCTGCTCAAGCACCGAGGCGTGCTGCAGGGAGCGCTCGGCGCGTCGCTGGTCTGGTCGGCCTACCACGCCGCTGTGCGGGTGCCGGTCGCCGTCACCGCGATCGCCACCAAGTCGTCCTTCCTCGGGCTCATGTTCTCTCTGCCGGGCTCCTCATGGCGCGATGCCGCCCCGGGAGCGCTGTTCGACGTGGGGGCCGTGACGCTCCTGGCGGTCATCGCGGTGACGTGCGCCCGCGCCAGGCGGCCCGTCACCGCGGGGCCCTGACCATTCCCTCGACCACGACAGATCAGTGATGACCACCGCCGCGGGCGATGTTCGGCGTCGGCTGGGTCAGCACTGATTACGGGTCGGCGGTCCGAGCTTCTCCGCACATTTACTATGGCGACTGTTCGCTGCTCCGAAAGGCGGTTATCGGTGGGCGGGGCAGCTGCGAATGGTCCGAGACAAAATACAAAGGCGCAGCGCCCTGACGCACATGTTGGCGCGAACCTGTGTCAGGTAGCGCCGAAGCCTCACAGGTTCGGCGGTGTGTTGTGGTTGGTCCGGTAGTCCTGGTACTCGGCTCCGACGACTCCACCATTGACCCAGCGTTCGGGCAGCGCACCGACTAGACGTTCAGCCAGGTCGAGGGCTTCTTCTGGGGTCGCGGCGACAGCGACGTCCTGGCCGAAGCCGGAGTCTTCTTCGTCACCGCCGTCTAGCGGAGGGAACTCGGTGATGTCCAGGAAGGTCTCGGAGCCGACATCCTCGACTTCGTGCAGATAGACGGTGATGCCATCGTTGCCGGGGTGCAGCGAGCTTAGGCCGGTGATGAGCCATCCATCGTCCGGTCCTCGCCATGCTGCCCGCTGCAGCGGGCCCGATCAGAGGCGAACCGACGCGGTCAGACTCTGTCATCTTCGAGTATATGTTCGATTTTTGTCGGTGGCGTTGCTTAGTGTCAGGGGTGTGAGACAGACCGCGACCGAGACCGTCACCGAGCTGGGCGGTGCCTCCCCCGCCGAGTTGGTGGAGGCGCTGTCGGCGTGTGTGTCCGAGCTCGCCGCGCGCCGGCCCCCGGAGTCGGCGGTGGCGTGCATGGAACTGGCCGAGCGTCTGGGCCGGGTGATCGATGTGGGTGAGGCGGCGCTGGCCGCTCTGGTGCGGCGGGTGGATTGCGCTGGTGAGGTGCGGGGGTCGGGGTATTCGTGTACGTCGGCGTGGCTGCGGGATCGGATGGGGATGCGCACCGGCCGCGCCCGGGAACGGTTGATGTTGGCGCGTCAGTTGCCGCGGCTGGCCCGCACGGGCGAGCGGTTGCGGACCGGCACCCTGTCGTATGGGTATGCCGCCACCCTCACCGACGCGCTGGCCCGCCTGGACGACGCCGACGCGACGGCCGGCGAGCAGATCCTCCTGGAGCTGGCAGATGACGGTGCTTGTGCGGATCGGGTCGCTCGGGCGGGGGTGCGGATCGGGGAGGTGGTCGCTGAACGCGACGGCCGCGAACCCACCCCACCCGATGCCCGCCGCGGGTTCAAACGCTCCTGGATCACCCGGTCGGCGTCATTGGACGGCGGCACTTGGATCAAGGGCTGGCTGTCACCCGAACACACCGCGGTATGGAACCAGACCCTGGCCCCGCTCACCACACCCACCGGGGCCGCCGACGACCGCGACCACGCCCACCGCACCGCCGATGCGGTGTTCAGCATCCTGTCCCAAGGACACCAGCGCACCACCGCCACCGTCATCATCGACCTGGACACCCTCAACGGCGGCACCCACCCTGGGAGCTTTCCCGGCGGCGGGTTGATCTCGGCCGAACGCGCCCGCCAGATCGCTTTGACCGCGGGGGTGTCCGCGCTCATCCTCGGCTCGGGCGGGCACCCGCTCTACCTCGGCCGCACCGCCCGTTTCGCCACCCTCCATCAGCGGCGGGTGCTGGAGACGTTGTATGACACCTGCGCGGTACAGGGGTGTGAGATCCCCGCCCGGTACTGCGAGATCCACCACACCGGCGGCGGCTGGAAAACCGGCACCCCCACTGACATCACCCGCCTCGCCCCGTTGTGTTCCTTCCATAACCAATGGGTCGAACAACACCCCCACCAAGTACGCGAACACCGCGACGACCACGGCCGACACGTCCTACGACTCCTACCCCCATGGGCAACCCACCCCGACGACAACCCCACCGGCGACACCGGTGCAGGCGCCCAACCCCAAGGCCCATGAACCAAAACCCGGGGCCATCATTGCGTGCAGTCATTGACAGCACCATTCGGGCGGCACCGTGGTCGCGCGAATACGCGTTGTTCACCCCTCGCGCGCTGTCTATCCTCTGGCTCATGGACGACCTGACGGGGCGGTGGCGGGAGCTGAACCGGGCCTCGTGGGATGAGCGGGTGGGCATTCACCTGAACGGATCCTTCTACGACGTGGAGGGGTTCCGCGAGCGACGCGATTCGCTGAAAGACTTCGAAAAAGCCGAGGTCGGAGACGTCACTGGTAGGCGTCTGGTGCACCTGCAGTGCCATTTCGGGCTCGACACGCTGTCGTGGGCGGCGCGTGGAGCACAGGTCACCGGGTTGGACTTCTCGGCACCGGGAATCGAGGCGGCTTCGGACTTGGCGGCCGCCCTGGGGATCGATGCACGGTTCGTGGCATCGGACGTCTACGACGCGGTCTCAGCTCTCGGCGGGCAGACCTTCGACATCGTCTACACCGGCTTCGGAGCACTGAACTGGCTGCCCGACCTCACGCGTTGGGCGGCGGTCGTCACCGAACTGCTCGCCCCCGGCGGATTCCTCTACCTTGCCGAGTTCCACCCGTTCAGCTTCGTACTCGACGACGAGACCGGGCGGACCGTCACACACGACTACTTCGACGAAGGCCCGCACATCTCGGGCGGGCCGGGTACTTACGCCGACGAGACCGCGGTGACCGAGAACGACATGACGATCGAGTGGGATCACATGCTGTCGTCCGTCGTCTCCGCCATCGCCGGGGCCGGACTGCGGATCGAGTTCCTGCACGAACACGACCACACGTTCTACCTTCAGCGCCGTTCGCTCGTGCGGCATCCGCGCGAGATCTATCGACATCCGGCCGGCGCGTCCCGCTATCCGCTGACCTACTCCATCCGCGCCGGCAAGCCCTGAAGACGTCCTTCCGGATTGGCGGTACGCCGCCCCGCATCGCTCGACGCCGTCAACCGAGGATCGGCTCCCGCATCGCTTCCTCGGCCGGATCGCCGGACCGAGCCTTCACTCTCTCGACCCGGCCGCAGGGGCGGCCGGGATACGTACGTGCTCGGGCAACGGGCCGTAGCCGAGCAGCCGGGCCATCAGTCGTCGCAGCGGGCGCACCCGCCTGGCCAACTCGAGCGCACGGGGCGGGCGGGACGGCCGGTCCCCCTGCAGCGTCGGACCGATGAAGGCGTTCTGCAGTGCGATCTGAAAGCGTTGAACGGCGATGGTCGGCGGTTGCCGTCGCCGTTGCACCGCCGCCAGGTCCTCGGTGCGTACGACGCCTCGGCGCAGCGGCCCGGCGAGCCGGTTGGCCGCGGCTACCGCGTCCTGGACCGCGAGGTTGATACCGACCCCTGCCACGGGAGACATGGCGTGCGCGGCGTCGCCGATGACCAGCAGACCCGGCCGGTACCACCGACGCAACCGGTCGACCCGTACCTCCAGCACGCTCACCGCGTCGAAATCGAGCTCTTCGAGACGGTCGCCCAGGAATGGGACCAGGTCCGCGACCTGTCGGCGGAACTCCTCGATGCCCTCCTCGCGCACTTCACCGAATCGGCCCTTCGGCACCAGATAACCGAACTGCCAGTAGCTCATACGGTTGATGCCGACGAGGAGATGCCCGGCGCCGACGCGCAGGAACGTGTCCGGACGGTCGCCTTGTACCCGGTCGAGCCGGAACCACGCGACGTCCATCGGGGCGTCGTAGTCGTGCCTCACCAGTCCGGCAGCGCGCGGAAGCGTGGAGTTCCGCCCATCCGCGACCACCGTCAGCGCGGCCTGGATCTCGTGTTCCTCGCCCTTCTCGTCGCGATAGCGCACCCCCGCGATCCGGCCCTGCTCGCGTACGAGGTCGAATGCCTCGGCCTGCATGAGGAGCCGGAAGTTCGGATACTTCGCCGCTTCCTCCGTCACCATCGTGAGGAAGTCCCACTGCGGGATGAACGTGATGTAAGGGTGCCGGCTCTTCAGTAGACCCAGGTCCACGAACGCGATCTCACCGGTGTCGGTGACCACGTTGAGGCGCTCGACCTTGCGCTGCGGAAGCTCCTCGAAGCGCGGGCCGAGCCCGAGCTCGTCGATCACCTCGCGGGTGCTGGGGTGGATGGTGTCGCCACGGAAGTCGCGCAGGAAGTCGCCGTGCTTCTCCAGCACGATCACGTCTATGCCGGACCGGGCCAGCAGCAGCCCGAGGACCGCCCCGGCGGGGCCGCTTCCGGCGATGCAACACGTCGTCGACTCGCCCATCGGGACCTCCCATCGAATTAATCAGTCGTTTAGATAGTGCTCGACGGTGTCCTACCCGGTCTGGGTGCCCTCACGCATCTGATCGACAGGGGACGCCATCTCGGTCCACGCACCGGACGCGGCCAGATCGGCGAGAACGGCGATGGTGCGGCCCTGTTCCTCGGCGCTGCCGTACGGGGACGCGATGAACTCGGTGACACCGGCGTCGGCAAGCCGGCCGAGCTGACGGGCGACGGCGTCCTCGTCACCCACGATGACGACGTCCTGTGGGCCAGCCGCGCCTTCACGGTCGAGCACCGCACGGTATTCGGGCACCTGACCGGCGAGAGCGAACTCTTCGGCGATGCGCTCACGCACCGCGACCTCGCCGGCGGTGACGCACACCACCAGGCCGGCGGCCACCCGTGGGGCAGGACGCCCCGCCGACTCGGCCGCCTTGGTGATCGAGGGCACGATGTGTTCGGCGAGCGTTCTCGGACCCGTCATCCACGTCACGGTGCCGTCGGCGAGCTCTCCCGCCAGGCGCAGCATCGACGGGCCGAGTGCGGCGACCAGCACCTGCGGATTTTTCGCGCCGGGCACGTTCACCGCCCCCACGGCGGTGAGCGTCTCACCCTGGTACGTCACGCTCTCCCCGCGCAGCAGCGGGCCCAAGACGGACAGGTACTCGCGCATGCGGCGAGCGGGCCGATCGGCGGCCAGGCCGAACATGCCCCGGACCATCATGGCGATGCCGGCACCGATGCCCAGGGTGAGCCGGTCGCCGACCGCGGCCTGCACGCTCAACGCCTGGCTCGCCAGCACCAGGGGGTGGCGCTGGGGGATCGGGACCACCGCCGAGCCCAGGCCGATCCCCGGCACCCGGCCGCCCACCACCGCGAGGGCGGTGAGTGCGTCCCAGCCGAACGCCTGACTCGACCACACCATGCCGAAGCCGGCATCAGCCGCCGTCCGCACCTGGCCGACGAGCTCTTCCAGGGTCGCGGGTCCCCGCACGTCGCCCACGGCGATTCCGATCTCCATGCGTCATCCCTCTGGGTCGTGGTCTCGGAGGCGCGAACACGGTCTGCACCACCGGGCTTGAGCGGAGAGGTTCTCCGCTTAGATTCGGCTAGGATATGGAGAACTTCTCCACTTAGCAATGCGGGGGTACGCAGATGAGGACCGGCGAGGCGAACGACCCTCCTCGGCGGATGCGGGCCGACGCCCGGGACAACCGCGACCGGGTACTACAAGCGGCAAAGGTGGTCTTCGCCGAGCACGGCGCAAACGCGTCCCTCAACAAGGTCGCGCAACGGGCGGGCGTCGGAGCCGGCACGCTCTACCGGCACTTCCCCACGCTTCAGGCGCTGCTGGTGGCGATCATCAGTGACGATGTCGACGCGCTCTGCGCCAAAGGACACGCCCTCCTGACCCACCCGTCCCCTGACGAGGCCCTGCACACCTGGCTGCGCGCCGTGGCACTGCACGCCACCGCCATGCGCGGACTCGTCGCCACTCAGATGGCCGGCGAGCCCGCGCCCGGAACGCAGACCGCCCTGACGGCCTGCCACGAGGCCATGCGCGCAACCGGGGCCGCGCTGCTCACCCGCGCACAGCGCCAGGGCACCGCACCCGAGGACGCCGACATCATCGATCTACTCAAACTCGTCAACGCCATCGCCTGGACGAGCGAGCAGACACCCGAGGACACCCATCTCCTCGACCGGCTCCTGGCCCTCGTCACGAACGGACTGCGGGCACGATCCGGGGCCGACATCAGCACCCGTCGACCTCGGTGACAAGAACGCGTACGGCCCCTGCCGCCTGTCGCGCGCTCAGCCGGAGGCCAGCTCCGAGAGAAGCCTCATGACCCCGTCCGGACCGTCGACCACCAGGTCGGCGCGTTCGGCGAGCGCGGTGACCTCGGCCGAGCCGCTGCAGACCTTCACGCCCGGCATCCCTTCGGCGCGCAACGCGTCGACGGCGTCGTAGGCGGCGAGATCCCCCAGATCATCACCCGCGTAGAGCACCGACCCGGCCTTCTTCTCGGCGACGAAGCCGCGGAGGGCGATGCCCTTGTCCATGCCCGGCGGCCGGAGCTCGAGCACGAAGCGGCCCGGCTCGACCACGAGCCCGGCGTGTTCGGCGAGCGCACCAAGAATGCTCCGCAACCGCTCCAGGGCGACCGCGGGCTCGGCCGCACGACGGGTGTGCACCGCGAGCGCGTGACCCTTGTCCTCGATGTGCGTGCCGGCGGGCGCCCTGGCGGCCTCGAGAACCCTCGGCAGTTTCTCCCGCACCTCGGCCACACCCGGTGGTGGCTCGGGCGTGGTCAGTACGCCCGCCTCCCACCGCTCCCGGCCGTACTGGCCCAGCACGGTGAGACCGTCGACGGCGGCGAACCCGCCGTGCTCCACCGCGAGGCCGGCGGGACGGCCGGTGATGATGACGACCGCGCCTACGAGCGGGCTGAGACGGGTGAGGACGGCCGCCGCCTCAGGATGAGCGCGGGCCGCGGCCGGATCCTCGACGATCGGGGAGAGCACGCCGTCGAAGTCAAGGGCGATGACGGTCTCGCCGAGGTTCTGCCTGATCGCGGTGAACGCCTCGGCACCGGCGTCGGTACGGAACTCGTTATGCACGTCGCCAATCCTGGCCGGGTCAGGGCTGAATGCCGAGACGCCGCGCGGCCCGCTGCCGTTGCCGTTGGGAGCGGACCCTCCGGAGGCGCTTGACGAGCATGGGGTCGTGGGCGAGCGCCTCGGGGCGGTCGATCAACAGGTTGAGGAGCTGGTAGTACCGCGTCGCCGACATGTCGAACATCTCGCGGATGGCCTGCTCCTTGGCTCCGGCGTACTTCCACCATTGCCGCTCGAAGGCGAGGATCTGGCGGTCACGCTCGGACAGGAGGTCGGTCGGGAAGCCGTCGTCTTCAGGGCCTGCGTTCACGGTGCCGTCCTGAGCGGGGACATCGTCGGCGAAGGCATCAGCCGCTCCCATGAGGTCCCCTCTGTGGTTACTGGTCCCGGTCGTCCGGGTTCGGCCGGTGTAATGCTACGCGCCCGGACGGACGTCTTCCGGAGTTCTCCGGGAACGGGTGAACGTTACGCGGAGTGGCCGACATGCGGCCCGGCGGTGGAGCTTCAGAGCACCCCGCCGGGCGCACATGCGGAGGCTCGCCGCGTGACAGGTCAGAGCGCCTTGGCCGGCTCGGGTTCCTTCTCATCCACCTCCGGGGCCGGCGTGTGGCCCGGGCCGCCGCGCAGCGGCTCCTCCTTGAGGAACCAGGAGATGACGAACGCGACGACGATGAACGGCGTGCCGTACAGGAACACGTCGGTCAGCGAGTTGGCGAAGGCCAGCAGGATGCCGTCGCGCACCGGGGCGTCGAGCTTGTCGATGGTCTCGCGCGTGATGGACGAGATCGGCGGCGGCTGCGCCCCTCTCGGCAAATGGTCCGCGAGCTCCGCCGCGATCCGGTTGTTGAAGATGGCGCCGAACACGGCGACACCGAACGAAGCGCCGATCTGCCGGGCGAAGGTCACCGTGGACGTACCGCTGCCGAGGTCGCGCGGGCCGACGGTGTTCTGCACGGCCAGGACGACCGTCTGCATGACGAGCCCGAGGCCGGCGCCCAGTACGAACATGAAGCCCATGGCCGTCACCCGGCCGGTGTGCACGCCCATGCTGGACAGCAACAGCAGGCCGCCCGTCGCGATGGCCGTACCGATGATGGGGAAGATCTTGTAACGGCCGATCCGGCTGATGATGGTCCCGGAGACGATGGAGGTCAGCAGCAGGCCGCCCATCAACGGCAGGAGCAGCAGACCCGAATTGGTGGCGCTCACGCCGGTCACGATCTGCAGGAACAGCGGCAGGAACGAGACGCCGCCGAACATCGCGAAGCCGACGAAGAAGCTGACCGCGCTGGAGGAGCTGAACGTACGGTTGCGGAACAGGCGGAGCGGGACGACGGGCTCGGAGACCCGCGTCTCGACCAGGACGAACAGGGCGAGCAGCACGACGCCGGCCACACCGAGCGCGAGGATGACCGGGTCACCCCACTCGTACTGCGTGCCGCCCCAGCTGGTCAGCAGCACGAGACACGAAGCGGCTCCGGCGATCAGCGCCGCGCCGACATAGTCGATCTTCACCTTGCCGGCCGGACGGGGCAGGTGCAGGACCAGCACGGTCACGATCAGAGCCGCGGCACCGAGAGGCAGGTTGATGTAGAAGATCCAGCGCCAGGTCAGGTGGTCGGTGAAGAACCCTCCGACCAGCGGACCGGCGACCGAGGCCAGGCCGAACACCGCGCCGAACAGCCCCTGGTAGCGGCCGCGGTTCCGGGGCGGGACGATGTCGGCGACGATCGCCATGGCGCTGAGCATCAGGCCGCCGCCGCCCAGCCCCTGGATGGCACGGAAGATGATCAGCTGCGTCATCGACTGCGCCATCCCGCAGAGGATGGATCCGATCAGGAAGACGACGATGACGAAGAGGAAGATCGGCTTCCGGCCGATGATGTCGCCGAGTTTTCCATAGAGTGGCATGGCCACCGTCGAGGCGAGCAGGTAGGCCGTGACGACCCACGACATGTGTTCGAGACCGTTGAGGTCGCCGACAATCGTGGGTAGCGCGGTGGACACGATCATCTGGTCCAGCGCCGCGAGCAGCATGCCGAGAAGCAGCCCCGACAACACCACCAGCGTCTGCCGATGGGTCAAGGCGGGACTCTGGTCACTCATCAATTTCCTCACACAGAGAACGCATGTACGGTACACATATAGGCTGCGCCACTGTACATCTGTATGTTGCATGCAATCAAACGGAGGCCATCGATGGGGACGAAGAGCGTCCCAAAGGGCGTTGCGGACGAACTCCTCACCGAGATCGGTGTGGCGCTCTTTCACCTGCGACGGGTGTGGGCGAAGCCCGACCTCATGCGCAAGTTGCGAGAGCAGACCCACTGCGAGCGGCCGCTGCAGATGTCCAACCTCTCGGTCGTCTCGGCCGTGGCCAGGCTGACACCTGAGACGGGCGGCGAGGTCACCGTAGGAGGCGTCGCCGACCGGCTCGACGTCGATCCGTCCACAGCGAGCCGCCTCGTCGGTCACGCCATCGACGCCGGCCTCGTCTCCCGGCGGCCCTCACCGTCGGACGCTCGCCGGGCCAACCTTCAGCTGACCGACGCGGGCCGGCGCGTCGTGGAGGCGGCCGACCGGTACCGCAGGATGTACATCGCCGAGCTGATGGCCGACTGGACCGCCGATGAGTCCAGCGAGTTCGCGCGTCTGCTGACCCGTTTCACGGAGTCCGCCGCCAGGCGTCCGATAGACCCCTCCGGAATCGACCGGATCTTCAAGGAGGCCGAGGCCGGAGGAACCGGCTCCGGCACCGGGTGAGCGCCCGCGCATCACCCCGGAACGCACCCCGGCTCGCATCAGCTCAGCGTCGCTCGGTCCTGCGTCCCTCAGGTCAGCGCCACGGCAGGCGGTGACCCTCGTCCTCCGCGGGATCGATCCTGGGCGTGTAGCGAGCGCCGCCCATCACGCCGCCGTAGGAATCGCCGGCCGGGTCGCCGAAAGCTTCGCCGGCCGGACCGTTCAGCGGATCACCGAGGGGATCGCCGAACGGCTTACCTTGCGGCTCACCGAAAGACCCACCACCGTTCAGCGGATCGGCGAGCGACCCGCTGGGGGGGCCGCCGAGGGGTCCACCGACCGGTCCGCCGACCGGATCCGCAAAGGCGCCACCCGCCGGACGGTCGCCCAGCGAGCCGCCGAGCGGATCGCTGAGCGCGTTACTGACCCGTTTGCCCAGCGGATCACTGAGCACGTCACTCACCCGTTTGCTGAGCGGATCGCTCAACGGGTCGCCGACACCCTCGCCGAGGGGGTCGTTCAGCGGATCATTCAACGGATCGGTTCGGTTACCGAGCGGGTCGCTCAGCGGCTCACCGGCACGGTTCCCCAGCGGATCGCTGAGCGGATCACCGCCACGGTTCCCCAGCGGATCACTCAACGGCTCACCAGGACGATTGCCGAGCGGATCGTTCAACGGATCCCTGAACGGCACGTTCAGAGGACCGCTCACCGACTCGCCCGACAGCGGGTCGCCGAGGGGATCGGCCCGGCGATCGCCGGGCGGATCGTAGAGGGGATCCGCAGCCGCCACGTCAGGGAAGGGACCCTGAGCGGGGAACGGACCCGGGTCACTGAGCGGGTCGCCCACCGGCTCGGGCGCGTCACCGAAGCGCTCGCCGGACTCGTCACCGAAGCGCTCGGCCGGCGGAGCGCCGAGGGGCCCGCCGGGCGGCGCGGCGAACGGTACGCCCAGCGGATCGTCGGCCGCCGAATCGTCGGGGGCGACCATCGGGAACCCGGCGGGCTCGTCGCTCAAGGCCTCCGGCGGCGGAACGAGCGCTGCGGTGGTGTGATCATCCGGCAACGAGAGCGGTCCGCCGAATTCGTCGCCGGGCGCCTCGGGTACCGCGTAGAAGGCGCCCGTCGGTTGTTCGTCGGGGGCCTCCGGTACCGCGTAGAAAGCGCCTGTCGGCTGCTCGTCGGGGGCCTCCGGTACCGCGTAGAAAGCGCCTGTCGGCTGCTCCTCCAGTGGCGCCGGCACCGCGAAGAACGACCCGGTCGGCTGCTCCTCCGGGGGGGCAGGCACCGCCGAGAAGGCTCCGGTCGGCTGCTCCTCCAGCGGAACGGCCGGTTGGCCGAAGGACGCCGGCCGGCGTCTCGTCTTGCGAGCGGGCCGCCAGCTCTCGTCGACGGCCGGCGGCTCGATCGACGGGACCCCGCTCGCCGCACCCCTCTGTTGCGGGTCCGCACCGAACTCGTTCGCGAAGCCGTCCTGCCGGACCTCGTCGGCATGGCTCCAGTTGCTGCTTCCCTGCTGCCAGGGTGACGGCGCGTCGGCCTCGTACGGCTGCCGGTGCGCGGCGGGGGGCTGGTGGCCGTCCCCGCTCGCCCATCCGTTCTGCCCCTGACCGTGTGCGCCGGTCCCTGCCGGGTAACGCGGTTGATGCTCATCGGACCAGGACAGCTCATCGTCTTCGTAATCATCACGCCGGCGGCGTTGCACGAAGCCCATCACCAGACCGATGACGACGAGCATGCCACCGACGACGAGAACACCGATGAGGAGCAGGTTCGGTCCGCCCGTACTGGTCTGCGTCTCGGTCTGAGGGGCCGCCGGGGGCGGAGCCACGGCCTGGCCGCTGTTCGCCGCCTTGTTGATCCTGTTCGCGGCCAGGATCGCCTTCACCGCGTCGGTGACGCCCGCGCCGACCGCCGGAGTGGCGCCGGCCGAGGCGCTGCCGCCGGCGCCCTCGGCCATCGCCTCCGCCACCTGTACGGAGGTGAGCTTGGGATAGCGGGACCGGATGAGAGCCGCGATGCCCGCGACGATGGCCGACGACGGGCTCGTGCCCGTGCCGAGCACATAGCCCCCGCCCGCGTCGGCACTGACGATCTCCACTCCGGGAGCGGCCACCTTGACGTAGTCGTGCCGGTTGGAGTTCCGCCACGGGCGCAGGTTCCGGTCGACGGCACCGACGGCGAGGACGCCCGGGTAGGCGGCCGGGAAGTTCTTGCGGTTGACGCCGGCGCCGTCGTTTCCGGCGGAGGCGATGAGGACGACGCCCTTGCTCAGGGCGTACCTGATCGCGTCCTCCTCGGTGGGGTTGCCGTTGTAGAACAGCTTGCCGCCGCCCAGCGACATGTTGATGATGTTGGCGCCGTGGTCGACCGCGTAGCGGATGCCCTTGGCCACGGCGTCTCGGCTGCGGCTCACCTCGGCGCTGCCGGTCCGCAGCGGGTCGTCGTTCTCCCAGGTGACGCGGATCGAAAGGACCTTGGCCTGGGGCGCCACCCCCATGACGCCGGCCGTCATCCCGGTGCCGTGCCCGTGCCCGGCGATGATCCCGGCCATGGCACTGCCGTGGCGTCCCCAGTACTTGTTCCCCGGGCGCCGTACACCTCCGGTGAAGTCCTCACCGGTGACGACCTGCCCGACGAGGTCCGGATGGCGCGGGTCCACGCCGGTGTCGAGGACGGCGACGGTCACGCCCTTGCCCTTGGACCACTTCCACGCGCCGGTCGCGCGCACGGCGGAGAGCCACCACTCGCGGCTGCGGATCAGGTCCGCCGAGACGACACCCCCCCGCAGACCGGCGGCCCACGCCGGGGCCGGTGCCGACGCGGCCGACGCGATGCCCGATCCACCGAGAGGGCCACCAAGAGATCCGCCGAAAGACGCCGCGGAAGATCCCGCGGAAAGCCCTTCGGAAGGTCCGCCGGGGGACCCGTCGAGAGCTTCGCTGAGGGGTCCGCGCAATGCACTGCCGGGGGACGCGTCGGTGGCGCCGTGGGCGACGACCGCGGGGGCCGCCATGGCGGTGACGAGCGCCAGGGTGACCGCCGAGGCCGTCAGCTGGATGCCGAGCGGGGCGCGGACGCCTCCCGCGGATCTACGGGCCTGTCCTGGTCGGCGTCGGCCGGCATGGGACACGGCACCGAACCTCCTCCCCGGATAGCGGCGGCGGTCGAGCCGGCGCCGTCCCCATCGCAAGATGGAAAACGGCCCGCTGCTGGGGCGCCGTGTTCGCGATGGCGCCTGAGCTCTACCGTCATGCGCGGCCATCATTGTGCCACGGCGGAGTCAAACACCTCGGTGATCCGCCCATTCCGGCACGACTCTGGCACTCGGATTCGGCACACGGATCTGGCGCCCGTCGTGGGGCGCGGCCACCGGATGATACGTGGAGCCGGTGGACGGGTTCGAACCGACGACCTGCCGCTTACAAGGCGGCTGCTCTGGCCTACTGAGCTACACCGGCATGGCGCTCATAGGCTAGCAGCGGGTCACCATGGGCGGCCAAACCGTTATCCGCGGACGGCGGGCGACCGCGTACAGGGCGACCGCCCGGCGTCACGCGTCCGTGCGCCGGCGGGACACCTCGTACAGAGCGATGCCCGCGGCGACGCCGGCGTTCAGCGACTCCGCCTTGCCGCTCATCGGGATGGTCACGAGCATGTCGCAGGTGTCGGCCACCAGCCGGCCGAGGCCCTTGCCCTCCGAGCCGACGACGAGAACGAAGGGGTCGGCGGCGACCTCCAGATCGCCGATCGCCACCCCGCCTCGGGCGTCCAGGCCGGCGACGAAGCAGCCCGCCTGCCGGTAGGCCTTGAGCGTCCGGGCCAGGTTGGTCGCCCGGGCGACAGGTACGGAGGCCAGCGTGCCGGCCGACGCCTTCCACGCGCCCGCGGTGACCCCGGCCGCCCGCCGCTCGGGCACCAGGACCCCGTTGGCGCCGAACGCCGCCGCCGAGCGAATGATCGCGCCGAGGTTGCGCGGATCGGTGATCCCGTCGACCGCGACGATCAGCGGTGTGGTGGCGCCGCGCAGCAGATCATCGGGATGCGCGTACCGGTACGGCCGTACCTGGAGCGCGATTCCCTGGTGGATGGACCCGTCGGTGAGCCGGTCCAGCTCGGGCTTGCCCACCTCGAGCAGCGGGATCCGGCGGTCGGCGGCGAGCTGGATCGACTCCCGTACGCGCTCGTCCGTGTCGGACATGACGTACAGCGCCGTTCCCGGCACCGCCGCCCGCAGTGCCTCGACGACCGCGTTGCGGCCGGTGACGATCTCAGGCGCGTCGGGCGTACGGCGCGACGTGGGCACCCTGCCGCCCGGGCGCGCCGCCGTGGCGCCGCCCTCGCCGGATGTCCTCGACTCGGTCGGGCGCTTGCCGCCCCGGCGGGCCGTGGGGGTCCCGGTTCGCGCCGCCGACTTGGCGCTGCGGGCCGACTGGCGCTTGCCGTACCAGTGGCGGTCCTCGGCCTTGGGGGTGTTGCCGGACCCCTTCTTACGACTCTTGCTCATCGGAGATATGCCTTCCATGTTCTCGGGCGGCACACCGGGCGGACGCCCCCGATCAGGGAAGCGTACGCGGCGTGCCAGGTGGCGCGGGGCGGCCGGTCGGTCAGCCGCGCTTGAGCTCCCACCGTGGGCCGTGCGGGGTGTCCTCGACGAGGATCCCGGCCGCGCTGAGGCCGTCGCGGATGGCGTCGGCGGCGGCGTAGTCCTTTCGGGCGCGGGCCGCCTGCCGCTGTTCGAGGGTGACGGCGACGAGCGCGTCGACGACGGAGTGCAGATCATCGCCGCCCTGGGCGGCCCACTGTGCCGACAGGGGGTCGAGACCGAGCACGTCGAGCATCGCACGCACCGACGCGAGCGCCTCTCTGACCTTGCCATGATCGTCGGAGGTCAGCGTGTTGTTGCCCGCGCGTACGGCGTCGTGCACGATCGCGAGCGCCTGGGGCACGCCGAGATCGTCGTCCAAGGCGGCGATGAACGCCTCGGGCAGCTCCGCGGCGGGCGCCACGGAACCGGCGACCTCGGTCGCGCGGGTCACGAAGCCCTCGATCCGCTGGTAAGCCGTGGCGGCCTCGGCCAGCGAGGCCTCGGTGTAGTCGATGATCGATCGGTAGTGCACCATGCCGAGGTAGTAGCGCACCTCCACGGGGCGGGCCTTCTCGACGAGGTCGGTCAGCAGCACGACGTTGCCGACCGACTTGCTCATCTTCTCGCCGTTGACGGTGAGCAGCCCGTTGTGCAGCCAGTAGCGGGCGAAGCCGTCGCCGGCGGCCTGCGACTGGGCGACCTCGTTCTCATGGTGCGGGAAGATCAGGTCCATCCCCCCGCCGTGGATGTCGAACGTGGCGCCGAGGTACTTTCTCGCCATCGCCGAGCATTCCAGGTGCCAACCGGGACGGCCGGGCCCCCACGGCGTCTCCCAGGTGGGCTCGCCCGGCTTGGCGCCCTTCCACAGCGCGAAGTCCCGCGGGTCGCGTTTGAGGCCGGCGCCCGCCGTGTCGTGGCTGTCGAGCATGTTGTCGAGCTTCTGGTTGGACAGCGCGCCGTAGTGATCGGCCCAGGACGTCACGTCGAAGTAGACGTCGCCCCCGACGTCGTAGGCGTGACCGGCGTCGATCAGCCGCCGCATCAGCGTGATCATCTCGGGGACGTGCCCGGTCGCCCGCGGCTCGATGGTGGGCGGGAGGCAGCCGAGCTCGTCGTAGCCCCGGCTGAAGACGCGCTGGTTGGCCTCGGCCACGGCGAACCACGGCACCCCGCTGTCCGCCGCCACCGCGAGGATCTTGTCGTCGATGTCGGTGATGTTCCGGGCGAACGTGACGTCGTAACCTGATCGGAGCAACCAGCGGAAGACGATGTCGTAGATCACGCCGGACCGCATGTGCCCGATGTGCGGAGCGGCCTGCGGCGTGGCACCACACACGTACATCCCGACCTGGCCCGCTTTGAGCGGGTGGAAGTCGCGGATCGTACGGGTTCCGGTGTCGTAAAGGCGCAGGCTCACAGGACAAGGCTAATAGACGGGCCGTACCGCGCCGTCGATATTCACGGCGAACGGCGGCGCGGCCCGTCCTGAGTGCGCGTCCTCAGTGCGCGATGACCTTGTCCGGGCTGATCCGGACGATCACCCGATTGGCCGGGTCGCTGTCCGACCAGGAGCCGCCCGTGTACTTCCGCGCCAGCTCCTGCAGCATCGAGCCGCCCGGGTCGTCCTCGATCGTCACCGCGCCGCGAACCTCGGCGTAGTGGTACGGATCGGCGGGATCGAAGACGATCGCGCTCACCCGCGGGTGCCGCACCAGATTCTCGTGCTTGCGGCGGCCCTTGATCGTCGAGAACACGATGTCGTCGCCGTCGAGCTTGGCCCACACGATGCTCGTCTGCGGGCCGCCATCGGAGTTGACCGTCGCGATGGTGACGAAGTTGGTCCCGTCGAACAAGTCGCGGGCCTCATCGGGCAACGGCTGCGGCATCGTGGTCTCCCCCGTGCGTTGTGTGACCGTGCGTTGTGTGACCGTGCGTTCGTGTGATTGTGTGACCGTGCGTTCGTGTGACCGTGCGTTCGTGACGCTGTGACCACAGCGTACTCATGATCATGCCGGCCGAGGCGACCGGCCGAACGGCTCAGGCCCGTGCCCAGCTCCACGCGTACTCGGGATCCTCGCATTGGCGGGCGGCGGGGCCGAGCAGCAGGGGCCGGAAGGTGTCGATCATGACCGCCATCTCGGAGGTCTCGGTCCTGCCGCCGCGCACGCCCTCGATCGAGGCCTCCACGGCACCCGGCTGCGGCCCATGGGTGAACCCCGACGGGTGCAGCGAGACGGACCCGACGCCGATCCCCGAACCCTTGCGGGCCGAGTAGTCGCCGCCGACGTAGAACATCATCTCGTCGGAGTCGACGTTGTGATGGTTGTACGGGATCGGGACCGCGTCCTCGTGGAAGTCGAGCGGACGGGGACAGAACGAGCAGATGACGAAGTTCGGCCCCTCGAAGGTCTGGTGCACCGGGGGCGGGGCATGCGTCCGCTTCACGATCGGCTCGAAGTCGCGGATGTTGAAGGCGTACGGGTAGAGGCAGCCGTCCCATCCGACCACGTCGAAGGGGTGCCGCAGGTAGGTCAGCCGGGACAGCCCGGCCCGGCCCCGCACCAGCACCGGTACCTCGCCGCCCTCGCGGACCAGCGGCTCGGACGGAGCGCGCAGATCGCGTTCGCAGTACGGGGCGTGCTCGAGAAACTGGCCGTACTGCGACAGGTAGCGCTTCGGCGCGCGAATGTGCCCGCGCGCCTCGATGACCAGGGCGCGCACCATGCCGTCGCCGGCCACCGCTCCGGCGTCGGCGCCGGCCGGCGTCCCGGATTCGCCGCCGACCGGCAGCCAGCGGTGGATCGTGCCGGCCGGGATCACGACGTAGTCGCCCTCGCCGACGTCCAGCGCACCGTACGTCGACTCGAACCGCGCGGAACCGGACTGCACGTAGACGACCTCGTCGCCCACCGAGTTCCGGTAGAGGTCACTGCCCCTGTCGGCCGCCACGAACGACAGCCGTACGTCGTCGTTGCCGTACAGCACCTGGCGCCCCAGCACGAGATCACCGCCCAGCGGCAGATCGTGCGTCCGGCAGGCCCGCGGCTGCAGCGGGTGGTTGGGCCGCAGTTCGGCCTCCCCCACCGGGTCCTGGACTCCCTCGCTCTTCATGATCGCGGTCGGCGCGTGCCGGTGGTAGAGCAGGCTCGAGTCGGACGAGAAGCCCTCCTCGCCCATGAGCTCCTCGGCGTAAAGGCCACCATCTGGGCGGCGGAACTGCACATGGCGCTTCCGCGGAATCTCACCCACGGCCCGGTAGTACGGCATCGTTGCCCTCCAGATCCGGACTTCTACGTCTTCTTCACCGTACGACGCGCACCGCGAAGACACGACACGCGCCGGTTGGTTCCGGGCCGGACGGGATCAGCGGAGTCAAGATGGGACCCAGACCGACGGCCTCTTCGTTACCCTCCCCAAAGGGCCGCCGGTAAGACGTCCCCCCACATATGTGGCCCTCCCTCCGAGATGAGTCAGATGCCCTCTGGTTCCTCCGGCCCCCCCGGGGTCCCGCGCTACACGACGTTGCAGCGACGGCTGCTCACGCTGTCGGCCGGCCTCGGCGTCGCCGCACTCGCCGGTGCGCTGTTCGTCCTGTCCTTCGACGACCTGCGCGCCCTCGCGCTCGCTGGTCGTGCCGCCAGGCGGTTCGCATCGTTTTATCCGGTCATGTACGACACGCTGGTCGGGGTCACGATCCTGTCGCTGGTGGTCGCCAGACATGCCCGCTGGTGGTCCCGCTGGTCGCGGTGGTTGCTGCTGTTCGTGCTGGTGGGCGGTGCTGCGGCGGCGAGCGTCCAGCGGGCGGTGGACGGCTACGACCCGCTGCCCGACCAGACGCTGGTGGCCGGAGTGGCCGGGGCACCGCACGCGATGCTGGTGATCGCGGTCGTGCTGTGGATCACCATGTTCCGCCAGGCGCGGGCCGCGCTGGCCCGGCGGGCGGGCGAGGGCCGCCCGGCGAACTCGGTGCCGGAACCCGAGTCCGAGGGCCAGGACGAAACCGAGATCGGGGCCGGGGCCGGGGCCGGGTATGGGCCGCAGGTCGGCACCTGGTCTGCGGCCGAGGCGGGGTTCGATGCCGTTCCCAGGGCCGACGCCGTGCACGAAGTCGGAGCGGAACCCGTTCCCATGCGGCACGTCCCGGAGCCCAGCACCGATCAGCCGCACGCGCACGGCGCCCGTACGAGCAGAGACCTCGTCCCTGGCATGACCGACATGACGGAGCAACCCCCACCGCTGACGTTGCCGAAGGAGCCCGAGCGGGAGGAAGAGCGGCCCGAGCGGCGATCCCACGGGGTCGAGTCCTGGCTGGACGCCGAAGAGAACGACCCGGTCCTCACCGACTCGGTCCACGTTCACACGGCCCCGGGCCGCACCGACCCGGCCCACACAGACCCAGCCGACACCGACACAGGCCACACCGACCCGGCAGACGCTCGACCGGGCCACGCTTCCCAGCCGGTCGACTCCGTACCGGCCGGCCATGAGCCACAGGCCGACGTCCCGTCCGCGCCGTTCGAGCCGGCCGAGACGTCCGAAGCGGCCGAGCCGGCCGAGCCCGAGCCGTCAGAGCCCGCCGAGCCGTCAGAGCCGGCTACGCCGTCTGACGCGGCCGATACCGACCCGGACACCGAACCCGAGGAGACGGAACCGCACCTCGGCGTCGTCCACGAGGAAGAGCCACCGCGTCCGGCACCGGCGAGCCTGCCGACAGACGTCAAGTTGGTCGGCCGTTCACCCGCCGGTCCGGCGGCCACCACCTGGCCCGACATCGTCATCGCGGATCCGCCGGACCCGGCCGAGGACGACATCGACGCCTCCGGCGTCGACCGCGCCGAGGACCCGGACGCCGGCGAGGACGAGCCGATGGGCTCAGGGCGGTTCGATGGCGAGGACTACGGGACGGCGGCGGCGCCAGAGCCCGGCGAGACCGAGGAGGACGTCGACCGCTGGAATGCGGCGGATGCCGAGGACGTCCAACGGTGGGCCTCGGAATCGACCGACGGCCGCCTTCGGCGGCGTCACCGCGATCCTTTCGAAGAGCCCGCGCGGAATGTCGAGTGGCCGCCGTCGAGCAAGTTCCGCAGTTCTCCGACGCCGCCCACCGACTAGGAGTCTCAGCCGATCCGCGTGTCCGGCCGCGCGATGGCCGGATCAGCGGACGGAGCAGATCAGCTGATGGCCGGATCGGTGGACGGGCCGGACAGGTGGATAGTGGATCAGTCGACAGGCCAGATCAGCGCGGTCGCCACCGCCGCCAGGCCCTCACCGCGGCCGGTGAGGCCGAGCCCGTCGGTGGTGGTGGCCGAGACGCTGAACGGCGCGCCGCCGATCGCCTCGCTCATGACCTTCTCCGCCTCGGCGCGGCGTCGCCCGATCTTGGGGCGGTTTCCGACGATCTGAACGGCGACGTTGCCGACGGCATAGCCGGCCTCGTTCAGCAGCCGTACGACCTCGCGAAGCAGATCGACGCCGGCGGCACCGGACCAGCGAGGGTCGGCCGTACCGAACACGGCGCCGAGATCGCCCAGCCCGGCAGCGGACAACAGGGCGTCGCACGCGGCGTGCGCAGCCACGTCACCGTCGGAGTGACCGGCGAGGCCGTCGCCCTCACCCGGCCAGTCGAGGCCCGCGACTCTGAGTGGACGACCAGATGCGAACGGGTGGACGTCGGTACCGACGCCCACCCGTGGACATAGTGTGCTCACGTTCGCGATAGCCCACTACTCGTGGGCACATCTCCGTTTCAGCCGGTGAGGACTTCGTCGAGGAGCGCTTCGGCTTTGTCCTCGTTGGTCTTCTCGGCCAGTGCCAGTTCGCTCACCAGTATCTGCCTGGCCTTGGCCAGCATCCGCTTCTCGCCTGCCGACAGGCCACGTTCCTTGTCCCGACGCCACAAGTCGCGTACGACCTCGGCGACCTTGTTGACATCCCCAGAGGCGAGCTTCTCGAGATTCGCCTTGTACCGTCGAGACCAGTTCGTCGGTTCCTCGGTGTAGGGTGCACGCAGCACCTCGAACACCTTCTCCAGGCCTTCCTGGCCTACAACGTCACGAACGCCAACGAGCTCGGCATTGTCAGCAGGGACGCGCACTGTAAGGTCACCCTTGTCGACCTTCAGGACCAGGTAGGTCCTGTCCTCACCTTTAATGGTGCGAGTCTCGATGGCTTCGATCCGAGCAGCCCCATGGTGGGGGTAGACGACGGTGTCGCCGACCGTGAAAGTCATATGACAAGTACCCCTTCCGCTAAACCCAAGGGTAGCACGGGCTGCGCGGTGGCCGCACGGGCCTTAGGGACATATGCGCAGGTCAGCACCCTAATTGGGGTCTTGACAAAGCGTGGGCTTGGTGCATGCGGAGCCTGTCACCACCGCCGTGCTCATGTCGCAATGCGATCGCAACGCGATCGCAACCCGGCCACGAGGCGTCACCACCGGCCCCCGGTTCGGGCAATTCCTCCGAACGAGCTTGCCGCGGAGGACTCACTCTGTCATGGATGCGGCTCATACTGGAGATGAACGGACCGGGCCACGCAAGCCGTCAGGCGGGCTAGCGGAAGGGCAAGGTGCGGTGTGAGACACAGCGGCGACCCTGACGACTACGGACTACCGCACGTCGACATCGTCGTGCCCGACGACGCCCGCGAACTCGACCCCGACATCGTCGCCTACCGGCGCGAAGAGCGCCGCCGCCGTCGTCAACGCCGCTGGCGGCGAGTGGCGTCACCGCTCACCCGCTACGGGCTGGCCGCACCGATCATCGCGGGGGCGCTGCTCATCGCCTTGATCAGCGGCACGGTGATCACCGTGTTCGGCCCCAACCCGGTGCCGCGCGCCACCGGCGCCCCCGTCGCGCAACGGCCGACCGCGGCGCGCGGCAAGATCGGCGGAGTGCTCCCCGAGGGCCAGGTGGACGTCCCCGGGCATCGCAAGCAACTGATCGACCTGCGCCCGGCGGTCCTGATGATCGTGCCGCCGGGCTGCCGCTGCGAGACCACGATCGACGAGATGAGCCGGCAGACCAACGACTACCGCATAGGCCTCTACCTCGTCGCCGACCGCCGCGATGCCGAGGAGACGGTCCAGCAGTCGGCCAAGGAGATGCGGAAGCTGGCGGGCGCGGCCAGGCACGCCGTGGCGATCGTGGCACGCGACGAAGACGCCGTGCTCGCGACGACCTACCAGGCCGCGGGGCTGACCGCCGTGTTCGTCCATGCCGACGGGGTCGTCGACGACGTGATGAAGAACCTCCAGCCGGGCCTGCACCTGGAGAAGCGGCTCCAGCGGCTCCAGAACTGACCTCCGGCGCCTCCAGGAGACGTCGTCAGGCCGTCCGGAGAGACGACGGACGCTTGAGAGAGGCAGGCAAAGGCCTCATTTCGGAGGACCCCGAGGAGGGGTCTCAGGTGGCACTCGCTACCCTTCCGTCTGACGACCTCATCCCCCGAACCCCCCGACGAGGAGATCGACGCCGTGAGCCGCAACAACCGCCGAGTGGCCACCCTCGCCATCGCCGGTGTCCTCACCCTCGTACCTGCGGTGTCCGGTTGCGGCGCCGGCCACAACCCGGAGACCTCCTCGCCGGAACGACTCACCGAGGGCGTCAACGTCTCGACCGATTCCGGGATCAGTGTCCGCAATCTGTTCATCCTCGGCCCGGCGCCCGGTCAGAGGCTGACTCCCGGCGCCTCCGTCCCCGTCTACGCCGCCGTCATCAACGACATCCCCGGCGGGGAGCCGGACCGGCTCGTCGCCGTCGGTTCCCCGGACTTCCAGCAGCCCGCGCAGCTGACCGGTGGCGGCATCGATCTCCCGGCCCAGCAGATCGTCCAGCTCGGTGCCCAGAGCCGGCCGACGACCGCCGTGATCCTCGGCGGCCTGGGCAAGGTGCTGCTGGGCGGCGAATCGGTCCAGCTGACCCTGCGCTTCCAGCGGAGCGGTGACCTCAACGTGCTCGCTCCGGTCGTGCCTCACGCCGAGCCCTACGCGACCTACGCCCCGGCGCCGCCCACGCCCTCGGCGATCACCACGCCGACCACGACACCCGGCGCTCCCCAGACGTCGACAGAGCCCTCGACTCCGGCAGAACCGTCGACCCCGGCGGAGCCCTCGACGGATCCGTCGGCCCCGGCCTCGCCGGCCGAGTAGAGGTCGCCGCAGGCCCGGATCACAACACCCGGGGCGGCACGGCGTACGCCGCGGGGCTCACGGCTCGAACTTGTAGCCCAGGCCACGCACGGTGACGATGTAGCGCGGCGCCGACGGGGTCGGCTCGATCTTGGCGCGGAGCCGCTTGACGTGCACATCGAGCGTCTTGGTGTCGCCGACATAGTCGGCGCCCCAGACCCGGTCGATCAGTTGCATGCGGGTGAGCACCCGTCCGGCGTTGCGCAGCAGAACCTCGAGCAGCTCGAACTCCTTGAGCGGCAGCTGCACTGACCCGCCGCCCACGCTGACGATGTGCCGCTCGACGTCCATCCGGACCGGGCCGGCCTCCAGCGTCGCCGGCGCGAGCTCCTCGACGTCGCCCTGGCGGCGAAGCACGGCCCTGATCCGGGCCACCAGCTCGCGTGAGGAGAACGGCTTGGTCACGTAGTCGTCGGCGCCGAGTTCGAGCCCGACGACCTTGTCGACCTCGCTGTCCTTGGCGGTCAGCATGATCACTGGCACATTGGAACGTGCCCGTAGCTCACGGCACACCTCGGTGCCGGGCAGACCCGGCAGCATCAGGTCGAGCAGGACGAGGTCGGCCCCGTTGCGCTCGAAGGTGTCCAGAGCGTCGGGGCCGGTCGCCGCGATGGCGACTTCGAAACCCTCCTTGCGCAGCATGTACGAGAGAGCATCGCTAAATGACTCCTCGTCTTCTACGACGAGCACGCGGGTCACGGTGTGGCCTCCTGGACGGGTTCTTTCACAGGTGCGCTGAGTAGAGGCAGACGGAGGGTGAAGGTGGACCCGGAGCCCATTTTGCTCCAGACGGTCACTTCACCTCCGTGCTTGGTCGCGACGTGTTTGACGATGGCGAGCCCGAGGCCCGTCCCCCCGGTCTGGCGGGAACGGGCCGGGTCCACGCGGTAGAAACGCTCGAAGATCCGCTCGAGGTCGGCGTCCGGAATGCCGATGCCCTGATCGGTGACGCTGAGCTCCACCTGGTCCGCGTCCGCCCGGCGGGCGGCGATCACGACGCGGGTGTTCTCGGGGCTGTAGGCGACCGCGTTGTCGACCAGGTTCCGGAGTGCGGTGACGAGCAGCTCGTCGTCTCCGCGGACCTGCAGGCCCTCGCATCCGCCGATCGCGAGTTCGATGTTCTTGGCGCCGGCCTTGAGCCGGCAGCGGTCCATGGCCTCGGCGGCCACCTGGTCGAGCCACACCGGCCGCAGCTGGGGCAGCGGCTCGTCGCCTTGGACCCGGGCGAGGGTGATCAGGTCGTGTACGAGGTTGGTGAGCCGTACGGCCTCCTGCTGCATCCGGCCGGCGAACCGGCGGATCGCCTCGGGATCATCTGCAGCGCCCTCCACGGTCTCGGCGAGCAGCGAGAGTGCGCCGACCGGTGTCTTGAGCTCGTGGCTGACGTTCGCCACGAAGTCCCGGCGAATCGCCTCGACGCGACGCATCTCGGTGAGATCCTCGGCCAGGACCAGGACGAGTCCGTGCGTGCCGAGCGGTGCCACGCGTACGGCGAACCAGCGCCCGTCACGGCGGCCCCGGGTGGAGCCGAGCTGGATCTCGATCTCGCGTATCTCACCGTCGCGGCGGACGAGGCGCGCCATGGCGAGCAGTTCGTCGACCACCAGCCGATCACCGCTGACCATGCCGAACGCGCGGGCGGCCGAGCTGGCGCGCAGCACCCGGTCCTCGGCGTCCACCACGACGGCGGAGGACGACAGGACGCTCAGCACCGAGGCCACGCCAGGAGGGAGCCCGGAGGTAGGCGGCTGGGTATGCACAGAGCCTTGAGCGCGCTCGCTCACCCGCACCGCCAATCCGGTCACCAGCCCGGTCGCCAAGCCGGCGAGTGCAGCCAGACCAGCGACAACCTCGACGTCCACACTTTGGATCGTAGGTGCCATTCGATGCGTTCATGCACCACAGTAGGACGTAACGTGAGCGCGTTCGCCCAGAGTTCACCTCTATATCCGGGTTCGTTCACAACCGCTGGACATCCTGTGCTCTGGACAATTACGGGGTTCGCCATGGATCCCACCATGGAAGGATTTGAATTGCGAGACGCCTACCACGAGGAACTCGACGGCCTCTCCGACCGGCTCGTGGAGATGACCCGGCTGGTGCGCTCGGCAATGGCGCGGGCCACGACGGCGCTCCTCGACGCCGACCTCCGGCTCGCAGAAGAGGTGATCAGCTCCGACGAGCAGGTCAACAAGATCGACCTGGAGATCGAGCAGGTCGTCTTCGATCTCATGGCCCGCCAGCAACCGGTCGCCGGCGACCTCCGTACGGTCGTCACCGCCCTGCGCATGAGCGGCGACCTCGAGCGGATGGGCGACCTCGCCGTGCACATCGCCAAGACAGCGCGGCGGCGTCACCCTGAGTCGGCCATCCCCCCGGAACTGCAGGCGACGGTGCTGGAGATGGGACAGATCGCCGAGCGCATGATCGCCAAGGCCGGCAGCGTGATCGCCTCGCAGGACGTCGAACTGGGTCTGGAACTCGACGCCGACGACGACGCCATGGACCGGTTGCACCGCAAACTCTTCGACCAGTTGCTCTCGCCGGGGTGGAAGTACGGCGTGGAGCCCGCCGTCGACATCACTCTTGCCGGGCGGTTCTTCGAGCGCTACGCCGACCACGCCGTGCACGTCGCCGAGGACGTGGTCTACCTGGTCACCGGCCACCGCCCCGAAGAGATCCTCGACAAGCCCTGACCCACGCCCACGCGGAGCCACCTCCGCACCGGACAAGCGCGAGATCACGAGCTGCCGAACGCCGTGATCTCGCGATTGTCCGGCTGTGACCTGATCAGGCCTTGGCCGTGGCGGTCCCTTGGTTCTTGACGGCCTCGATCGCCGCTTTCGCCGCCTCGGGGTCGAGATACTCGCCGCCGCGCTTCAGCGGCGCGAAGTCGTGGTCGAGTTCATAGACCAGGGGTATCCCGGTCGGGATGTTGAGGCCGGAGATCTCCTCGTCGGAGATGTCGTCCAGGTGCTTGACCAGGCCGCGCAGCGAGTTGCCGTGCGCGGCGACCAGGACCGTCTTGCCCGCCGCCAGGTCCGGGACGATCGAGTCGTACCAGTACGGCAGCATCCGGTCGACGACGTCGGACAGGCATTCGGTGCGCGGGATCAGCTCCGACGGCAACCCCGCGTACCGCAGGTCGTTGACCTGGGACAGCGGGTCGTTGTCGGCGATCGGCGGCGGAGGCGTGTCGTACGAACGTCGCCAGATCTTGAACTGGTCCTCGCCGAACTCTTCGCGAGTCTGGGCCTTGTTCTTGCCCTGCAGAGCGCCGTAGTGCCGCTCGTTGAGCCGCCACGACCGCCGGACCGGAATCCACAGCAGGTCGGCCACGTCCAGCGCGATATTGGCAGTACGGATCGCCCGTTTGAGCACCGAAGTGTGCACGACGTCCGGCACGATGTCGTTGTCCAACAGCAGGTCACCGCCATTGGTCGCCTCTGTCTCACCCTTCTCGGAGAGATCGACGTCCACCCAGCCGGTGAACAGACCTTCCGCGTTCCACACGCTTTCGCCATGCCGCAGCAAAACCAACGTCGCCATGCGCCCGAGCTTATCCGGTCACCACGATGCGACCGGCGACGCGGGGAGGGGCGGACCGAAGCGAGGCGACGGGAGGCGCCGGCAGGAGCTCAGCGGCGGTCGGGATCGGCGAAGGAGGCGAAGGCCTGCAGATTGGCCAGGCTTTCGCCGCGCTTGACCCGCCAGTCCCACTCACGCTGGATCGACGACTTGAAGCCCAGTTCGAGTGCCTTGTCGAAGTTGTCGTCGGAGTAGGTGAGCACGCAGCCGAGCAGCCGGTCGATCTCCTCGGGGCCGATCGAGTCGAGTGACACCCTGCCCGTGAGGTGGACGTCGCCGACCGCGTCGAGCGCGAAGCTCACCCCGTACATCCGGCCGTTCTTCTCCAGCAGGAACCGGTAGAAGTCGGCGTGATTCTCGTCTGGGCGGCGGCAGAAGAAGGCCTCGACGTGCAGGCTGTACTCGCGGACTATGAGCCACGCCATCGTGGCGAGCTTGTGCCGGCCGGGCAGCTTGACGAGGTAGGCGCCCTCGCGCGGATGTTCGTACTCGAGCTCCGCAGCGTCCAGTGCCTCCTGGATGACGCGTGACACGGCGCTCACGCGCTGACCACCGACTCGGTGACTTTGGCATCCATAGCCCCGGTATACACCGCTAGCAGCCGGTCGACCGTGGAGTTCCAGCCGAACCCGGTCGCGTGCCGTACGGCGCCGCGCGAGAGCCGGTCGCGCAGCCGCGGCCGGGAGAGCAGCCGCCGGAGGACCTCGGCGTAGTCGGCCGGATCGTGGCCGTCGATCAGTACGCCCGAATCGGCGTGCTGTACGGCCGTCCGCAACCCGCCCACCGCGGCGGCGACCACGGGGGTGCCGCAGGCCTGTGATTCCACCGCGACCAGTCCGAACGACTCGCTCCGCGACGGCACGACGGTGACGTCGGCGGCCCGGTACCAGGCGGCGAGTTCGGGCTGGGGACAGGGCGGCTCGAACCGTACGACGTCGGCGATGCCCAGCTCGGCCGCGAGCCGCTGCAGCTCCTCCGGACGCGCCCGCGCCCACCCGCTCGGCCCGCCGACCACGGCGAGGACGAGCCGGCCGCGCAGCGAAGCGTCCTGCGCCAGCATGCGGGCGACGGCGCGTATCAGCACGTCGGGGCCCTTGAGCGGCTGGATGCGACCCACGAACAGCAGCACGTGCGCGTCGCGGGGCAGGTCGAGCCGCCGCCGCGCCGCCGCGCTCGAACCGGGCCGGAAGATCGACAGGTTCACCCCGGGCGGTACGGTCTGGACCAGCGCGGGGTCGGCGCCGTACAGGTCGACGAGTTGACCGGCCTCGTCGGCGGTGTTGGCGATCAGCCGGTCGGCGGACTCGACCACCTGCTCCTCGCCGTGCACGCGCTCGGCCGGCTCGGGGGTGTCACCGGGGGCGAGTGAGATGTTCTTGACCTTGGCGAGCGTGTGCATCGAGTGCACCATGGGCACGCCCCACCGTTGCCGTGCCGCCCAGGCGGGCTGCCCGGACAGCCAGTAGTGGGAGTGCACGAGGTCATAGTGCCCTGGCTCGTGGGCGGCCTCGGTGCTCAGCACCCCCGAGGTGAAGTCGCACAGCCGGGCGGACAGATCGGTCCTGTCCAGCTCCTCGAACGGGCCGGCGACGATGTTGCGGACCATGACGCCCGGGGCGAGCTCGGTGACCGACGGCAGCGCCCGTGAGGTGGCGCGGGTGAAGATATCGACCTCGATCCCCCGCCCGGCGAGCCGCTTGGCCACCTCGACGATGTAGACGTTCATGCCGCCCGCATCGCCGGTCCCGGGCTGGTCCAACGGCGACGTGTGCATGCTGATCGTCGCGACCCGGGTGATTCGCTGCGGCACGGGCACCACCTCCGGATACGGAAACCCACGGGTCCTGCCAGGTGTTCCCACCAAAGATCGCGTCATGCCGGACGAACGGCACGAAGCGGATGGGGAGCCGCCGTGAAAGAACGGGACGAGCCTGGAATGATGTGGCCGTGCGGAAAACGGCAGTGATAACGGGAGCAAGCAGCGGCATCGGCGCGGCGACCGCCCGGCGCCTCGCCGCCGAGGGATTCAACGTGGTGCTGGCCGCCCGGCGGCGTGACCGCCTCGAAGGCCTGGTGAAAGAGATCCAGGACGCCGACCCGTCGGGTCGGCCGAACGCGGCCATGGCCGTGACCTTGGACGTGACGTCGCAGGAGTCGGTCGACGCCCTGGCCGCCGCGCTGCCCGAGTGTCACGTGCTGGTCAACAACGCGGGCGGCGCGGTCGGGCTGGAGCCGGTGGCCCAGGCCGACCCGGCCGACTGGCAGGCGATGTACGACACGAACGTGCTGGGCCTCCTGCGCGTCACCAAGGCACTGCTGCCCAAGCTCATCGCGGGCGGAGCCGGCCACGTGGTGAACATCACGTCGCTGGCCGCGCACGTTCCGTACGAGAACGGGGCGGGATACGTCGCGGCCAAGCACGCGGCCGCCGCGATCAACGACACCATGCGGCTCGAACTGGTCGCCGAACCGGTGCGCGTCACCGAGATCGCCCCGGGCCTGGTCCAGACCGAGGAGTTCTCGCTGGTCCGCTTCCGCGGCGACGCGGACAAGGCCGCGAAGCCGTACGAGGGCGTGCCCGAGCCGCTGGTCGCCGACGACGTGGCCGACTGCGTCGCGTGGGCCGTGACCCGGCCCGAGCATGTCAACATCGACCGGATCGACGTGCAGCCCCGGGTGCAGGCCGCCCCGTACAAGATCCACCGCGTCTCGTCGTAGCCGCCGCCGTCGCCCTCGTCGTAGCCGTCACCGTCCACCATGGCCCGATCACGCAGACCCGAAGGTGAGATCACCCGCGGCACGACGGCGCCGAACCGGCTGCGCCGGGTGGATCGCTGGATCGCCGCGACCCAGGCCTCGGTGCTGCGCTCGGCCGACCGGCCGCTCGTGGTCGACCTGGGCTATGGTGCCTCCCCGGTCACCGCGGCCGAGTTGTACGCCCGGCTCCGCGCCGTACGCCCGGCGGTCGAGGTGGTCGGCCTGGAGATCGACCCGGTACGCGTCGCCGCGGGTCAGGCCTTCCTCGTCGCGTCCGGGCCGATGAGCGCCCTCGCCCGTGGCGGGCTGACCTTCCGCCGGGGCGGCTTCGAGCTGCCGGTCGACCGGCCGCCGGTCCTCGTGCGGGCTTTCAACGTGCTGCGGCAGTACGAGGAGTCCGCCGCCCGGGAGGCGTGGGACCGGCTCCGCGCAAAGCTCGCGCCAGGAGGCCTGCTCGTGGAGGGCACCTGCGACGAGATCGGGCGGCGCGCCGTCTGGGTGGCCGTCGGCCGGAACGGGCCACAGACGATCACGTTCGCCGCGCACCTGCCGTCCCTGCCACGCCCGTCCGAACTGGCCGAACGGCTGCCCAAGACGCTGATCCACCGGAACGTGCCGGGTGAGCCGGTGCACGCGCTCCTGACCGACTTCGACCGTTGCTGGGCCGCCTCGGCCCCGCAGTCGGCGTTCGGGCCCCGCCAGCGCTGGCTGGCCTCGGTCGAGGCCCTCGCCCGCTCCTGGCCGGTGGTCACCCGGCCACCCGGCGGCGGCCGAGCCAGATGGCGGCTGGGTGAGGTGACCCTGGAGTGGAGCGCCGTGGCCCCGGAGCATGAGCCCCAGA
>NZ_JABVEB010000389.1 GCF_014323665.1 Actinomadura sp. HBU206391 | reverse complement strand
CCAGTGCCCCGACGAGTCCGCGCTGCAGGGAGTCGGCGTCGCGCTCCTCGTACACGTACAGGGCCGGTTCGGGGTCGGTCACCAGGGTGCCGTCCGCCATCCACCGCCGCAGCAGCTGCGCGGCCTTGTCATAACAGGAGCCGGGGTCGCCGACACCGTCCCAGGGCAGGATCAGCCGCACGATGTTGCGCGCGTCGCTGTCCAGCAGCCGACGCATCTCCTCCTCGCCGATCAGGTCGTACGGCGGGGTCGTGACGGCCGCGAGGTCCACGGCGCCGGGCGCGAAGCGCACCCCGTGGAACGGCGCCAGCTCCAAGCCGGCCTCGCCGCCCTGGTCGTACGCGCCGAAGATACGGGCGCTGAACTGCTCCGGGGTGAGGCCGGAGGAGAGATCGTCATCCACTGGGGGCATGGTAATGGGTGGCGGGGAGGCGCTCCGCCGCCGGGACCGGGCATGATCGGAGTGATAAGGGAGGCCCACAGATGGTTAAAGGTCCGGACGGACCCATGGATTCCCCCAGTGAGGAGCATGGCCAGGAGGACAACGGCCAGGTACTCGAGCCGCGGGGATCGTCCGATCCCAGCGGCGGCGTGTACGAGTGGTACCAGCGTGGTCTTGATCTGCTCGGCTCCGGCAGCTCCGCCGCCGCCGTCCAGCTCCTCCAGCGTGCCGCCGAGGCCGAGCCGTCCTCGCGGAGCATCCGGGAGGCGCTCGCCCGGGCGCAGTTCGGCGCCAAGCGGTTCGCGGACGCGGCGGACAGCTTTCGGTCGATCGTGGAGGACAACCCCTCGGAGGACTACGCGTTGTTCGGGCTCGGGCTGGCCCTCAGCCGGCTCGGCGACTTCGAGTCCGCGGTGGAGCATCTGGCGCTCGCGGCGGCGATGCGCCCGGACAACAAGCACTACACCAACGCGCTCCGGTATGCCCGGGCGACGCTCAACGCCCGGAAATGATCCGCTAGCGTAGGCGGAATGCGAGGTTCCGACCGTCCGTTGAGCGAGGCCTACGACGTCGCGCTGCTCGATCTCGACGGCGTGGTCTATATCGGTCACCGGCCGGTCGCGGGTGCCGCCGACGCGCTCGCCAAGGCGCGGGCGGCCGGTCAGCGGCTGGCCTTCGTCACCAACAACGCCTTCCGCACCCCGAGTGCCGTCGCCGACCTGCTCACCCGGCTCGGTGTGCCCGCCGCCCTCGGCGACGTCGTGACCTCCGCCCAGGCGGCGGCGCGGCTGCTCGCCGAGCGGCTGCCGGCCGGCTCGCCGGTCCTCGTGGTCGGCGGCATGGGCCTGCGGCACGCCCTGCGGGGACAGGGGCTGCGACCGGTGTCCACGGCGGCGGAGCGCCCGGCGGCCGTCGTCCAGGGCTACGACCCGAATCTCTCGTACGGGCTCATCGCCGAGGGCGCACAGGCCGTATCGAACGGCGCGCTGTTCGTGGCGTCCAACGGCGATCTCACGATCCCCGGAGCGAGCGGCCCGCCGCGGCCGGGGAACGGCGCACTGATCCAGGTGATCCGTGCCGCCACCGGCACCGACCCGATCATCACCGGCAAGCCGGAGCGGCCGCTGCACCGTGAAGCCGTCATGCGCACCGGCGCGGAGCGGCCACTGGTCGTGGGGGACCGGCTCGACACCGACATCGAGGGCGCGTACAACGGCGGCGCCGACAGCCTCCTGGTGCTGACCGGGGTCACCGACGCGCTCGCGGCGGTCACGGCCGTCCCCGCACACCGGCCGACCTACGTCGCGGCGGACCTCGCCGGTCTGCTGACGCCGCACCCGCGGGTCCGGCGCTCCGCCGGTTCCGGAGGGGACTCCTATACCTGCGGTGGCTGGACGGCGCGCTGGGACGGTGAGATCGTCGCCCTGTCGCACGGCGGTGACGGCGACAGCGACGATGGCGGGCGTGACAGTGGTGATGAGGGTGGCGTGGGAGACCGCTACGACGGTCTGCGTGCGCTCTGCGGCGCCGCATGGCGGACGGACGCGCCGGCCCGGCCGGCCGCCGTGGAGCAGGCGCTCGGCCGCCTCGGGTTCGGCTGACCGCCGGCACCCGTTGCGGCGACCGGGGTCGGTACAGCCGATGATCAACAAATGGTCATGAGGCCTTCGCCCAATGCTCATCTGACGCATCCCTGCTGCCCGCGTTCCCCGTACAGCGTTCCGGGCGAACCCGTACGCCCACGAAGGGAAGCGCGATCCTCATGACCGGCCTCATGACCAGTTGGCGCAATGGCCTCGTCGCCACCGTGCTCGCGTTCGCCCCCGTGGTGGCCGCTCCCGGTGTCGCGGCGGCCGACCCCACCACCCCCTCGAGGCACAGGCACGCCTTCGACCTGCAGGCCCACCGCGGAGGCCTGGGCCTGGTCGTCGAGAGCACCTTGCCCGCCTTCGCGAACGCCCTGCGACTCGGGGTCAGCACGCTCGAACTCGACGTGCAGATCACCGAGGACGGCCAGGCGGTGGTCACCCATGACCGGCAGATCAATTCGCGCAAGTGCCAGGACACCGGCCCATCGGCGCCGGGCGATCCCGAGTTCCCCTATGTCGGCAAGTACATCAACACCCTGACGCTGAAGCAGATCAAGACGATGGACTGCGGCAGTTCGACCTTGAGCGAGTTCCCCCTCCAGCTCCCCGCGCCGGGCGCCCGGATGCCACTGCTGCGCGACGTGTTCGACCTGGTCAAGCGCTATCGCGCGTACGGCGTCAAGCTCAATGTGGAGACCAAGGTCGAGGCGGGCGCCCCGAGCGAGACGGCGCCGCGGGAGCAGTTCGTGCAGGTGACGGCCCGCGAGATCCGGCGTGCCCGCATGTTGGGCCAGGTCACGATCCAGAGCTTCGACTGGGGCGCGCTGATGCGGATGCGGCGGGTCGAGCCGCGGCTGCCGATCGTGGCGCTGACCAACCGCGACTTCCTGCAGACCGGCCAGCCCGGTATGTCGCCTTGGCTCGGCGGGATCGACATCGACGACTTCGGCGGTGACCCGCTCAGGGCGATCCGCTCCTTCGGCGCCGACGCGTTCTCACCGGTGCACGGGTTCCCGCAGAACGGGAAGGTGACCGACCCCGGCTACGAGCCGTACACGACCAGGGACATGGTCACCCGGGCCCATCGCCTCGGGATCGAAGTGGTCCCCTGGACGATCGACGACGAGGCGACCATGAACAAGCTCATCGACGACGGAGTGGACGGCATCATCACCGACTATCCGGACCGGCTCCGGGCGGTGCTCGCCAGTAACGGATTCGCGCTGCCGAGGGGTTATCGCCCGCCGGGCCGGTGAGCCCGGGTCGCGGTGGCCGACCGTCGGCCCGGCCGTTGCGGCCGGGCCGTTTCGGGCGGGCCGGTTCGGCCGCCGCCGTGTTCAGATGAACTTGCGCAGGCGGAGCAGATCGAAGATGTTCGCCTCGATCTTGAGCCGGCCGGTGGCCCATGCCTTCGCCACATTGAGCCCGTCATTGGCCATCGCCACGAGATCGTCGCTGTTCGCGGTCACACGGACCTGCGCCGCCTTCGCGTTCTCGGTCCGCTCGAACGGGTCGAGCCCGCCCTCGTGGATCCGCGTCTCGAAGGCGAGACCGAGATCCGGTATGCGGCAGCTGATGGTCCGCTCGACGACATGCTCAGCAAAGTCCTTTTTATCCACATCGGCGAGGCGTGCGGCGATCTGCGCGAGCGCCGTCCGGCATTCGTCCTCGTTCGCCATGGTCCGGCCGTTCTCCGCTCCTGTCGGCAACGTTGTCGTCTTGTGACGGTAGCGTTCCCAGTGAGCTGGAAGCGACTCGCGGCGCGCGGTCGTTGATCGGAGGCGAAGGCGGTGATGGGCGTGGAAGATCTAGAGGTGGCCGGTCGGCACGAGCCGAACAGCGCTCCGGGCGGCGATCCGGGTAGCGGTCCGGTCGACCGCGATGCCGGCCGGTTCCTGCCCGTCGCCGCGCCGACCGGCGACGAGCGGGTGGACGAGGCGCTGACGCGGC
>NZ_JABVEB010000388.1 GCF_014323665.1 Actinomadura sp. HBU206391 | reverse complement strand
TACCGGTTCCCCTAGGGCCTGGTGATAGGGCCTGGTGACAGACAGGTCACTCTCAGGCTAGCGAGGGGGTACGACAGGATTGTCCAGAACGAAGCCTCCCCGCCTCGCCACACTCCCGAGACCGTACACGTGTTCGAAGTATGCCCGCGACCGGATGCGACAAGAATCACCGGCAGGGCTCACAGGCAAGTTCACGAGGGAGTTCACAGGGGCAGGTTCACAGCGCGGTTCAGCCGTCGTCGAGGGCGAACCGGAGATAACGCTCCGCCGACCTCCGTACGGCCGCGGCCCCGTCCACCTCGACGATCTTGCGCCACCACGCGCCGTACACGCGCTCGAAGGGGTAGGGCTCCAGCAGGCGGAGCGCACGCCGCACCGTGCGCGGACGCTCGGGGATGAGGTTGGGATAGCTGTACATGAAGCTCACCCAGCGGCGATCTTGGACCACCTGCACGATGTCCCCGGAGAACAGGGCGCCGGCCCCGTTCTCCGCGTCCCGCCAGTGCAGGACCTGGCCGCCGTCGAAGTGCACACCCGCGTTGATCAGGGTGAGCCCGTCGGCGATCTCGAGGGTGTCGCCCTCCCAGAACTCCACCGCGTCGTCGGGCCGGGCCAGCCATCGCCGGTCGGCGGCGTGGACGTGGACCGGGGCGTCGAAGGCGTGCGCCCACTCGATCATCGTTCCGTAGAAATGCGGATGACTGATCGCGATCGCGCTCACCCCGCCGAGCTCCCCGATCTCGCGGACGAGGTCGTCGTCGACATGAGTGATCATGTCCCAGAGGACGTTGCCCGACGGCGAGCGGAGCAGCAGGGCCCGCTGGCCGATGGCGATCGGCGGGGTGGAGCCGATCCCGATGACGCCGGGCCCCTCCTCCTCGACCCGGCCGCGGTGACCGGCCGCGCGCAGTTCGTCGAGGGTGGTCCACCGCTGCCCGGTCCAGCCGACGTACTGGCGCTCGTCCTCGCAGATGGGGCAGTCCGGACGCGGCTCACCGTATTGCACGCCGCACGTGACGCAGATCGGGTGGCTCATACCGTCGCATCCAATCAGCTCCGGCCCGCGGCGGTGGCGCGGTGCCCATGGCCGTACCCGACCACCCGGCCCACCCGGCCCGCCCGGCCCTCCTGGCAAGCCCGGACGAGTCGGCGGGGCCGGAGATTCGGCCCGGTGCGCGATATCGCCCCCGCGATGGGGAAAAATGAGAGGGCCGCTGATCGCCCGGCCTCAGGCGTTCGCCATCGACTGGAGGAGCACATGACCTACACCGGAGATGTTCAGGTCGGCGGCGAACCGGACGTCCGTGAGCTGCCCGGCCTCACCGTGACCAAGGTCGCCGTGGGGCCGTACGACAACAACGCCTACGTCCTGCGCTGCGCGGCCACGGGTGAGCAACTGCTCATCGACGCCGCCAACGAGGGCAGCCGGCTGCTCGAGCTGATCGGCGATGGCCCGCTCGGCCATGTCGTCACCACCCACCGGCACCAGGACCACTGGCAGGCGCTCGGCCAGGTGGTCGAGGCGACGCACGCCCCGGTGGTCGCGCATCCGTACGACGCCGACATCCTTCCGGTGCCGGTCACCGAGCGTGTGGAGCACGGCGGCACCGTACAGGTGGGACGGACCAGCCTGGAGGTCATCCACCTGCGCGGCCACACCCCCGGCTCCATCGCACTGCTGTACGACGCCGGCGGCGAACTCGCCGACTCCCCGCACCTGTTCACCGGCGACAGCCTGTTCCCCGGCGGCGTGGGCAACACGTGGGGAGACCCGTCGCTGTTCAACCAGCTCCTCGCCGATGTGGTCGAGCGCGTCTTCGACCGGCTGCCGGACTCGACCTGGATCTACCCCGGCCACGGCAAGGACACCACGCTCGGCAAGGAGCGGCCCGCCCTCCCCGAGTGGCGCAGCCGCGGCTGGTGAGGTCCTGGCGGGAGGCCGGCCCGCCCAGAGCCAGTTCTCAGGTGCCGACCACCGGATTGCCCCGAAAACCGCTCGCGTCGACGATCGCACGGCCCTACCTTGATCTCCGGATGCTGTTCTGAGCAGCGCCCCGGCATCGCCGGTCGGCGTCCTGCGCATCGTGGCGTCCAAACCCTTGGCCGGGTTCCGACCCTGAGGTTCGACTCCTCGTGCGGGCGGCGCTCCTTCGCCTCGCCACTTCGGTGGCATCGGGTCGCTCGGCTCTGCGGGCTCCCGGCTTCGGCCGGGGACGCCCCCGCCGGCCCCCGAGGGCTGGGAGCGCCGTCCGCCCCGGATCGATCCGGCCACCCGGAGTTCATGGAGGCGGCAATGGCGCGTGTGACAGTGATGGAGTGGCAGCGGACCCTGCTGTTCGTCGACGGGCGCCTGGACCGGGTGCTGGAGCCCGGGCGGTATCGCTACCGGGCCAGGCGCTCCGAACTGGTGACCGTGGAGATGCGGCCGCGCCTGCTCCACGTGAACGGCCAGGAGGTCATCACCCAGGACGGCATCTCCGTGCGGATCAGCGTGGTCGTGACGTGGGCGGTCGCCGATCCGGTGGTCTTCGCGACCGGTGCCGAGTCCTCACAGCTCGCGCTCTACGCCGCGGTCCAGGAGGCGATCCGGCACTCGATGACGACCGCCACGCTGGAAGACCTGCTCACCGACCGAGGCCGGATGTCCGCAGGTCTCCCCGAGGCGCTGACGGAGCGTGCCGCCGCGCTCGGCATCACGGTGACGGAGGCCCACGCACGCGACCTGATGCTGCCGGGCGAACTCCGCCGGGCCGCGCAGGAGACCCTGCTGGCCCGCGAGCACAGCCGCGCCGAGCTGGAGCGGGCACGCGGTGAGGCCGCGGCGCTGCGATCGCTGGCCAACACCGCCCGGCTGCTCGAGGAGCATCCGTCGCTGCTGCAGCTGCGCACCCTCCAGGTCGCCGCCGAGCCGGGCACGCGCATCATCCTGGATCCGCGCTCCCTCACGGGCGACGGCCGGCGCCCCGACCCTGGAGCCGGGGAGATCTGAGCCGGCGGATATCGTCGGCAGTGGTCACGCCCGTGCCCGGCCCCGCACGCAAGCACTCCTCCGCGGGGGCCGCGAGGGCGCCTCTCTCCAGCGCGAAGGATCCTGTCACGTGAGCACGCCCGCCGTCCCGACCGTCAAGCTCGCCAACGGCGCGTCGATTCCCCGGCTGGGCCTCGGCACCTGGCCGATGTCCGACGACCAGGCGGAGGTCGCGGTAGCCCAGGCCGTCGAGGCCGGGTACCGCCTGGTCGACACCGCGTACGCGTACGGGAACGAGGATGGAGTAGGGCGCGGCCTGCGGGCGAGCGGGGTGCCCCGCGAGGAACTGTTCGTCACCACGAAACTCAACGGCGAGTGGCACGGTTACCAGGCCGCGCAGGAGGCCTTCCAGGCCAGCGCCGGCCGCCTCGGCCTCGACTATGTCGACCTGTACCTCATCCACTGGCCGCTGCCGAGCCGGGACCGGTTCGTCGACGCCTGGAAGGGCCTGGTCAAGCTGCTGGAGGACGGCCGCGTACGGGCCATCGGCCTGTCGAACTTCAAGCCGGCGCACATCGACCGCGTGCTGGCCGAGACCGGCGTCGTCCCCGACGTCAACCAGATCGAGCTCAACCCCACGGTGACGCGGAACGCCACCCGCGCCTACAACACCGAACACGGCATCGTCACCCAGTCGTGGAGCCCCATCGGCCGCGGCGGCGCCCTGCTGGCCGAACCGGTCATCACCGACCTCGGCGAACGGTACGGCAAGACCCCCGCGCAGATCGTGCTCCGCTGGCACATGGAACTGGGCCTCATCACGGTGCCCAAGTCCGCCGACCCCGACCGGATGAGGGCCAACCTCGACATCTTCGACTTCGCCCTCACCGCGGACGAGGTCGGCGCGATCAGCGGTCTCGACCAGGGCGAGGCCGCCGCCACCGACTCCGACGTCTTCGGCCACTGAGCCGGCCGCCCTGAGCCGGCACCTGGGCGCCCGGCGCAGGGCGGATGACGTCGCTGCCGGTCAGCGCACGATCT
>NZ_JABVEB010000387.1 GCF_014323665.1 Actinomadura sp. HBU206391 | reverse complement strand
CGGTACGCGGCGGAAGGTGATGGTCTCGTACGGTCCGGCGTCGCCGGTCTCGTAGAGCACGCCGACGGTCTTGGCGTCGAGCTGCACCAGGTCCGAGTAGGCGGCGGGCACTCCCGACAGGGCGAGCGCCGAGCGCCACGTGACGCCCTGGTCGTCACTGACCCGCAGCGTCATGACGGCACGGGCGGCCGGATCGGCCGGGCCGGCGTAGACCAGCGGAGCGCCGCGCCCGTTGAGCTGCAGGACGCTGCCCTCGACGACCGGGCCGACCAGGGTGCCCTGCGGACGGAACGGCGCTCGCAGCGTACGCCCGCCGTCAAGACTGTAGGCGTCCGCCCGGTTGCCCGGCGCGGTGCCGTTGTGGTCGCGGGTGTTGAAGTAGACGCGGCCGTCCGGCAGTTCCGCGGCCGTCGTCTCGTTGACGTTGACGTAACCGTCGGGGTTGTCGTCGACATAGCCGATGTGCCAGGTCTGGCCGTCGTCGTCACTGTAGAGCGAGTGGCCGCCGTAGTACTTCGCCTCGGAACCGAGGTCGGGAGACCCCGCCGGCGGCGCGATCGAGTGGTTGGCCGGGACCACGAGCCGGCCCCTGTGCTCACCCTTGGTCAGCCGGATCGCGTGGCCGGGCGCCGTCGCGTACCAGCGCCAGTTGCCGAGCTTGGTGTCGGCCGTGATCTCACGGGACGCCGACCAGGTGCCACCGTCGTCATCGCTGTACTGGACGAAGACCCGCCTGCTCTGCTCGGGGGGCACGTCGCCGCGCAGGATCGCCGCCTCGGTGGCGGTCCCCGCGTTGTAGGTGGTCAGCAGCACGACCCGGCCGCTCGCCGTCACCACGGGCGCCGGGTTGCCGGACGTGTTGGGGCCGCTGTTCTCGACGACCTTCAGCGCCCCCCAGGTGCAGCCGCCGTCGGACGACCGCTTCACCACGGTGTCGATGTCGCCGGCGTCGCCGAGCCCGGCGGACCGGCCTTCGGCGAAGGCCAGCAGGCCTCCCGACCTCGTGGCGACGACGGCCGGAATGCGGAAGGCGCTGTAGCCCTCGGTCCCCGACGTGTACGGCACGGACGCCTCGCATCGCCGGTGCCCGGGCTCGGCGCCCCAGGCGGGCGACGTGGCGGTGACGACAGCGGCCGTGAGCACGGCCGCGACGCCCGCGGTGAGGGCTGAGCGGCGGTTGAGAGCTGGCATGCTCCTCGTCCTCTCCTAGGACATGGGATGTCCTATGTCTCGAGGACGTTAACGACGCGGGTCGGCGTCGTCAAGGAATCGGTCTTACTCCCCGCGATTGCCCTCTAGTGGACATCCCACGTCCCACATAGGATGTCCGGCGCATCCACTTCTCCGCAGGAGGGCACGACATGACGTACGCGCCTGAGAAGCCGCGGGGCCGCCGCCGGGTCATCCGGCGATGGACCGCCCTGATCCTGGCCACGCTGCTCACGGCCTCGTTGGCCGGCCCGGCCCTCGCCGGGCGGGTCCCGGCGACCGCCGCACCCTTCGTCGACGAACAGGTCCTGTTCGGGCAGAACGACTTCGGTTACGCCTGCTTCCGGATTCCCGCGGCGGTCCGCGCGGCGGGCGGCATGGTGCTGGCCTTCGCCGAGGGACGCGTCAAGGACTGCGGCGACGACGAGGACATCGACCTGGTGCTGCGGCGCTCCACCGACGGCGGGCGCACGTGGGGACCGCTGCAGGTGGTCTCGGAGGGCAACGGCTCGACGCACGGCAATCCGGTGCCCATCGTCGACCGGCGCACCGGCCGCGTCGTGCTGGTCAGCACGCACAACGGGCCCGCTCCCTGTCCCAACGGCTGCGACCGCGATCCGTACGTCCAGATCAGTGACGACGACGGCGCCACCTGGTCCGCGCCACGCGAGATGACCGAGGGCAAGCCGCCCGAGTGGAACTTCTGGTACGCGACAGGTCCGATGCACGGCATTCAGCTCACCCGCGGCCCGCACGCCGGCCGGCTGATCGTCGGCGCGAACCACGAGAGCTACGACGGCGTCGGCCCGCACGTCTACGGCACGCATCTGCTCTACAGCGACGACGGCGGCCGGACCTGGCACATCGGCGCGACGAGCGCGTTCGACGACGGCACGATCATCGCCCAGGAGGTCACCGTCACCGAGTTGACCGACGGCCGGGTCTACGCGCTCGCCCGGGAGCGCGGCACCGATCCGGGGCATCGGGCCTACGCGATCAGCAGCGACGGCGGCGAGACGTTCGACCGGCCGTTCAAGACCCTCGACCTGGCGATGCCGGACGTGCAGGCCTCGACGCTGCGACTGCGCGCGACCGACGAGGGGGACGCGACCGACCGCATCCTGGTGTCGGCGCCGGCGCACCCGGTGTCCCGCGAGGCCATGACGGTGCGGTCCTCCTACGACGAGGGCCGCACCTGGCAGACCTGGGACAAGGGCAAGGTCTTCTGGTGGGGCCCGGCGGCGTACTCCGACATGGTCGAACTCGACGGCGACGAAGCCGCGCTCTACTACGAGGCGGGAGTCTCCACGCCGTACGAGTCGATCCGGTGGGCGCGCTTCAACGAGGCCTACCTCGCCACGCCCAACGGCACGCCGCCGGGCATTCCCGCACCGCCGGCACCGGGCCCGAAGACCCCCGACGGCTCTCCCGCCCGCAACCCCGCGTACGTGCGCGGCGGAGCGCAGACGGCGCCGGGCCGCTTCGGCAAGGGGCTGACGCTGGACGGCGTGGACGACCGGGTCGAGGTGCCGTTCGACAAGTCGATCGACGTCGGCGGCGGAGACTTCTCACTGATGACATGGTTCCGCTACTCCGACACGACCGGATCGCACGCGCTGCTCTGGGCGTACCGGATGGGCGGCGGCACCACCCCGCAGTTGTGGCTGCGCGCGGAGCCGGCTTCGAACCGGATACGCGCGATGATCACGGTGGACCGGTTCAACGTCAGCGTGCAGTCGGCGGGCGCCTACAACGACGGGCAATGGCACCACGTGGTGCTGCAGCGCGCGAGCGGGCGGTTCGTGCTGCGCGTCGACGGCGTGGAGGTCGCCGCGGCCGCCGTGCCCCCGGGTTCGGTCACCGAGGGCAAGGAGTTCGGCGTGGACGGAATCCATGTCGGACAGCGCCTGGACGGCGTCGACCGGTTTCGTGGCACGCTCGACGAGATGCGGGTCTACAAGCGCGCACTGAGCACCGCGGAGATCGAACTGATCCGGTCACGCAATCTGCCGATCGGGGGCCGGCTCGGGCTCCGGCTCTCCCAGGAACACGTCGGCTGACCGGCTCACCGAGGAGGGGCATCAGCATGCGCATGACCGACCCGAACCCGAACCCTGGACCGGACCCGAACCTGCCCAAGATCATGTTCGGGGGCGACTACAACCCCGAGCAATGGCCCCGCTCGGTGTGGGCCGAGGACATGCGGCTGATGGTCGAGGCCGGCGTCTCGCTCGTCTCGGTCGGCATCTTCTCGTGGGCGAGCGTCGAGCCTCGGCCGGGCGCGTACGACTTCGGCTGGTTCGACCAGGTGATGGAGAACCTGGCCGGGGCCGGCATCGGCGCGAGCGTCGCGACGATGACCGCGTCTCCCCCGCCGTGGCTTTCGCACCTTCACCCGGAGATCCTCCCGGTACGGTCCGACGGTACGACGCTGTGGCCGGGCGGGCGCCAGCACTACTGCCCCTCCAGCCCGGTCTACCGCGAACACGCCGGCCGGCTGGTCGAGCAGGTGGCCCGTCGTTATGCCGGGCATCCGGCTCTGCGGATCTGGCACGTCGGCAACGAGTACGGGTGCCACACCCGCCAGTGCTTCTGCGACGTGTCGGCGGCGGACTTCCGGCGCTGGCTCCGGGACCGCTACGGCGAGATCGAGGCGCTCAACCGGGCCTGGTCCACGACCTTCTGGTCCCAGCGCTACGACGACTGGGCGGAGGTCCTCCCACCGCGCACCGCGCCGACGTTCGCCAACCCGGCACAGCGTCTCGACTTCGCCCGCTTCAGCGACGACGCGATCCTCGCGTGCTATCTCGCCGAGCGCGACATCGTC
>NZ_JABVEB010000386.1 GCF_014323665.1 Actinomadura sp. HBU206391 | reverse complement strand
CAAGCTCGGTCTCGTCGGCACCCCGGAAGACCTCCGCAAGCGGGCCGCGACGCTGGAGGCCGGCGGTATCGACGAGATCGTGATCCAGCCCGTGCTGGACCCGGAACGGGAGATGACCGACTTCGCACGGCTCTTCTGAGCGGCGATGGTGGCGAAACGCGGTCCGCGGCGCCGTGCCACACCGGCGATGATCCGGCTGGACGACGCGTCCGAGCAGCTGTGGGACGCCGAACTCGCCGACGTGGCGAAGTCCCTGCTCAGCTCCGCGGTCCTGTGTTTCGCGGCCAAGGGGTTCCACGCGACCACCACGCGGGACATCACGGCGAAGATCGGGATCTCCCCCGGGGCCCTCTACGTGCACTTCGATTCCAAGGCAGAGTTGCTGTACGAGATCGTCCGCATGGGCCACACCCGGGTCCTGGAGGACCTGCGCCGCCTGCCTGCCGACGAGGACGCGCGCGCATACCTGTGCCGCCTGGTCGCGACGTTCGTGTCATGGCACGCCAGGCACCACACGGTCGGCCGGATCTGCCAGTACGAGCTGGGGCCGCTGTCACCCGAGCACTACGACAAGATCCTGGCGCTGCGCGGTGAGATCAACACGATCTTCCGGGACGCCGTCCACCGGCGCATCGCAGATGCGCCGATCTCCGATGGGGACGCCAACACGATCGCACGGGCGATCCTGTCACTCGGAGTCGACCTGGTGCGCTGGTACCGTCTCGATGGCCCTGACACCCCTTCGGACCTCGGGGAGTTCTACGCCAGTCTGGCAATCAAGATGACCGAGGTCGCGCAGGCACCAACGCCGACGAAATAAGACACTCATCGTTACCGCGCCGGGGCTCCTGGGATGGCGACCCGGATGGCGAGCATGCGGGCCTCGCGTGCCGCCTTGCGGGCCTCCTCGTGGAAGTCGGGCGCGGCACACGCGAACAAGGTTCTGCCGTCCGCGCCGCCCAGGCCGCAGGCGTACACCGGTGAGCCCGGCTTGATCTCGTCCGTGATCCGTCCGCCCTCGACCACCCGCACGAGCCGGTCGCCGGTGGCATCGGCGACCCAGAGCCCGCCCTCCGCGTCCAGGCAGCAGCCGTCCCCGGCGACGGCGACCTGGGCGAGTGCCTCGGGGACTCGGCGGTCGGTCGGGAGCGGCCCGAACTCCGCCCACACCCGCCGGTCGGTGAGCGCACCATCGTCGGTGACGTCGAACGCGGTGACGCGATTCCCGAACGTCTCCGCCACCAGCAGGACGTTCTCGGGGGTGATGACGCTGCCGTTGGGAAACCAGAGGTCATCGGCCACCTGCGTGACCTGGCCGTCGGGGTCCACCCGATGCAGCGCGGCCGTCTCCACGGGATCGCCGGCCATCAGGTCGAAGCCGAAATTGCCCACGTAGGCACGTCCGTGGCCGTCCACGACCATGTCGTTGGTGTATCCGGTCGCGTGTTCACCCAGGTCGGCGTGGACGGAGAGCATCCCTTCAGGCTCCCGTCGAAGGATCTTGCGGTCGACCATGGAGACGACCAGCAACCGTCCGTCGGGAAGCCAGCCGAGCCCGGACGGTTGCTCGGGGACGTGCGCCTCCACACGCAGGTCGGATCCGTCCTCGGCCATGGACACGACCTGGTGGGTGTAGAAGTCGGAGAACCAGAGCCGCCCATCGCGCCAGCGCGGCGCCTCCAGGAAGCGGAAGTCCTCGGCCACGGTCGTCGTTTCCGTCATTGTTGTCCTCCCTTGACAGCGCTGACTGTTTCTGCCGGCCGGTGAAGCGTTGCGTCCGCGCGGTGGGCCCGGAGCCGGTCCATCGCCTGATGCAGTCCGGGGCTCTCGATGGCCACGATCGCTCCGAGCAGCACCGCGTAAAGGAGCTGAGTGGAGTAATCGGGCATGGCAGTGACCGCGACGACCTGTGCGAGCAGGGCCACCGACAGCGCCCCGGCCAGCAGTCCGAGTGGGGCTCCACGGCCACCGGCCAGGGACACGCCACCCGCCAGGGCGGCCACGGTGGCCAGGATCAGCGGTTGCAGGCCCGGATCGGGGTTGGCCGACGCGTGGCTGTAGCTGAGCAGGGCACCGCCCAGAGCGGCCAGCGTCCCCGACAGCGCGAAGATCCCGACGATCCGCCGGTCCACGTTGACGCCTGCGACGCGGCTGGCCCGGCGGTCGCTGCCGATGGCGCGCAGTTCGCGTCCCAGCTTGGTCCGGCCCAGGACGAGCACGGCGATGAGGAAGGCCGCGAGCGTCAGCAGGCTCCGGGGCGAGAAGATCCCGGCGATGGTCTGATCGACCCACAGCGTCGCACCGTCGTTGGCGAAGGTCTTGCTCTGGCCCCCCGACATCGTGTACGCCAGCCCCAGCAACGCGATGTAGTTCGCGAGCGTGACGGGAATGGACGGGATCCGGAGCCACGCGATCAACCCGCCCTGCAACGCGCCGATGGCGGCGCCGGCGGCCACGGCGGCCAGCACACCCAGGACGGGAGCCGTCCCGCCGACCTGGACGGCGAGCATGCCACCGAACGCGTAGGTCCCGGCGACCGACAGGTCGAACTCGCCCGCGATCATCGTGATCCCGAGCGCGAGGGCCAGCAGGCCCAGCTGAGCGAAGCCCTGCAGCGCGTTGTAGACGTCGAACGTCTCCAGGGCCTCGCCGCTCACCATCGGCGAGCACGCGAACAGGACCAGCACGGCGAACAGGGAGACCGCGGGGATCAGACGGTCGGGCGCGGCAAGCCAACGGCGCCTCATCGGCGGCCCTTGGTGGCGTGCAGGTACACGAAGATGACGACGGCGAGCACGAGGATTCCCTTCACGAGGATCTGCACGCCGGTGGAGAACCCGCGCAGCAGAAGCACGTCCGAGATGACGGAGATCAGCACCGCGCCACCCAGGGCCTGCAGGGCGGACCCTCGTCCACCGGCGATCGCCGTACCGCCCAGCAGCACCGCCGCGATGGCGTCGAGCGAGAGCGTGCCGCCCAGCGTCACCGTGGCGGAGGTGTGGAACGAGGCGAGGAACACCCCGGTCAGCGCGATGCACGCGCCGAAGAAAGCCCACGCGATCACGGTCACCCGCCCGACGGGCAGCCCGGCCGCGTGTGCTGCGTCCCGGTTCTCCCCCACCAGGTACATCTGCCGCCCGGCGGTCGTGCGGCGCAGCGTCCACTCCGCGAGGACGGCGACCGCGAGCAGCGCGTACACGGCCAGGGGCAGGGCCAGCGGCGTGGCGTTCAGCGCGTCGAACGCCTTCACTTCCGGATAGACCGTCGTCCCGTCGCTGAACCAGGTGGCGGCACCGCCGAGCGCGAACCCGGCGGCAATGGTCAGCACGATCGGGTTGGCGTTCCAGTAGCCGATGATCGCGCCCTGCGACGCAGTGAGCGCCACCCCGGCCGCGAGCGCGATCAGCAGGGAGACCGCGAGGCCCAATTGCTGCGTGCTCAGAAAGAGCATCGCCACGACGGTCGCGGTCTGCGCGGTGGCCAGCGACACCACCGAGCCGGAGATCATCACCAGCGTGGCGCCGATGGCGGTGATGCCGACGAAGGCCGATGAGGCGAGGATCGCGCGGACGTTGTCGGCGCTGAAGAACCGCGGTGTCGTCACGGCCAGCGTGACGAGCAGCAGCATCAGGACGGCGGGGCCGATAGCGAACGCGCCCGGCCGCCACCTCCCGGACATGCCCGTGACCGGCGCGGGATCGGCGGCACCATCGGGCCGCCGCGGGTCCGGCGCGGCCGTCACCGCGCCGCCGGTGGGGTCGTCGGCGCTCGTCATGCTTCCCTTGCTCCATATGTCATGTCGCGCATCAGCTGCGCGCTCTGTGCGTCGCCCTGGTAGCGGCCCACCGTCCGGCCATCGCGCATCGTGATGATCACATCGCCCAGTTCGAGCAGCTCCTCCAGCTCGGTGGACGCGAAGATGACCACGAGCCCGGAGCCGGCGGCCTGGCGGAGCAGCCCGTGGATCGCCACCCGTCCGCCGATGTCGACGCCGCGGGTGGGCTCGTCCAGCAGCAGGGCGCGGACGTCCTCGCGTTCCAGGCACC
>NZ_JABVEB010000385.1 GCF_014323665.1 Actinomadura sp. HBU206391 | reverse complement strand
GCGCACACGTACGCGGCGCGGCGGGCGGACGGCGGCGGAGCCGAGCCGCCGTAGATCTAGCCGAGGCCGTTCCTGACGGCGGTGATCAGTTCACCTCCGGTGGTGTCGCCGCTGAGCTCCCAGAAGAACGAGCCGGCCAGGCCCTGGTTCTTGGCGTAGCTCATCTTGCCGCCGATGGTGCCCGGGGTGTCGTAGCTCCACCACTGGTTGCCGCAGTAGGCGTAGGCGGTGCCGCCCACGGTGCCGGTGGACGGGCATCTGGTCTTGAGGACCTTGTAGTCCTCGATGCCCGCCTCGTAGGTGCCGGGCGCCGCGCCCGTGGCGGACCCGCCCGGCGCGCTCTGGCTCACGCCGGTCCAGCCCCGGCCGTAGAAGCCGACGCCGAGCAGCAGTTTGCTCGCCGGGACGCCCTTGCTCTTGAGCTTCTGGATCGCCGCGTCGGAGTAGAAGCCCGGCACCGGGATGCCGGAGTAGGACGTCAGCGGCGAGTGCGGTGCCGTGGGCCCATCGGCGTCGAAGGCGCCGAAGTAGTCATAGGTCATCGGCAGATACCAGTCCACGTACTGCGCCGCGCCGCCGTAGTCCGCCGCGTCGATCTTCCCGCCGGACGTGCCGTCGGCCGTGATGGCCGCGGTCACCAGGTTGCTTGAGCCGAAGCGGCTGCGCAGCGCCGACATCAGGGTCCTGAACGACGAGAACCCGCTGGTGTCGCAGGACAGGCCGCAGGCGTTCGGGTACTCCCAGTCGATGTCGATGCCGTCGAACACGTCCGCCCAGCGCGGGTCTTCGACGAGGTTGTAGCACGAGTTCGCGAAGGCGGCCGGGTTGGCCGCCGCCTGCCCGAAGCCGCCCGACCAGGTCCAGCCGCCGAATGACCAGATCACCTTGATGTGGGGGTGCTTCTTCTTGAGCTTGCGCAGCTGGTTGAAACTTCCGCGCAGCGCGCCGGCGTCCCACGTGTCAGCGACGCCGTCCACGCTCTCGGCCGCGCTGTAGGCGCGGTCGTAGTCGGCGTAGCTGTCTCCGATGGTGCACTGGCCGTTCTGCACGTTGCCGAACGCGTAGTTGATGTGGGTGAGCTTGGCGGCCGAGCCGCTGGTGTCGATGTTCTTGACGTGGTAGGCGCGCTGGTAGACGCCCCACTGGGCGAAGTAGCCGATGACCTTGTTGCCGCCTCCGCCACCGCCGCCACCGGCGTCGGTGGTCACGCTCACGGCGTTCGAGGCGGACGAGGCGTTGCCGGCGGCGTCGCGCGCCCGGACCGTGAACGTGTACGCGGTGCTCGCGGACAGTCCGGAGACGGTCGTGGATGTGCCGGTCACCGAGGCGGTCCTGGTGGCGCCCTGGTAGACGTCGTACCCGGTCACGCCGACGTTGTCGGTCGCGGCGTTCCACGCGAGCGACACGCTGCTCGCCGACTTGCCGGTGGAGCGCAGGTTCGCCGGGGTGCTGGGCGCCTGGGTGTCACCGCCGCCACCGCCCGAGCCGTCGCAGGCCGCGCCGTTGACGAGGCACCCGGAGAACGTGCCGCCGCCGCTGCCGTTGAAGCCGAAGCTCGCGGTCGCGCCGGGGTTCAGGGTGCCGTTCCAGCCTGCGTTGGTGAAGGCGTGGTGGTTGCCGGTCGAGGTGCGCACCGCGTCCCATGAGGAGCCGATGGTGGTCCCGGACGGCAGATCGAACTCGACCTTCCAGCCGTTGACGGTCGAGCCCGTCCCGTTGGTGATCGTGCACTTGCCCTCGAAGCCGGTTCCCCAGTCCGAGGTCTTCGCACACGAGGCGGTGACGGCGGCGGCCGATGCCGGCGGCGCCGCGACGACGGTGCCGATGAGGGGCAGGAGCATCGCGCCGAGCAGCGCTACGGCTCTCCGTCGGCGCCCGCTTCGCAGGCTCTTGCGCAGCTTGAACATCGTTCTCCCATGACTCGTACCCCCGAACCAATAGGAAACTTTCCTTAAAATAAAGCAAACAGGCGATTCTGACCAGATGTCAGCACCGACTCGGCGCGGTGAATGTCGGCGCTGTGGCCTACGCTCCCGGCCATGTCGCGAGCCGAGGTCGTCTACCGCTATCAGCGCGCGTCCACGTTGCGCCCGGACGGGGGGCTGCTGCTGGCCACCTCCGGCGGAACGGCGCCGCACGGCGCGCTCGAGAGCCCGAGGTTCTTCGACGGCTTCATCGCGCACGCCGAGCAGGCGGCCGTCGCCCTGCGCGTGTGCGCCCGCGTGGCGCGCACCCGTTTCTACGTGCCGCCGGGCATGCTCGCCGCCGTGATCCGGGCCGCCGATCCGGTGGTGACGAGCAGCGGCGACCGGCTTCGGTTCGAGTCGTTCTCGGCGTGCTGCGGTGTCTACGCGCGGCTCGACGTGCTGCCCGGCGCGCTCGACGGAGCCATGCCGGGCACTGGGACCACCAACGTCTACTTCAATCCGCCGATGCGCGAGGCGCTCGCCCGGATCGGCGGCATCGATCCGCTGCACCTCAGCGTCGGCGTCGACGACGTCACGGTGCGCACCATGGACGGTGAGGTGGTCGAGCGGCGGGTGCCGCTGCCCGAACGCTGGCTGAAGGGCTTCGCCGAGGTGCCGCCGGCCACGGCGGGGATGACCCGGGCCGCGGAGCTCGGCGGACCCGCCGCCCGGTCCTTCCTGCGCGGTCTGCCGCGCAGCTGGCGGGGCCCGGCCTGGGCGACGCCGCTCGGCCGGTCGCTGCGGATCTCGCCGCGTGCCGGACGCGGCGCGGTGTGCGCCTCCGGCCCCGATCGGCTGCGCGTTCTGGAGCCGCTCGCGAGGTTCGCCACCGCGCTGCGGGTCTACGGCGGCGCCGGCCCGGCGGGCCGGCCGGCCGCGAGTGCCTGGGAGCTGGTCTGCCGTGACCTGTACTTCGTCGTCGTGCTGAGTCCCGAGGTCAACCGGGGCTTCTCCGGCGAGGGCGCCGTTCTCACCGACCTCGCCGACGAGCGGGCCGAGGACGACGCAGGCGAGATCGCTCCGCTGCTGTCCTGGGAGACCCGGCTCGATCCGGGGCGCTTGGCGGCCGAGACCGGGATGTCGCGCGACCGGGTGCTGCGGGCGCTCAGCCGGCTCGGCGCCGCCGGCCGGGTGGGCTACGACCTCGCCGACGAGTGCTACTTCCACCGCGAGCTCCCGTACGACCCCGATGTGCTGGACGGCATGCACCCCCGGTTGCGGGACGCCCGCGCGCTGGCCGAGAGCGGAGCCGTCGTGCTGGTGGACGGCGGCGCGCTGGTGCGCGGTGGCGACGTCGAACACCGTGTCTCCCGAGGCCCGGACGGCGACACCTGCACCTGCCCCTGGTGGGGCAGGCACCGCGGCGGCCGGGGCCCCTGCAAGCACGTGCTCGCCGCCGACCTGGCCGGCCGCCCGTGAACGCGAAGCACCGGGAGATCGACGCCGCCATCGACGCGAGCGACCTGGAGCGCGTCGTCCGGCTGCTCGCGGCCGTGCCGGAAGGGGACGTCGGCGCTCTGTACCGCCGGTGGCGGAGGCGGATCGCAGAGTTCCGGGCGCCCGCCGACCAGCGAGAGCCGCGCGAGCTGCTGGCGCTCGCGGCCGCGGTCTGCGCTCCAGGCGCCACGTCCGCCCTGGACTGGATCACCGACATGCGCCGCGATCCCGACCCAGCAGGGTGCGCCTGCGGGCCACCGGGTGCTCGAGACGCTGTGGGCGGCCCTCCCCGCTCTGCTGGAGTCGGGGACGCGTGACCTGCACCTGCTGCTCGCGGTCGCGGCCGATCTCGTCGCCCGGTTCGGCCGGCCCGGCGCACCGCCCGCCGGACTCGAGGGGCTGGCGTCGCGCTCCGGCCGCAGCCGGCTCGTCACCGAGGCCAGGCGACTGCGCTCGGTCGAGCCCGCGTCGGCCGGCGAACGCCGGCGCGTCGCGCGCGACGTCCTGGCCAGGCGGCTGGATCGCGCCGCCGGCTCGCTGGAGGACCGGGCATGAGCCCGATCGCTCCTGGATGGAAGACGGAGGGCGGCATGGGCGAGCGGCTGCATCCTGCCCTACGGTGATCAGGTGACAGAGGCGGAAGAGCTG
>NZ_JABVEB010000384.1 GCF_014323665.1 Actinomadura sp. HBU206391 | reverse complement strand
ACCGAGCCGTGCCGAGGGCTGATCCTCTTCAGCGTGGCGTGCGCGGCGGCCGGCGCCGCGGGCACCAGCGTCAGCGCGCAGAACGCCGTCATCCCCGCCAGTGCCCCGAGCGTTCGGCGGCGTCCTGCGACGACGCCACGTTCCGGCCGCCCATCACGCCGCCGATCGCCGCGTCCACGGGACCCACGGGCAGAAGGCAACCTCTTCACCGCACACCTCCAGGTCACGAGCACGGCGGCCGGGCCATGCCTCACCTCAGTGGTACGAGCCGTGCGGGTGCACAAGTTCAACCGGGCGACCGCGACGAACGTCACACAGCGTAGAGACCGCTCGGCGGGCTCGCAGGTGCTTGCCGTACCGCGCGTGTGAGGCCGCATGGATGAGATTCTCGGCACGCACGCCATGGTTCGATCACCCGTCGGTACCGATCGTCACCGGCCCCGGCAAAATGGGCTCGGTCAAGCCGCCCTCCGACGCTCCGCGCATGATGACGTCGATCTCTGAGACAGAACTCCGAAGGAGATCAGATGATCACATCGTTCGGCAAGCAGGTCGTGGTCGCCGCTACGGTGGTCGCATTCGGCGGCCTCACCGCCATCGCGACCCAGACACCCGCGCAGGCCGGCAGTTTCTCCGCGTCCTACACGTGCACCGATCCGGTGCGGGGAGCGAGGACCGTCCTCCTCGACGGCTGGCTGGCCTCTCCGGGTCAGACGGCCGTCAGCAGGCCGACCGGCTTTCGGCTGAACCTCTCGGCCCTGAGACTGGACGCTCCGGTCGCGATCGGCTCATGGAACGCGTCCGCGTGGATCGCCGTCAGTGGCGCCGAGAGCGCGTCGTTCCGGGTGGCGGGTTCCGGAGGTCTCGTCCCGGCCCGTCAGCCGATCTCGGGTGACCTCACCGGTGACTGGGCTCCGTCAGTGCCCGGAACCGATGTGCTGAGCGTCAGCAGTGTCACCATCACCGTGAACACCGCGGTCACCGGAGACGTCACGGTCCAATGCGTACCCAACGCTCCTCTTCCGGTGGCCGAGACGCTGACGGTCGCCCCGCTGTACCAGTCCGGATGGGTCCGTCCCACCGTGGTGCTGCAACCGCGGCCCGGATGGGTGCGTCCGGTCGGACCGCCGTACCACCACCATCACCATCACCCTGGATGGTCGCGTCCGGCCGGGCCGCAGCATCACCACCATCACCCTGGATGGTCGCGTCCGGTCGCACCGCCGCACAACCACGGATCGACCCGGCCCATCACGCCACCGGTGCGCAACCACGGATCGACCCGGCCCATCACGCCACCGGCGCACAACCACGGATCGACCCGGCCCATCACGCCGCGCCACCACCACGGTCGTCCTTAGTCCGCACGCTTGACCTGGGGAAGGGCTGTCCGAAGGTCATCGACCACCACTACGGAGATAGGCCCGGCCTCTATGGTGCCGACCCGGCGTCCGATGCGCGTTGCGCCGCGGACGGCCGGGTCGGTCCACCGATGGTCTGCCGTGTCAGCCGAGGTACGCCGTCCACCGACCGAGAGCGCGCCGCCGCGGCTCAACGCCCCGAGCCGCGGCGGAGGATGAGCATGGAGAACCGGTCGCCGCGGAACGGCTCCAGCTCGGCCGGGCACCGGCCCGTGGTGATGTAGCCGGCCATCGCCTTGCCGGTCGCCGGGGCGAGCGTGATGCCGAGCATCCCGTGCCCGGTGGCCACGAAGGCGTTGCGAGCGGTCACCCCGACGCGGCGCAGCAGCCGTAGGGCCGTCGCCATCGCCTCGTCCTCACCGATCCTTGAGCTGCGCGAGCACGACGTTCTCGACAGCGGTCAGGTGCGGGAACAACCTCAGAGATGTTGCCGGGAATCGCGCTAATGCACCTCCAAGTCCGGTTAAGTTGGCTGGCAACGCACCGGGGATCATGAGGAGGAGCCGATGAGCTCCGCGGGCAAGGGCGGCAACACCTATCTCGAGCAGGTCGTCGCGCAGCAGGCTGAACTCGAGGGCGATCTCAGGTCGAGACGGAGCGCCGCAGCGCCGAGTCCCGTGCCAGGCGCCGTGCCGCCGCCTCCGGGGCCACAGGCCAAGCGAGATCGGGCGCTGGGCGGACAGGTCCGCGACAAGCTCGTGCCAGGGCCGGTGGACGTCCGGATCAGCGGATTCTGGCGCTGGAAGAACGTACTCGTCCCGCCGAACGCCTTCGTGGTGCATACGCGGCGGGGCCGGGAGGCGCCACTGCACATCGGGCTCGGCGTCTCGTTCCGCTTCAACCCGGCGACCGACTCCTTCCTCGTGGTACCGGGCGCGACGCAGACCATTCTGATCAATGCGTACTGCATCTGCCGGGAACTGCAGGGCGTGCTCGTGCAGGGCTACGTGCAATGGATCATCCAGGACTTCGCCACGGCCTATCGGAAGCTGGACTTCGGTGATTCCGAGGATCCGATGCGGCTGGTGAACCTTCAGCTCAAGGAGCAGGCCGAAGCGGCGATCAAGGACAAGGTCTCGACCATGGGCGTGCGTGATGTGCTGAGCGACAAGCAGCCCATCATCGAGGAGCTCACCGCCCGGTTGCGTGCCGTGGCGGAGGGAGAGGACAACAGCGACCAAGGCCTGGGGCTCCGCATCGTCACGGTGCAGATCAAGGAGGCCGTGGTCAGCTCCTCCCGGCTCTGGGAGAACCTCCAGAAGCCGTACCGCGCGGAGCAGGGCCAGCTGGCGCGGCTGGCCGAACTGCAGGCCGAGGAGGCCATCGCGCACCGCGAGATGGACTCCGGCCGGCTCAAGGAGACCCAGCGTCTGGAGTACGAGCGGGAACTCGCCGATCTGCGGGCTCGCAACCAGGCGCAGCAGTTCGACACCGAGACGGCCGAGCGGCTGCGGCGCACCAAACGGGAGCACGACGACACCCGTGAGATCGCCGAGCTGCAGGCCGAGACCACGCGGCACGCACTGCGCATGGAACGCGAACGGCATGCCGAGGAGGCGGAGACGGGCAGGCTCCGGATCGAACGCGAGCAGGAGATCAAGCGGCTCGAACTCGATGGCGAAGTGGCCTTGGCCCACACCCGCGCACAGTCCCGCCACGAGCAGGCACTGCTGGATCTGGAGCGGGAGCGCAACAGGGCGGCGATGGAGAACGAACGGACGCCGGCGAGCATCCAGGCCGAACTGATCGGCTCGCTTCCTGAGATCATGGCCAAGCTGCCCAAGCCCGACGAGCTGCGTACGGTGACGATCGGCGGCACCGACCAGACGAGCGTTGCCGGACTGCTGACCCAGCTGACCGCCGTGGTGAGTGCGCTGCGCGCGGCGACAGGCGACGACCGGACCGCCTCCTGACGCCCGGATTACCTTTCAACGATCTTCTGTGCCTGTCTTTTGGCCTCCCAGGTTCTTCACCCGTGAGTAGTCGGGTAGCTACCGTGTGTGTCGCCGGTCACGTGGCCTGCGGCAGAACCTGAATGTTGGGACGGGCCATGACGGCCCTCATGTCCGGGAGGACTCACATGCTGAAGAAGTTCGCCGCAACTGGTGTCGTGACGATCGCGGCCGCCGGTGCGCTCATGTTCGCCGCGCCCGCGTCCGCCGACGACTATGCGCGCAGCCAGAACTCGATCCTGGGAGCCAACCAGGTCAGTGTTCCCATCTCTGTCCCGATTGTCGTCTGTGGCAACGCGCTGGGGCTGCTCGGTTCCGCGTCCGCGGGGTGCGGCGGCTCGTAACCCCGTCGGCCCGTACCACTACTGACAGTTCGAATATCTTTCGCGCTCCACCAAAGGAACACCGGGCCGGAGACCGGCCCGGTGTTCCTGCGTGGAAGTGGTGCTATTGACGGCGGGTGATCTAGATCAATAATGTCCGCTCGTCACTGAGCGAATAATGCTCGCATAGCGAGCAGCGCTCGTGCGAGGAGGAGAAACATGAGATTCCGGGCTGTAGGCACGGTCGTCGCGATCATGGCGCTGCTGCTTTCCCCCGCCGCCCAGGTGCTGGCCGACCCGCACGCGGTCGCTCCGGTCGCTTCGGCCGCCACCCAACCGACTCCTCTCCCGCCCCAGGTGGCGTGCG
>NZ_JABVEB010000383.1 GCF_014323665.1 Actinomadura sp. HBU206391 | reverse complement strand
GGGCTGCTGCTGGCCGACTCCAGCGAGCAGGTGCAGGGCTGGGGCCGGCCGGTCTTCACCCGGCGCTGGTCGACGACGGCTCCCCGCGAACGCCCGAGCGCCGCCACGCTGGCCGCCACCGGATACCGCGTCGGGCTCACCGCCGTGGCGATCGCGGTGCTGCTGCCCACCATCGTCCCCGGCATCCACCCGCGGGGCATGTTCGGCATGGGCGGAGCGGGGGGCCGCGGGTCGGGGTCGCAGTCGGTGACCACGCCCGATCCCCTCGTCAGCCTGAAGCGCGAGCTGACCCGCCAGGACGACGCGGTCGTGCTGACCTACCGCACCGACGACCGCGAGCGTCCCGACTACCTGCGGATGTACGCCCTGGACCGGTTCGACGGCGACCGGTGGACCTACAGCGCCCTGCAGAGCACCGCCAGGGACCGCATCGGCGACGGCGCGCTCCCGCCCGCACCGGGCACCGGCTCGGCTCCGACCCGCCCGGTGAGCACCCGGATCGAGGTCGATGACCGGGTGAAGGAGATGACGTTCCTGCCGATGCCGTACCCGCCGCTCCAGGTCGCCATCAAGGGCGACTGGCGGGTCGACCCGCAGTCGCTCATGGTCTACTCGCTGCGCGACGCCGCGGGCGGCCGGGCCTACACCGTGAACAGCCTTCGGGTGCAGCCCACGGACACGCAGCTCACCGCGGCCTCCGAGCAGGCCCCGCCCGACATCACCCGCCGTTATCTCGCCATCCCGCGCGAGGTCCCCGAGGGGATCAGGAGGCTGGCGATGAGCAAGTCGGCTGAGGGCGCGTCACTGTACGAGAAGGCCGTGAAGCTGCAGCAGTGGTTCACCGACTCGGGCGAGTTCACCTACGACCTGTCCAGGCAGTCGCCCAAGCACGTGTCGGATCTCGTCGACTTCCTGACGGTGAGCAAGAAGGGCTACTGCGAGCAGTTCGCCGCGTCGATGGCGCTGCTGGCCCGCACCCTCGGCATTCCCGCCCGGGTGGCGATGGGCTATACGGCCGGCTCGCAGGCGCCCGACGGCTCTTGGGTCGTACGGTCCAGGGACGCGCACGCGTGGCCGGAGCTGTACTTCGAGGGCGTCGGGTGGGTGCGATTCGAACCGACGCCCTCGGGCGGCCTGGGTCAGGGCACGGCAAGCGTCCCCCCGTACACCCAGCCCGTCGCGGCCGAGGAACCCGTGCCGGGCGACCAGGCCTCGCCGACCCCGAGCGAGTCGGCCGGCGCCGACTCCAGCGCCTCGCCGGGCGTCACACCGGGCCGCAGGCCAGACGACCTCGGCCAGACGGGCGCCGGCGATCTGTCCGACACCTCGGGAGGATGGTGGATCTCACCGGCGTGGATCGCCGGGGTCCCCCTCCTCCTGTTGATCATGGCGATGCCGATGAGCGTCGCGGCGCTGAGCCGCAGGCGCCGATGGGAACGCGCCGGATACTCTCTCGCCTCCGGCCGTGCGCGGCCCGGAAAGGCGGCCGAATGGCCGGCCGAACGGCATGACGAACTCCTGCGGCAACGAGCCCGCGACCGGGCGAACGCCGCCTGGACACAGCTGAAGGCCGACGCGATCGACCACAGGCTGCCCTGGCGGACCAACGAGAGCCCGCGAGCGACCTCACGCCGGCTCGCCGAGCACGTGCGGCTCGACACGGCGGCCGTGGACGCGCTCACCCGCATCGCCCTCGCCGAGGAACGCGCGCGCTACGCGCCCGACCCCGCCGACATGGACTCGTTGCGCGGTGATTCACGGCTGGTCCGCGACGCCTTCGCCCGCTCGGTGACGGGGCGCACCCGGTGGCGGGCCAGGCTCATGCCTCCCTCTGCGCTGGCGAGCTTCCGGCGCGCCGGCGGACGCGCACTCTACGCGATCGACATGCTGAGCGCCCTCGGCACCCGGCTGACCAGGCCCCGCCGACGCGGCTGACGGACGGAGTCCCATCCGCGGTGACGCCTACCGCCGATGCAGCTACTCGCCCTGGGAACGGCGCCGCCAGCGCTCTTCGAGCCGCTCCATGAAGCCGCTGCGGGAGGTCCGGTCGGGCCGCTTCTGCGGCGTCTCCGGCTCGGTGCCCACTCCGGTCATGCGCTTCCAGCTGACCAGCCCCCAGACGCAGCAGACGAACATCAGCGCGAATCCGGTCAAGCTGATCACGATGCTGATCGGCATGACGTTGACGACAAGGCCGGCCATCAGGGCGCACACACCCAGCACGAAGCCGAGGGCGGCCTTGACGATACGGCGCCGGTAGTGCGCCTGAGGGTTCGTCGAGCGGACCGTGTTGGCGAACTTCGGATCTTCGGCGTACAACGCCCGCTCGATCTGGTCGAGCTGACGCTGCTCGTGCTCAGAGAGCGGCACGGTGCCTCCCAACGACTGCCCCGCGGCCGAGAATCCACTGCCGGACGGGGCCCTGGCTATTGGTGATATGCCCAGAATACGAGGCGGAGCGAGCGTACGAAAGAAAACGTCCCACCGAGGACTGCGCGTAGGAGTGCGAATGCGCTCCGATCATCGTCATCTCTCCCTCGTGTCACTGCCGTCACGGCGGTTCATGAGCACCGCCGGCCGTACGGCCCCTTTGCCGAACCTGCTCGCCGCCAGGTCCATGACCCGCTCCGCCTCTCGCCAGCTCGTGTCCGGTTCGTCGAACGCCAGCTGACGGGGGGTCTCATCTGCGGAACCGAGGTTCTCCACCCGTACTCCGACGAGCCGCAGGGGCGTCCGGTCCAGCCCGGCCGCCTCGTAGAGCTCGCAAACTGTGGCATAGATCACACGTGCCAGATCCGTAGGCTCCCTGAGAGTGCGGGAGCGGGTCATCGTTTTGAAGTCCGCCATGCGTAGTTTGACGCATACGGTACGCCCTACGTGCCCTCCGGACCGCAGCCGGGCACCGACCTTCTCGGCCAGCCGCAGCAGTTCGCGCCTGATGATCGCCGGTTCGTCGATGTCAGTGTCGAAGGTCTCCTCGGCGCCGATGCTCTTGTCCTGGCCGGTGGCGACCACCGGCCGCGGGTCACGCCCCCAGGCGAGCTCGTGCAGATGGGCGCCGAGGGCGGAGCCGAGTTCCCGCTGCAGAGCGCTGAGGGGCACCTGGGCGAGATCGTGGACCGTCAGCAGGCCCAGGCGTGCGAGGGTCTGTTCTGTGCGCTCTCCCACACCCCACAGGGCCGCCACGGGCAGGGCGTGCAGGAAGTCGATGACGCCGTCCACGGGCACCACGAGCATGCCGTCGGGCTTGCACCTGGTCGAGGCCAGTTTGGCCACGAACTTGGTGCTCGCCACCCCGACCGAGCAGGTGATGCCCTGCTGCTCGCTCACCTGGGTCCGGATGACCTGCGCGATCTCAGCCGGCCGGCCGAGCCTGCGCCGGGCCCCCGCGACGTCGAGGAACGCCTCGTCCAAGGCGAGCGGCTCGACGAGCGGGGTCACAGACCGGAACACCTCCATGACGGCCCTGGAGACCCGCGCGTAGACGTCGTGCCGCGGCGGCAGCACCACCGCCTGCGGGCACAGCCGCCGCGCCCTGGTCATCGGCATGGCGGAGTGCACGCCGTAGGTCCGGGCCTCGTACGACGCCGCCGCCACGACGCCGCGCGGTCCCGCTCCCCCCACGACGACCGGCGTGCCGCGCAGTTCGGGACGGCCCAGCAGTTCCACGCTCACGAAGAAGGCGTCCATGTCGACGTGCAGGACGGTGCAGCCGGTGTCGTCGCCCGGCGGCCCGGGCTGGGGCCCCGGCCGGTGCAGCTGCTGCTTCCTGCTCATCCGTCCGTCGCCGGCCCCACCGGGTCAGGCACGGTCTGCCAGCAGGTGGAGCTGCGTGGCGAGATCGCGTAGGACCGGGTGGGTCGAGGCGGCCGCCTCCAGGGAGATCAGCGCCTCGGCGGCCTCGTGGTCGCCGTCGACGAGGCTGCCGGGAACGAGATCGGCGAAGATCCGCACGCCCTGCACCTCACCGGCCCGCAGACCGGCCCGGCCGGCGAGCTCGGCGAGAGACTCGCGGGTGAAGCGCCGGGGAACCGGGTCGCGATCGCCCCATCGGCCGTCGGGGTCGGACAGCACGCGGC
>NZ_JABVEB010000382.1 GCF_014323665.1 Actinomadura sp. HBU206391 | reverse complement strand
GTGATGTCGCGCTTCGAGTCGATGCCGTGTGCACGATCACGGGCGGCGGAACAGGATCAGTCGTCGGACTCCGTGATGAGCGAGTACCAGCTCTCCCAGCGGGAGTCCTCCTCGCCCACGGTGGTCTCGTCGCCCTGGCCCGGCAGCACCCTGGTGTCCCTGGGCATCGGGGCGAGGAGCGAGCCGATCGAGTTGAGCTGCTGCCGGAGCTCGGGGTAGACATCGCCCACCTGGCCGGGCTTGCCCTTGTGCAGGGTGTCTCCGGTGAACAGCACACCGAGCTGCTCGCTGTAGAGGCAGATGCTGCCCGGGGTGTGGCCCGGCGTGTGGATGACGTCGAGCTGGACGTCCGCGATCTCGAAGACCCCGCCGTCCTCGAGGTAGATGTCCGGCTCCTGGTTCTTCAGGAACTCGACGTCCTCGTCGATCTTGGAGGCCTTGGACGCCTTGGCGGCCTTCGAGTCCTTGGCGGTCTTGCCCTTCGAGGTCTTGAGGCCCTTGGCGTCCTTGGCGTCCTTGTCCTCGGACTCGTCGGTCTCCTCCGAATCCTCGGAATCGTCGGTCCCTACGAGCTCGGCGACCTCTTTCGACAGTTTCGCCTCGCTGGCGAGCCGGCGGAAGTAGTCCCGCCAGAGCAGCCGGTCGCCTCGGTGCAGCCCGATCGGCGCCCAGTCCTCCTCGTCGTCCTCACCGGCCATGGCGACCTCGAGCACCGTGTTCAGGTGCGCGTCGTGGCCATCGGTGCAGATGACCGCCATGACCTCCCGGCCGTCCACCGCCTTGAGGATGGCCTCGGCGTCATGAGCCGGGTCGATCACGATGACGGCGTCGTCGTCGCCGACGATCCACGTGTTGTTCTCCACGTCGTATTCGGTGTCGTCCAGGGTGCATTTCCCTGCCGAGACCACCTGTTCGATGCGCGCGTCCACTATCGCAGCCTATCGGCCTCCGGACGGCTTTGCCTCCGGACGGGGGCGACCCGCCCAGGAGTGCGCGGGAAGCGGCGGGTCAACCGGCCTGGATGAAGTCCCGTACGGCGTCCGCGCACAGTTGCACCGCGATCGCCGCCAGCAGCAGGCCCGCGATGCGGGTCACCAACTCGACGCCGTTCTCCTTGATCACCTTCATGATGCCGAGCGAGAACCGCATCACCAGCCAGAGGATGAGGTGCACGGCCACGATCGCGAGCGCGAGCGCCACGATCTGGTTCACGTGATCGGCCCGCTGGACGAACACGATGGTCGCGACGATCGCGCCCGGGCCGGCGAGCAGGGGCGTGCCGAGCGGCACCATCGCCACGTTGACGTTGCTGCGCGTCGGCTCGTTGGGTGACGTGGCCTTGCCGGTGAGAAGTTCGAGTGCCACGAGCAGCAGCAGGAGCCCGCCCGCGAGCATGAGCGCGGGCACCGAGACGCCGAGATAGTTCAGCAGGGTCTGCCCGAAGACGGCGAACACCACGATGACGGCGAACGCCACGGCGGGCGCCTGCCACGCGAGCCGGGTTCGCTGGTTTTCCGGATAACCCCTGGTGAGTCCCAGGAACACCGGGATGATGCCCGGTGGATCGATGATGACGAACAGCGTGATGAATGCCTCGCCGAACAGCTTGGCATCGAAGAACTCGCTCATTTCCCTCTTGCGCTCGCGACCAGTGCCTCAAAGGCCTCGGGTGACGTGGTCTCACAGCCGAGGCGGTGGCCGGTCGGTTTTCCATGATCATCGCTGGATCCGGTGGCGAACAGTCCCAGCGCACCGGCCAGGTCCCGCAGGTGTGCGCGGTCGGCGGCGTCGTGGTCGGGATGATCGACCTCCAACCCGGCCAGACCCGCGGCGGCCAGTTCCTCGATCAGATCGTCGTCCACCACGTAGCCGCGGCGGCGCGCCCGGGCGTGCGCCAGTACGCAGACCCCGCCGGCATCGGCGACCAGCGACACCGCCCGCACCGGGTCGAGCGCGTAACGATCCACGTGCGCGCGGCCGCCGGTGCCGATCCAGTCCGCGGTGAAGGCCTCGTCGGCCGTCCGCACCACGCCGGCCTCGACCATCGCCCGCGCGATGTGCGGCCGCCCCACGACGCCGTCGCCGGCGATCCGCAGCACCTGCTCCCAGGTCACCTCGGCGCCGAGTTCCCGCAGCCGGGCCACCGTGGCCCGCGCCCGGTCGACCCGGTCGGAGCGGATTCGGTCGCATTCGGCGGCCAGCACCGGATCGCCCGGGTCGAACAGATAGCCCAGCATGTGCACGCTCTCGGCACCCTCGCCCGATCCTCCCGTCACCGCCGCGTGGCGGCACGAGAGCTCGATGCCCCGTACGAGCGTCAGCCCGGCCGGCAGCGCGTGCTCGGCCTCCGCCCAGCCTGAGGCGGTGTCATGATCGGTCAGCGCGAGAACGTCCACGCCGGCGTCGGCGGCCCGCCGTACGACGTCGGCGGGTGAATCCGTGCCGTCCGAGGCACTGCTGTGGCTGTGGAGGTCAATGCGCACACTTCATGGTAGTTGCACATTTTCAGTCAAGATGCGGGCTGAACGCCCCATACGGAAGATCCAGCTCCATTCCGGGCTCCCTTAGATCGATCAGGGCGAGATCTTCCACCATGAGCACACCCGCCTCGGCCGGCCAGAGCACGCCCCAGAGCCAGTTGCCCATCGCCTCGCCGACGTAGACCGCCCGGTCGGGCGCGGCGTCGACGGCCCACAGCGGCACCGGGTGCCCACGGACCTCCACCTTGGCGTGCGGGGCGGAGGCGTCGCTCACCACACCCGGGTCGAGGCCGTCCAGCCCGGCGCAGGCCGCGCCGAACCCGATCCCCGGTTCCTCCGAGATCAACAGCATGTCGGCGGGACCGTGCAGCAGGCCCGGGCCCGAGAGCGCCACCGCACAGGCCCGAGAACCGGTCCGCTCATCGCCGACGGCCCCGAACCCGGTGACCAGCCAGCCCATCGGCAGCGGCCACGGCAGCCACAAGGGCACCCACGCGTCGCGCGCCACGGTGGCCAGCCCCTCGGGCGAGGGACTCTTCGGGGGCTGCTTGGGAAGCACCGCGCCGTGCACGGCGCAGTGCCAGTCGCTCGACCAGACACTCGGCTCTTGCAATGGCCCGCTGCACCGCGGGCAGGTCGGCTCCACCCTCATGGGAACTCACTGTCGTCGGTCGGTGACATGGACGTCAACCTCTCGGTCTCCCAGACAATGGTGACATGCGCGTGCGCTGCGTCGGAGCGGTGGTGGTGGACGACGACGGGCGGCTGCTGGTCGTACGCCGCGGCCGCCCACCGGGCAAGGGGCTGTGGTCGCTGCCCGGCGGGCGGGTCGAGCCCGGGGAGTCGGACGCGACCGCGGTCATGCGGGAGCTGCGCGAGGAGACCGGCCTGGGGGTCACGGTCGGGCGGCTGGTGGGCACGGTGGACCGGCCCGGGCCGGGCGGTGTGACGTATGACATCCGGGACTACGCGGCGACGGTCGCCGACGGGGATCTGCGGCCGGGCGACGACGCCGACGACGCCCGATGGGTGACTCCCGCGGGGTTGCGGGCGCTGGCCACGACGCCCGGGCTGCTCGATGCCCTGACCGAGTGGAGCGTCATGACCCGTTCTGATCGGTTCGGGGGGTGAACCGCCCGGGAGCGCCGCGATCAGGCCGAGACGACCTGTTATCGTCGCTCTGACGATTTCTGATCGCGGGAGCCGCCATGACGCTGCACGACCTGCTCGAACCCCTCCTCGCAACGGCCTTCACCCTCGGCGACACCCCCACCAGCTGGGCCGAGCTCCTCGGCTTCGCCACCGGCGTGGTGAACGTCTGGCTGGTCGTGCGCCAGAACATCCTGAACTGGCCCATCGGCGTCGCGAACGTGATCCTGCTCGGACTGATCTTTCTCGACAGCGGGTTGTACGCGGACGCGGGCCTGCAGGTCGTCTACGTGGTCCTCCAGGCGTACGGCTGGTGGCAGTGGCTCTATGGCGGACGGGACCGGACCGCGCTCGTCACACGACGCACCTCACGGAACGAGTGGATCGTTCTCGCCGTGGCCACCGCCGCCGCGACCGCCGGTCTGACCTGGGCCCTCAGCGCCTGGACCGACTCGAACGTGC
>NZ_JABVEB010000381.1 GCF_014323665.1 Actinomadura sp. HBU206391 | reverse complement strand
TGCGCTCGTATACCTCGCCGTCCGCTGGCCGGTCGGCCTGCTGGGCGGCCTCGTGCTCCTGCTGCTGGCCTGGGGGGCGGTCACCGCCACCGGCGTCGCGGTGGCGTGGGCGATCGGCCGGAGGCCGGACGGCATCGAGCCCTCCTTCTCCATCGTCTTCTACTTCACGGTCGTCGACATCCTGATGCTCTTCCTCGTCATCCAGGGCATCCAGGGCACCGCCGCGCTCGACCGGACGCTGGCGCGGCGCTTTCTCGGGCCGAGCCCCCGCGAGCTGCTCGAACGCCGGATCTCCGAGCTCTCCGACAGCCGATCGGGGATCATGGAGGCGGTGGACCAGGAACGCCGCCGGATCGAGCGGGACCTGCACGACGGCGTACAGCAGCGTCTCGTCGCGCTCGGGCTGCTGATCGGGCGGGCGCGCCGCGCGCGCTCCCCCGAACAGGGCGAAGAACTGCTCCGGCAGGCGCACGACGCCTCGCAGCGGCTCCTCGGCGACCTGCGCGAGGTCGCGTGGCGGGTCTATCCCACGGCGCTGGACTCCCTGGGACTCGAGGAGGCGCTCGCCGGGGTGGCCGAACACTCCGGCGTACCGGTCCTGATCCGCTGCGACCTCGGGGCGAGGCCGGGCCGGCAGGTCGAGACCGCGGCGTACTTCGTGGTCTCCGAGGCGGTGACCAACGCGGCCAAGCATTCCGGTGCCGGGCTCATCACCGTGGGCCTCGCGCGCGCGGACGGCATGTTGGTCGTACGCGTGCACGACGACGGCGCCGGGGGCGCCGACCCCGAGGGCGGCGGCCTGTCCGGGCTGGCCCGCAGGGTGGCGGCGCTCGACGGGCGGTTCCGGGTCGACAGCCCTCCCGGCGGCCCCACCACCGTCGTCGCGGAGCTGCCGTGCGGTTGATCCTGGCCGAGGACTCGGTGCTGCTGCGGGAGGGGCTCATCCGGCTGCTCGCCGAGGAGGGCCACGAGGTGATCGCCGCGGTCGGCGACGGGGCCGCGCTGATCGAGGCGGTCCAGGCGGCCCGGCCGGACGTCGTGGTGGCCGACGTCCGGATGCCGCCGTCCCACACCGACGAGGGACTGCGCGCCGCGCTGGAGATCCGCCGGCGCTGGCCCCGCGTGGGCGTCCTCGTCCTCTCGCAGTACGTGGAGAAGCGTTACGCCACCGAGCTGCTCACCGCCGACACCGAGGGGGTCGGTTATCTCCTCAAGGACCGTGTCATGCAGGTGGAGGAGTTCCTCACCGCCCTGGAGCGGGTGGCCTCGGGCGGGGCGGCCTTCGATCCGGAGGTCGTCAGGCAGCTGCTCGCGCGCACCACCCGGGTCGATCCGCTGGGCAGCCTCACACCGCGAGAGCGCGACGTGCTCGACCACATGGCGCAGGGCCACACGAACGCCGGTATCGCGGCGCGGCTGCACGTCTCCCAGAGCGCCGTCGAGAAGCACATCAATGCGATCTTCGACAAGCTCGGGCTGGCGCACGCCACCGGCTACAGCCGTCGCGTCCTCGCCGTCCTCCGTTACCTCGGGACCTGAGGCCGCCTCGGGCGCACCACCGCCGCGCGCCCGAACACCTGCACGATCACGCCCCCGGGCAGCCGGCCGATCGCCACGCGGCGGCGCCGCGGCGGTCCGTCCGGCCGGTAGGACCAGTGGGCCTCGCATCCGGCGAGCTCGGCGACCGCGGCCGGCGGCAGGTGGGCGCGCCGCGACCGGGCGAACTCCCACCCGTCGAGCCAGGAGCCCCGCGAGGGGGTTCCGGCGGCCCAGTCCGCGAACACGGGCGCCCATCGCCCGCCGTAGGCCGCGGCCATCCGGGGCCATGACCGGGCCACCTCGCCGGCCCGCTTGTTCAACAGCGCCCTGGCCGCGACCGCGACCCGCGCCGCGTCGAAACCCGGCGGCGGCTCGTCCCCCGCCACCAGCGCCCGCACCAGCCGTTCCTGCGCGGCGGCCAGTTCCTCCCGCGGCGTGAACGGCTCCTCCCGCGGCGCGGGCGGGGGGTCCGGTGTCACGTCGGGCGTCGCGGGAGGGGTCATGTGATGTGCGCGAGCCCGGCGGCGTCGGCGATGGCGTCGAGCTCGGCCCTCAGCTCACCGGCGGGCGGATACCGGCCGTCGCGTTCCAGCAGCAGCCCGGGAGGTTCTCGTCTGGCGCACAGCTCGGAGACCAGCGCCAGCACCTCACGTGGCACAGGGTCGGTGTGGGTGTCGTGGTAGAGCCCGTCCCGCTCGGAGCCGCCCGCGACGTGGACGTAGGCCACGCGCTCCAGCGGCAGCGCGTCGAGCAGGTCGAGCGGGTCCTCGCCGCGGTTACGGGCGTTGGCGTAGACGTTGGCGATGTCGAGCAGCAGGAGCACGTCGGTACGGGCCAGCAACTCGGTGAGGAAACCGGCCTCGTCGTAGTCCTCGTCCGGCCAGTCGAACAGCGTCGCGATCGGCTCGACCGCCAACGGCACGGGCAGCTCCGCGCAGGTGCGGCGGATGTTGTCGGTGAGCGCGTCGAGCGCCGCGCGGGTCCGTGGCACGGGCAGCAGATGACCGGCCTCGATCCCGCCCGCCCGCACGAACGCGATGTGCTCGCTGACCAGCGGCGCGCCGAACAGCTCCGCGCACTCGGCGAGGTGCGCGACGCGGTCGTCGTCGACCGGTTCCGCGCCGCCGAGCGACAACCGCACTCCGTGGGGGACGATCCGAGCGCCGCGGTCGCGCAGCGCGAGCAGTTCGCCGGCGGGGTGTGCGGAGTGCACCGATTCCGCGATCACCTCGGTGAACCGCAGCCCTGGCAGGCCCGCGACGAAACCCGCGATGTCCGGCCGCCAGCCGATGCCGACACCGAGGCCGCCGGACGGCGTCGAGACGCTCACCCGCCGCACCCTCCGCCACCACCGCAGCCGCCCCCACCACCGCAGCCGCCCCCACCACCGCCGCACGAGCCGCCGGACGCACAGGCATACCCACCGCCGTAACCTCCGCCGCCCTGCGCCCCGAGGTGTCGGCCGACCTCCGCCTCCGCGGCGAAGGCCGGGTCGATGCCGACCAGCGCCGGCATGCCGAACAGCGCGACGCCGAGCGCGGCGCCGCCCGCCCCGTAAACGGCCCACGCCGGGTTCTTCGATGGATCGAGGTAGGCGTGTTCGGCGCGGGCGTCACGCAGAGCGGCCCGTCCCGCCCGGGTCACCCGCGGGACGCCGACGAAGAACAGGGCCAGGGCGGCGAAGGCCACAAGCGACAGCGACAGCAGGAGGAGGCCGATCGGCCTCCCGTTCTGCGCGCCGGCAACGACCCGGACCACGCCGAGGGCGAAGAGCAGACCGAGAGGCAGCCCGGCGAGACGGACTCCCATCCGCTCCGCCTCGGTGTGCGCGAAGCCGTCTCGCTGGAGCGTCGTGCGCACTCCGTCGAGCGACTGCCGCACGTGGTACTCGGACACTAGATGCCGGACCCGCGCGGACCCGCGTCGCCGGATGGCCGCCAGCAACGCGCCGGCGACCGGCTCGTCCGGCGTGGGCGGCCCGTCCACGGCTCGAACGTGCCCCCGACCGACCACTGCGACGGCCCCACTCGCCCGCAGTTCCGCGAGAGCGGTGAGAGCCGCCATGCCCGGCCCGCCGGCCACGTAGGCCAGCTCGACCGGCCTGAGCGAACGCGATGTGGCACCGCCTTCGCCCACGCGCCGGCGCAGGACCAGCGCCAGCACGACCACTGTGACGGCCGCGACCACGTACATCGTGATGAACAGCGGGCCGGAGATGCCCCAGGTGTCACCTCGCGCAGCGATCAGCACGGTGTTCTCCCGCCGCCGAAGGTCGGGGGCCGGGCCCCGCAACCCGGCCCCTCATCTGATAGATGCCGGAGGGCCGCGATCGGTTCACACTCCCGCGCGACAAAATCACCGACTTCGCGCTCCATCTCGGTGCGTCCCGGCCGGGGCGTCCCCGGCAGGGCCGGTGTCCGGCCGCCGGCCGATACCGGCGCCCCGGCGGCCGGCCGGCAGTCCGGGTTCACCCTCCGCCCCCGCCGCAACCGCCCCCGCCCCCGCCGCAACCTCCGCCGCCGCCACCACCGCCGCCGTCACCGCCGCCGCCG
>NZ_JABVEB010000380.1 GCF_014323665.1 Actinomadura sp. HBU206391 | reverse complement strand
CCGCCGATCGCTGGCAGCGGGTTCCCGCGATCGTCGTCTCGGATGGTGGGACCGGTGTGTCACGGGCGCCGACGATGTGGCAAACTGACGTTGCTATGCGTTACGGCCACGCTCGCTACGAGCTGAACATTATTGGCTGGCGCGCCGGTATCTGACGAGACCACCGGCGCGCAGACCTCTCACGTCCGTGAGGGGTCTTTTGCTTTTCAGCACCGCGAACCGTACGTAGGAAAATCCCCGGAAAACGGGGTCCATGAGACGACAGTGCTTTTCCAAACATCCAGCCGCCAAGTACCTCGATGCCAAATAACTCGGTGCCAGACAACTCGGTGACAGTCGCGTTCCAGGCAGGGCGCCGGTCATTCGCAAAGGAGAGCTCAATGCTCGACGACGGCTTCCACGTCTATGACACGACCCTGCGGGACGGAGCCCAGCAGGAGGGGCTCAACCTCTCCGTGGCGGACAAGCTCGTCATCGCCCGGCACCTCGACGACCTCGGGGTCGGCTTCATCGAGGGCGGCTGGCCCGGGGCCAATCCGAAGGACACCGACTTCTTCCGGCGTGCTCGAACAGAGCTCGACCTGAAGCACGCGCAACTCACCGCGTTCGGCGCGACCCGCCGGGCCGGTGTGCAGGCCGCCGACGACCCTCTGGTGGCCGCTTTGCGCGACTCTGGCGCGCCGGTCGTGACGCTTGTCGCCAAGAGTCACGACCGGCACGTTGAGCTGGCACTCCGCACGACCCTGGAGGAGAACCTCGCGATGATCCGCGACACGGTCTCGCACCTGCGGGCGGAGGGGCGGCGCGTCTTCCTCGACGCGGAGCACTTCTTCGACGGCTACAAGGCCAACCGGCCCTACGCGCTCGAGGTCGTCCGGACCGCAGCCGAGGCGGGAGCGGACGTCATCGCGCTGTGCGACACCAACGGGGGCATGCTCCCGGACGAGCTCGCGGAGGTGGTCGCCACCGTCGTCGAGATGGGCGCTCGCGTCGGCATCCACTGCCACGACGACAGCGGCTGCGCGGTGGCCAACTCCCTCGCAGCCGTCACGGCGGGCGCCTCGCACGTCCAGGGCTGCGCGAACGGCTACGGTGAGCGCAGCGGCAACGCCAACCTCTTCACGGTGGTCGGTAACCTGCAGCTCAAGCGCGGTATGCGGGTCGTCACCGACGATCAGCTGGCTGAGATGACCCGCATCGCCCACGCGGTGTCGGAGGTCACGAACGTGACGCCCGGCTCCCAGCAGCCCTATGTCGGGCTGTCGGCGTTCGCCCACAAGGCGGGACTGCACGCCTCGGCCGTGAAGGTCGACCCCGACCTCTACCAGCACATCGACCCGGCGGCGGTCGGCAACGACATGCGGATGCTGGTGTCGAGCATGGCGGGGCGCGCCTCGGTCGAGTTGAAGGGCAGGGAGCTCGGGTACGACCTGTCGGGGGACACCGCCAAGCGGGTCGTCGGCCGGGTGAAGGATCTGGAGGCCCAGGGCTACACCTTCGAGGCCGCCGACGCCTCCTTCGAACTGCTGCTGCGCGAGGAGCTCACCGGCGTACGGCAGCGGCATTTCGAGGTCGAGTCGTGGCGGGCGATCGTCGAGCGCCGTCCTGACGGCTCGATGGTCAGCGAGGCCACCGTCAAGCTGCACGCCAAGGGGGAGCGGATCGTCGCGACCGGTGAGGGCAACGGGCCGGTCAACGCCCTCGACACGGCGCTGCGCATCGCGCTCGAGCGCCTCTATCCCGAGCTGGCCAGGCTGGAACTGGTCGACTACAAGGTCCGGATCCTCGAAGGCTCTCATGGCACCGGAGCCCGGACCCGAGTGCTCATCGAGTCCAGTAATGGACGTGGCGAATGGGGCACGGTCGGCGTCGAGGACAACGTGATCGCGGCATCGTGGCAGGCACTGGAGGAGGCCGTGACCTACTGCCTGCTGCACGCGGGCTACGACCCCGCCTGATCGCCCAGAGCCCGCGTCGCGTGCAGCGCGCGGGCGGGTGGCGTCGTGGCGTCTAGGCGGTTTTGGGCGGCGCGCTCTGGATGACCTCGAAGGACCACAGTTCGGCACCGGTGGCGGCCGGGCCGCCGTGCCCGTGGCCATGCCCGCTGCCGCCCGCCTGCGCCGCGGCCTGGGCGTGCCCGCGCTGGAACGCCTGGCTCTCGGTCCAGCGCTGGAAGTCCTCCTCGCTCCGCCACCGGGTGTAGACGAGGTACCGGTCGATGCCCTCCACGGGTCGCAGGAGCTCGAAGCCCTCGAATCCGTCGGCCGACTCGACCAGGCCGGCTCGGCCTGCGAACCGCCGCTCGAGTTCGTCCCGCGAGCCCTCGGTGACGGTCAGGGCGTTGATCTTGACGACAGACACCTGAATTCCCTCCATGACGATGACGTGGACCTATTCCGGACCCTATTGCCTGGCGACGAAAGCCGGTCGTCGGCCCGGTGACGAGGGGACCGGCCGCCGTCTGCTTTTCCCCGGCGACTCCGGCGAACTCCGGCGAATGGCATGGAAATATGAATGGCGTTCGGGTGGCGTAGGGCTTTACCGTTGAACCAATGGGCAGTGCCCGCGATCGGCCGTCGCCGTCGCGATGAGTGCCCGGCCCCCGGCCCGCCCAGCATCTTCCGACCCGATGTACCGGAGTGAGCTCATGCCTGTCCGACGCCGCCGATCCGCGTTCTCGGCGTGCCCGGGTTCCGCCGCCGGGCCCTTGGCGCAGGTCGCGTACAGCCTCGGCGAACGGTGTGAGCAGGAGGGCGACGCCGACGGTGCGGCCCGGTGGTTCCGGCGCGCCGCGGAGGCCGGCTGCCCGGACGCGGCGCTCAGACTGGGGGATCTGCTGGGGCGGCTCGCCGACGAGCGGGGACCCGCGACGGGCGACTCTCCGGAGTTCCTGCTCGCCGAGGCCGCTCGATGGTTCTGCGAGGCGCGATCGGCGGCACGGCCGGACCGGGGCGTGCCCGAGGCCATCGGGCGGGTGACGGACATGTTGGACCGGCACCAGAGACTCGCCGCGCGGCGTGGCCGGGAGCGGCTCGCCGCGCGCTGATCCACCGCGATCCGTTCGAACCAAATCGGCTTGCTCGTCGTCGGAGTCATTGAGATCACAGGGCCAGGAATCATTGCGTTGCGAAAAAGGTGACGAGTTGAACGGCGACGAGTCGGGCGGACCGGCGGAGCGGGACGAACACACCCTGGTGGATCAGCAGCCGACCGGTGAGACGTGGCCTTCCGGCGGGATCCCCGCCGACGAGCCGGTCGAGGGTGCGGCCGAGACGACCGTCACGGACGATCCGCTGGAGCCGGAGACCGAGACCACGGCCGAGGCCGGGTTCTTCGATGACTCCGATCCTTGGCCGGACCTCGCCGACGTGACCGAAGAGGAACCCTGGGATCCTGCGACGCTCCCGCAGCCGGGGTCCTCGGCCGCGGACCTCGACCGGCGGGTGGCTCCCGAGCCGCCGGCCATGGTCGAGATGTCCGTCGCGATGGCGGCGGCGGCGCCCCGGCAGCGCCCGGTCGCTCCGGCCGACGAGGCCGGCCCGGTCGCTCCACCCGCCCCGGCCGATCCCGCCGCGCCTGATGACCCTGCTCCGGCCGACCCCGCTCTGGCCGATCCGACCGCCCAGGTCAATCCGGCGGCGCCGGTCGGCCTGTTCCCTCCGGCTGCTCCGGCGGGCCCGGTCGCGAGCATGCACGAGGCGCCTCCGCCGCCTCCTCTGGCACTGCACGGCCCGGCCATGGGGACGCCTCCGGGGGGAGTACCGCATCCGCTGGGCGGGACGCCCCCAGGGGGAATACCGCATCCGCTGGCGACGAACGCGCTGCCCGACCGGAGGCCGCCCGGCTCCGGCTCCCGCCTGCCGAAGATCTTGATCGGCGTCGCCGCGGGGCTCGTCGTCGTCGTGATCGGTGTGCTCGCCACCGTCGTCCTGTCGAGTTCGGGTTCCGAGCGTTCCGGCGCGGCGGCCGCGTCGCCGAACGAGACGGCGCCCGCGACGCCCGAGGGCTCCGGAGGGCCTTCCGGCTCACCGGGGGCCGAGCCGACCTCGACGGCGCCGGGCTCGCCGACCCCCGGCGCCGGGCAGGTGCCGGTCCAGCCCTCCGGGCCCGTCACGGCTCCGTCGTCGGGCGCTCCCGCCGGTACG
>NZ_JABVEB010000038.1 GCF_014323665.1 Actinomadura sp. HBU206391 | reverse complement strand
CCGGCCGCACCCGCGGTGGCGGCCGTCGGCGTATCGGCCGAGCCCGCCATGGACAGCCCCACGATCGCGGCCACTCCGAGCATGACGGAGGCCGTACCGCTCGACACCACCACGATCTTGCGTCGGCTCCGCTCGGTCATGATGGTGCGGATCGTCCGATCGCACGCCCGGCTGAACTCCGACGGGGGCTTGGCATGCCGACCCCGGGCATGCCGTGGCGCGTCAGTCACGATCCCTCCCCTTCGGCTCCGCCCGGTCTCCCGTCAGAGCACCACGGGCACGGCCCCTCGAGTGGGCGCCGTCCCGAAAGCGCACTCTACTTTGGTCGGCACCGTGACTTTCCGGATACCGTCCGAAATGGTCTCTGTGAGTTAGGCCGCCGTTACGGAAGGCCCGCGACGAGTTCGGCCACCGGCTTGCGCACGCCGGTGTAGAAGGGGATCTCCTCGCGGACGTGCCGCCGGGTCTCGGAGCCGCGCAGATGCCGCATGAGGTCCACGATGCGGTGAAGTTCGTCGCCCTCGAAGGCCAGCATCCACTCGTAGTCGTTCAGGGCGAAGGATGCGACCGTGTTGGCCCGCACGTCGGGATAGTCGCGCGCCATCATCCCGTGCTCGGCCAGCAGCCGGCGGCGCTCCTCGTCGGGCAGCAGATACCACTCGTAGGACCGCACGAACGGATAGACGCAGACATAGGCCCGAGGCTCCTCGTCGGCGAGGAACGCCGGGATGTGGCCCTTGTTGAACTCGGCCGGGCGGTGCAGCGCCATCGCCGACCAGACCGGCTCGGACGCGCGGCCGAGGGCGGTACGGCGGAACCGGCCGTAGACCTCCTGCAGGTCGTCCGCGGTGGGCGCGTGCCACCAGAACATGTAGTCGGCGTCGGCGCGGAACCCCGCGACGTCGTACAGTCCCCGGGTCGTCACGTCCTTCTCGGTCGCCTGCTCCAGCAGGTCGCTGACCTCGCCGGCGACCGTGTCACCGACCAGATCCCCCAGAGTCCTCACGCGGAACACCGACCACATCGTGTACCGGATCGTCTGGTTGAGGTCGCGCGCCTTGGGCTTGTCCGTCGCTGCCATGTCTCAATTCTCCACGACCGCTCAGGTGTTCGAGCACCCGGGCTGCCGCCGCCCGCGCGGTGGCGACACAGGCCGGGATGCCGAGCCCGTCATAGGCGGCTCCGGCGATCGCGAGCCCCGGCCGCTCCGCGATCGCGGAGCGGATCCTGGCCACCCGGTCGGCGTGGCCCACCGTGTACTGCGGCAGCGCCCCGCCCCAACGGGTGACCCGGCTGTCGATCGGCAGTTCGCCGACCCCGCAGGTGGTGGCCAGCTCGGTCATGGCCGCGGCCTTGAGCTCCTCGTCCGGGCGCTGCAGTGTGTGCTCTTCACCGTGCCGCCCGATGGAGCACCGTACGACGACGAGGTTCGGATCACGTTCGGCGAGGTGCGGCCACTTGACCGTGCTGAACGTCACGGCCTTCACCGTCCGGCCCTCGACGGCCGGCACGAGGTACCCGCTGCCGCGCGGGCGCTGCGGGAACGCCGTCGAGGCATAGGCCAAGGTGACGATCGCCATGCTCGCGTACTCGATCCGCGCCAGATCCTCGGCGGCGGCCGGTATGACACCGGCCAGCAGGCGCGCCGCCGGGCTCGCGGGCACCGCCACCACCACGCCGTCGGCCGTCAGCGCCTCAGGCGCCCGGGTGGGCCCGAGGGTCAGCCGCCAGCCGCCTTCGGCGGTGGGGACGAGTTCCCGGACCATCGCCCCGGTCCGCACCGTGCCGCCCGCGGCCTCGACCAGGTCGGCGAGGATGCGCGGAAGCGAACCGAGCCCGCCGGGGAGCGTGGTGAACACCGGGCCGGCGTCCTTCGGGGCCGCGTCGCGTACGGCCCGGGCCGCGGTGATGAGCGACCGGTGCGTACGTGCCGCGCCCGCGAGGCCGCCCAGCGTCGCGTCGAAGGACAGTTCCTCCGTGCGGCCGGCGTAGACCCCGCCGAGCAGCGGCTCGACGATGCGATCGACGACCTCGGCGCCGACCCGCGCCCCGACATAGTCGGCGACCGATACGTCCGCTCCGAGCGGGCTCTTCGGCAGCACCAGGTCGAGCGGTGCGCGGGCGAGCCCGGCACGGGACAGGATCCCCGATGCGGCCAGCGCCCGCAGATCGGCCGGCACGCCCATGACGTGGCCGGTCGGCAGGGGCCGCAGCTCGCCACGGCTGAGGATCGCCGCCGACGTCGTCCCCGGATAGACGAGCTGCTCGGACCGGCCGAGATCGCGCACGAGGTCGAGGCCCTCGGGGCGGCGGGCCAGCATCGCCTCGGCGCCCTCGTCGACCGGCAGCCCCGCGATCTCGCTCACCCGTAGCTTGCCGCCGATCTCGGGCGATCCCTCGAGTACGGTCACCCGCGCGCCGCCGCGGACGAGGAAACGCGCTGCGGCGAGGCCCGCGATGCCACCGCCGATCACTACGACATGGGACATAGATTCCACGATCGCAGATAATCGGCCGTGCTCTGACCAGGGCACGGCGGGGGTGCCGAAGGATCCCGGGCAGATCGTGCCCGGTGGCTTGCGAAGACCGCCGAACCTCGCGGATGCCGAGAAGCTCGCAGAAACCCGCGTATCGGCGGAACTATGACGGGGATCACATCGTCGAATCTCCGTGCGTACAGCCAGAGCAGGGCTCGTGCTCGTCCCGGTGGTGGTGGCCGTCCTGCTGAGCGGCTGCGCGGGCGACGGGCCGAACGACTCGTCCGGGATGTCCGACGGCTCGGGCACCGCGGTGGACATGAAGCGGCAGGAGACCGCGCCGACGCAGCGGGCCGAGCTCTCCGCCGGGGCCGCGCGCGCCGTCGTCTACACCGCGAGCATGGAGGTGGAGACCAAGGACGTCGACGCGGCCGTGACCCGGGCCAAGGCGCTGGTGACGCAGGCGGGCGGCCACGTCGCGAACGAGAACGCCACCACCGAACCCGTGGGCGCGAGCATCACCTTCAAGATCCCTGCTGAGCGGTACGGCACCGTCCTCGACGGCCTCTCGCGCCGGCTCGGGACCCGTCGCGCGCTGCGGCAGGACGCGCAGGACGTCACCGAGGCGGTCGCCGACGTCGAGAGCAGGGTGCGGTCGGCCGAGGCGGCGCTGAAGTCGTTCCGGAAGCTGCTCGACCGGGCCGGCACGGTCACCGAGGTCATCAACGTCGAGCGCGAGATCGCCCAGCGGCAGTCCGACCTGGAAGCGCTCCAGGCCAAGCGGAAGGCGCTCGCCGAGCAGACCGCCTTCGCCACCGTGACGGTGCGCATCGAGCCCGCCGCCAAGGCCGGGTCGCGGCCCGGCGGCGGCTTCACCGGCGGGCTGAAGTCCGGCTGGGCGGCGTTCGTCGCCGTCCTCTCGGCGCTCACCCTCGCCCTCGGCTGGCTGCTGCCCTTCTTCGGAGCGCTCCTGCTCATCGGTGCCGCGGCCTGGCTGCTGAGCGGTCGGCCGAGATGGTGGCCGCGCCGGCGGCCTGCCGAGGCGCGCGACCTCGGCGGTCCGGACTCCGGCAGCCGGCCCGCGCCACCGCCGTGACCGGCCGGAAGCCGGGGGCTGGGGCGGCGGGGGCGGTTCGAGGCCGGGAGCCGGTGCGGGTCAGGACTTCGCGGGCTCGCGCTCACGCGTGACGCCGGCGGGCCTGGTGGGCCTGGTGGGCCGCAGGAACAGGTACATGACCGGCACCACGTACGCCACCCACATGGTGAGCTGCAGCCAGGTGATCTTCGGGGTGACGTTCAGCACACCTTGGAAGATCGTCTGAGCCCACTGGCCGGCCCTGCCGAACTCGGCGAAGAACGTGGCCGGCTCCAGCGCCACCGCGTTCAGGCCGGGCAGCACGTCGGCCTCCTGCAGGTCGTGGAACCCGTACCCGAAGACGCCCGCCGCGACCACGATCAACGCGGCCCCGGTCCAGGTGAAGAACACCTTGAGGTTCAGTTTCAGCCCGCCGCGGTAGAGGAGGTAACCGAGCACGATCGCGGTGACCAGACCGAGGACGGCGCCGACGATCGGCTGGGTGGAACCCTCCGTGGAGTTGCTGATGTTCGTCCACAGGAACAGGGCCGTCTCGAGACCCTCGCGGCCGACGGCCATGAACGCCACCACGGCCAGCGCGAGCGGGCCCACGTCGAGTGCCCCTTCGAGCTTGCCCTCGAGCTCGGCCTTGATGCCCCGGGCCGCCTTGCGCATCCAGAAGACCATCCAGGTGACCAGGCCCACGGCCACGATGGACAGGATCCCGCCGAACAGCTCCTGGGTCTTGAACTGCATGTCCGAGGAGGCGGCGCTCAACGCGACGCCGAACCCCGCGCTGAGAGCGACCGCCAGAGCGATGCCCGCCCAGACCGGGGCGAGCGCGCCCCGGTTGCCCGTCTTGACCAGATAGGCGATGAGGATGCTCACCACCAGAGCGGCTTCCAGCCCCTCGCGCAGACCGATGAGGTAGTTGCCGAGCAGCACCGTTGCGCTCCTCACGATCGAGCCGCGATCCGTCCGACGGCAGGGATGCTTACTTAGGAAAAGCTAACCTAAGCCGGGCCCTTCGGTAAACATCGCCCTGGGCGAGCGAGGCACGGTGGCGCGCCGGTTACTACAGGTCGCCCTTGCACTCCAGCCGCTGGAGCGCCTTTGCCAGCGGCACCGAGGCGAGCTCGATCTGCCAGTTCCGGGCTCCGAGGGTGACCAGCGCCGCGCTGACCGCCTCCGCGCTGATCTCGTCGGGCGGCGACCACGCCAGCCGGCGTACGGCGTCGGGCTGGAGCAGGTTCTCGGTGGGCATGTGGTGCTCATCGGCCAGTGCGGCGACCACCGCGCGGGTCGCGGTGAGCCGCTTGGCCGCCTCCGGGTCGCGCTCGGCCCAGCGGTGCGCGGGCGGCGGGCCGTCCCCGGCCTGCCCCTGCTCGGGGTGCTCGCTCTCCGGCAGCGCACGGGCCTTCGACACCGCGCGCAGCCACACCGACAGATGGCGCCGCGCGTTGCGGTTCCGCAGCGTCGGCATCGCCTGCAGATCGACGAGAGTGTGCGGGACGGTCAGTGACAGTTCGATGATCGCCGCGTCCGAGAGCACTCGGCCGGGCGACAGGTCGCGGTCGCGCGCGATGCGGTCGCGGGCCTCCCACACCCCTCGTACGATCGCCAGGCCGCGCCGGTTCCGTACGCGATGGATCCCGGACGTACGGCGCCAGGGCTCGGCACGCGGCGGCTTGGGCGGCGCGGCCAGGATCGCCTCGAACTCCTCGGTGGCCCACGCCAGCTTCCCGGTCTCGAACAACTCGGCGTGCAGCGCCTCGCGGAGCTCCACGAGCAGTTCGACGTCCAGCGCCGCGTAGCGGAGCCACTCCTCCGGCAGCGGGCGGGTCGACCAGTCGGCCGCCGAGTGGCCCTTCTCCAGCGAGTACCCCAGCACGTTCTCGATCATCGAGCCGAGCCCCACCCGGGGATGCCCGAGCAGCCGCCCGGCGAGCTCGGTGTCGAAGAGCCGGCGCGGGGCCAGCCCCAGCTCGGCCAGGCACGGCAGGTCCTGGTTGGCCGCGTGCAACACCATCTCGGCGTCGGCGAGCGCGGCGTCGAGCCCGGACAGGTCCGGGCAGGTGATCGGGTCGATGAGCGCGGTGCCCGCGCCCTTGCGCCGCAGCTGGACGAGATACGCGCGCTGCCCGTAGCGGTAGCCCGAGGCCCGTTCGGCGTCCACCGCGACCGGACCGGTGCCGACCGCGAACGCCTCGACGACCCGGTCCAGCGCCTCCGCCGTCTGTACCACCGGGGGGATCCCCTCGCCCGGCTCCAGCAGGGGCGTGGCGGTCTTCTCGCCGGTGTCCTGCGGTGCGGCCTCCGCCGATTGGGCCGATTGACTGGTTTCCGACACTCCCACGCGCCTACCGTACGCCGTTCAGGTGCCCGAACTCGTCAGCGAGGTGATTCCGGCGGGGGGCAACCCCGCCGCCATGCACATCACCTCGCACCACGCCGCCACGTGACCGGCCAGATCCTCGCCCGTCGGCGACCACGACGCCCGCATCTCCAGCTCGGTCGTGGAGGGGTCGTCCTGTTTGTCGCCGAAGCTCTCCGAGACCGCCCGGGTGATCGTGCCCGACACCCCGGCATAGCCCACGACGTCGAGGGTCTCGGTCAGCCAGCTCCACGCGACCGACCCGATGAGCGGGTCGGCGGCGATCTCCGGCTCCAGGTCGGCCCGGATGTAGGCGACGATCCGGAACTGCCCGACCCAGCCGCTGTGGCCGTCCGGGTCGTACAGCACGATCAGCCGGCCCATGGCGATCTCGGTGTCGTCGCCGCGGTATACCGACGCCGAGAGGGCGGCCGAGTAGGGCGCCAGGCGCTGCGGCGCGGGCATGCTCTCGAGCTCGAGCTCGGAACGGATCTGATCGCCCTCGACCGCGAGGCGCAGGGTGTCGAGTGCCCGCTGGAAGGGCGCCGGTACCTCACTGGCCTGAGTCGGGGGCGGCGTCATGCGCGGGGCGCCCATGGGCTGAGCGTAGATCGTTTTGCCGGCAGAACCTGGGACTGCCACGCCGGAAGAACCGGCGGAAGCTGGATCGGCGGGGGATGCGGCGTGATCACGGAGGATGAGGACACTGTGCACGGTCTCGGGGTGTCAGGGGCCGCTCAGGCGGCCCGGGAGGATGCGGCCGGCAGCTCCGCCGGTCCGGACTGCCACGGCTCCAGCAGTGCCGCGATGAGAATGGCCGCACCGCAGTCCGCACAGGCCAGCTCGGGACAGAGATCACCGTGTTCGTCGGCGCACGGCGGCCGCTCGAACGGGCGCTCGTCGCCGCAGGTGGAGCAGTGACGGATGGTCACGGCCATCGGGCCTCCCTCGGCTCGCGGCATAAGGGGTGAGAACCGCACGGTTGCATGCCGGAGCGGCGGATTGCGGGACTTCGCTCGGCGTGTCCGAAGTTCATGGCCCCGCGCTCCACCCATTCTCGGCCCCCCCGAAGCGTGCGCCGCGCCGCGGCCCGGCCGGGCCCCGACCCAGCCCTGGCCGGCGGCCACATGCGAGGTTCGGGACTCGGTGCGTCTCTTCGGCGGATCCGTGGGACGATCCTTAGGTGCCTGTTGACAACGAAGCCGTGTTCCTGCGTGCCTGCCGCCGCGAGCCGGTGCCGCACACCCCCGTGTGGTTCATGCGCCAGGCCGGCCGGTCGCTGCCCGAATACCTGCGCGTACGGGCCGACGTACCGATGCTCGAGGCCTGCACGAGGCCCGACATGATCATCGAGATCACGCTCCAGCCCGTACGCCGCTACGCGGTCGACGCCGCGATCTTCTTCAGCGACATCATGGTGCCGCTCAAGGCGATCGGCGTCGATCTCGACATCAAGCCCGGTGTGGGCCCGGTCATCGCCGACCCGATCCGCGACCCCGCCGGTCTCGCGAAGCTGCGGGCGCTCGACCCGGGCGACGTGACGTACGTCACGGAGGCGATCGAGGAACTCGTGGGCGAGCTCGGCGACACCCCGCTCATCGGGTTCGCGGGCGGGCCGTTCACGCTCGCCTCGTACCTCATCGAGGGCGGACCGTCGAAGTCCCACGACCTCACCAAGGCCATGATGTACGGCGCGCCGGATCTGTGGGCCGAGCTGCTCGGCCGGCTGGCCGACATCACGACCGAGTTCCTCAAGATCCAGGTGGCCGCCGGGGCGAGCGCCGTCCAGGTGTTCGACTCCTGGGTCGGCGCGGTCAGCCCGGAGGACTACCGGCGCTCGGTGCTCCCGCACACCAGCAAGATCTTCTCTGCGGTCGGTGGGCTCGGCGTGCCGCGGATCCACTTCGGCGTGGGCACCGGCGAGCTGCTCGGCCTCATGGGCGAGGCCGGCGCCGACGTGGTCGGCGTCGACTGGCGGGTGCCGCTCGACGCGGCGGTGAGCCGGGTCGAGGCGGGCAAGGCGCTGCAGGGCAACCTCGATCCCGCGGTGCTGTTCGCGCCGTGGGAGGTGATCGAGGAGCGGACCCGCGACATCCTCGCCCGGGGCCGTACCGCCGAGGGCCACGTGTTCAACCTCGGCCACGGCGTGCTGCCCTCCACCGACCCGGACAAGCTCGCCCGCCTCGCCGACTTCGTCCACGAGGCCTCCGCCGCCGACACGGCCGCCGCACTGCGCTAGAACGTCACCCGGCGCTAGAACGTCACTCGATGTAGGGGAACGAACCACCCGGTCGGACCACGGTGGTGCGTTCACCTACACCGAACGCCACTCGGATCGCGTTTTCGGTGTGCGCGGCGCCACGGAGTGTCACCGTGGCCGTCATGCCCGCCGCCCGGGAGATCCCGCCCGCCCTCACGAAGGGCCCGTTCCGCTGCGACGAAGCGTTCGACCTGGGAGTGACGCGACGGCAACTGGCGGGGAACCGCTTCCGCAGGATCTTCCACCACGTCTATGTGATCGCGGACCCGCCCGACTCGGTGGAACTGCGGTGCCGCGCGGCGCTGTTGATCGCCGCGACCGGCTCGGTGTTCTGCGGGTTCACGGCGGCCCGGCTCTACCGGGTACCGCTGCCGGACTCGGCCGACGACCGCGTCCATCTCGCGCTGCCGCCCGGCACCTCGACGATCCCGCGCACCGCCGGGCGTGACGCACCGGTACGCCCTGAGGCTCGATCAGATGCACAAGGTCCGCGGCCTTTACGCAGTACGTCCGGAACGTCTGTTTCTAGAACTCGCCGATGGAGACCCGGCTTCGCATGATCCTCATTGATGCGGGCCTGCCCAGACCGGTCGCCATCGCCGACGTCTTCGATCCGAGCGGCGTGTGGAAGACGTACGCGACGCCATCGCCCTCCGCCGGTAGATCGTCGGGAGTAGGCCGGCAGGCAGAGGCCGAACGCCACTCGGTGTCGGCGAACGCACCACCGTGGTCCGGCCGGATGGTGCGTTCGCCGACACTGGATGAAGCCGTCGCGGGCTCGTGCGATCAGGTGACCGTCAGCGCCACGGTGGGCGACAGCCGGGCCGCCCGCATCGCCGGGTAGATGCCGGCGATGGTGCCGATGGCCAGGGTCGCGGCCACTCCCCCGCCGAGCGCCCACACCGGCACGACCGGCGGCCAGTCGCGATAGGCGGCGAACGCCACCGTCGCCAGCGCCCCCACGCCGGCGCCCACCACCCCGCCGAGGACCGACAGCAGCAGGGACTCCGACAGGAACTGCACCCGCACCTGCCCCCGCGTGGCACCGAGCGACCTGCGCAGCCCGATCTCACGGCGCCGCTCCAGCACTGAGATGACCATGGTGTTCGCCACCCCGACCCCGCCGACGAGCAGCGCGACGGCACCGAGCCCGAGCAGCAGGTTGGTGAACGCTCCCGCCGCCGCGGCCTTGGCCTCCAGCGCGTCGGACGGCCGGCTGACGTCGATCTCGTCGGGGTTCTCCGGATTGACCGTGCGGGCGAGCACGTCCCCCACCGCCTCGACCGAGGCGTCGGACGAGCGCTCGTAGAGCATCGTGGGGTGCCCGTCGAAGCCGAGGTAGCGCTCGGCCGCCGGCCAGCCGACGAGCGCCGACCGGTCGATCTCGGGGGCGAGCGGCAGCGGCCGGAGGATGCCGACCACCGTGAACCACCGGCCGCCCATCCACACCTGCGTCCCCGTACGGTCCAGCCCCAGCCGTTCGGCGGCCGCGGAGCCGAGCACGACCGCGGGGTGGCTCTCGGTGGCGGCGTTGAGCCAGCTTCCGGTGCGCACCCGGCCGTCCAGCGTCGTGAGCAGTTCCCCCGTCGCCGCCTGGACGGAGATGCCCCCGGTCACCGCCTCGGGGATGTGGTTCGTGCGGCGTACGGTCGTGTCCGCCGCACCGGTCGCGCCGACGGTCCGCACCGGGCCGATGCGCCGGACCATGTCGACGGCGGTCTCGGGCATCTTGGCGTCCTCGCCGAACATCGTGCTGCCGGGCTTCACCGTCAGCAGGTTGGTCCCGAGGGTGTCGAGCTGCCGCAGCAACTGTTCCTTGCTCGACGCCGAGATCCCGATCACGGCGATCATGGTGGCGATGCCGATGGCGATGCCCAGGGCCGACAGCAGCACTCGGGTGGGCCGCGCGCGCAGGCCCCCGACGCCCACGCGCACCACGTCGCGGCCGCCGAGCCGTGCCGGGATCAGCCGTTCCGCACCGGGCCGCTCCGGCGCGGATCTGCGCATTCTCCTGATCATCGGACCGGCACCCCCGCCTCGACGAGGCGCTCACCGGTCACGATCCGGCCGTCGCGCATCCGTACCTGCCGTGGCGCCCACGCGGCGATCTCCATGTCGTGCGTGATGATCGCGACGGTCGTGCCCGCGCCGTGCAGATCGCCCAGCAGGCGCAGTACCTCGGCACCGGCCGCGGAGTCGAGGTTGCCGGTCGGCTCGTCGGCGAGCAGCAGATCGGGATCGCCCACCACGGCGCGCGCCACCGCGACGCGCTGCTGCTCTCCACCGGACAGCTGGTTCGGCCGGTGCCCCGTGCGCTTCCCGAGACCGACCCGCTCGAGGGCCCGACCGGCCCGATCCCGGCGCTCCCGCAGGGACACGCCGTGGTAGAGCAGGCCGTCGGCGACGTTGTCGAGTGCGCTGACCCCGGCGGCCAGGTGGAACTGCTGGAAGACGAAGCCGATGTGCCGCGCGCGCAGGGCCGACAGCTCCCGGTCCGAGAGCGCCGCCACATCGTGCCCGGCGATGCGCACCGACCCCTCGCTCGGCCGGTCCAGAGTGCCGATCATGTGCAGGAGCGTTGACTTGCCCGAGCCCGAGGGCCCCACGATGGCGGTGAGCTCACCGGCCTCGATGAGCAGGTCGACACCGCGCAGCGCGGCGACACCCCCCGGATAGTGCTTGGTCACGCCGGACAGTTCGACGACGGCCGTCATTGCGCGGGCACCCCGACCTTCATGCCCTCGCGGATCGCGTCTCCCGAGACCTCGACCCGGCCGCCGCCGAAGCTTCCGGTGGTGACCGGCACGACCCGCTTCGCCGTGCCCTCGACCACCTCGACGCCGAAGCCGCCCTCGCGCAGTGCCAGCAGGGCCTCGATCGGCACCGACAGCACGCCCTTGCGGCGCTCGCTCTCCAGCTCGACCGTCACCGGCGCCTCGTCGAGCCGCCCCGTCCCGCTCTTGCCGAGCGAGATGTCGACGCTCACGGTGGTCTTCTGGTCCTGCTCGGCGCCGCTCTGCTCGGCGACCGTGCCGACCTCCGCGATCTTGCCTTTGACGCTGCGTCCGCCGGGCAGCTCGATGCTCACGGTCGCGCCCTTGCGCGCCAGGTCCTGCTTGTCGGCATCGAGGTCCACGTGGACGATCCGCGTGGTGCCGGTCGCGATCAGCGCGGGTTGGCCCGGACTCGTCCGCGCGCCTACCGTGGCATTGAGCTTCTTGATCCGTACGGCTCCCGGCAGGAACACGACCTGACCGGCGTCCACCGAGCCGGTCTCGGGCAGACCCCGGTCGTCCTGCCAGTCGATCACCGCCTGCGCGGTCGCGGAGGTGAACTCGTCGTCGACCGTGAGGTCGTCGCCGTGGCCGAGCGCCTTCAGGTTGCTCTCGAGCTGGCGTACGTCCGCACCGTCGGACACCCCGAGGCTCAGCGGCCGGTAGAGAGGCGTGGTGCCGTACATGAGCGACACCGGCTCACCGTCCACCCGGAGCAGTGACCCGCCCCGTTTCACCGTGGCGCCCTCGTCCGGCGCCCACGTGACGGTGCCGGAGGCGCCGGTCCGCACCTCCCGCTCGTCGGCGTACCCGAGGGTTCCGTCGACGCTCTCGGAGTCGACGAGGTCGCCTCTGGTCACGTCGGCGGTGGTCATCGCGACGGCGGGCGCCTGGCCGCTCGCCTCGCCGCCGCCGCCGGCCAGCACGGCCGCCGTCCCGCCGACGGCGACGACCGCGACGGCCGCACCGGTCACGAGGATCCGCCTCACTTCTGGCCCCCGCCGGGCCGCAGCGACTCGCACGCCTTACGCGCCTTCTCCAGCTTCTCGCGGCCCATCTCGCCGGGCTTCCCCTGGATCCTCAGACCACCGTCGGGCCCCGGGTCCTGCATGTTCACGCCGTTCTCGCGCATGCACTGGGCGAACTTCACGAACTGATCGCGGACTTTCGGGTCCTGCATGTTGGGCATCTTGCCGCCGGCCTCGAGATACGGCCGGCACTTCTTCATCGCCGCCTCTGTCTTCTCCCGGCTGCCGGGCTTGCCGGTGACCTGGATCCGTACCCCGCCGCCCGACTCCGGATCGGCCATCTCCACACCGTTCTCGCGCATGCACTGCGCGAACTTCAGCTGGGCGTCCTCGGGACTCAGCGACTGCGACGGGGAGGCCGCCGCGTTCTTCGCCTCGCCGCCTCCGGCACTCGCGACACCGTCGCCGTCCTCGCCGCCACCGCACGCCGCCAGCGCCAGCACGGCCGGCAGCACCAGGGCCAGGGCCAATCTGCGCATTCTCATGTCGACCTCCACACCGGCGGTCACTCGCCGCCGGCGCGGCCCATTGCAGCCGGATACGGATTAAACCTTCGTTAGTCGCCCTCAGGGGGTGCGGTGGGCCCCCCAACCTGTCACCGAAGGTCGGAGGGATAATTGACTCAGTGCGGGGGCAGCACGAAGGAGGGCAGGACCTGATGGACGTGCCCAGCGCGCCGGCTGTGAGGGTGGTGCCGCCCGGCGGCGGGGATTCGGTCGCCATCCCGGGTTTCGGCTCGGTTTTCAAGCTCTACAGCCGCGACAACAACGGCGAAGTGGCCATCATGGAGCATCCGTTCGCCGTGGGCACGATCACCGCGCCGCACCGCCACACGCGCGAGGACGAGCACTCCATCGTGCTCGAAGGCCAGATCGGCTTCCGATCCGACGCCGACGAGGTCGTCCTGGGACCCGGTGGCTACATCACCAAACCACGCGGGCAGATGCACGCCATGTGGAACGCCGGGGCCGCGCCCGGCCGCATCGTCGAGGTCATCACACCGGGCGGCTTCGAGAACTACTTCCGTGAACTCGGCGAGCTGCTCACCTCCGTCGGGCCGGCGGCCGGCGTGAAACTCCACGAGACGCCCGAATTCACCGAACTCGCAACGAGATACGGCCTGACCTATGGCCACCCCGACTGGCTCGACGACGTCGTGGCGCGTTACGGACTGACACCACCGACTCACTAGGGCCAGTCACGCGACCTCGGTCGGGTGACCGGTCCGGCGTCTGATGGGCGAACCGGACTCCGTCCTCTTTCCTTGAGCCTGCCCTACGCCGGCTTATCCAGGTTTAACGCCCGACCGGACAGGGTCGACCCTGGCAGGCCACGTCCACGGGAACAGAGGAGGATCGCCATGCGCGTGCTCGTCGTGGAGGACGAGGGGCTCCTCGCGGACACCATCGCGGCCGGGTTGCGTGAGGAGGCGATAGCCGTCGACGTCGCCTACGATGGCGCGGCGGCTCTGGAGCGCACCTCGTACGTCGACTACGACGTGGTGGTCCTCGACCGCGACCTGCCGGAGGTGCACGGTGACGAGGTGTGCAGGCGGCTTGTCGCCGACCGCACCGGCGGCCGCATCCTCATGCTGACGGCCGCCGGTGACGTGGACGAGCGGGTCGACGGCCTGTCGCTGGGCGCCGACGACTACCTGGCCAAGCCGTTCGTGTTCACCGAGTTGGTGGCACGGGTGCGCGCGCTGGGGCGCAGGTCGGCGCCGCCGCTGCCACCTGTGCTCGAACGGGCGGGGATCCGGCTGGATCCGCGCCGCCGTACGGTCAGCCGCGACGGCCTGGAGGTGACCCTCACCAAGAAGGAGTTCACCGTTCTCGAGGAACTGCTGCGCGCCGACGGCGGCGTCGTCAGCGCCGAGCACCTGCTCGACAAGGCCTGGGACGAGAACATCGACCCGTTCAGCAACATCGTCAGGGTGACGATGGCGACCCTGCGCCGCAAGCTCGGTGCTCCGCCGGTCATCGAGACGATCACCGGAGTGGGGTATCGCCTGTGAGACTCACCTTGAAGACGCGGCTGACGCTGATCTACGGGTCGCTGTTCCTGGTGACCGGCGCGGCCCTCGTCGGTGTGACGTACGCGCTGACCGCCAGCACGTTGAACAAGAAGATCACCGTCAAGGTCCTCATGTCCAAGGAGGACCTGCCCTCGCCGATGAACCCCCTGGGGGCGACGGGGCAGGCACAGCTCGGTTCGCTGCCTCAGGCGCCGGACCCCGACAAGCTGCTCGCCGCACGGCGCATGGTCGCCGGTCAGGTCGCCCAGCAGAAGAGTGACGTCCTGGAACTGCTGTTGCAGGGCTCGGTGCTCACGCTGCTGGTGGTCGGGCTGCTCGCGGTCGGCGTGGGCTATGCCGTCGCGGGACGGGCCCTGGCTCCGTTGCAGCACGTCACGGCGACCGCTCGGCGGCTGTCGGAGAGCACTCTGCACGAGCGCATCGCCCTCAAGGGCCCGAGGGACGAGATCAAGGAGCTGGCCGACACCTTCGACGACATGCTCGACCGGCTGCACCGCGCCTTCGACGCGCAGCGGCGGTTCGTCGCGAACGCGTCGCACGAGCTCCGCACACCGCTGACCGTCAACCGCACCGTGCTGGAGGTCGCGGCGGCGAGCCGCAAGTCGCCGGAGGAGACGCGTGTGCTGGCCCGGTCGCTGCTGGGCAACACGGCACGGCACGAACGGCTGATCGAGGGGCTGCTGTTGCTGGCCCGGTCCGAACGCGAACTGGGCAACCGTACGCCGGTGCCGCTCGACGAGACCGTGAACGGCGCGCTGGAGCAGCTGGCCGGCCCCGCGGCAGAGGCCGACGTGAAGATCACTACCAGGCTCGCCCCGGCGGTGGCCACGGGCGACGCCGTGCTGCTGGAGCGGTGCGCGGTCAACCTCGTCGAGAACGCGATCAAGTACAACGGGCCCGGCGGCCGGGTGTGGGTGCGGACGTGCCGGGAGGCCGGCACGGTGGTGCTGCGCGTGGAGAACACCGGGCCTCCCGTCGCGCCGGACGAGGTCGCCACGATCTTCGAGCCCTTCCGCCGGCTCCGCGCCGACCGGACCGGCTCGGCGCGCGGTGCCGGCCTCGGCCTGTCGATCGTCCGCGCCGTCGTCCGGGCGCACGACGGGGTGGTCGAGGCGGTGCCGCGGCCGGGCGGCGGCCTCGCCGTCACAGTACGGCTGCCCGCCTGCGGTCAGGACGGGTACGTTTCCAGGAACAGCAGGAACGTCAGCTGCTCCAGCCCGGGGTCGTTCCCCGCTGGCCGGTCAGGGGGCGGGGCCGACGAGATACCAATGGCCGGTGGGTGAGATCCACAGCAGAACGCCGGGCCATATGTGGATCAGGGTCCAGTCGGGGTGTTGTTTGAGTAAATGGTGACCGCGACATAATGTGGCGACGTTACATGGGCAGGTCGGCCCGCCTTTGTGATATGGAATTGTATGATCCAGATCGCATTTTGCGGCGCGGCGGTTGCAGGTGGGGAAGGTGCAGGTGCCGTCTCTGGTCTGGATGAGGCGGCGCATTCCGGCGGGTGGCCGGTAGGCATCGTGCCCGTGGACGAGGTTGCCTTCCGGGTCGACGGCCAGGGCGCACCAGCGGACCTTGAGCGGCGAGAGCGCGTCCTTGATGCGGCGGGCGGCTTCGGCGACCAGCAGCCGCTTCTCCGCGGGCCCGCCCCGGTGGCGGGTCTGGCCGAACAGGTCGCTCAGCTCGTCGCGGATCGCCTGGGTCATCGCGGCGGCCTCTTCACGCCCGGTGTCGCCACCGGTCCGGCCTGGTCTCGGGGAATCGTTTCGTCGTGTGCCGCCGGGGCCGGTGGGGCGCTGGGATGCGCGGGCCTCAGCCACGAGGCCGGCTGTCTCAGCGGCCGCCTCACTGTCGGCTTCCCGGGAGGTGACTGCCGGAATGTCGGATGCGCTGGACGCGGTGTCCTGGGGTGCGGCGGCAGTGTCCTCGGGTGCGGCGGGGGTTCCTGGCGTTGGAGCCTGTTCGGGCTCGGCCGCCGCGGGGAACAGGTCCTGGGGTCGTTTGCCACGCAGCAGCTCCAAGACCACATCGGCGCGGATGGCGTCGATGGGCCGCTGGTCTCCGTCGGCCTTGAGCGCGTTCGCCAGCGCGTTGAGGTAGTTATAGGCGGCGTCGGCGTCCTCGGCGGGTAGATCGCGGGCGGCCAGATCCGCGGTGCCGTCGGGGTTGTCGTACAGCTCTACCCGGCGGCCCTTCTCGGCGGCCTTGCGGCGCCGCTCGTAGGCGTCCGGGTCGGCGTCTTTGATCGCTGTGCGAACCCGTCCCGCCAGTTGCCGGGTGGTCAACCGCGGCGCGTCCGGCAGCACGAGAGCCTCGACCTTGCGGGCGATGTCGTGGCTCACCCCAAGAACACCATCACAGATCACCCGCGCTTTCCCGGCGTCGATGCGGCCTTGGGCAAGGGCCCGGCCGGTTTCCAGCAGCGGCCCTTCCAGCATGGTCGCCATTCCCAACCGGATCACGGCGGCGGTGCCCGACAACGTCAACGCAGCCGAGACCTCATCGCACAGCGCCCGGCCCATCTCCACCGTCCACGCCCCGTACCGATCGGCCTGGACCGAACGGCGCCGGTCCAGCTCCGCGATCGCCGAAAGCTCCAGCGACTCCGCCCACGAAGTCAACCGCCGAGCCGCCCGCATCGCCTCGATCAAAGCGTGCTCATCCAACCCGCCCAGCGGCAGATCAGCGAGCTCACCCGCCAGCGCAGGGCCGGGAAGCCTCCCCGAAATATCCGGCAACTCCTCAACGTCCAGGCCAGGCACCCGGGGACACCTCCTCCCGCGCATTCCTCGACAGGAAAGGACAACCACGCCTTCGAACATGGTAGCGAATCCATCGCCGAGATGTAACCGTGATAGGTGAAGAGAATGCAGTTCCCAGTGTCACTGATCGCGAATTTCCAATCCACAAAAGGGCGCGAATCGGGCATATGTGACGCTCTTTGTACGTTCAGTCATTGGTCGCTGTTGGCTGTGTGCAATCGTAGGTTCCACCCCGGCATTTACCGTGGAGCCAGACCAGCCGAGGCGAGCGCCTGATCGGCGAAGCGGGCACGGTCCCGCCGACCGATCGTCTGGAACACCTGGCCGGCCGCGCCGAGGATGCCGACGTGATCATCACCGCGGAGCGCTCCGGCGGTGGCTTCGGGCGACGCGGTACTGCTGGAGCGGTCCGCTGTCAACCTGGTGGAGAGCGCGATCAAGTACAACCGCCCGACGGCCGGATCTGTGTGCGCACGTGCGGTGACGCGGGTGCGGCAGTGCTGCGGGTGGAGAACACCGGGCGGCCGGTCGACCCAACGGAGATCCCACCTTGTTCGCACCGTTCCCCCGGTTGTGCACCGACCGGTCCGGCTCGGCGCAGGGGGCCGGTCTCGGCCTGTCGATCGTCCGCGCCGTGGTCCGGGCGCACGACGGGGTGGCCGAGGCGGTGCCGCGGCGGGCGGCGGCCTGGTTCTCACCGTCCGGCCGCCCGTGGGCCGGGAGGCCGTGCCACGTCCCGCTCACGCACCTGACCGCACCTCCGCCGCTGCGCGAGCGGCGAGCACCGATACGTACGCGACGACACCAGGCCAGCCCCCGTACCTGAAGGCGAAGCGGCTCGACGACCCGTACGCGCCGGGGCAGAGACAGCGGACGAGTGCCCTCGGCGGCTGCAGCAACGTAAGAGTTCGAAATCGGAGGTCTGGCGCCCCACGACCGAATCGTCGGGGTGGGCTACGCTTCCTCGTCGCTCTGCGTGGCTTTGGGCCGTTCAAGGGCTTCGGCGATGGCGGTGAACTCGGCGAGGGCCGCCGTCAGGTCTTCGACGATCTCGCGGGCGATGATTTCTGGTGGAAGAAGGCTGTCGGCATCCTCCAGGCTCGGGTCCTTCAGCCAGGTGATGTCGAGGTTGACCTTGTCGCGTGCGATCAGCTCGTCGTAATCGAACGACTTGAACCGCTCATTCTCGATGCGGTTCTCGCGTGGCTCGCCGGGTCGGTAGCACTTGACGAAGTCGTCCAGGTGCGCGCGAGTGAGCCGGTTCTGCTTGAGCGTGAAGTGCTGCCCGGTACGGAAGTCGTACACCCACAGCCTGGAGGTCCAGGGAGCGTCGGGGCGGGCCGGCTTCTTGTCGAAGAACAGCACGTTGGCCTTGACGCCACCCGCGTAGAAGATGCCGGTCGGCAGGCGCAGCAGCGTGTGCACGTCGAACTGCTTGAGCAGCCGCCGCCGGATCGTCTCGCCGGCCCCACCCTCGAACAACACGTTGTCGGGCAGGACGACGGCCGCGCGGCCGGGGATGCCGAGCATGGAGGCGATGTGCTGGACGAAGTTGAGCTGCTTGTTCTTGGTCGTGACCCAGAAGTCGTTGCGGAGGTACTCGATGTCCTCGCGATTCGCCCGCCCGTCCTCGCCGACGACGGTGATCGACGACTTGCGGCCGAACGGCGGATTGGCCAGCACTACGCTCGGGTAGCTGCGCGGTGGCTCGGCGAGGGCGTCGCGGACCTCGATCAGCGAGCGGCCGTTGGGCCTGCCGATGCCGTGCAGCAGCATGTTCATCGCCGCGAGCCGAGCGGTGCCATCGACCAGCTCGACGCCGCTGATGCTCCCGTCACCGAGCCGGTCACGATCTTCGGGCGCCAGGTCGCCACCGTGGTGGCGCTGGATGTAGTCGTGCGCGGCCAGCAGGAAGCCGCCGGTGCCGCAGGCCGGGTCACAGACCGTGTCGCCCGGGCCTGGCTGGACGCAGTCGACCATCGCGGCGATCAGCTCACGCGGAGTGAAGTACTGCCCGGACCCTGACTTGACGTCCTCGGCTCCCTTGGCGAGCAGCTCCTCGTAGGCGTCGCCCTTGACGTCCACGCCCTGGCTCGACCATTGCTCCTTGTCGATCAGCTCGACGACCAGCTTCTTGAGTTTGGCCGGGTCCTGGATCCGGTTCTGCGCCTTGCGGAAGATTCTGCCCAGAGCTTTCACGAGCCTGACCGGAACCGGAAGCAGCGAGCACCCTCACAGCAACGTGGAGCCACTTCGTCGGAGTCCGGCTCATGGCACGGGTGGCCGTTCTAGCTTTTCAGGGGCTTAGAGGTCATGCTCTCCGCCACGGATGCGGTTCGTGAACGCTTCCCAGGCGGCACGGTCAAAAGCGAGGTTCGGACCCTCGGGCTTCTTGGAGTTGCGGACGGCGATCAGGTCGCCGACGGATGCGATCTCAACGCAGTTGGCGCCGCCGTTGTCACTGCGCCGGCTCTTGCGCCAAACGACGCGGGAGAGATCCATCCGCCCGGATCCTTCCTTATTCGTGCCGCTCCATCTGGGAGGCGATCTCCTTGATCAGCATGCGCGACTCATCGGGGGCGAGCGCCTTCGCACGCAGATGATCGAAGATCACACCATAAGCAGCTATTTCCGACTGTTGCTCCAGATAAAGGCCGCCTGTCCGGTATTCAACGTACACGACGTCCGGATCCAGTGGCTCGGCAAAGCCGAGGATGAAGAACCCGTGCTGCATCGCGGGATGGGCACCCGCCCGGAACGGCAGGACCTGGAGCGTCACGGTGTCGAGTCCGGAGACCTCGACGAGCCTGCGGAGCTGCTCCCGCATCACGGCACGGCCTCCGACCTCTCGGCGCAGGGCCGCCTCGTTCAGGACGACCCAGAGCTGGGGGGCGTCGTTCGCCGTCAACAGTTCCTGCCGCTTGAGGCGCACGGCGATACGCCGCTCCAGTTCGTCCTCTGGTGGAAGCGTCGGCGCGGCGTCCATCAGCCCACGGATGTAACCCTCGGTTTGGAACAGGCCTGGGATGATCTCGCATTCGTACTCGCGGATCGTGCCGGCCTCCTCTTCCAAGCCGACGTAAACGGTGAACCAGTTGGGGATCGCATCGTTGAACTGCTGCCACCAGCCGCGCTTGCGTGCCTGCTTGGCGACGGTCAGCCAGGCGTCCCTCTCCTGGCCGTCGACGCCGTAGAGCTCCAACATCCGTGCGACGTAGGCGGGCGGGGCACTGGTGGCCGCAGACTCGATCTTTGTGATGGTCGCGGGTGCACAGCTCACGAAGTCGGCCACTTCCTCCCTGGTCTTTCCGGACTCCTTGCGCAGCCGCTTCAGCTCGGTGGCCAGTCGTCGACGCCGCACGGTCGGGCTGGTCCGATTCGCCATCTTTATTTCTCCTTACGCCATTTGCCGCCTGCGGATCTTATGAAAATGGCACTAGTTCCATTGAAAGAGCTTTACGCGACCATAGACAAGCATGCACACTCTGAGCTTAGCGACACCGACACAGCGTGTTCATCGAACTCGGCGACTCGACCTGTGCGCAGTAGGCGTGCACCAAAACGCGATTTCGCAATCAATGGAGGATCGTCATGACGACCGCGGTGTTCCTCGGAGCCATTGACATACCGGCTGAGGCCCGCCGGGTCTCAGCCGTGCGGCACTGGCTACGTGACCTGCTCGGCGAGGAGCATCCGGTGGCTTTCGAGATCGAGCTGCTGGGCAGCGAACTGTTCACTAATGCGGTGCTGCACTCTGACTCGGCGCGGCTCGACGACCAGGGTCGCCCCGGGATCGTCTCGGTCGTCGTTCTGGCCGTGGGCCCGGCCATCCGGGTCGAGGTCACCGACGCCGGGTCGGCACGCAGCGCACCGCATGTGGTGAACGCCGATGCCGATGCCGTCAGCGGCCGTGGACTGCTCTTGGCCCGAGAGCTCACAGGGGGACGATGCGGGACACATACCCGGGGCACGCGCCGCACCGTGTGAGAAAGATGATCGTGATGCCCTCCGACGACCGGCTCACCGTCCAAGACCGCCAGGCCATCGACCTCGCCCATCGTCTGCGTCAGCGCATCGGCCGCCGGCTCGCCCGTCGCGGGATCATCACGGCGACCGTCGGGATCTCCCCCTATGTCGACCCCGCCGGTCAGCCCAGCGTCGTCATCTGCATGAACGCCGGCGCCGCGCAAGCCCTACTGCATGATCTGGGCGAGCCGGTTCACGGGTGATCGAAGCCGGCGACCAGCGTCCGGGTGGCGGTGGTCCCCATGAGCTCGTCCCACCGGGTGATGAAGAGTTCGTTCTCGAAACGGCAGGACGCGGCGAACCTGGCGTAGCTCCAGCCGTCCTCGGGAGGACAGCATTCGTCGGCCGGCCAGGTCCAGGTCTCGTCGAGCCCGTCCGCCACGATGCGCTCGCTCATCCGCATCGCCGCCGCATAGGCCCGTACCCGGTCGATCGAGCACTCGTGGTCGTCCCGCGAACTGTGGAAGAGGTCGAGATTGCGCTGGACGATCTCGCGCCCGTGGTCCGGTTCGCCCGCCCGGGCACAGAACTCAAGGTGCGCCGCCACTTCGGGGGCCCCTTGAACCGTTCGGTAGGTGCGCTCGTGGATCTCCCGCGCCTCGTCGAGCCGACCGGCGCGCAGGTAGGGCAGCAGAAGATAGTCCTTCCTGTCCTCTGAGAGAACATCGCCGGGACGGGCGGCCTCCAGGAGGGGTGCCATGGACTCGACCGCCTCGTCGTCGCGGCCCAGGTCGAGCCACCATCGCGTACGGCGAAGGATGTTCGGCCGGGTGGTGAAGGCCTGAGTGGGCGGGAGGTCGCCGAACGCGGCCCACGCGGCCCTCGCCGCGTCCACGTCACCGCGCCGGACCTCGAGTTCGACGCGGAACCAGCGCAGGTGGTGCGCGTCCTCGGTCCCCGGACGGCAGTGCGGTTCCAGCGTGCGCAGGAGTCCCCGGATCTGCGCCGCGTGCACGGTCGGGTGGGTCAGGACCCGGTCCAGCGTGACGGGAACCGCGGCCCACATCCGGTCGAGGCGGTCGGCGCCCAGAAGCGACGGGCGGGCGTCGTGCAGACGGGCGATCTCAACGAGGGTGGTGAAGAGACGATAACGCCGGGCGCGCTCCCACGACCCCAGCTCCTCCAGGAGCGCGAGACGGATCTCCAGCGCCGTCTCCGGCTGCTCCTGCGCGATCGCGTTCTGCAGGAGCAGCTGCATCCGAATGCTCTTGGCCTTGGGTCGCTCCAGCGTGCGGGCCGCGCAGAGCCCGTCGCGCAGGTCGTCGGCCGTGGCGCTCGCGAGATGCGTGGCGGGCGGGGGCGCCGCGCGGTGGCGAGGTTCGGCGGTGTCGGGCGGTAGGGGCAGGTCGAGGGCGATCGGCTCGGCGTGCAGGAGTTCGGTGATCTTCTCGCTCTGGAACGAGGTCCCGTTCAGCTCGTCGACCCGATGCGAGAAGTTCACCGCCTGCCAGCGCAGGAGGGAACCGAGGTCGGCATAGGACCACACCACATCGGCGTCGCATTCCGGATCGTCGCAGTCACAGGGCCAGATCCATTCGGTGTCGAGGTCCTTCTGCATGACCCGGTGGCACAGCAGCGCCGCGGCGGTCGCCGTCCACATCAGCTCGACCGATGCGACGTCCTGCTCGAAGTAGTGGAGGTTGCGCCGCAGAACGTCGAGTCCGCGCTCCTCGTTGCCGGTGCGTGCGCAGAACTCCAGATGACCCGCGACATCCTCCAGCTTCATGCCGGGCCGCGCGTAGGTGCGCTGGTGCGCCGCCACCGCCTCCTCGAGGCGTCCGGCGCGCAGGTAGGGCATGACCAGATCATCGGCGTGCTCCTGGCGCTCCCCCGTGGGGATCTGACCTGCCACCAGGGGCGCGAGCGCCTCGACGGCCCGGTCGTTTCGGCCGAGCCGCTGCCACATGGTGGCCCCTTTGGTGGCCATCCCGTCCGAGTGGAAGTGATCTTCCGGTTCGCCCTGCGCGCGAAGGCGCCCCCACAACCGCTCCACCGCGTCGAGGTCTCCTCTACGGGCCTCCACGCACATCCGGTAGTGGTCGATGGCGTAGCGCGTCGATCGCCGGGTCGGGGGGCAGTGCTTTTCCAGTTCGTCCAGCAGGCGGTGGATCCGCGGGGCCGGTGCGGGATAGAGCCAGACATAGGCGTCGACGATGAGGAACAGCTGGTTCCACATCGCGCGGACATCGTCCTCGGGAATCCGGTGCGGCTGCTCGTGCCACATCAGCAGGCACCTGCGCAGGACGGGAACGGCCTCGCCGAAGAAGTCCGACGACCCCTTCGTCAGCGGCTTGTACCGCAACGCCCAGGCGAAGGACAACCTGGCGCGGAAGATGAGCGCCGGATCGCCCAGCGCTTCGGCGTGGGGGACGATGTCCCGCATCGCCTCCACGTAGACCTCGCCGCCGGGGCCTCCGTCCAGGGGGTCCAACGCATTCGCGGCCTCGAGCCTGGCGCGGATCTCGTCTCGGCCGAGCGGCATCGGATCAGATCCGCCGTCCCGCGTGGACGGCGTGCTCGACGAGGCCGAGGAACGCGCGGTTCACGCCCGCCACGGCGTCGGGGCCCAGCGGCCGGTTGCCCGCCAGCATCGCGTAGCCGTACAGGGCCTCGGTCGACAACTCGACGACACCGGCGTCGACGGTGGTCGTCAGGCGTGCGACGAGCGGGTTGCGATAGTTGAACACCAGCAGGGGCCGGGCCTGCTCGTCCTCTTCAGGATCGCCTGCCTCCAGGAGTTCCGCCCAGACGCCGTCCGCCTCCTCGCGCGCGGCCCGCATGTCGGCGGCGAGCCGGCCGTCCCTTCCCTCCAGATACAGCACCGGCAGCGAAGCGGGAGAGAAGGAACGCAGGACGGGTTCGCAGCCCCGGGACGCGAGGGTCGTACGCGCGATGCCGACGAAGTCGCGCGCGGCGAACTCTGCGGCGGGGTCGAGAGCGACGAACCGGGTGGCGAGATCGTCCGGATCGAGCCGCCGTACGACGAGATCCGGATCGATCCGGCGGAGCCGCCGGAGGATGTCGGCGTGGTAGGTGTAGGCGCCGTTGACCAGGCCCATGCCCTGAGCGGCCGCGATACCCGCCAGTTGCCGGAACTCCTCGATGTTCGGCGTGTAGTGGATGGTGCGATGGCGCCGGCGGAACTCGCCGAGGCTGACCGGTCCCTCGCTCGTCTCGAACGGCAGCCACTCGTCCACGATGCGCAACATCTCGACGTCATGAAGGGCCAGCGCCATCACTCCGAGATGATGGACGCGCAGAAAGGCCGACAGCCGTTCGGGAGAGGTCGCCGCGAGACGCACCAGCCAACCGCGCAGCTGACCACCGAGCGCCTCGCGTGTGCTGGTCAGCAGATCGTCCTCGTGCAGTTGCTCCCTGCTCGCGGTGGGACGCAGCCCGTCGGTATCGATCACACACCGAACGAAGAACGCCCAGTCGGGCATGATCTTCTCGACCCGGTCGCCCAGGAGCATCCGCTTGAGATAGACGCGGTGGAAGGCCCGCTCGCCCGGGTTGGTCTCGTGCGGCAGCACGAACGCCGCACCGCTCAGCCCCGCCTCGGGGACCGCGAGGTCGATCACGTCGAACGGCGCCGTGCCGATGAGCCGTTCGCCGTACCGCAGCAGGGCGTCCCTGCGGGCGTCCGGGCTCGGATGCTCCACCCGCCACGGCGGCGTGCCCTCGGTGACCAGTTCCTCGCCGACCCGCACGTCATAGGGGAGCAGCGCGCCGTAGTGCCGCACAAGTTCGGTGACGGTGGAGGCGCCGAGCCAGTGCTCGCAGTCCCGGCGCGCCCGCAGGATGACGGTGGTGCCCGGCTCCTCCCGTGCCGGCCCGTGCTCCCCGATCGCCCGGTGAACCGTGTAGTGACCATCGGCGTGCCCACGCCAGATGACCGTCTCGGCGTCCCCGCTACGTGTGATCACCTCGATCTCGTCGGCGACGAGGAAGCATGAGAGCAGTCCGATGCCGAACTGCCCCAGGAAGTCGTGCCGCGCGAATCCGAGCTCGTCCCGCTTGGAGGAGTTTCCGATCGTGGCGAGCAGCTCATGCACCTGCGGCTCGGTCAGCCCGATGCCGGTGTCGTGGATCCGCAGTGACCCGTCCACGGTCGTCTCACGTGGCTCGATGCGGATACGCGCCGGCGCCGCGCCCGCCACGAGACGGCGAGCGGTGATCGAATCGACCGAGTTCTGCAGCAGCTCCCGCACGTAGACACGGGGACTGCTGTACAGATGGTGGCTGAGCAGATCGACGATTCCACGCAGATCCACGTTGAAGCTGTGCTGCACGCAGATCACTGTATCCGCGTGCCATCCCGGCCGATCACTGTTCTTCTGAGTGACCGGAATGCTCACCGCGAACCGCGATGCCTCCCCGCCGCGCGCGGGTACCGATCGTGGTGGCGGCGAGCGCGGCGAGCGCCGTGAGGATCAGGACGTACGCGACGACGCCCGGCCAGCCGCCATGCTCGAACGCGAGGCCGCCGGCCGACCCTCCGGCGCTGCCGCCGAGGTAGTAGGCGAACAGGTACAGCCCCGCCGCCTGCGCCCGGGCGGTGCTCGCGCGCAGCCCGGCCCAGCCGCTCGCCACCGAGTGCGCGGCGAAGAAACCGGCGGTGAAGACGAGCAGGCCGGCCCCGACCGCCGGCACCGAGGCGGGCAGCGTGAGCAGGAGCCCGGCGGTCATGGTCACGAGGGCGCAGGCAAGGACGGCCCGCCGGCCGGCCCGGTCGGCGAGCCGCCCCGCCGCCGTCGAGCTCCAGGTGCCGCCGAGGTACATCAGGAACATCAGCCCGACCACCGCCTGCGGCAGGTGGAACGGCGCGGCGAGCAGCCGGTAGCCGAGGAAGTTGTAGACGGAGCCGAAACCGGCCATCAGCAACAGGCCGGTGGTATAGAGCCGGCGCAGGCCGGGGTCGCGCAGGTGGGCCGCGACGGCATGGTGGTCGACCCGGGCCGGGCGGAAGAAACGGGAGCGGGGCAGCAGCGCCCAGAAGGCCAGCGTGAACGCGAGCGCGACCAGCGCGGTGACGCCGAGCCCCCACCGCCATCCCGCGACGTCGGTGACCAGGCCGGGGACGAGCCGCCCGAGGAGCCCGCCGACGGTGTTGCCCGCGATGTAGAGGCCCATCGCGCCGCCGAGCGCGTCGCGGTGCACCTCGTCGGCGAGATAGGCCATGGCCACGGCCGGCACCCCCGCGAGCGCGACGCCCTGCGTCGCCCGCAGGACGGCGAGCGCCGCGAAAGTCGGCGCGACCGGCATGAGCAGGCCCAGCAGGGCGGCGGCGAGCGCGCACCAGGTCATGACGCGCGTACGGCCGTATCGCTCCGACAGCGCGCTGACCGGCACCACCGCCAGCGCGAGCGTGCCGGTGGACAGCGACACCAGCAGGCTGGCGGCGGTGGGCGACACCGCGAACGCCTGCGACAGCACCGGCAGCAGCGCCTGGGTGGAGTACAGCGACATGAACGTGGTGAGCCCTGCGGCGAAGAGCGCGAGGTTCACGCGGCGCAGTCCCGGCGATCCATGATCGTGCCGGTCCTCCGCCGGGGTCGTCGCCGGGCGGGCCCGCACCAGGCTCCGCGCCAAGATCATCTGGCGGCTCCTCTCCCCGCACCAGGCTGCCCGGTGACCATCGATGCGTCCAATGAGGCTTCGTCCTCAAATCGATGCGTGATGAGCATTTATCATCAGGGTCGTGGACCTGACCACGGTGCGCTGGTTCCTCGCCGTGGCCGAGCACGGGCACGTCACCCGGGCGGCGGCCGAGCTGCGGGTCTCGCAGCCCGGGCTGTCGCGGGCGGTCGCGCGCCTGGAGCGTGAGCTCGGTGCCGCGCTCTTCGACCGCGAGGGGCGCAACGTCCGGCTGAGCCGCTACGGCGAGGTGTTCCGCGAGCACGCGCGCCGGCTGGTCGCCGAGGACGACGCGGCCCGGCGCGCACTGGCGCAGGCCGCCGATCCGGGGCAGGGCGAGATCCGGCTGGGCTTCCTGCACACCCAGGGCGCCTCACTGGTGCCGGACCTGATCCGCCGGTACCGGGAGCGGTACCCGCGCGTGACGTTCCGGCTGCTGCAGGACAGCTCCGCCCGGATGACGGCGGCCCTCCGGACCGGCGAGGCCGATCTGGCCATCGTCAGCCCGCGCCCGGACGACCCCGTCTTCTCGTGGCGCCCGCTGGTCGTCGAGCGGCTCCTGCTGGCCGTCCCGGCGGGTCACCGGCTCGCACGGCGCCGCCGGGCCAGGCTGGCCGACGCGGCGGGCGAGCCGTTCATCGCCATGCGGCCCGGGTACGGCCTGCGCGCGATCACCGACGAGCTGACCCGGCAGGCCGGGCTGCGGCCCGAGATCGCCTTCGAGGGCGAGGAGATCTCCACCGTGTGCGGGCTGGTGGGGGCCGGCCTCGGCGTGGCCATCGTGCCGCCGCCGCCGCAGGGCGAGGGCGTACGGCACCTCGTCCTCGGCGACACCGCGGCGAGCCGCACGGTCGGGCTGGCCTGGGTGACGAGCCGCACGCGGACACCGGCGGTCGAGAACTTCCTCGCGTTCGCCGCCGCCGACCGCTGACCGGCGTCGGCGGTCAGTGGTTACTGACGAGTATCATGTGTGTTACCAGCGAGTAGTAATCCGCTTGTGGGCATCGGCTCGCGTCGAGCCTCAGCATCGAGGGAGAACTGACCGTGCCTCGTACCGCACGTGACGTCGTGTTCGTCGACGGCGTACGCACGCCGTTCGGCAAGGCGGGCCCCAAGGGGGTGTACGCCGAGACCCGCGCCGACGACCTCGTCGTCCGCGCGATCCGGGAACTGATGCGCCGCAACCCCGGCCTGCCGCCGGAGCGGGTCGACGAGGTGTCGGTCGCCGCCACCACGCAGACCGGCGACCAGGGCCTGACCATCGGGCGCTCCGCCGCCGTGCTCGCCGGGCTGCCGAAGAGCGTTCCCGGTTTCGCCGTCGACCGCATGTGCGCGGGCGCCATGACGGCGGTCACCACGACCGCCTCGGGCATCGCGTTCGGCGCGTACGACGTCGTCATCGCCGGCGGCGTGGAGCACATGGGCCGCCATCCGATGGGCGAGGGGGTCGACCCCAACCCGCGGTTCCTCGCCGAGAAGCTGGTCGACCCGTCGGCCCTCGTGATGGGCATGACGGCCGAGAACCTGCACGACCGCTTCCCGGAGATCACCAAGGAGCGCGCGGACGCCTACGCCGTGCGCAGCCAGGAGAAGTACGCGGCGGCCCGCGCGGCCGGAAAGATCCAGCCTGATCTGGTGCCGACCGCGGTGCGCTCGGCCGAGAAGGGCTACGGGTACGCCACGGCCGACGAGCCGCCGCGCCCCGGCACCACGCTGGAGGGCCTCGCCACCCTGAAGACCCCGTTCCGCGTGCACGGCAACGTCACCGCCGGCAACGCGGCGGGCCTGAACGACGGCGCCACCGCCTGCCTGCTCGTCGCCGAGGACGTCGCCGCCGAACTCGGCCTGACCGCCCGCATGCGGCTGGTGGACTTCTCCTTCGCCGGAGTCGAGCCCGAGGTCATGGGCGTCGGGCCGGTGCCGGCCACCGAGAAGCTGCTCGCCCGCAACTCGCTGACCATGGACGACATCGGCCTCATCGAGATCAACGAGGCCTTCGCCGTGCAGGTGCTCGCCTTCCTGGAGCACTTCAAGATCACCGACACCGACCCCCGGGTCAACCCGTGGGGCGGCGCCATCGCCGTCGGCCACCCGCTGGCCTCGTCGGGCGTCCGCCTCATGAACCAGCTCTCGCGGCTGTTCGGAGAGCGCCCGGAGGTCCGCTACGGCCTCACCACGATGTGCGTCGGCATGGGCATGGGCGGGACCGTTCTCTGGGAGAACGTCAACTACGAGGGGGCGGCGTGAGCACGGTCGAGACCTGGCGGTCACTGCTGGCGAGCGGAGAGCTGAACGCCGATGAGGTCGTCACGCACGTGCGCGTGCGCGACGTCGAGCTGCCCCTCGGCGCCGGCACCGCCGCGCTGATCACCCTGGACAACGGCTTCGACCACACCAAGCCGAACACCTTCGGGCCGCGCGGGCTGCTCGAGCTGAACGACGCGCTCGACCAGGTGGCGGCCCGCGGCGACCTCGCCGCCGTCGCCGTGACGGGCAAGCCGTTCATCTTCGCGGTCGGCGCCGACCTCAAGGGCGTACCGGCCATCACCGACCGCGAGCAGGCGGCGCTCATCGGCCGGCTCGGCCACGAGGTGTTCCGGCGCCTCGGCGAGCTGCCGGTGCCGTCGTTCGCCTTCGTCAACGGCGCGGCGATGGGCGGCGGCGTCGAGATCGCGCTGCACTGCGCCTACCGCACCATCTCCTCGGGCGTGCCGGCGGTGGCGCTGCCCGAGTGCTTCCTCGGGCTCGTGCCCGGCTGGGGAGGCACCTACCTGCTGCCGAACCTGATCGGCGCCGAGAAGGCGCTCAAGGTCATCATCGACAACCCGCTCGCCCAGAACAAGATGCTCAGGGGCCCGCAGGCGTTCGAGCTCGGCATCGCCGACGCCATGTTCGAGCCGGCCGACTTCCTGGAGGAGTCGCTGCTGTGGGCCGCCCGGGTGCTCACCGGCGACGTGACCGCCCCGCGCCCCGAGGTGGACCGGGGCGACGCCTGGGACCAGGCCGTGGCGGGCGCCCGGTTCGCGGTCGAGGGCAAGCTGCACGGCGGCGCTCCGGCGCCGTACCGTGCGCTCGACCTCGTGGCCGCGGCCAAGACCGCGAGCCGTGACGAGGGCTTCGCCGCCGAGGACGACGCCCTCGCCGACCTCATCATGAGCGACGAGCTGCGCGCCGGCCTCTACTCGTTCGACCTCACCCAGAAGCGCGCCAAGCGGCCCGCCGGGGCACCCGACAAGAACCTGGCCCGGCCGGTCACCAAGGTCGGCGTCGTGGGCGCCGGGCTCATGGCCGGCCAGCTCGCGCTGCTGTTCGCCCGCCGGCTCGAAGTGCCCGTCGTCATGACCGACCTCGACCAGGGGCGGCTCGACAAGGGCGTCGCGTACGCCCACGGCGAGATCGAGAAGCTGCTCGCGAAGGGCCGTGTCTCCGCCGACAAGGCGGGCCGGCTGAAGTCGCTGATCTCCGGGTCGCTGGGCAAGGAGGCCTTCGCCGACGCCGACTTCGTCATCGAGGCCGTCTTCGAGGAGATGTCGGTCAAGCAGAAGGTGTTCGCCGAGGTCGAAGCCGTGGTGCGGCCCGACTGCGTGCTGGCCACCAACACCTCCTCGCTGTCGGTCACCGAGATGGCCTCACGGCTGAGGCACCCCGAGCGGGTGGTGGGCTTCCACTTCTTCAACCCGGTCGCGGTGCTGCCGCTCCTGGAGATCGTGCGTGGCGAGCGGACCGACGAGACGACGCTGGCCACCGCGTTCGCGGTCGGCAAGCAGCTGAAGAAGTCCTGCGTGCTCGTCAAGGACGCGCCCGCGTTCGTGGTGAACCGGCTGCTCACCCGCTTCCTCGGCGAGATCCTCACCGCGGTGGACGAGGGCACGCCGCTCGAGGTCGCCGACCGCTCGGTGGCACCGCTGGGCCTGCCGATGTCGCCGTTCCTGCTCCTGCAGCTGGTCGGCCCGGCGGTCGCGCTGCATGTCGCCGAGACGCTGCACGAGGCGTTCCCCGACCGTTACCAGGTGTCCGGGCGGCTGCGGGAGTTCGTCGCCTCCGGACGGTCCGGCGTGTACGCGCCCGACTTCTCGATCGACCCCGAGGCCGCCGAGCTGTTCGCCGGCGGCGACCGGCCCTCCACCGAGGAGGAGGTCCGGCAGCGGGCCGTCGAGGCGGTGGCCCAGGAGATCCGCATCATGCTCGACGAGGGCGTGGTCGCGGCCCCCGAGGACATCGACCTCTGCATGATCCTCGGGGCCGGCTGGCCGTTCCACCTCGGAGGCGTCACGCCGTATCTGGACCGTACCGGCGTCGCCGAGAAGGTCGCCGGCGGACGATTCCTCCAGCCGGGCGTCGCGTCACTGCCGTAACGCCGCCGCGCTCCGTCACGCCGCCGCGACGTCCCTGAACAGGGATCTCGCGGCGGCGTGCGCATGTCCGGCGTCCGCCGCCGCGTGCCCATCGGCGCGAATAGAGGCCGGGAAGGTGACTTTCGCCGTGAATTGGGGAGCATCCGAATGCTCACCGAACGTACCGATGGCGACACGCACACCCCTCGTAAGGAGGCGCCCGATGAGTCTGTTCCGGACGATGCCGATCGAGCGGTCCATCAAGGACACCGAGGATCCGGCACACCGGCTGCGTAAGGACCTATCGGCGTTCGACCTCACCGTCTTCGGGGTCGGGGTCATCATCGGCACCGGGATCTTCGTGCTCACCGGTGAGGTCGCCCGGGAGAAGGCCGGACCGGCCGTGGCCCTCTCGTTCGTCCTCGCCGGGATCGTGTGCGGGCTCGCCGCCCTCTGCTACGCGGAGTTCGCCTCCACGGTGCCGGTCGCCGGCTCCGCCTACACGTTCTCGTTCGCGACGCTCGGCGAGTTCCCGGCCTGGATCATCGGCTGGGACCTCATCCTGGAGCTGGCGCTCGGCGCGGCGGTGGTCGCGGTGGGCTGGTCGGGCTACGCCAAGTCGCTGCTCGACAGCATGGGCATCCATCTGCCCCACTCGATAGCGGGAGAGCACGCCAACTTCAACATTCCGGCCGTACTGATCGTCGTGGCGGTGACCACGCTGCTGGTCATCGGCGTCAAGGTGTCGTCCCGGCTCAACGCCGTGGTCGTGACGATCAAGATCGCCGTCATCCTGCTCGTCATCGTCGCCGGGCTCTTCTTCATCAAGGCCGCCAACTACACCCCGTTCATCCCCGAGTCCCATTCGACGCCCTCGGTCGAAGGCCTGAAGGCTCCGCTCATCCAGGAACTGTTCGGCATCGCCCCGGTCAGCTTCGGATGGTTCGGGGTGTTCGCCGCGGTCGCGATCGTGTTCTTCGCCTTCATCGGCTTCGACGTCGTCGCCACCGCGGCCGAGGAGGCCAAGCGCCCGCAGCGCGACCTGCCCCTCGCCATCATCGCCTCCCTGACGATCTGCACCGTGCTCTACATCGCGGTCTCGCTGGTCGTCGTCGGCATGGTCGACTACCGGAAGCTGAACATCGAGGCGCCGCTGGCCGAGGCGTTCAAGGCCGTCGGGCATCCGGGCTTCGCCACGATCATCAGCGTCGGGGCGCTGGCCGGGCTGACCACGGTCGTGCTGATCCTGCTGCTCGGCCAGAGCCGGGTGTTCTTCGCCATGAGCCGCGACGGGCTGCTTCCCTCGTGGCTGGCCGCGGTGCACCCCCGCTTCGGCACCCCCTACCGCGCCACCATCATCATGGGCGCCGTCGTCGCGGTCCTGGCGGGCCTGATCCCGCTGTCGGCCCTCGCGGAACTGGTCAACATCGGCACCCTCTTCGCGTTCATCGTGGTGTCGATCGGCGTGGTGATCCTGCGGCGTACCCGGCCGGATCTGCCCCGGTCGTTCCGCGCCCCCTTCGTGCCGGTGCTGCCCGCGCTCTCGGTGCTCGCGTGCCTGTTCGTGATGCTGAACCTGCCGGTGGAGACCTGGCTGCGGTTCTTCGCCTGGATGGCTCTCGGCTGCATGGTCTACTTCCTGTACGGCCGTAGCCACAGCCGGCTCGCCACGCGGGACGAGGTCAAGATCGACCAATGACGACAGGCCGCCGCGCCGGATTTCGGCGGCCCCTGCTAGTAGGTGATCGGCCGTCCTATGGGCACAATGCGAGGTGTGGCGGACCAAACTCCTTTGCGTGTGGCGGTCATCGGCTCCGGGCCGGCCGGGATCTACACGGCCGAGGCCCTGGTCAAACAGGCGGGCGAACAGGTGCGGGTCGACGTCTTCGACCGGCTTCCGACCCCGTACGGCCTGGTCAGGTACGGCGTCGCGCCCGACCACAAGTCCATCAAGTCGATCGCGCGCTATCTGCAGGGTGTGCTCGAGAATCCGGCGGTGCGCTTCTTCGGCTGCGTCGAGCTCGGCCGCGACCTCACCCGCGCGGATCTGCTCGCGTGCTACGACGCGGTCGTCTACTCGACCGGCGCGATGGTCGACCGGCACCTCGGCATCCCCGGCGAGAACCTGCCCGGCAGCATCGCCGCCACCGACTTCGTCAACTGGTACTGCGGCCACCCCGACGCCGCCGATCACCGGTTCGACCTGACGGCCGGGGAGGTCGCGGTCATCGGCGTCGGCAACGTCGCCGTCGACGTCGTCCGGATTCTGGCCAAGACCGCCGAGGAGCTGCGCGACACCGACGTACCGCAGGACGTGCTCGACGCGCTCTCGGCGAGCGAGGTGCGGCGGATCCACATGATCGGCCGGCGCGGCCCGGCGCAGGCGAAGTTCACCACCAAGGAGGCGCGGGAGCTCGGCGAGCTGCCGCACGCCGCCATCCACGTGAGCCCCGAGGACCTCGACCTCGCCGCGTCCGACCCCACCGGGGCCAGTGCGGCGCTGGCCGAGTCGGACCGGCTGGTACGCGGCAACATGAAGGCGATGCGCGCGTGGATGGAGTCGCCGCCGGGCGACCGGCCGCGCCGCATCGACCTGCGCTTCTGGCGCGCGCCCGTGGAGATCCTCGGCACCGATCAGGTGGAGGGCCTGCGCCTGGAACGGACCCACCTGACCGAGGCGGGCCGGGTGACCGGCACCGGTGAGTACGAGACGCTGCCGGTCGGCATGGTGCTCCGGTCGGTGGGCTATCAGAGCGTGCCCCTGGACGGGGTGCCCTTCGACGAGCGCTCGCACGTCGTCCCCAACGAGGCCGGCCGGATCCTCGGTGCGGGTGGCCGGGTGGTGCCGCGGGAGTACGTCGCCGGCTGGATCAAGCGGGGACCCACCGGGGTCGTCGGCACCAACAAGTCCGACGCGGCCGAGACCGTGCGGGCCCTGCTCGCCGATCTCGGCGGGCTCGAGCACACCCGGCCGCAGCAGCGCATCGAGTCGCTGATCGAGGCGCGCGGCGTCCCGGCGATCACCTACGCCGACTGGCTGAACCTGGATGCCGCCGAGATCGCGCTGGCCCGGTCGCTGGACCGCGGCGAGCGCGTCAAGCTCGGGCGCTGGGCGGCCATGCGGGACGCCTGCCGCCCCTGAGGCACCTCCGAGGACGGCCGTCCTGACAACGGCGGTTGACCTGGTGCCGGTTCCGCCACGTCTCGCCCACGGCCGGTGGAGGAGCGGTACCCGGACGGCCCGTGGTCGGCCACGCCGCGGGCGGTGAGTCACGTTTCCCGGGTATCCGTTGGGTGACGCCCGCGATGTCGCGCTTTGCGGAGAAGATTCTCCGTCGATCGCGGGACGCTCATATGACCCTGACGCTCGTTTCGTACGACCTGTCGGGCGAATGCCGCCAAAGGCCTTGCCGAGCGGATTGGGCGTACTGGAAAAGGTGACGCGGGCATGACACGGGCGCTACCGTGCGCTTGTGCCCGACGCTCCCGAGGTGGCCGGATTCCCCACGCCCAGGCAGCTACCGCAGCTCAGGTGGCTGGGCCAGGACTACGTCGCCGTTCTTGTGCGCGACCTCACCCAGGGTCTGCGGCGTCAGGACGCAGGCACCTCGGTGATGGGCGTGCACTGCGAGTCCCGGCCCGACCTCAAGGCGTCGGTGGACTCACGCGGCATGATCCGCGACCACGACGCCGGCTTCCTGCTCCAGGTGTTCGTCCAGGACGGCAGCGGCCGGCCTTGGCGGCTGCGCGGACGGTGGACCTACGTCGGCCGTGACCTCGGCACCGCCACCGCGTCGATCACGCACTACTGGGAGCTCTTCTCCGCGGACGGTGTCTGACCGCGCCTGACCGACCCCACTTACCCGCACGCGCCTTCGGCGGGCCGCGCCGATCGGCGGCGCCGGCGCACGGCTCTGACCGGCGGCGCCGACGGGCCGGGCTCGCTTCCGCCCGGCCGCGCCCGGCCGCCTCGCCTCAGTCGGTGGGGATCTGCTGCAGTTCGGTGACGTGCGTGACGCGGGCCACCGCCGCGGTGATGTCGCGGGCCAGCGCCTGCGGCGTGAGCCCGATGTCGGCGAGGATCTCGGCGCGCTTGGCGTGGTCGAGGAACTCCTGCGGGATGCCGAAGGTGCGCACCGGCGTGTCGACGCCCGCGTCGCGGAGCAACCGCGCGACCGCGTCACCGACCGCGCCGACCCGGCCGTTGTCCTCGACGACGGCGACGAGGCTGTGCTCGCCCGCCGCCGCGACCAGCGCCGGGTCGAGCGGCTTGACCCACCGCGGGTCGACCACCGTGACGCCGATGCCGTGCGCGGACAGCCGCTCCCCCACCTCGACGGCGGGACCGGCCATCGAGCCGGCGGCGACGACGAGGACGCTCGCGCCGTTGGAGCCGGTGTGGCGGGCCAGCACGTCCATCCCGCCGAGTGAGTCGATCGCGTCGAGGTCGTCGGCGACGGGACCCTTGGGAAAGCGGAGGGCGGTCGGGCCGTCGGTCACGGCGACGCACTCGCGCAGCAGCTCCCGTAGCCGGGCGCCGTCCCTCGGCACCGCGATGCGCATGCCGGGCACCAACTGGAGGATCGACAGGTCCCACATGCCGTTGTGGCTGGCGCCGTCGTCGCCGGTGACGCCGGCCCGGTCGAGCACGAACGTCACCGCCTGCTTGTGCAGGGCCACGTCCATGAGCATCTGGTCGAAGGCCCGGTTGAGGAAGGTGGCGTAGAGGGCGACCACGGGGTGCAGGCCGCCGATGGCCAGGCCGGCGGCGGAGGTCACGGCGTGCTGCTCGGCGATGCCGACGTCGTAGGTCCGCTCCGGATAGGCGTCGGCGAAGCCGCCGAGCCCGACCGGGTGCAACATCGCCGCGGTGATCGCGACGACGTCCGGCCGCTCGGCGCCGATCTCGACCATCTCCTGGCCGAAGACCTTGGTCCAGCCCGGGCCGCCCTTGGGCAGCTGCTTGCCCGTGGCGGGGTCGAAGGCCCCGCCGCCGTGCATGCAGTCCTCTTCGTCGTTCTCGGCGGGCGCGTAGCCGAAGCCCTTACGGGTGATGCAGTGCACGATCACCGGGCCGCCGAACCGGCGCGCCTTGCGCAGCGCGTGCTCGACGGCGTCCTCGTCGTGACCGTCGATCGGGCCGACGTACTTCAGGCCGAGGTCCTCGAACATCGCCTGCGGCTGCAGGACGTCCTTGAGCCCCTTCTTGATGCCGTGCAGCGCCTCATAGGCGAGGTTGCCGACGACCGGCGCCCGCGGCACCGTCTTCTTGATGAGGTCGAGCGCGTGCTCGTACCCCTGGGTGACCCGCAGGTCGGCGAGGTGGCTGGCCAGCCCGCCGATCGTCGGGGAGTACGACCGGCCGTTGTCGTTGACGATGACGATGACCGGCCGGTCCCGGCCGGCCGCGATGTTGTTCAGCGCCTCCCAGCACATGCCGCCGGTGAGTGCGCCGTCACCGACCACGGCCACGACCGTGCGGTCGGACTCGCCGCGCAGCTCGTAGGCCTTTGCCAGCCCGTCGGCGTACGACAGCGCGGTGGAGGCGTGCGAGTTCTCGATGATGTCGTGCTCGGACTCGGCCTGGCTCGGATAGCCCGACAGACCGCCGCGCTGGCGGAGCCGGTCGAACCCCTCGTGCCGGCCGGTGAGCAGCTTGTGCACGTAGGCCTGGTGGCCGGTGTCGAAGAGGATCTTGTCGTGCGGAGAGTCGAACACCCGGTGAAGCGCGATGGTCAGCTCCACGGCCCCGAGGTTGGGCCCGAGGTGTCCCCCCGTCTTGGACACGGCGTCGACCAGGAAATCCCTGATCTCCCCGGCGAGCTGGGACAACTGCGCCTGGTCCAGTCGCTTAAGGTCTTCCGGCCTTCGAATCGACGTCAGCAGGCTCACATGCGCTCCTCGGATCAGAGACGACCTCGGCTCTGACTATTGGACGTCCTGAGTTTAATGGTGGTTGCCGGCTCCGCCGCGCCGGTCTCGGATCTGTAAGGATCTTCCCACGGGATCCGGACATAACGGCGAGGGGGTAGTACGGAGACATGAGCGATGAGGAGATCGTGCTCCTGGACGAGGCGGGCGCGGCCATCGGCACGGCCCCGAAGGCGGCCAGCCACCACCGCGCCACCCCGTACCACCTGGCGTTCTCCTGCTATCTGGTGGACGACGCCGGGCGGGTGCTGATCACTCAGCGCGCCCACGACAAGGCGACGTTCCCCTCGGTGTGGACCAACAGCTGCTGCGGGCATCCCGCACCCGGCGAGGGGCTGCGGGACGCCGTGCTGCGCCGGCTCGGCGACGAGCTCGGGGTGTGGCCGGGCGCGGAGGGTTTCACGCTGCTCCTGCCGGAGTTCTCCTACCGCGCCGAGATGGACAACGGCGTGACGGAGTTCGAGCGGTGCCCGGTCGTACGGGTGCGGGTCGGCCCCGCGGAGGCGGGCGCGCTGCGGCCGAATCCCAGCGAGGTGGCGGCCGCCGAGTGGCGGACCTGGGACGAGTGCCTCGATCTCGCCGGGCGGCCCGAGGCCTCGGCCTGGTACCGCCTCCAGGTCGCGCAGCTCACCTCGCTCGGCACTCCCGCCGACTGGCCCGGCGCCCCGGTGTCGTTGCTGCCTCCCGCCCTCTCCTGGTGATCCCCTCCCCGTCGCCTTTCGGACCGCCCGGTAAATGATCACGGGAGCGTAACGAACCTTGCTTTGGACGCTGTCCAAGCAGACGCTTGTTTGTGGACACGCGCCGGGAACGCCCTTTCCGTTCGGCCGGGGCATCGGGGGACGGCGAGAAACCCGAAGGGACATGCCGATGCGAGGACGGTGGACCGCGTTCGCCGCGGTCGCGCTGAGCAGTCTGTTGGTGGCGACCGGCTGCGGCGGAGGCGACGACAGTGGCGGCGGCAAGCCCGACACCAAGGTGGAGGTCTTCTCCTGGTGGACCGGGCCAGGTGAGGCCGACGGGCTCGCGGCGATGAAGGCCGACTTCGAGAAGAAGAACCCCGGCATCAAGTTCGACAACGCCGCCATCGCCGGCGGCTCGGGCACCCAGGCCAAGGCGGTGCTGGCCAGCCGGCTGCAGAACCGGCAGCCGCCCGACTCCTTCCAGGGGCACGCGGGCGCCGAACTGCTCGACTACATCAAGGCCGGGCAGATCGAGCCGCTCGACTCGTTCTACGACCAGAACGGCCTGCGCCAGGTCTACCCGCAGCAGCTGCTGGACCAGATCAGCTACCAGGGCCACATCTACTCGGTGCCGGTGAACATCCATCGCTCCAACGTCCTGTGGTACAGCCCCTCGGTGCTCAAGGAGGCCGGCGTCTCGGGCGCGCCGAAGTCGATCGCCGAGTTCATCACGGCGCTCAAGGCGGTGAAGGACAAGACGAAGAAGGTGCCGCTGTCGCTCGGCGCCCAGTGGACCTCCGACCACCTGCTCGAGAACGTACTGCTGGGCGATCTCGGGACCGACGGCTACAACGCGCTGTGGAAGCCGGGCGCCGACTGGAGCAGTCCACAGGTCACCAAGGCGCTGCAGGACTTCGCCGAGATCCTGAAGTACACGACCTTCGAGGCCGCCTCCACGGACTGGCAGGGCGCGGCGAAGGCCGTCGTCGACGGCAAGGCCGCCTTCAACATCATGGGCGACTGGGCCTACGGCTACTTCGTCGGCTCCGCGCCGAACGGACTCGGCAAGAAGGCCGACACCGACTTCAAGTGGGCCGCGTCGCCGGGCACCGAAGGCACCTACATGTGGCTGTCGGACAGCTTCACCCTGCCGAAGGGGGCCCCGCACAAGGAGGGCGCCACCGCGTGGCTGAAGGAGGCCGCCAGCAAGGAGGGCCAGGACCTCTTCAACCCGAAGAAGGGTTCCATCCCGGCCCGCAAGGACGGCGACAAGGCGCTCTACACCGGCTACCTGGCGTGGGCACTGGAGCAGTGGCAGTCCCCGTCGACCAAGCTGGCCGGGTCGTTCTGGCACGGCGTGACCGCGAACAACAAGCTGCACACCGACATCGACACCGCGGTGGGCCTGTTCCTGCAGAACAAGGACGTGGCCAAGCTGCAGAGCGCCCTGGTGACGGCGGCCAAGAACGACAGCCAATGACGCTCCGCCCCACCCGCGTCCGCGCCCGGCCGGGTGCCCGAAACTCGCCGGATGACCAGAACACGCCGGATGCCCCAGTGGCTGCCCGGCCTGCTGCTGGTCTCGCCGTCGATCGTCGCGATCGGCGTGTTCGTGTACGGGCTGATCTTCTGGAACACCCGGGTCGCGGTGAGCGGCCGGCACGACGAGATCTCCCCGTACCGCTTCGACAAGGGCGAGAACTTCGTCGACCTGTGGAGCCAGCCCAGCTGGCCCGGAGCGGTGCGGCACGCGCTGCTGTTCACCGCGGTCTTCGTCGGCGGCGCGCTGCTGCTCGGCTGGTTCCTGGCCTTCCTCATGGACAAGGGGATCAGGTGGGAGGGCGGCTTCCGCGCGATCTACCTGTTCCCGATGGCGGTGTCGTTCATCGCGAGCGGCGTCGTCTGGCGCTGGCTGATGAACCCCGCGCCGCACGAGCGCGCCGTGGGGTTCAACCAGCTGCTGGACAAGCTCGGGCTCGGCTTCGTGGCGAACGACTGGTGGCAGAACCCGCGGTGGGGCATGGCCGCGATGGCGATCCCGGCGATCTGGCAGATGTCGGGATATGTCATGGCGTTGTATCTCGCCGGCTTCCGTGGCGTCCCCGAGGACCTGCGCGAGGCGGCCCGGGTGGACGGCTGCTCCGAGTGGCAGGTCTACCGCCACATCGTCTTCCCTCAGCTCCGGCCGGTGACGCTCTCGGCACTGATCATCCTCGGCCACATCTCGCTCAAGGTGTTCGACCTCATCATGGCGATCGCGGGCAAGCAGATCATCACCTATGTTCCCGCCATCGCCACGTACGTGGAGGTGTTCGACCGGCATGACCCCGCCAACGGCGCGACCATCGCGACCTACCTGCTGCTGGCGGTCGCCGTGCTGGTGATCCCCTACCTCGTCTGGTCCGTACGCGCGGACCGCCGGTGATCGCGCTCTCCCCCGTACACCGGGGACAGGCGCTGCGGACGGCCAAGCTGGTGATCCTGCTGGCCATCGCGATGGTCTTCCTGATGCCGGTGTACGTGCTGGTCGTCACGAGTTTCAAGTCACTCAGCGAGGCCGACCCGAGCACGGCGTGGAGCCTGCCGAAGAACTGGAGCTTCGAGGGGTGGCAGGCCGCGTGGACGGCGCTCAAGCCCGGGCTGGTGAACAGCTTCAAGATCGCGGTGACAGGTTCGCTGATCTCGGCGATACTCGGGTCGCTGAACGGCTTCGTGCTCGCGAAGTGGCGTTTTCCGGGGGCGGACGCCGTCTTCACGCTGTTCCTGTTCGGGATGTTCATCCCGTACCAGGCGGTGATGATCCCGCTGGCCGGACTGCTGACCCGCATGGAACTGGTGGGCAGCATCAGCGGACTGGTGCTCGCGCACGTGGTGTACGGCATCCCGATCTGCACGCTCATCTTCCGCAACTACTACGTCACGATTCCAACGGAGCTGATCGAGGCGGCCCGGGTGGACGGGGCGGGGATGCTGCGGACCTACCGTTCGATCGTGCTCCCCGTGTCGGGGCCGGCCTTCGCGGTGACGCTCATCTGGCAGTTCACCTCGCTGTGGAACGACTTCCTGTTCGCGGTCTTCCTCGGCGCGCCGAAGAGCTGGCCGGTGACGGTCATGCTGAACAACACCGCCGGGTCGGGTGCGGTCGCCGTGCAGTACAGCCAGCAGATGGCGTCGGCGCTGCTGGCATCACTGCCGACGCTCGTCGTCTATCTTCTGCTCGGCCGGTTCTTCATGCGCGGGCTGCTGGCGGGCGCGCTCAAGGGTTGACCGGAATACCGGCCGCAGGACAACCGGATGGCATTGCCGAGCGTCCCATTGATGGGGCCAGAAGATTGCGTCTCAGCACATCCGACGGTCGAAGCCACTGGTCAACGGGGGCCAGCCGGGAGTGCGAACGGAATCACGTCTCTACTAAGCCATAAATCCTTCTAAATCGGGCACATCACCAGCCGTTACCCCGGTAAAGATGGGTGTCAGGTGAGCACACGGGAGGTACTTCGTTGCAGGCGATCAGTGTTCGGCAGCCGTGGGCATGGGCCATCGCGCGGGGACACAAGACGCTCTCCAACCAGAGCCTGCCCACCGTCTACCGAGGCCCGCTCCTCATCCATGCCTCCATGCGGGTCGATCTGAAAGCCGGTGACTCACCGCTCATGCACACCGCGGGATGGGACCCCGGGGACCCGCTCGCCACGCTCGGCGCCGCCATCGCGCTCGCCGAGCTCGACGACGTCTGCACGGCCTCCGTCCGCGGTATGGCCCGGGGCGCCGCGGGCCGAAGCGCCGGGAACGGGGGCGCCGAAATCGGCGGCGCGGACGGCGGCGGGGACGGTGATGTCCGGTGCTCCTGCGGCGCCTGGGCCGAACCCGGCGCCTACCACTGGCGGCTGTCGAACGTGCACGCCCTGCCCCGGCCCGTCGTCGCACTCGGCCGGCCCGGTCTCTGGCAGCCACCGTCCGCTCTGGTCGCCGACGTCGAGACCATGCTCGAGACCGCCGGGCTCAACCGCTGACCGCGGCGCGAAGGCGCGCGAACTCGGCGGCGATCCGGTCCAGGGTCCAGCTCGCGTTGAGCCCGCTGGGATTCGGCAGCACCCACAGCCCGGCCGCTCCGAACCCTTCCGGCTGCGGGCCGATGGCCGCGCGGGGCCGCCCGAACGCGGCCCGGTAGGCGGTCACCCCCGCGATCCCGACATAGCGCGGCCGGTGCCGCTCGACGAGGGTGCGGAGCCGCTCTCCTCCTTCGCGCAGCTCCTCGCCGCTGAGCTCGTCGGCGCGGGCGGTGGCGCGGTCGACCAGGTTGGTGATGCCGAGGCCGTACGAGGGCAGCAGTTCCTGCTCGTACGGTGCCAGCAGCCGGTCGGTGAAGCCGGACCGGTGCAAAGCCGGCCAGAAGCGGTTGCCGGGGCGAGCGAAATGATGGCCCGTCGCACCGGAGTACAGACCCGGGTTGATGCCGCAGAACAGCACCCGCAGCGACGTTCCGGCGGGCGGCAGCACGTCACCGATGGCACGGCCTCGGGCGTCCCTCACCTGGTCTGCGGTCGGCTTGGAGCCGGGGCGCGGTTCCATGTCAGCCGAGGCTCCGGAGGATGAGCACGGTGGCCGAGGCCGCCGTGACGAGCAGGACGCCGGCCCGCATGCGGCCGTTGTCCAGGACCCGGCGCAGCGGCCTGGAGAGCAGGAACCCCGCCGCGGCGAACGGGGTGAGCGCCAGCCCGGCCGTGACCTGCCGTACCGGCAACTGGTCGGCGGCGGCCAGCGTAAGCAGCGAGATCAGCGCTCCGATGGTGAAGAAGACGGCGAGGGTCGCCCGGATCCTCGGGCCCTCCTCGCGCTGGTAGAGAAGAGCGAGCGGCGGCCCGCCGATTGAGGTGGCGGTGCCGGTGGCGCCGGAGAACACGCCGGCCGCCACCAGCGTCCGGGGGCTGCGCGGCACGAGGCGGGGCAGCGCCGTGATCCCGACCGCGGCCAGCACCATGCCGCCGACCACGATCCCGAGGAGGCGGGACGGCAGCACCGCCACGACCCAGACACCGAGCGGGGTCCCGGCCAGCCGGCCGCCGAACGCCCAGCGGAGCCCGCGCCAGTCCGCGAAACGGACCTCACGGACCAGCGTGAAGAGCGGGAGCACGCTGGCGGCGACGAGCACCGACCCGGGCATGAGAGAGGGGAACAGCAACGTCACGACCGGCGCGGCCACCAGCCCGAGGCCGAGTCCGACGCTGCCCTGCACGATCGCACCGATGATGGCGGCGAACCCGGCCACGGCGATGAAGCTCAGATCTGGCATGTCAGCCGCAACGTTAGTGATCGATCGATCGACTCGCATCTCGGCCCCGTCGCGGCGGGCCGCCCTCGGCCCCCTGCCGATCGCCTCCGGCCGGATATTCGCCCGGCCCGGATTCACCCGACAGCGCTCGGATACGGCGCTATATGATCGCCTCGAATAGCTAAAATAAAGTAGCTTTCGGGTTCATATCCGAGAGGCTCAGCACATCGAAGGCCAGCATATCATCATGGCCGGAAGAAAGGCCGAGGCGCCTCTGTACGCGGGCACGGCCGGCGGCCCGCGGAGCCGAACGGCCGAGGCTTCCAACGCCGGAACCCATACCATGGATAATTGTCGAGAATCCAGCCGACGGATGGGTGGCCCATCCGGCCCGACCTCCGGGTACGGCTCACCTCCTGCCCTTTCGGCCGGGCGGACGGCTCGTATCTCGAACGGGAGGGCCAGGAAGCGGTTCGAGATCTCTTCGAAACGTACAACGCGCCGCCTTCGTCAGTCGACGTTCGGTACGTAGATGTACCCCCGGGGCGATGAGATCGGAGGGGTTCCGCACCGCTCGCGAGGTTCCACGGGCGCCGCCGGCCAAAGCGCCGACAGCGGCAGAATGATTCAGCGCGGTCCGGCCGGATGCGTGTTCTGCCCGACTGGAAAACCGATGGTCTGACCGCCATACTTGAAGTGCCGCGGATCCGGGTCGAGTCGCCGGCGAAGGGGTGGCCAGTCGACCCATCCAGAAGACGCATCCATCCGACGATGGAGCCCATCCGGCTCATCGACGGAGGGTGGGCGTCTTCCGGATCCCAGATCCCCGGCGGACGCACGGCTTGCTCGTGATTGAACGTGCCCGTGAAGCACCGGCCGCACCGATGCCTCACCGTTATGGCAGGAGCCCGATATGTCGACGATGAAAGGCGATGAATCCGTCGCCCGTCTCGTTACCGGTTATCACTCGTTGTCGGTGAGTCATCGGAACAAGGGCGCTGTCATTTATCACGCATTGCAGGACGGCACCAACGCGCCGGTCGCGCTGAAGGTGCTGAGGCTCAAGGAGCCGGTCGCGGCGCCGTCCGACGGCGAGGACCTGGCCACCATGCTCAGGCTGTCGGCGCATCCGCACATCGTGAGCATTCTCACGACGGGCGTCACCACGACCGGCCGTCCGTGCGTGGCGATGCAGTACTGCCAGGGCGGGTCGTACGCCGACATTCTCGCCGCCCGGGGGTCCCTGCCGGTGGCCAGGGTCGTCGAGACGGGCGTCGCGATCGCTTCGGCGCTGGCGGCGGCGCATGCCGAGGGAATGCTGCACGGGTCCGTGACGCCGAGCAATGTCCTCCAGACGCAGACCGGCCCGGCGCTGACCGACTTTCCGATCTCACGTCCGCCGGACGATCTCACCGGCACACTCGGCATGTCGACGCCGTACCACTCGGCGCCGGAGGTGCTCCTCGGCGGGCGACGCTCCGAGGCGTCCGATGTCTACGGCCTCGCCTCGACATTGTGGACATTGCTTGCAGGGCATCCGCCGTTCGCCCGGCCGGGTGAAACCGAGCTGGATTTCTTCGCCTATCGCGAACGCGCGCTGGGCGAACCCGCGCCACCCGTCGCCGCCGACGTCGTCCCGGCGGAACTGCAGGCCGCTCTGGACAAGGCACTGTCGCAGAACCCGGCGCACCGCTACGACAGCGCGGAGGAATTCGAAACCGCCCTGTCCGCCATCGAAACGTGGATCTCACCCGAGCCGCAACCGGCTGCGCCAGGGCAGCAATTCATACAAACGGTTATGAACCCGGAGAAAAGCCGCCTCGGATGGCGATTCTTCGACGCAGAACCCGATCTCGATCCGCCCACGTTGGCCGCAAGACCTCATGGTGCCGTGGACCAGACGCCGGACGCCGCCCGGCCGACCCTGTCCGGTGGGTACTCGACCGTTCCGGAACAGGCTCCGGACGGGGAGCAGCCCACCATGAGCCCGCAATATCCGGCGGTATCGGGATCGGTACCGCGGCTGGACTACGTGCTCGATTTCGACGCCCCCGCGCCGGCACCCGCAGCCACGCCAGAGCCGGTCATTCCCGCATTCGGCTCCACCACCTCGGTCCCACATCCGCAATACCTCATCGAACAAGAATTCCCCACACCAGAACCAGCAGCCCAAC
>NZ_JABVEB010000379.1 GCF_014323665.1 Actinomadura sp. HBU206391 | reverse complement strand
CGGATGGAGGGGGAGCGCGGGTGAGAGAGGACGGAATGGGCGGGATGGACGGGAAGGGCGGGATGGACGAGGTGATGGTCGATCCGGTGCTGCTGGAGATCGTGGAGGGGACGCTCGCCTCCGTGGAGCGCGAGGTCGAGACGGCCATCGCCTGCACCGCGAGGTCGCCGATGATCCGCGACGCACACGACTTCCGCGCGGGGATCCATGACCGGAGGCTGCGCAAGCTGACCGGCCGGTCGTACTCCGCGCTGGTCCAGCCGATCGCCCGTGACTTCCCGCTCGACACGATGCGGCCGGGCGACGTCTTCTTCCACAACGACGTCTATCTGTCCGAGGGCGGTATCGGGCACCTGCCCGATCTGTGCGTCACCGTTCCCGTCTTCCACGGCGGGAAGGTCGCCGCCTTCGTGCAGGCCTTCGGCCATCACGACGACATCGGCGGCGCCGTCCCCGGCTCGATGCCCTCGCACGCCCGCAGCGCCTTCGAGGAGGGGCTGATGGTCCCCCCGATCAAACTGTGGGACCAGGGCGTGGCCAACGAGGCGGCGCTGCGCATCATGACCCGGAACTCGCGGATGCCCGACTCGCTCGCCGGCGACCTCGACGCCGAGTGCTCCGCCTGCCTGATGGGGGCGCGCCGGTTGGGCGAGTTGTTCGACCGGTACGGCGGAGAGGCCGTCGAGGCCTGCTTCGACGCGATCATCGACAAGACCACCGAGACGTTCCGCCGTGAGATCCTCGCCCGGATCCCCGACGGCGAGTACGTCTGGGAGGACTACGCCGAGCACGACGGCGTGGACCCGCCGCGCCTGCACACCCAGCGGATCACGCTCACCAAGACCCCGGACCGGATCCTCATCGACTTCACCGGGACGTCGGGGCAGGCCAAGGGGCCGATCAACCACGCCGGCGACTACGCCGACGGGGTCTTCCTCAAGAAGTGGCTCGCGCCCATCCTGCGCAACCTCGCCGACACGCCTGAGCGGATGGCCGAACTCGACGTCAACGAGGGCGTCGTGCCGCTCATCGAGATGCGGTTCCCCGAGAAGGGAACGCTGCTCACGCCGGTCTTCCCGGCGCCCACCAACGCCCGCACGTTCGTGATCCTGCGGCTGCTCGGGGTGCTCGCCGGAGTGCTGGCCAAGGCCACCGGCGGGCGGATGCCGGCCGACCAGGAGACGATCCGCTACACGGGCGTGTACGGCGAGCGCGACGGGTCGCCGTACCTCATGCGGGAGGTGCTCGGCGGCGGCTCGGGCGGCCGCTATTACGCCGACGGTGAGGACACCATCCATGTCGTACCGGACTCCCGCAACATCCCCGTGGAGTTCGCCGAGGCGCGCTGGCCGTTCGTCGTCGAGCGACTGGGCCTCGCCGTCGACTCCGGCGGGGCGGGGGAGTTCCGCGGCGGGCTCGGCTACGACAAGCACATCCGCATGCTCGGTGACGCGCATTTCATGTCCATCGCCGACCGGTCGATCCTGTCCTGCTGGGGGGTGAAAGGCGGCCGGGCCGGGCTCCCGTTCCAGGCGACCGTCGGCGGCCGCCCGATGGAGGGGCTGGTCGACGATGAGCCCGTGCGCGCGGGAGAGATCGTGCGGGTCCGTACGACCGGCGGCGGAGGATGGGGCGACCCTCTGGACCGGGACCCGCTCCGGGTCGCGCGCGATGTACGGGACGGCAAGGTCTCTCCAGCCGGAGCGCAATCGGATTATGGCGTCGTGGTGACGGGAGAGGCGGCGGGGCAGGAGCCGGAGGTCGACGAGGTCGCGACGGCGGACCTGCGGTCGCGCATGCGGGCCGAGCGCGGGGCACCCCCGTTCTTCGACCGCGGCCCTGGCTTCCCGACGCTTTCCGGTGGCAGGATCCACGCTGAGGTGGACCTTCTCTGAGCCACCGGACGGGCCGGCGCGGGACGGGAATGTTTAAGCTTCAACTATAGTTGGGGCTGGCAGCGACACCGTGTCCGGAGAACAGGCCCGGGAACGGCTGCGAAGAGTACGAGGGAGACAGCCATGCCTGCAGTGACCGTCGACGACACGCTCGCCCTGCCACGCGTCCCACGCCCCGACACCGCGGTTCTCGCCGAACGGCCGGTCCGGTCCGTGACCACGGCGCCGAGTGGTTTCGAGGGCGAGGGCTTCCCGGTCAGGCGCGCCTTCGCCGGCGTGGAGATGCGGGACCTCGACCCGTTCATCCACATGGACCAGATGGGCGAGGTCGAGTACGCGCCCGGCGAGCCCAAAGGGACCCCTTGGCATCCGCACCGGGGCTTCGAGACCGTCACCTACATCATCGACGGGATCTTCGAGCATTCCGACTCCAACGGCGGCGGCGGGGTCATCACCGACGGCGACACCCAGTGGATGACGGCCGGCAGCGGCCTCCTGCACATCGAGGCCCCGCCCGAGCACCTCGTGGTGTCCGGCGGACTCTTCCACGGTGTCCAGCTGTGGGTGAACCTGCCGCGCGCGAACAAGTTCAACCCGCCGCGCTACCAGGACATCCGTGCGCGTGAGGCGGCGTTGCTGGCCTCCGACGACGGCGGCGCGCTCCTCCGCGTCATCGCGGGCGACGTCGCCGGCCACGCCGGCCCGGGGTCGACGTTCACCCCGATCTCGCTGATCCACGCCACCGTGAGCCCGGGTGCGCGCCTGAGCATCCCGTGGCGGCCCGACTTCAACGCGCTGGCGTACGTGCTCGCCGGCGAGGGCACCGTGGGCGCCGAGGGGCGTCCCGTCCACACCGGGCAACTCGCCGTCTACGGCTCTGGTGACGTGCTGACCGTCACCGCCGCACAGCGGCAGGACGCTCGTACGCCCGAGCTGGAGGTGCTCATCCTCGGCGGCCGGCCGATCCGCGAGCCGGTCGCGCACTACGGGCCCTTCGTGATGAACACCAGGGCCGAGCTCATCCAGGCGGTCGAGGACTTCCAGGCCGGCCGGCTCGGCGTCATCCCGGCCGAGAAGGTGCCGCACACCGACCCGGGCGACACCGTCGGCGGCTCGGGCCAGGCCGGGCGATGAGCGACCTCGACCCGACGTCCACCCTGACCGTGCGCGGCGGCCGGGGGGACGTCGCGGCCGAGCCGGTGCGCGAGCTCCTGACCTCCCGGACGGTCGCGCTCGGCGAGGGCACCCAGGTCCGCCGGCTGCTGCCGAACCTCGGCCGGCGGATGGTGGGCGCCTGGTGCTTCGTGGACCACTACGGCCCCGACGACATCGCCGGCGAAGCCGGCATGCTGGTGCCGCCGCACCCTCACATGGGCCTCCAGACGGTCAGCTGGCTGCACGACGGCGAGGTGCTGCACCGCGACAGCCTCGGCAGCCTGCAGACCGTACGGCCGCGTGAGCTGAGCCTCATGACCGCCGGCCGGGCGATCGCGCACTCCGAGGAGTCGCCGCGCGACCACCCGCGCATCCTTCACGGCGCGCAGCTCTGGGTGGCGCTGCCCGACGCGCACCGCGGGATCGAGCCGCACTTCGAGTTCCACGCGGAGCTGCCGGTGGTCACCGGCCACGGGCTGCGGGCGACCGTGATCATGGGCGAGCTGGACGGCGCGACCTCACCGGGCACCGCCTACTCGCCGCTGGTCGGCGCCGACCTGGAACTGGCCGCGGGAACCTACGGCCGGCTTCCGCTGGAGCCGGACTTCGAGTACGCGGTGCTGGCGATGTCCGGGGACGCCGAGGTCGACGGCGTCGCCCTCACCCCGGGCTCGCTGCTCTACCTCGGCTGCGGCCGGTCGGACCTGCGGCTGCGCGCGGACTCCGGCGCGGGCCTGATGCTGCTCGGCGGCGAGCCGTTCGACGAGCGGATCGTGATGTGGTGGAACCTCATCGGCCGCACCGGCGAGGAGATCGCGCATGCCCGGGCGGCGTGGACGGCCGGTGAGCGCTTCGGCACGGTCGACGGCTACTCCGGAGAGCGGCTGGCCGCACCGGCGCTGCCGAACGCCAGGCTCAAGGCACGGGGCCGGGTCCGCTGACCGACGCCTCGGCGATCATCGCCCGGGCTCGTACGGCGCCGTGCCGTCGACGTGCAGATCGGCGCGGGCACGGGTGCCGTCCGCGGCGAAATGGGCCTCTTCGCAGCGGCTCCACCGATCCCAGCTCTCGGCGAGGTGCGGGCCGTCCCGCACCAGCGTCCGGTCGCGTCGCACGTCCT
>NZ_JABVEB010000378.1 GCF_014323665.1 Actinomadura sp. HBU206391 | reverse complement strand
GCGGCGGAAATCTTCGGCCAGAGCCTGGCCGTCGGTCTGTCCGTTCGCGTGGGCCCGGGCCGTCTGCAGGAGGGAGAAACTGACCTTCTCGAGCTCCCGTACGGGCAGGAGAGGACCGCTTCTGTCGACCCACAAAAAGAGATCTTCGGGAGTCTGCCGCGCCAGTTGTTCAACGGAGATCGCTGCCCACGCTGCGAAGTCGCTGGGTTCGTCGATGCCGAGGACCCAAGACCCGGTGGTCGAGACCGCGAGCCAGCGAAATTCATCCAGGTCCCACAGTGCGGGCGTCCCGTCATCGCGGACCGCGATCATCAAATGTGTTGAGTCCAGTATGGACTCCACTACAGTCAGGCGACGGCCTCGGAGTTGCGCCATCGTGCGGGCCCATTCTCTGGCGCTCTGAGTGACGTCTCGCCCGCGCTGTCCCGGCGAATACTCCTTTTCGAACCTGTCGAGGAGGAATTCTTTACCTTCCTTGAATTCGAAGTGGACGCCGTGGTCCCCCGGATACGGCAGGCGATGGTCGAAGCCGCCAAGGGAGATGTCAGTCGGAATCCCATCGGGAAATGCAGCGCAGAAGTCGATAAATGTATCATAGGGCTTGCTGTGGTCGTCAGGGTCGGCCTCGGGATTCGGGAAGCTCTTGAGAAGGCTACAGGCACTACAGATACGCCCAGGGCGGATTATCGAGACCATCATCTCCCCTTGAAGTGTTTGTCGATCACTTTGCCGATGGCCGCGCCTCGTGGCACTGGCCCTCGGTGGTCGGTGATGGAATCGACAAGTCAGCCACTGATGAAATAGCTCGCCAGACTGATTCCGGGGGCGGTGGCGCGCATATCGTCCATGTTCTGTATCTCGATGTTCTCCATGTCGCGGAAGACAGACGGGTATTCGCGGGCGACTCGTTCCATCGCCTTGTTGAACCCTGCGGCGTTGGCCGAATCGATGGGACGCCTGGTGTAGTCGACCCGCACCCCAAACGGGTCTGCGATCCGCCGCGCCTCGTCTTCAAGCCTACGTAGATGGGCCAGTTCCTGCGGTCCGAACCGCCGTGTCGGCGGCGTCGCCTCACCGTCGCCGCCCGTGTGAGGCCGACCGTCAGGGGCGACGCCCCCACCGCCGGCCCTCGGCGCCGGAGCCATGGGCCTTGCGGGCGGGGCGGGTCTCGTTACGGGTGGAGGGAAGGTCCGGGTGTCCTGCCGACCGAAACCCCCGGTTCTGCCTGCCTGCTCGGCGGCCTCCTCGAGGGACCGCGCTCCCCTCGTGGGCGGAGGGTCTGGAGTCTCTCCCTTGTGCCGCCCGAGCTTGCGGAGGGCCATGGACAGCCGGGTGGACGCGCCGCTTCCGGAACCGCCGCCCATGGTGACGGCGGTGATGACGAGCGAGGGTACGGTCTCGCCGAAGGCACGGACGGGATCCTTTTTCCAGAGATCCCAGTTGACCGCTGCTTTGGCGAACTCGGCGGGATGTTGCACTCCGGTGAGCAGGGCCGGTGCCTGCGCGGCGATGCTGCGCTCGAGGAAACCGTCGGTGTCGACTATGGCGTAGCCGGCCGCCGTCGCCGGGTTGTACGCCAGCGACTGCAGAAGGAGCTCCTTGGTGCCGTGGCCGAGTCCCGGAAGGTAGTGGCGTGCCCATTGCTCCCACGCCTTGTCCAGCAGCCCTTTCCCGCGTGGCCCGTTCCCCATGGCCGCCATGAGGTCGAGGTCGAACACCGCCCGCGATCGATCGGTCTTGAGCAGTTCGTCGCGGCGACGATTCAGATCGCCCTGCTGTCCGGCCACCCAGAGACCCGCGCTCTTGATGCTCTGTGCGGGCGCCGTGCTCAGCCCGAGGCCACCGAGGATGCGTGACAGTTCCGCGCCGGCGTCCTGCCACGACCGCCCAGCACGCCGGAGCTCGATGCCGAGCAGGTTGAGGTGATCGGGTTTTCCGCTGTGGACTCCCGCCGATGCCGGTGGCCCGCCCTGTGGCGGACCGGCGATGTACGGTGCGGCGACGCGGGGTGGCTGGTCCTTTGCCTGTCGGGCCAGCCGGTGGACCTGGTCGAAGGCCTCCAGGAATCCGGATCTGGTTGATCGGTGCCGGTCGACCATCCCGCTGAAGAGCCGGCTGCCGGCCGGTCCCACTAGAGCGCCGTCGGACAGCAGCTGAAACGCCTTCCGCAGGGCGGGTCCGGACTGTTGGGCGATCCGGGCGACCCGTGGCAGGGCGGCGGCCGCCTGTTCCGCTCTACCCACGCCGATACGTACGGCGGGCACGATGCGCGGGTGGCCCGGGCAGGTGGGTGCGGTGACCGGTGTGGGGTCGGTTCACGAATCCGCCTCCAGATGCGGGCGGTCATGCCATTTCGCCATGCATAACTAATCATTGCTGTGAGTGTCAACGATTCATGCGCGGCTATAGAACCCGCTAATTTGCGCATTCAGTGCGCGATAGGTACAAACAGGCTGCGTTCTTCGGGCCTGCACCGCCATATAGCCGGAACCGGTCAAGCCAGTGCCGCAGCCCCTTGGTCTTCACGCTCCGGCGCGACCACCGGCGGACGCCATGCCGAGCCAGGTGTGCGGATTGCCTTCCCAGCACCAGCCGAGCTTGGGGGCGTTCTGGCTGATCCAGATCGCGGGAACGCGACGGTCGCCGCATCGGGAGCCGCCGAGGGAGAAGCACTTGTTCTTGGCGAGTGCCGCCGGGTGGTGGGTCACGAGTGCGATGCCCTCCTCGAGGGTCAGCAGGGTTCGCTGCCGCTGGGCGATGGTGGCCATCGCCCGGCTGGGGACGGCTCCGCAGAACTCCTCGCCCCGGTCGACGTCGAACAGCAGGTATGCGCGCTCATCGGGCAGTTCTACTTCTTGGGTGGGAACGAACCGTTCGATGGCGCCGGGCTCGAAGGAGCGGTCGACGAAGCCGGGCTTGGTCTTGCCGTCCAGGGTGGTGAGGGGCATGCACCGCTCGATCGGTGCCAGTGCCCTGGTGACGACCAGCAGGAATGGTGCGCGCCCGTTCTCAGGTGGTCGCATCGACCCGCCCCGGGCCACGGCCGTGACGCGCAACGGGCTGACGAGCTCGGCGAGGGCCTGCGGGCTGAGACCGGTGAGTGCGGGATAGCCCTTGTCCAGCAGGTTGCGCACCTGGCGGTCGAATTCGGCGCCGGCGTCGAACGCCGACTGCGGGCGGTCGGCCGGCATGGGGTGATCCTCGGCGGGGTCGAGCGTGGCGTTGACAGAGGTGGCCGCGGCATGGACGTGCGTGGTGTTCAGGGCGGTGTCCTTCCTCGTGCGATGAGCTGCTGCCGAGACGGCCCGGCCAGTGGAGCGCATTGCCGCTAAAATTAGATGAGACCTAAATATATGTCAACTACAAATTTAGGCTGAGCCGTGAAACGATGGACCTCATGAGCACTGAGACGATCGGGCTGCGCGCGTTGAAGAAGCAGCAGACCCGGCAGGCGATCTCGGACCAGGCGACCCGCTTGTTCCTCGAGCGGGGGTTCGACAAGGTGACGATCGCCGAGGTGGCGGCGGCCGCGGAGGTCGCGAAGATGACCGTCACCAACTACTTTCCGCGCAAGGAGGATCTCGCCCTCGACCTGCACGAGGAGTTCGTCGGGGGCCTGGCGCATGCGGTGGCCGAACGGGCGCCGGGGGAGTCCGCGCTGGCCGCGCTGCGGCGGGATTACCTGGCCGCGGTGGCGCGCCATGACCCGGTGATCGGCTTTTCCGGCTCTGCTTTCGCCCGCATGATCACTGGTAGCCCAGCCCTGCTGGCCCGGTTGCGGGAGTTTCACGAGCAGCGCGAGGCGGCCCTGGCCATCGTGCTCGCGGACGAGACAGGCGCCGGCGCTCATGACATTCACCCCCGGGTGGCGGCGGCGCAGCTCGGCGGGGCCCACCGGGTGCTCTTCGACGAGACGATGCGCCAGACCCTGCAGGGCCGGCGCGACCAGGAGATCGCCGCGGCTCTCGCGGACGCGGTCCGCACAGCCTTCGACCTGCTCGAACCGGCTCTCGGTGGCTACGCCGTACGTGCGACAGGCGCGATCTGACGACAGAGCGACCGGCAGGTCCGGACCCCAGGTGGGACCCGGACCTGCCGCCGCGCGACGGGGACGAGAATCCGAACGCACCGGCCGCCGCCGATGGGCGAGACGGCCCGCACGGCCTTACGCGGTGCGCGTCCGCACGGTGGCGGCGGTCACCAGGAGTGCGACCACCACGAAGATCGTT
>NZ_JABVEB010000377.1 GCF_014323665.1 Actinomadura sp. HBU206391 | reverse complement strand
TCTCAGGCCACATAGGTCACACCAGCATCTCAACCAACAATCTGGCAAATTCCACAGACTAGGGCCTTCGCCATCTTCTATCCTGCCAATACATGGCGCCTGCAGACAGTAGGTATCGATGGCACGACGGCAGACCCAAGATCAGAAGCGGCGAAACATTATTCTCGGATGGTGGAGCGCAGTCTTACTGCTAGGTGTGTGGGCTTGGCAAGCTGGTCTCCCTCAGCTTTGGGTACTTCCAATCCTGACGTTGGCCTACTATGAACTCTGTGCAGTACCCACCCTCTGCGGTGTGGAGACAACCAGGGGCCACCCATGTAAGAACCGCGCCTACGGACGGCTAATGGCCTGTACGCGCGAGCCGTCCCATGCGGTGTATAAGACCGATGCCCTATTGCGAATCCTCGGTATTCGACGTAATCCTCGCACATTTAGCGCTCCGGCGCCCCGGCCTCATCGACAGACAGGAACTCAAGCTGCGAACTCCTCACCCGAGGTAGCAACAATAGAATCAAAGCAGACACTTATAACTGCCTTGACCATCGTCGGCACAATAGCGGCTATCATACAAGTCATCTTTGCTGCCTGGTCTTAATACCTGTACCGCAAGGTCATGAGGACAGGAATTCTCTCGACATATGTGATCGCGGCGGCGAGAGCCCCCGAACATGAACGTTGCCCAGCCACTCACGGCGATTATCTCAAACATGAGCTTGGGAAGTCACTTTTCAGCGCTCGTCGCTCACCTGCGGCGGCGCTGACGTGCGTCGGAGCGCCGAAGTCCCGCGGAGTGACCGCTCCAACGGGCACGCAACGGGCACGGCCCCGTAGTTCACCGCAGGTTAACCACCCGTAGGGCGCTTACCCTGCTTTTATTGCCGTCATCGGGTCATAGTCGTTGGCGGGTTGCCCACGTCGCTGCATTCATCCCGTACGCTCGGCAACGGGCAGGAGGACGCCACCCGCGAGGCTGCCAATGACCAGGTGGATTACGCCGGAGCTTTCCTCCACTGTGGTACCTCCTTCGTCCTGCCTGCGCTTGATCATGTCCAACAGGACGTTGCCGAGGACTGTGAGTGCGATCAAGGCCAGACATCCGAGAGAGGAAGCCTCGGCCGGCATCGAACCGGCTTCCTGCCCCGTAGCCCAACGGACGGGACACTAAATTGACGATCAGTGCATGCGACTGGTTCCCGTACGCCTCTTGATCCGTAGAAAGATCACGACCGTCCACAGCCGTCCGAGATCAACGTCACGCCCTGCTCAACGCCATCCCGGAGGCATCGCCGGTTCCTCACAAGTCCACGCCTGTCCAGAGCCGTTGTTAGCAATCGTGTTAGCAAGATCCAGCCGAGCGCCAGCCCCGGCGTTGCCTCCCTCGTGCCCATTCTCCTGAGTCGTAGGCCCGAACCCCAGGCCGGAGCGGAGTGGGTCAAGGGGCGGCGAAGCCGATTGCGCAGCGACGCCGGAGGTGCCCTTGACGCGCTCCGTGGAGGTCGGACACTGGCTGCGCAAAGGAAGCCGACGGTCCCAGCAGGATCCCTCGATGCGAACCACCGGCACTCCTGGCCGATCGCGAGCTCCGCAAGCTCGCCGGGTGCGTAGCAGTGAGTTCAATGTGAGCCATAGTGAGGAGCCGTTGCTGTACTTCTGTGCTGTACAGCAATCCCGCGCGAGTTGGGTGTCTGCCCCTGCCAGCACCTTTTCTGAGCACTTGCGCGCAAGTCGCGAAGATGCGTGCGGGCCTGAACGGCGAGATGATCAGGGTATGACCCGCGATTCCGAATCTTGCCCCTGCGGCGGCCACGAGCTACGCGCGGTTGCGGAGGTCGGTGACTGGATCCACGGCATTCCCGGGTCGCCGAGCGTACGGGAGTGGGCGGCCAGGTCCGCTACCTGGACTGAGGGACGCTGTGAGGTACCGCGCGAGGAACTGCGGTCCCGTATTAAAGCGGCTGGCGGCATCGCCTGCGAATATGCGCTGGAGGCATGCGCGTCCGCGAGCGGAATGCCCTACCTGGTCAACGGGGTCCACCGTTGGGCGATCGCCAACGAACTTAAGATCATGAAGGTCCCCGTGCGAATGATCTACGACACCCAGGACGCCGCGTCCGCCTGGGCGCTGTGAGGGGCAGACGAAACGCCCTGACCGACAGAGCGACAGCGGCCGGCCTCGATCACCCGTCCCAACGGGCGTCTCGCCGTGGCTGGCACTGGTCTACAACACCAAAACTCGGCAATGATCGGGATACCGAAGCCCTTCGACCTCGCCCGATGCGTCGACCCGTCGCTGATCGGCGCCAGCCCCGACAGTCGCAGCAGCAAATGCGAACTGGATTACATCATTTCTGGATGCCTCCAAGCTGGTCAGACAGAGCGCGGATGGCTTCTTCCGTCTTCTCCATAGCTCTACGCTGGCGACGCAGTTTTTCTTCAGCAGACTTAATCTCCGCAGTAAGTCTTTCACGCTCAACCTGTCCAGCGCGATCGCCAGATGGTCCGATGCGTTGTTGAGTCACCACACCGCGTCTGTCATTACATTCTGGGCAATCCAAGACCCGAGCCGAGTAGTGCCTATTGCTTCGATGCGCCTGCACACGAACCACGTGATCGCAGGTAAGTGTAAGGTCCCAGTCGTCAAGATCGTCCTTCGTCGTTCGTCTGGCTACTGCAGGTACCAGGATCTTGCTAATCGCTTCAATTTGACGCTGACTCAGAGGAGGTGGCGGACAGCAGAACCCACAGTGGTGAGTGCGCGATCCCCCCATAGTCCATCGATGAGCTTTGCAGTCTCCGTGCCGTTGGCGGTATCGAGCTTCTTCCTTCTCATACTCGACTTTCTGCTCAGGAGTGAGGTACATCGTTCCGGGAAAGCTGCCCAAGCCGTCGATGATCGGTTCGCCGCAACCTCGGCAAGGAACACCAGCTTCCAGCTCTTCGCGGGTCATATAGGTGCCATCACGCCTCCACTGCGCCCGCTTCTCGCGTTCTCGCCGGTCTTCCTCCTCGGCGGCTAATGCTTCGCGCTTCGCCCTTGCGAGCGCTCGGGCCTTCCGCTGCTCCTCTGTCAGCTTTGCCACGATCGGCCTCCATCAGCATGGCTTACACCACGTAATAGTCCTGCGCTCTGGGAGAGCACGGCAGATATATGCTGAACTTGGTATGGCCGAAGTACTACCCGGCGTCGGCTCAACCGTCTTTGGGCCGCGAAGCGACCTTCAGATACGCCGCCCGTCGCGATCGCTCCGGAGGGTGCGCCCGCGCGAACGGCGAGATCGTGTGACAGACGGATCCGCGCGGGCGTGCGCTCCGGCCTGCGGGAGGCCGGGGGCCGCGAGGCCGGCCGCGAGACCCTCGCTTCGCGCTCGTCCGGCCGATGCCCTGCTCGCGCCGTACCACCTCGATGCGAACTATCGGCAGCCCCGAGGTCGAATCCTCGCCGCGCTGGTGCGGGCGTATGTTGGCGTACGGGCAGGTGAGGCGGTGTGCGGTGATGTTGCTGTACTCCCTGATGTACAGCAGACGTCCTGATCTGGACAGAACCCTGGCATTTCGAGGGCAACTCCGACCCGTACCGCAGGGCCGGCCACGGCCCGAGGAGCGGAAGCGGGGGCGGCAGTGAGAGTCCCCGATCCCGAACGATGCCCAGCCACCTACGGCGATCGTCTTGAACATTAGCTTGGGAAATCACTTCCAGCCCTCGTCGCTCACCTGCGGTGCCATTGACCTACACCGACGTGGTGACATCACCGTTAGTGGCCGCACGTGCCCCTGATTGCCCGCTCTAACGGGCACGGGACGGGCACACCCAGCGGTTTTCAAGAGCGGTATTAAACATATCCCATCGACGCTTCTGAACTGGGCTGGAGTGAGCGCTGCTCTCCGCGCTAAGTGCCGCCATCCGTGCATATTCTGCGTGCGACCGGTATTGCTGTCGCTGCCGCCGACTACTCTTCCGCGTCCTCCAACCGCCCCAGAGCACGCAGCACGCTGGCGAGGTTGTTGCGGCTGGCCAAGGTTGCGGGGTGTTCGGGACCCCGCACCCGCACCTGCGCCTCCAGTACGGCACGGTGCTCGGCCTCGGCCTCCTCCAACCGCCCCAGATCACCCAACACACCGGCGAGGTTGTTGCGGCTGGTCAAGGTTGCGGGGTGTTCAGGACCCAGCGCCCGCACTCGCGCCTCCAGTACGGCACGGTGCTCGGCTTCGGCCTCCTCCAACCGCCCCAGAGCACGCAGCACGCTGGCGAGGTTGTTGCGGCT
>NZ_JABVEB010000376.1 GCF_014323665.1 Actinomadura sp. HBU206391 | reverse complement strand
GCCGGCCGTGAGCGCGCCGAGCGCACCGGGCTGCCGGTGCTCCTGACCGGCGACGTACGGGCGAGGCTCGGCACCGCCGCCGCGTGGGTGTACGGCGAGCCGGCGCGTGACCTCACGCTGATCGGGGTCACGGGCACCAGCGGCAAGACGACCACCGTCTATCTGCTGGAGGCGGGCCTCCGGGTGGCCGGGGCCGAGACCGGGGTGATCGGGACCGTGGAGACCCGGATCGGCGACACCCGGCTGGAGAGCTCGCTGACGACCCCCGAGGCCACCGACCTGCACGCGATCTTCGCCATGATGCGCGAGCGCCAGGTCGGCGCCGCCGCGATGGAGGTCTCCAGCCACGCGCTGGAGCAGGGGCGGGTCGGCGGCGCCTTCTACGAGGTCGCGGTCTTCACGAACCTGTCCCAGGACCATCTCGACTACCACCCGACCATGCAGGCCTACTTCGAGGCCAAGGCCCGGCTGTTCACTCCGGACTACTGCCGGGTCGGCGTGGTGAACCTCGACGACGTGTACGGGCAGACGCTGCTGGACGTCTCTGAGGTGCCGATGACGACCTTCTCGGCGGCGGGCGATCCCTCGGCGCACTGGCGGGCCGACGACGTCCGCCTCGGCGCCGACGGCAGCGTCTTCCGGATCGTCGGCCCCGGCGGGATCGAGGCCGACGCCGCCGTCCAGCTGCCCGGCCCGTTCAACGTGGCCAACGCCCTCGCGGCGATCGTGGCGCTGGTCGAGGCGGGGATCCCGCTGCAGACGGCCGTGCACGGGGTCGCCTCGCTCACCGGCGTCCCCGGCCGGCTGGAACGGGTCGACGAGGGCCAGGACTTCGTGGCGCTGGTCGACTACTCGCACAAGCCCGGGGCGGTCGAGGCCGTGCTCACCGCGCTGCGGCCGGTCACCGAGGGGCGGCTCATCGCCGTGCTCGGCTGTGGCGGCGACCGGGACAGGGGCAAGCGACCGCTCATGGGCGAGGCCACCGCCAGGCTGGCCGACATCGCGATCTTCACCAACGACAACCCGCGGTCCGAGGATCCCCTCGGCATCCTCGCGGCCATGGTCGAAGGCGGCCTCAAGGTGCCGCAGAGCGAGCGCGCCCACGTCATCGTGGAGCCCGAGCGGGCGGCCGCCATCGAGCTGGCGGTCGGCCGGGCCCGCCGGGGCGATGTCGTGATCGTGGCCGGCAAGGGCCATGAGCAGGGCCAGTACGTCGGCGGCGAGGTGTTCCCCTTCGACGATCGCGAGGTCGTACGGGCCGCCCTGCGCGACCGGCGAGGCGACGGACCGCACCGCGGGGAACGGGGGGGCCGGGCGTGATCCCACTTTCGCTCGCGAAGATCGCCGAGATCACCGGCGGCACGGCGCACGGGGCCGACGCCGGCCGCACCGTCACGGGGCCCGTCGTCATCGACTCCCGGGCCGTCCGGCCCGGCGCGCTGTTCGTCGCGGTCCGGGGCGAGCGATCCGACGGCCATGACTTCGCCGCCGCGGCCGTCGCCTCAGGCGCGGCCGGAGTGCTGGCCGAACGCCCGCCGGACGGCGTCCCGGCCGTCGTGGTCGACGACGTGGTCAAGGCGCTCGGGGTCCTCGCTCGCGAGGTCGTGGCCCGGCTGCCCGACGCCACCGTGATCGGGGTCACCGGATCGTCCGGCAAGACCTCGACCAAGGACCTCATCGCCCAGCTCATGGCCCGCCGCGGTCCCACGGTGGCGCCGGTCGGCTCGTTCAACAACGAGATCGGACACCCGCTCACGGCGCTGCGCGCGGACGAGGACACCCGCTATCTCGTCCTCGAGTACAGCGCCCGCGGGATCGGCCACATCGCCTACCTCACCGAGGTGGCCCCGCCGCGGATCGGCGTGGTCCTCAACGTGGGCACCGCCCACATCGGCGAGTTCGGCAGCCAGGAGATGGTCGCCCGGGCCAAGGGCGAGCTCGTCGAGGCGCTTCCCCCGGGCGGCACAGCGATCCTCAACGCCGACGACCCGCTCGTCCGCACGATGGCCGCCCGTACGCCCGCGCGCATCGTCACCTTCGGCCGGGCGCCCGACGCGACCGTGCGCGCGACCGAGGAGTGGCTGGACGAGGCGGGACGGCCGCGTTTCTCGCTGGTCACCCCCGAGGGCACACTGCCGGTGTCGATGCGTCTGCACGGCTCGCACACCGTCGGCAACGCGCTCGCGGCCGCCGCGGCCGCCCGTGAGACCGGCATGCCGCTGCACGAGATCACCGAGGCGCTGTCGGAGGCCACCACGGTGAGCCGGTGGCGCATGGAGGTCGGCGAGCGGGACGACGGCGTAACGATCGTCAACGACGCCTACAACGCCAACCCCGAGTCGGTGCGGGCGGCGCTCGACGCCCTCCGGCACATGGCCCGGGGCTCGGGGGCGGGTCCTCGCCGCGCCTACGCCGTGCTGGCGGAAATGGCGGAGCTCGGCTCCGCCTCGGTCACGGAGCACGAGAAGATCGGGCAATATGCCGCGCGATGCGGCCTCGCCGGGCTGATCGTCGTCGGGCGCAACGCGGCGCCGTTGCTCGAGGGAGCCAAGCAAGTCGGGTCATGGACGGGAGAGTGTGTACAGGTGGATGACGTCGGCGCCGCGGTGGCGGCGCTGAACGAGCGGCTCCGGCCGCAGGACGTCGTACTGGTCAAGGGGTCCCGCGTCGCACGGCTCGAAAGGGTCGCCCAGGCGCTGCTCGACGACTCGCGCGACGACCGGCCGAGGGGGGACGCGTGACCAACATCCTCATCGCCTCGGCGGTGTCCCTGTTCATCGGCATCGTCGGCACCCCGGTGTGGATCCGGCTCGTCTCCCGGCTGGGATACGGGCAGATGATCCGCGAGGAGGGCCCCCAGGCGCATCTCAACAAGCGCGGCACGCCCACCATGGGCGGCGCGGTGTTCGTCGTCGGCTCAGTGATCGGCTACGCCGCCGCGCATCTGCTCACCGCGACCCCGCCCACCTGGTCGGGCGGGCTGGTGCTGATGCTCATGGTCGGTCTCGGCGTCGTCGGTTTCGTCGACGACTACATCAAGGTCTTCAAGCAGCGCAGCCTCGGCCTGCGCAGCGGCGCCAAGGCGATCGGCATCGTGCTGATCGGCGTCGTCTTCTCGATCGGCGTGCTCAGCTTCCCCAACGGCTACGACGTCACGCCCGCGACGACGCACCTGTCGTTCCTGCGCGACTTCGGCCCCTCGATCGGCCCCTACCTGTTCGTGATCTGGGCGCTGATCCTGATCCAGGGCGTCTCGAACGGGGTCAACCTGACCGACGGCCTCGACGGTCTCGCGGCCGGGCCGGCCGGCATGGTGCTCGCCGCCTATGTGATCATCGGCAACTGGCAGCTGCGCAACAGCTGCTTCGACAACGCCCTCGCGCCGAACTGCTACAGCGTCCGGGACCCGCTCGACCTCGCCGTCGTGGCGGCGGCGGTGCTCGGCGGCGTCTTCGGCTTCCTGTGGTGGAACGCGCCCCCCGCGAAGATCTTCATGGGCGACACCGGCTCGCTCGCGCTCGGCGGCGTTCTCGTCGGCCTGGCGATCACCACCCGCACCCAGTTCCTGCTCGCCATCCTCGGCGGCCTGATCGTGATCATCACCCTGTCGGTGATCATCCAGGTCGGCGGCTTCAAGGCCACCGGGAAACGGGTGTTCAAGATGGCCCCGCTGCAGCACCACTTCGAGTTGTCCGGCTGGGCCGAGACGACCATCGTCGTGCGGTTCTGGCTGATGTCGGCGCTGTTCGTCGCCATCGGCCTCGGCGTGTTCTATCTCGAATGGGTGCCCAAGTGAGCGATGCCCGCGGGCCTTCGCCCCATGGCCGAGACGATCGGCCCGGGGCGAGCGGGCGGAGCGAGGCGGCCGGCGGCGAGGCCGTCCGGCCGGGCACGGCGGTGTGCGTGGCCGGGCTCGGGGTGTCGGGACTCGCCGCCGCCCGCGTCCTGGCCGAGCGCGGCGCGCGCGTCACGATCGTGGACGCCCGTGACGACGAGCCGCGCAGAGAACAGGCCGCCGAACTCGAGCGCCAGGGCATCATGGTGCGCTTGGGCGACGGCGAGACCCTGCCGGCCGGCACCGAGATCGTCGTCACCTCGCCCGGCTGGCGGCCCGACGCCCCGCTGCTCACGGCCGCGGCCGAAGCCGGCGTCCAGGTCCTCGGCGAGGTGGAGCTGGCCTGGCGACTGCGCGGGCCCGGCGCCGCACCCTGGCTGGCGCTGACGGGGACCAACGGCAAGACCACCGCGGTGCGCATGCTCGCCTGCATTCTCACCGCC
>NZ_JABVEB010000375.1 GCF_014323665.1 Actinomadura sp. HBU206391 | reverse complement strand
GCCTGGGTACTGGGAGCGTTTCGTGAAGCGGCTTATGACGAGATCGAACTGACCGGGGTGGGAGACCGGCTCGAGACGAGCCTCGACCGTCATCTCGGCGGGGAACGATTTGTCACCGCGATCCTCGCAGAGGTGCACGATGGTGAGATCATCTTGCTCAACTTCGGTCATCCCGCGCCTCTGCTCCTGCGCTGCGACGGTCAGGTCAGCCTCGCCGAACCGAAAATGCAGTCCCCTCCGCTCGGTGTGGTCTCGCCGGGCTCCTGCAGCCCCGAGCCATACCGGCTTCCATTCGCGGACGGCGACCAGATCCTGCTCTACACCGACGGAGTCATTGAGGCACGTAACGCATTGAGGGAATTCTATCCCTTGGTGGAGCGGGTAAAGGCGCTCACGGCCGCCGATCCGCAGACGGCACTGGAGGAGTTGCGCACCGACCTTCTTGACCATGTTGGTGGACCCATATCCGATGACGCGGCGATGCTGCTCCTACGCCGGCACGCCACGTCTGACATTGCCGTGGTACAGCCATCAGGACACACCAACACGACGCCACGATAGCCGACCGCTCCTGCTCTAGGTCCGCCATTTATCTCCAAGAGAATAAGTCCGCGTGTGGTCGGTGAATCGAGACCGTCGTCGTACCAGTTGAACCGTTACAGCGGACTTTTAATCCGTCGATTCGAGGCCCGAATCCAGGCAGCCCATCCCTATCTGACTTTGATATGCGGCGGTGTGGGCGCCGAGAACTATGTCACCGGTGCTGACGTGCGGTTGAGGGACGGTCTCGAGGTTATTCGACTGCGGTGTCATAGGTGGATGGGGCGCTGTCGGTTCTCATGGCGCTACGTCCGGTGTATCTCGTGGTGGTGCAGGGTTCGGCTGGATCGCTCTGCATCCCAAACAGGACCCTGATACCGATGACGCCCCGGCTGGGCGTTTCCGAGAGCTCCGGTCGGGTGTCCGATCACCTCGTTAGTCAGGCCGTCAGGCTCGATCGGCGTATGACCAGTTCAGTGGCGAACCCGCGCTGCCGACACTGTCAGAAGGGCAGCCGCCCGGTGTGGGCTGCCGTGCGCAGAACCGCGCCCAAGGACGGGTCGGCAGGTGGCGCAGCAGCGGAGAAATCGGGGGTGCTGCTGCGGGGGACACGGTCGTTGATCAGTTGTCGGAAAAGCGTGGCTTGTTGGGGTGAGACGGGTCTGGGTCGGACGATGGACAGGACGTCGGCGAAGCGCAGACCTCGGCCATGATGGTCATATTCGGCCACCGCCTGTGCGCTGTACAGCTTTTTGACCGCGTCGGCTACACCGCGTTGAACGGGCTTGGGCACGGGTCGTCCATAGGCGGCGACCCAATAGCCGAGCAGGGCCCCCGGCTCATCGGGGCGCCGCAGCATGATGTTGATGATGCCCCGGTTGTCGCCTTTCCCGCTCCCCAAGCGGGCCCGGACGAGTTCGGCAGCCACGATGATCCCGGCTGGGGCAAGCGCCTCGGTGTTGCGCAACCAGCCGATGCAACGCAAGAGCCATATTTGATCGCTCAACGCAATACGTGTGACCACGGCGGCGAACCGGTCGTCCGATGGGGCGTACCAGTTGACGCTCTGAGTTGCACCGTCGGCGAGTAGCCAAAGCAATTCGGTCTTGGTCTCGGCGTCAGGGCCGGGAAGAGGAGAGACGGCAGCCGGGTCAGGCGGGGAGGCAGGCATGAGCACTCCACGGTCGGGTCTTGCACAGGACAGAGGAGGGTGCGGTGATCGGCCGTTTAGGGCTGTGCGCCAACAGCGACACCAACCCGTGCTTTTGAACGGCGGCCGGGTCCACGACTGTCTCTAGCGCTCCGAACGGCGGACAGAAGATCGGATGGTTCGGCATGGCGCACTCCTGGCACAGGAACGACACTGCCGACCAGACTTCCCGGCGCACCCACCGGAATTCTAGCGCGTGCCTGTGGTGAGGCTGGGGCGATGAACCTGGCCATCCCGGTGGGTTTCGTCACCGTGATCGTCGGCTGTCTGTGGCGACGTGGGCGTTCGGAACGCAGGCCACGACCGGTCGGTGCTCGTGCTATCAGTAGTGATCGGCGTGTTCGCCGCGCTGGTCCGCAATGACGTCGCTGCGGTTGCCGCAGCGGGATGGGCTGGCCGCCGTTCACGCGCATGGTCTGGTCCCGGTCCATCTTTGGGATTCTCGGCTCGCCTGTTCCTGTCGTGCGCAGGTCGTTGAGGAAGCCATGGCCGGAGCGCATGTGGGGAAAGATCGCGACCAGGCTCGCCCGGTGCTCGAGCGTGAGGGTGGCGAGGACCTTCGTGGAACACCACGACGGTTGGCTCGCCGCGGGGTTCCAGCCGGTACTCGATCGGACCCACGCCCAGATGGGCCACGGTCGTGGGTCGCTCCAAGCTCATCATGTGCTTCTGGTAGTCGAGGGCAGCGGGCAATGCTAGCGGAGGTCTCGGCGGCGGAAGACGGCCAGGCCGATCGCGAACAGGAGGGCGGTGACCGGGAGTGGTGCCCACAAAGCGAGCGCGCTGGGTCCTTGGGCGAGCATGTTCTGGTCGAGGTACCAGTGCCATGGGCTCAATGCGCGGACGACTTTGGCGGTGCCCTGTGTGCTGAGCAGGTTCTGGATGAGGTAGCCGCTTACGGCGATGGCGGCGGCGATCGCGGTGGCGGGGCCGCGGCGCCCGGTGGCGGCGCCGATGGTGTAGGCGAGGGTGGTGTGCGGCAGCGCGAGGGTGAACACGGCCGCGCAGGCCGTGAGCAGGTTGGTGGGGGAGATCCCGCTGAGGGCGCCGAACAAAGGGGCCAAGGCGATGACGGCGAGAGTGAACACCACCACGACGGTGGCCAGTAGTGCGATGGTGGCGAGGTAGCGTTCGGTGGCGAGGCGGGTTCGGCTGATGGGGTTGGCGAGCAGGGGTTCGAGGGTGCCGTCTTCTTCGGCGCCGCCGATGGCACGGGCTCCGGCGCCGATGCCGAAGACCAGGACCACCACTGGCAGCACGGTGGCGAACAGGCGGGCGTGGAGGAAACCCGCAGGTGAGGTGAGCGGAACACCGGCCTGGTAGCCGACCATCGTGCGGAAGGTCTCGGGCAGGTCGCGCATCAGGTCTTCGACGGAGGTCTGGTTCTTCAGCGATGGGTACAGCGACACGGTGAAGGCGACGAGGGCCGTCATGCCCGCCGCCCACCACAGCAGTGAGCGTCGGCGGTCGGTGAGGAGACGCGCTGCGGCGGTCATGGCTGTCCGGCCTCCTGGTAGTACCTCAGGAAGACCTCATCGAGGTCGGCGTCGTGGCTGACGACCCGCACCACCTCCAGAGGCGCTGCGGCCTTGATGACCTCGGCAGCCGAGCCCTCGACCACGATCCGCGCCACGGCGCCGGTGACATCGGCTTCCACCACTCCCGGTAGCCCGGTGAAGGCATCGGGGTCGGGTTCTCGAGCCAGATGGAGGTCGATGCGCTGACGGGCCTGGCGCCGCAGTTCATCGATTCCGGCGACCGTCACCAGCCTGCCATGCCGCAGGATCGCCACCCGGTGGGCGAGGAGTTCGACCTCGGGCAGGACGTGGCTGGACAGGAACACCGTCGCACCGCCGGCGGTCAGTTCACGGAGCAGGACCTGGAACTCGTGCTGCAGAAGCGGGTCGAGACCGGAGGTGGGCTCGTCCAGGATCAGCAACTCGGGCCGGTGCGCGACGGCCGCCACGATGCCGACTTTGCGGCGGTTGCCCGTCGACAACTCGCCGACTCGGCGGTCTGGGTCGAGATCGAACCGTTCCAGCAGTTCCGCCACCCAGGCGGCGTCATGCCCTCCGCGTAGCCGGCCGTAGAAGTCGATCAGGTCGGCTGCGGTATAGCGCGGGTCGATATGCAGGTCGGCGGGCAGATACCCGAGTCTGGCGCGGATGCGTGGGTCGGCGCCTGAGCCGCCGAGGACCTGCGAGGTGCCTGCTGTGGGGCGCAGGAAGTCCAGCAGCAGCCGGATAGTGGTGGTTTTACCCGATCCGTTCGGTCCGAGGTACCCGAAGATCTCCCCATGGACGATCTGGACATTCAGATCGTCCAATGCCATCACGGGGCCGAAGTGCTTGGTGAGGCCTGTGGTGGTGATTACGGTGTTGCTGCTCATACTGGCCTCCGAAAGCGTCGCGGTCAGAACCGCCGACCAGGCTTCCCGGCACACCACGGCCAACATACCCCCACGGTCCTCTGCGGCTAATGAGCAACTGTGCAGGACTGATGCGGCTTGGCAGTTTTCGGGCGCCCGAATCGGGCGGGCTGGCGTCATGCTGACCGGCGGGTGGGGCCGGGGCGCT
>NZ_JABVEB010000374.1 GCF_014323665.1 Actinomadura sp. HBU206391 | reverse complement strand
GGTCACCGACACCGCCTGCTCGAAGGAGGAGGCCGGCCCCTCACCCCGGTGCACGCGACGCCGGGTGTCCAGGAACACGCTGCCGCTGCTCTGCCAGTGCTGCTCTTCACGCCGCACCATGAGCTCGCCATAACGCGCGGTCGAGCGCCAGTGCACGCGCCGCAGGTCATCACCCTGCCGGTACTCGCGTGGGGCGATGTCGTCGTCGCCGGTGCTGGACACCGTACGGGCCCGGCTCTCCCCGCTGCCCGTCCAGGCCCCGGACACCCGGCCGCGCGGCAGGGGGACCAGCGCGGGCGTCACCGTGAGCGTGTCCGAGAGGCTGAACGACCGGTCAAGCTCGACCAGCCCGAAGGGGTCGGCGAGCCGGACCGACAGCGGACCCACCTTGTACCGGCCCCGCACGTCGGAGCGGACCCGGTAGGTGAGCTCGCGAGCGCCGTGCGGCTCGATGCGATCCAGCACGAACCGGGCCTGGGCGCCCAGGGCGTACGGCACCCGGTCCTCGACCAGCAGCAGTCCGGTCGGCAGCCGCGACACGTTCTCCAGGCGCAGGTCGACCTGCGCCTCATGGCCGACCGACAGCCGGCACGGGCCGAGCCGCCGGGCGCAGGCGAGGCGATAGCGGGTCCTGGAGACGGTGACGGCCGAGAGCAGCGGCAGCGCGAGGACGAGCACGCCGGCTCTGAGCAGGTCCCGTTCGCCGAGGAGGAACGCGCACAGGATCGCCGTCACACCGGCGGCGGCGAAGGATCGGCCTCGTGTGGTGAGGGCGGCGATTGTCCTCTTCATCCTCTTGTCCAGGATCGGGCCGACCTACTGACCTCGCGGCCGGCACTGTCTTGTCCCGCGGGCGGCGCGGGCGCGCTCACCCTCGATGCGCGAGTCAGCCGCGCCGGCCGTCCGGTACCGGTACGCGATCGACGAGATCGGCGACGACCTGCTCCGGCAACCGGCGCTCCACCTGGGCCTCCGAACTGGGCAGCAGCCGGTGCGCGAGCACCGGGACCGCGAGCTCCTGCAGGTCGTCGGGCAGCACGTAGTCCCGGTCGTTCAGCGCGGCGTGCGCCCGTGCGGCCCGGACGAGGTGCAGGGTGGCCCGGGGAGAGGCGCCGAGACGCAGTTCCGGGTGGTTACGGGTGGCCGTGACCAGGTCGATCGCGTAGTGCTTCACCGGGGTGGCGACGTGCACCCGCCGGACGACCTCGATGAGGTCGCGGACATCGCTGGCATAGGCCACGGGCACGAGCCCGTCGAGCGGTGAGGACTGCCCGTGCACGTCGAGCATCTCCAGCTCGGCGCCGGGGTCCGGGTAGCCCATCGAGATCCGCGCGGTGAACCGATCCCGCTGTGCCTCGGGCAGGGGGTAGGTGCCCTCCATCTCCACGGGGTTCTGGGTGGCCACCACCATGAACGGGCGTTCGAGGACGTACGTGGTGCCGTCGACGGTGACCTGACGCTCCTCCATGCACTCCAGCAGGGCCGACTGCGTCTTGGGCGAAGCGCGGTTGATCTCGTCGCCGACGACGATGTTGGCGAACACCGGGCCCGGCTTGAACTCGAACTCCCGCAGTTCCTGGTTGTAGGCGCTGACCCCGGTGATGTCGCTGGGCAGGAGGTCCGGGGTGAACTGCACCCGCCGTACCGAGCAGTCGACCGATCGGGCGAGGGCCTTGGCGAGCATCGTCTTGCCGACCCCCGGCACATCCTCGATCAGCAGATGCCCCTCCGCCAGCAGGACCGTGAGCGCCAGCCGTACGACGTCCGGCTTGCCTTCGATGACCGATTCGATGGCCCCACGGATCTTGCTCGCGACCTCCGCCAGCCCGTCCAGCCCACGGCCGATGTCGCCTTGCGTGCTTACTGCCACTAACCCTCCTCAGCCGCTCAAGCGGCCGCGGTCGTTATTCGCCCTCATGTCGCCATCCGTCCTCGTAGCGAGCCGAGCGATGTCACCCACTTTGTGTGCCTTACCGACAGTACGTCGTCGGACGTTCGTTAGCGATGTTGGCGCGTCGGTCCGGCGGGCGTGGTGCGGGGGGTCCATGAAGTCACTTCTCCCGGGGTCATTTTGCTGCACCACTCTGCCGCACCGGCGTCCCTGTCACTCCCCGGACGTGGAACGAGGACGATTTCCACTCAGCTCGGCCGCTTGACACAGTGCGCTACGTCATGGCCGCTGTGCGCCGCTCCATTCCGCTCCACCGCGGCTGACCTGTGCTTTCGCTGGACGACGCGGGCTGAGACGGGTGTTTTGACAGTTGACGGTGGGGAAGAGTGGAGTACAGTGGTGCGCCGTGGAGGGCGGTAGTGCTCCACGGGGCACGGGAGGTGGGGCCGGTGTTTCTCGGTACCCATTCACCGCGCCTCGACGAAAAGGGACGACTTTTCCTGCCGGCCAAGTACCGCGAGGAGCTGTCGGGGGGATTGGTGATCACAAAGGGCCAGGAACGCTGCCTGTACGTCTTCCCCATGGCGGAGTTCCAGCGCATCACCGAGGCGCTTCGCACCGCGCCGGTCACCGCGAAGGCCGTGCGGGACTACAGCCGGGTCTTCTTCGCCAGCGCGTCCGATGAGGTTCCGGACAAGCAGGGGCGGATCACGATTCCGGCGGCACTGCGCAACTACGCGGCGCTGACGAGGGACTGCGCCGTGATAGGGGCCAACACGCGTTTGGAGATCTGGGACTCCCAGGCCTGGGACACCTATCTCGAACAGCAGGAGCAGCAGTTCTCCGACCTGTCGGAGGAGGTGTTGCCCGGGGTTCTATGACGGTTCGAGTCGTCGGTCTCACGACCGGAGCCGGCCCACGTTCGGCCAGGTCTCCACCCGCTCTCCGCGTCAGCTGGCGCAGCTTCCCCGGCGCCAGGTGGCACCCCGCATCCTCGCGGGGACTTCCTCAGGGCAGCGGATGGGGACCTGGCCGGGCGAGGCCTCCGGCGACCGGCGACCCTTGAGCGAGCCGAGGGGCGGCGGTGATGGCTGGACTGAGGAGCGCGCGGAGCGAGGGACGAGCGAGCACGCGACGAGGGAAGCCATCGCCTCAGAGCCGGTCCGCAGGCGAGCGGGGAAGCAGCCACAGTCCGCGAGCGGTGGCGCCACCAGGGGGTGACGAGATGCACAGTGACGACAACACGGCCAGGTCCGGTCACGTACCGGTCATGCTCGGTCGCGTCATGTCGCTGCTGGCTCCCGCGCTGGCCGACCCCGGCCCCGGTGGACGCGCCCCCGTGTACGTCGACGCGACACTGGGCCTCGGCGGTCACGCCGAGGCGATGCTCCAGGCGCATCCACGGCTCCGGCTCGTGGGCCTGGACCGCGACACCACCGCGCTCGAACGTTCCCGTGCGCGGCTCGCCGCCTTCGGCGACCGCGTCACCCTCGCCCACGCCGTCTACGACGAGCTGCCCCAGGTGCTCTCCGATCTGGGCATCGACACGGTGCAGGCCGTGCTCTTCGACCTGGGCGTGTCCTCCCCGCAGCTCGACGAGGCCGAGCGCGGATTCGCCTACTCCCACGACGCCCCACTGGACATGCGAATGGACCAGACGCGAGGGGTGACCGCGGCCGAGGTGGTGAACACCTACACCGCCGAGGACCTCGCGCGCATCCTTCGGGTGTACGGGGAGGAGCGTTACGCGCGCCGCGTCGCCGCGGCGATCGTGCGAGAGCGCGGGCGGGAGCCCTTCACGTACACGCGACGGCTCGCCGACGTGGTCCGCACCGCGATACCGGCTGCGACCCGACGTACCGGGGGAAACCCGGCGAAGCGTACCTTCCAGGCGCTGCGCATCGAGGTGAACGCCGAACTGAGCATCTGGGAGCGCGCGCTGCCCGCCGCCATGGACGCACTGTCCGTGGGCGGGCGCGTGGCCGTTCTCTCCTATCACTCCCTCGAAGACCGGATCACCAAACGCGTGTTCGCCGCCGCCGCGGCCGACACGACACCGCCGGGTCTGCCGGTGCCGCTTCCGGACCGCGAGCCCAGGTTCCGGCTGCTCACCCGCGGCGCCGAGCAGCCCGCAGACGACGAGACGACGACAAATCCGCGAGCCGCGTCGGCGCGCCTGCGCGCCGCCGAGCGGATCCGGGAAACGGGGAGCGGGCCCATGGGCGAGGCGCGTGAGCGCGCCGCGCCGAGGGGCCCGCGGGCGAGGGAACGAGGAGGCACGGCATGACCACGACGACCACGCGTTCGCCGAGGTCCGGGCGGGGGCGCCCAGAGGACACCAAGGCCGGGAAGGCCACGACGGGAACGCGGCCGGCTCCGGGGGGCCCCGCACGCCCGGACGCCCGGCCGAAGACGGCCGCCCCGCAGCCGCGTGAGACCAAGCCGGCGGCCGGCGCCCA
>NZ_JABVEB010000373.1 GCF_014323665.1 Actinomadura sp. HBU206391 | reverse complement strand
TGCCCGTTGTTCTGGACGTTCCGGAACTTGCGGCTGGCGCCCATGTCGAACCCGGCGATGTCGATCGTGCCGGTCTCGGCGTTGTAGCGGTAGCCGACGGGGTTGTTCTGCGGGTCGCCCTTGGGCCCGACGGTCGCCAGCCGCCCCAGGCGCTGCGTGCTCAGATAGTCGAGTTCGACGCGAGTGAGGGTCATGCGGCCAGCATGAGACCTCAACCGCGCTTGGGGTCAAGAGGCGCCGCGGCCGGCGGGTTCAGACCGTAGGCGCGGATGGCCGTCCCGCCGAACACCGCGTCCCGCTCGGCCGCGGACAGACCCGCGGTGAGCTCGCGCGCCGCCCCGACGACCCTGCCGTACGAGGCCGCGAGCAGGCAGACCGGCCAGTCCGAACCGAACATCAGCCGCTCGGGGCCGAAGGCGTCGAGCACCACGTCGGCGTACGGCCGCAGGTCGAGGACCCGCCATCGGGCCCAGTCGGCCTCGGTGACCATGCCGGAAAGCTTGCAGACGACGTTGGGCAGCCGGGCCAGCTCACGCATCCGGCCGGCCCATGGCTCCAGTTCGCCGGTCGCGATCGGTGGCTTCGACAGATGATCCACCACAAAGGTCAGCTCGGGCAGGGCCGCGGCCGTGCGGATGGCGGCGGGCAACTGGTGCGGCACGGTGAGCAGGTCGTAGGCCAGCCCGGCGCCGGCCACCGCGCCCAGCCCGCGTCGCACGTCCGGACGGCACAACCAGTCCGGATCCGGCTCGCCCTGCACCTGGTGCCGGATCCCGGCCAGATACCGCCCGCCGGGGAGTTCCCTCAGCGCGGCCAGCGCCTCCGCGACATCCGGTGCGGTCAGGTCCACCCAGCCGACCACGCCCGCGACGAGGTCATCGGCGGCGGCGAGAGCGAGGAACTCCGGCGTCTCACCGGCCACGGTGATCGTCTGGACCAGGACGGTGGCGGTCACGCCCTCGGCGACCGCCTCCGGGCGCAGGTCGTCGAGCGAGAAGTCGCGGCGCAGCGGAGCGAGCGGCTCACCGGTGATCCAATCCTGATCTCGGACGGACAGGTCCCACACGTGGTGATGGGCGTCGACGAGCGGTGTCATGCGCCGTCCAGGGTCCAGGCGACCGGCAGGCTGGTCGCCGCGGCCAGCTCCTGCGGCACCTCGCGGTGCGCGGCCTCGTACTCGGTCACGCGGCCGGGCCGGATGCGGGTGTGCAGCGCGACCCTCATGCCGTACCGGCCTCAGCCCACTGCCGCCCCAGACACCCGACCATCCCCGGTTCCACCACCGCGCGTCCTCGATCCGTCCGCGTACTCAGCGGGTCAGCCCGCACCAGTGATCCGATGTATATCGGGTTTCCGGCATCGCGGACAAGCCGTGGACGAAGCGCCGATCCGGTGGCGGGTCAGCGCTCGTACGCGTTGCGCGGCTTCTTGATCGGAAGGACGCTCGTCGCGGTCAGCTCGTGCACGCCGGTCGCCACCCTGCCGGCCGTCGGCGGCGTCCACGTGCCCACCACCTGCACCCATGAGTCGGCCGGCGGCGGATTAGCGCCGTGCACGACGACCCGCAAGGCGATCGCGTCGCCCGCGCAGCAGCTCATCCGGAGCCGGTTGAGGTGCCAGTTTCCCTTCTCACGCGGCGTGGCGAAGCCGGTCAGCCGCACCGGGACGCCCTGCATCGCCGCGGGATCGCCCGTCTGCGCCTCGAAGGACCGTCCGATGAACTCGCCCAGGGTCATGTCCGTGGGGGCGCCCGAGGACGCCGGCTTCAGCGCGCCGAATCCCTCGCCGGGTGGGGGAGGGGGCACCGCCGACCGCGCGTTGTCGCGGGACGCGGTGAACGAACCGAGGGCCGGAGGCGCGATCAGGAAGATCGCCAGGGCCGGAAGACAGAGCAGCCACGCCACCCGCGGCCCGCGGCCGTGGTCGTGGTCGCCGTCAGGGTCCTGGCCATGGCCGTCTTCGCCGTCCTGGCGGTCCTGGTCCTCGTCGTCCCGCCAGTCACGGCGTACGCCGACGGCCCCGAGCACGACGAGCGCCACGGCGGCGGCGACGAGCAGGACGCGGAAGCCGGGTTTGACGTAGTTGAGGTACTCATCGGTGGCCACTGTGATCCACAGCGCCGCGGCTCCGACGAGGATCAGCAGCAGGTTCTGCGCCGCCTTGGTCACCACAGTCCCCATCCCACGAGTGCGCTGACGGCCACGGCGAGCACGAAGGTCAGCGGAACGAACCGGATCGCGAAGCGGGGACCGAAGATCCCGGTCTGCAGGGCGATGAGCTTCAGGTCCACCATCGGTCCCACGACGAGGAAGGCCAGCTTGGCGGTGGGCGAGAACTGCGTCAGGCTCGCCGCGACGAACGCGTCGGCCTCCGAGCAGATGGACATCAGGACGGCCAGGACCGCGAGGGTCAGCACCGACAGCCAGGACACTCCGGCGAGCCCGGAGACCCAGGCCGCGGGGATGATCACGTTGATGGTCGCCGCCGCCATCCCGCCGACCACCAGGAAACCTCCCGCGTGCATGATGTCGTGCCGCATGGCCTGCCGGAACCGCTCCCAGCGGCCGACCCCGTCCGCGTGCGGCCGGGGAATCCGCAGCCACTCGCCCTTGCCGAACCGCAGCCACAGCCACCCGGCGAGCACCGCCACGGTGATCGATGCGAGGAAGCGCCCAAGGACCATCTCCGGGTTCCGCGGAAAGGCCACCGCGGTGGCCACCAGCACCACGGGGTTGATCGCGGGCGCGGCCAGCAGGAAGGTCAGTGCCGCCGCCGGGGCGACTCCACGCGCCATGAGCCCGCCGGCCACCGGGACCGACGCGCATTCGCAGCCCGGCAGCACGGCGCCCGCGGCAGCCGCCACGGGGACCGCGGCGGCGGGTCGCCGGGGCAGCACCCGGTTGAAGAACGAGGGCGGGACGAAGGCGGTGATCGCTGCCGAGAGCGTCACCCCGAAGACCAGGAACGGCAGGGCCTGAACGCAGATGGCCACGAAGATCGTGGCCCAGGCGTCCAGCGACTTCACCGCGATCGCGGGCGCCAGCCACAGCCGGCCCACGACCAGCAGCGCGGCGATCGCAGCGAAGATCCACGTCGCCCGGGTGCCCGGCGCCGTGGTCGTGCCGCTCCGGCCCCAGTCCGGGGGAGGGAGTAATTCGTCCTGGTCGCTCAGCCGCGCCGATGGGCCGTCTTTCATGCTCGTAATGGTGCCAGAGAAACAGATGTGACTGAGCGGTACTGGTGGGATGCCGATCATCTTCGTCACGATAAAAGATCTACCAAGCGGTTTGCGTGATTTGCCCGTTATGAGCCATGTTTGTGTATATTCGAGTCCAGCCAGAGCAAAGGCTGGCCCAAGTAGGTAAAACACAAAGATCGCAATAAAGATCGCAAAGCCGTCTCGCTCCCGCCCCCCATGTGGGAGCGAACTTATGCCGCTGATCCTGATCGCTCAAATTCGATCAAGCCTGGCCTTCACGCCCGGATCGGTGATCTCCCGGCCTCGGTCTCTTTCAGATCAACTGGCCTCCACGTATCCCCTGCCTGGGGAGACGCATGGCCTTTGGTGCCGGGAGATGGCAATCAGCGCGCCTCCGACATGTCTCGCAGGCCTCCAAGACGGCTGTTCAGAGATGAGTTCGGAGTCGTTTCGCCACTAGTCCCATGACCTGTGTCTGCGAAGCGCTGCGCTCCTCACCAAACCGAAGGGAAGTTAATGGAGAAGCGAACGAGGAACGCCGTTGTGACGGCCGTCACGGGTGCCGTGGCCGCTGGAACTCTGGCGACCGGCCTGGCGATGACCGCCGACGCCGGTGCCGTCCGCTCCGCCACACCCGTATCGTCTGCAAGCCCCATCCCGACCGGCGCCTCGGCCAATGGCCTCGTGGCGAAGGCGGAGAAGGACGCCGCCTCGTCGCTCACCGCGTCGGAGTCGTTCGGGGAGCTTGGCAAGACGATCCGGGAGGAGAAGGCGAGCCGGTCGAGCTCCGAGCGGACCGAGGTCAAGAAGACGGCAGAGCCGGTCAAGGGCATGGCCTCTGGCACGGCCACCGCGACCTCATTCTGGGACCCCACCACCGCGTCCGGTAAGCCGATGAGCTACGAGACGCTGGCCAGCCCCTACTGGCCGCTGGGCACCGAGGTCCTGGTCACCTACAACGGGCAGAGCACCGTCGGCGTCGTCGACGACTTCGGCCCGGCGGAGTGGGCCGTCGCTCAGCACAGCCCGCCCGCGATCATCGACATCTCCGAGAAGATGATGGCCGACTTCACCGGCTCTCGGGAGAACTCGGTGACCGTCCAGTTCCAGGTGCTGAAGCTGGGCTCGGGCGGCACCTACCGCAGCTCGGGCACGGGC
>NZ_JABVEB010000372.1 GCF_014323665.1 Actinomadura sp. HBU206391 | reverse complement strand
GCCGAAGGCGATCAGACCCACCGCTAAAGCGGCGCGCAGCCGGAGCGGGCGCCGACCGCACCGGGCAGGTGAGCCTGCTCGCTCCGGACCGGATCCGACGACGCCAAGGTGAAAGAGGTCGTTCAGCTGGGACTCGGTGCCCGGTCTGCTGCGTACGGCACAGCGCACGCTCCGCGTCGCCAAGCCGACCAACCACTACCTGGTCGATGGCGGCTGACCTCAACGGCAAGGTGCTACGCAGCTTCCCTCGAGGTGGCTGAACCGGATACCCGTACGGCCCACCTGCGACAGGCGGTCTACACCGGCTCGTCGGCGGAGATCTGTATCGGGATGGCCATGGTGTAGTGGAGCCGGCCGAAACAGGCGACCTTGGCCATGACCCACCAGTGCGCGCCCCGCCGTGCGGCGGCGGAAGCCCGGATGACGAAGCGCAGGTCGGCGGCGGCACCGGGTGCGACGGCGAAGCCTTGTGTCCAGGGCGTGACCAGTGTGTCGGAGCCGGGACCCCATGTGCCCATCGGGCTGATGAGCTGGGCCTCCCCGCGCACTTCGCCGCCTGTCGGGTTGCTCAGCCGTGCGATGATCTCTCCCTCGCCACCAGGGGGCAGCAACAGACCCTCGGGCTGGAGGGCGACCGAGACCGGCGTTTCCGCCTGTCCCGCTCCGACGATCACCGTGGTGCTGTCCTCGATGACCTGGCCGAGCGCATCGCCGATCCGGGCGGCCAGGAAGTACGTCCCGGTGGCGTGCGCCCGAACCGTCAGGGTGAACTCGGCGTGCTCACCGGCCACGAGGTCGTACTCCAGGGGCGCGTGGTCCACGGACAGTCCCTGCGGCACCGCGAGCTCGACGCGGCCGCCCGCCGGACGGGTCGACGTACTGACGGTCACCCGTACGGTCGTGCTGTCCTCCGGCTCGCTCAGCGACGTTGTGGCCGGGCCGATGTGCACGCTGACCGGCAGGTTGCCGACCGGCGCCGGTCCCTTGTTGTGCAGCCAGTAGCGGGCGAAGACCGGCTGCGCGGGCTCGGTCCGGGGGCCGAGGCGTCCCTGGCCCGAAGCCCGGCCCACAAGCCGGCTCGAAGCCTCGCTGGAACTCTCGCCGGAAGCCCTGCCGGAAGGCTCGCCGGGGGCGTCCGACGTGGCCGGCCGGGCGCTCAGCGTCATGATGCCGGAGGCGCCGAGCCGCACGGTCACCGTGTCGCCGGTCTCGGTGCCGGAGGCGACCTGCTCGTGACCCTCCGGTCGGGTCTCCTCCAGAACGTTGACGACCCGGGCGTCGGTGAGCCCGCCGAGCAGCCGGATCCGTGCCTCGGCGGGCCGGCCGGACGACTCGTACACCCGCACGATCACGCCCTCGGAGACGTCGGCCTCACCCGGCTCTCCGGACGCCAGGGGGTTGCCCTTCGGCTTGAGCGCCGTGAGCACGACATGGCCGGGTTCCACCGACGCCAGGCTCGCGGCCGTGGACAGGGCGCCACCGCCCGGCCGGACGGGGCGGGCGAGCACGCCGTGGTTGTACTCCTGCCCGGCCCGGACGAATCCGGCGTCCCGCCAGTCGCCGGGACCGGCGACGAGAGAGTAGGAGAACGTGTGGCTCCAGTGCTGCCAGGCGAAGCTGGAGCCGTCGGGGGCGGTGCGCCGCGCTCCGTCGATCCAGACGCCGCACGGCCATGTGCTGCAGGACCGCATCAGGTTGAGATACAGGGTGCCGTCCGTGCCCGCGACGAACCCGGGTGTCCCCTGGTTGAGCAGACCGACCGAGTAGCCGTCGAGGGGGTCGGGCGTCCCGGCCAGGTCCGAGGGCCTGGAGACCTCGATGACCGAGTCGGCCACGTCGGTGCTCAACCGAGTGATCTCGGCGCCCAGGTCGTCGCCCGCCACGATGAGCACCGGGAGGTCCCGCGGCCCGCGCAGGTCGGCGGTCGGGGTCCAGACGTCCTCGAGCGGGCGGACGGCCGGCACGAACACCCGGCCGTGCCGGTCGAGCGCGGTCGCGTAGGAGACGTCGGCGTCGGCCAGCACCGCCGCGGCGAAGGCGTTGTCGCCGGGGCCACCGAGGACGATCCGTACGTCCGGAAGGTTGGAGTCGACGTCGAGGGAGCCGTAGCGGGGGCCGCCCGGCCGTGAGCACGTGGCGGTGACGCCCTGGCCGGCGAGCCCGGCGACGAGTGCCCGGACCTCGTCGGGGAAACGCGCACCGGCGGATTCGGCGACATCCGGCTCGATCACCTCTGCGACGCCGATCGCGTGCTCGTGCCGCGAGCCGTCCGCGCCGGTCAGTGCGATGCGCGCCGCCGAGCTGAGCGCCACCCAGTTGTGCGCCGGGTTGTCGAGCGTCCACAGTGACTCGGCCGCGTCGGCGTCGGGGAAGCCGAACGACCGGCCGACGGCGGCGAACCCCGTCTCGGACACCGGCCGGGCGCCCGGGACGTCGACGGCGAATCGCATACGCAGCAGCCGGTCGTGCCCGATGGACCCGTCGACGTGGCTGCGGAAGTCGACGCGGTCGACGCCGTCCCAGAGCAGGGTCTCCTGAGTGACGCGCAGTTCGTCGATCGTCGTCTCGGACACGACCCGGCGGCCGATGGGGCACTTCTCGACGCGCACGTTCGCCACGTTCTCGCCGGTGCCGCGCCCGGGCCCCTTGGGCAGCAGGTGCCAGGGCCCCTCGCCCCAGACCGGGTGGGTGGCGTGCTCCTCGAACACGACGAGTTCGCCGCCGACCCGGCCGGGGCGCAGCAGCTCACGGCCGGTTCGCAGGTCGCGGATCGAGGAGAGCGCGCCCCCTCGCCCGGGGTCGGCCTCGACACCGAACGCGGCGTTGGCGGCCACGAGGCCGCCCGTGGCCGTCCACCCTCCGGGCACGTCGGCGGCCTCGACGGCGCGGTACACACGGTGACCGAGCGCGGGCACGTCCTTCGCGAGGAACGTCAGGGTGATCTCGGCCAGGGTGCCGTCGCCGTGCCGCCGCAGCGACTCGGTCATGGCGGCCACGGGCCCGCCCACGTCGTCTCGCAGCTCGACGCCGCCGTGACCGGGCTCGGGGAAGGCGATCCGCACGGCCGTGATCCCGTCGCGCGGCCACGACAAGGTGTTGACCACCATGACGGGGCGGCCCGCACCCGAGGTGTCGGTGTGCGCGGCGATGTGGTCGATGGCGGCCGTCCGCACCTCGTCGCCGAGTTCGTACGCCTCGCGCCAGCCGCCGAGCAGGTCGAGATAGACCTGGTCGGACTCGCTGCCGGTGATGGCGTCGTGGTGGGCGCCGAAGGCGAGCTGGCGCCACGCCTTGTCGAGGGCCTCGGACGGGTAGCGGGCCCCGCCGAGCAGCATGGCGAGCGTGGCCAGCCGCTCGCCGTCGAGCACCGCGATCTCGGCGACCCGCTGGGCCTGCTTGGTGTCGATGTACGAGACGTCCTTGCCGGTGTAGACGGGGTTCATGTCGCGGGTCTGCGGGCTCAGCCGCGTCCGGCGCTCACCCGTCTCGTGTCGTACGGCGCCGAAGAAGTCGCGGGGCAGCCCGACCACGAACCTCGGCCAGACGTAGCGCTTGGCCCACTCGCGGTGCACCTCGGTGCACCAGCGGGACGGCACCACGTGGTCGGCACCGACCGGCAGCAGCACGTTGCGGGTCGCGGCCACCGGCCGCAGCAGCCGGAACTGCCGGGCGGCCTCCTCGATGGCGTCCTCGACGTTGTCGCGGCGTTCCATCTCCCAGCCGGCGCCGTAGTGGTTCGCCATGTACGAGGTGAGCAGCCCGCGCCCGTCCGGCGAGATCCACTCGAACTCGCTCGCGAACTGCATGCGCCGGTTGTCGCCGACGTGCCGGTTCGGCCCCCACATGTGAAAGGGCCCCCGCGCCCACGAGCTCGACGTCAGCCCGGCGTCGGCCATCAGTCCCGGAAAGGCAGGATCGTGCCCGAAGACGTCCAGCATCCACGCCGAGGCCGGATCCCCGCCGACGACGTCCCGCTGGTAGCCGACCCCGTAGACCGCGTTGCGGATCGTCGACTCGGGATGGGTGAGGTTGGTGTTCGGCTCGTTGTAGGTGCCGCCGACCAGCTCGACGCGGCCCTCGCTCAGGAAGCGCCGCAGGTCGGCGCGGTCCTCGGGGAAGCTGTCCCAGTACGGCTTGAGATAGTCGACCTCGGCCAGCACGAACTTGTAGTCGGGGTCGAGCCGGGCCGCCTCCAGATGCGCCCGGCAGAGGTCGAAGGCGGTCTTGACCTCGGCGGGCCGGATGCTCTCAGCGGCCGGAAGGTCGTACCAGACCTCGGTGAACGCGGCCTGGGTGTTCCACCACACGGGGTCGTAGTGGAAGTGCGAGACCATCCACATCGTCCAGCCGGTGTCCGCCGACAC
>NZ_JABVEB010000371.1 GCF_014323665.1 Actinomadura sp. HBU206391 | reverse complement strand
CCGTGCGATTGGCCTCGGCGATGCTCACGATGGTGCGCCTGCGGTCGGCGTCGTCCTCGCGCCGGTCCACGACTCCCTTGCGGCTCAGATCGCCGACCATCAGGCTCACCGTGGCCGGGGCGATCTCGAGCCGGGCGGCGAGTTCATTGACGCCGAGCGGACCGTCGAAGAGCAGGTAGGCCAGCAGCGACAGGTGTCGCGGCGCCAGGTCGAGTGACCGTAGCGGTTCGGGGACGGGGATGCGCTTGGCCCGCCCCACCATGCGCGGCATCAGCAGCAGCAGCGTCCGGACTCCGTCATCGACGCTCAGGCCGGCCTCGCTTGACATGGATTGCCCTCCAAATTAACTTTGACATGCAAACAAAATATCTCTTACTGCATGGAGGTCATCCTCGCATGACGGACTTCAACGAGAAGATCATTGAGGAGTTCCGGGCGAACGCGGGAAAGGTGGGCGGGCCGTTCGAGGGATCGCCTCTCGCCCTGCTGACCACCGTCGGCGCCAGGTCCGGCAGGCGGCGCACCAGCCCGGTGGGGTATGTGCCCGACGGCGACCGGGTGCTGGTCGTCGCCTCCAACGCGGGTGCCCCTCACCACCCGGCCTGGTACCACAACCTGCTGGCCAACCCCCAGGTCACCGTTGAGATCGGCACCGAGAGCCACGAGGCCACCGCGGTCCCCGCGCAGGGCGAGGAACGCGACCGTCTCTTCGCCCGTGTGGTGCGTGCCGCCCCGGGATACGGCGACTACCAGGCGATGACCTCGCGGATCCTTCCGGTGGTGGTCCTCCACCGCACGCACCCGGCATCCGCGGCGGCCTGGGGCCGGGCGCTCGGCGAGGAGCTGCGTGAGCTGCACGGCTGGTTCCGCCAGGAGCTCGCCACGCTCCGCGACGACGTCGAGGCATATCTCGGCGATCAGGCGACCGCTCCCGGTGCAGGGCGGGCGACGCCACAGGTGGCACGGCAGCTGCGCGAGCGCTGCCTGTCGTTCTGCGAAGGGCTCGGCCGGCATCACACCGGTGAGGACACCGTGGCGTTCCCTCACCTGAAGGAGCGGTTCCCCGAACTGGATCAGGCGCTCGACCGGCTCCGGCGGGAGCACGCCGTGGTGGAGCGCCTCCGTGGCGAGCTGCAGGCGGCACTCGGCACGCTCGACACCGGCGGTGCCGGGCAGCAGGGCCCCGACCGGCTTCGGGCCGACGTCGAACGGCTGGCGTCCGAGCTGGAGGCGCACTTCGACTACGAGGAGGAGCAGCTCATCCCCGCGCTGAACTCCCTGACCGGCGTGCCATGGCCCCGCCCCCGGTGAACCGGCCGAGGCGCGCGGGCGGCGACGGTGGTCTCGTCCCGCCGGAGCGGAGGGCGGCGGGGGGAGTGGCCCGTCCGCGGCGGAAACCAGCCGTGCAGCGGTCGTGGTCCGAGGTCGATCATGCGGAGAGCCCTTCATAGGCGGCAAGCACGATGCCTAGACCTCGGTCGTCGCCCAGCGTGGACTGGTCGTCGAGCATCCGATTCATCACGTACGACACCGTCATGCGGGCATCGAGGTCGATCAGTACCAACGAGCCGCCCCATCCGCCCCAGAAGCACGTACGTGGGTTGGGCAGTTGGCCGCCGGACATGCCGTAACCCATGCCGTAGCGCATCGGCACACCCAGGATGCGGTCCACGCCGCGGAACTGCTCCTCCAGAGCACGCTCGCAGCCCGCCTGCGACAGCAGTCGCACACCCCGCGCCGCTCCGCCGCACGCCAGCACCGACTGCACAGCGCCGACCGAGCGGGCGTTACCGTGTCCGTTCGCGGCCGGGATCTCGGCGCGCCGCCACGCGGGGGTGTTCGCCTCGATGGGCCGGATCGGCGGGTTGCCGGGCGCGCTGCGCGGGGAGGTCGTGCCCGTGCCAGTGCGCTTGCCGGTGTCCGCGCCGCCCGTCTGTGCGGGCTGTACGGGCGGCGGCGCGATGATCGGGGCGACGCGGTGGTCGTGCTCGGCGGGCAGCCCGATGTGGAAGTCGGCGCCCAGCGGCCCGGCCACCTCCTCTCCGAAGAACGCGCCCAAACTGCGGCCGGTGACGCGGCGGACGACCTCTCCCACCAGGTAGCCCTGGGTGAACGCGTGGTAGCCGGCCTCGGCGCCCGGCTCCCAGTGGGGGGCCTGCGCGGCCAGCCGCGCCGTGGCGGTCGGCCAGTCGTACAGGTCCTCGACCGCCATCGGTTCGTCCCAGGTGGGCAGGCCCGCGGTGTGGGAGAGCAGATGCCGTACCCGCACGCGGTCCTTGCCCGCGACGGCGAACTCCGGCCAGTACTCGGGGACCGGCGCGTCGAGGTCGAGGTCGCCGCGGTCGGCGAGGATGAGCGCGCACAGCGCCGTCATCGTCTTGGTGGTGGACCAGACGTTGGTGATGGTGTCGCGCTCCCAGGGGAGGGTGCGGGCCTCGTCGGTGTAGCCGCCCCAGATGTCGACCACCGGCACGCCGTCCAGGTACACCGCCGCTGAGGCGCCCACGTCGTCGTCGTCGAGCGAGGCCGCCAGCGCCCGGCGCACCTCGCCGAACCGGTCGTCGCACCTGCCGTGGGTCTGCGCCATGGGCGGAACCTAACCCGGTCGGCTCGGTCCGGGCCAGAGATTAAATCCCTCGCGACCCGAGCCGTGGATGAAAACCCTGAAAGTCAGGTAGTCCGACTCCGGTCAGTCAAGTTAGTCTCACTACGTGTGGGAGCGCTCCTATCTACTGGCCCGAACCGGAAGAAGGAGACCGCACAATGCCTCGTCACGAGTACGCCAAAGCCCCCCGCAGGGCCGTTCGCGCCCTGACGCTGCTGTCGGCAGTGATGCTCTTTCTGAACTGCTGGGTCGACATCGCCGCCGCCCACGGATCGATCGTCAATCCGGCCTCCCGTAACTACGGCTGCTGGCTTCGCTGGGGGAACGACCATCTGAATCCCAACATGCAGCAGGAAGACCCCATGTGCTGGCAGGCATGGCAGGACAACCCGAACGCCATGTGGAACTGGAACGGGTTGTACCGCAACAACGTCGGCGGCAACCACCAGGGGGCGGTCCCGGACGGGCAGCTGTGCAGCGGCGGCCTCGCCGAGAGCGCCCGGTACCGGTCCATGGACGCCGTGGGCCCGTGGAAGATGACGAACATCGGCAGCAACTTCACGGCGCAGCTCTACGACCAGGCCAGCCATGGGGCGGACTACTTCCGGATCTACGTCACCCGCCAGGGCTACGACGCCGCCACCCAGCCGCTGCGCTGGAGCAACCTGGAGCTGGTCCGCCAAACCGGCCGGTACGCCCCCAGCCAGAACATCTCGATCGACGTCAGCGCCCCTGGGCGCAGTGGTCGCCACGTCGTCTTCACGATCTGGCAGGCCTCGCACATGGATCAGGCGTACTACATCTGCAGCGACGTGAACTTCACCTGAGCGGCTGAGCCGCGCCACAGGTCCCGCCGGACGCCCTCCCGTCCGGCGGGACCTGCCGCGTGCGCATGACTCAGTGGTCGCCGCCGGTTCATCGAACTGTACCGGTCAGCCGGTACAGTCATCTTGTGGCGGATACGCGAAACCGGCTGTTGGACGCCGCGACCGAGGTACTCCTGCGGGACGGCGCCCAAGCGCTCACGCTGGAAGCGGTGGCGGGCGAGGCGCAAGTGAGCAAGGGCGGTCTCTTTTACCACTTCCCGACGAAGCAGGCGCTGGTCGCCGGAATGGTCGACCGGCTGGTGGCCAGGTTCGACACAGCGCTCGCCGAGGCCGGTGACGAGCCCGGCGCCGCCACCCGCGTGTACCTGACGGCCACGGTCGAGCAGAGGCCGACGGCGGCGGGTGTCTCCGCCGACCGGACGACCGCCGCTCTGCTCGCGGCGGCGCTGGTCGAGCCCGAGGCGCTCACGCCGCTACGCGAGACGTACCGCGCGTGGCAGAGGCGACTGGAGCGCGACGGCATCGACCCCGCACTCGCCACGGTCGTACGCCTCGCCGTCGACGGCTGGTGGCTCTCCCGGCTGGTCGACCTGGCACCGCCCGCCCCGGATCTGCATGAACGGGTCTATGCGCTCCTCGACGGCCTCATCGGAAGGAACTGACCCATGGCCTGGCTCATGCTCGTCGGGGCGATCGTCGCCGAAGTCGTCGCGACGCTGGCGCTACGGGGCACCGCCGAGGCGTTCCGGCCGCTACCGGTGCTGGCCGCCGTCGCCGGATATCTGATCGCCTTCACGCTGATGGCCCTGGCGTTGCGGACGCTCAACGTCGGCACCGTGTACGCGATCTGGTCGGGCGTCGGCACCGCCGGCGTGGCGGCCCTCGCCGCCATGCTGTACGACGAGCGACTCAACCTCACCGCCGTGGCGGGCATGGCGCTGATCGTCAC
>NZ_JABVEB010000370.1 GCF_014323665.1 Actinomadura sp. HBU206391 | reverse complement strand
CCGAAGTCGGGGCGCATCACGCGTTCGCCCGGGCTGGTGAACAGCAGCATCTCGATCATGTCCCGGACGTGGTCGTCGTATCCGGCGTCCGCCGTCCGCCCCCGGCTGTCGACGCGGAAGGGGAACGCGATGTCGGTTCGTACCGGAAGCGCGCGCGGTGCCGGCAGTGCCATGGCACCCGTGGTGCCGGGCTCGGTGAGGCTCATCTGCCCACCACCCGCTGCTGGACGACCGACATCGCCGGCGGGCCCTGCGGGATGCCTTCCGCGCTGCGGCACTGGGCCGTGGCGAACTGCGGCAGCGCGGGCGTGCCGTTCACCACGACCTGGGCGGCGCTGCTCAGCCAGGTCACGGTCACACAGGGCTGCGGCTTGTTCCCGGCGGTGAACGGGCAGCCGACGACGGTGAAGACGTCGGCGAGCGTCGCCACCGGCTGACCGGCCACGAGCACCCGGGTCTGCGCGGGAAGCACCTGGACACGGCCGCCGTGCGGACAGGTGATCGTCGCGTTGACGTGCAAGAGATTTCCCGACATTGCGGCTCCTTCAGGCCACGGGCCTGCGGTTCACGGCTTCACGATGAGCGCGCCGTCGTTGACGGTCACGGTGGGGCCAGACAGCGAGATCGACGCGCCCTGGCCATTGGTGATCAAGATCCCCGCATCATTGATCACGATCGCCGCGCCGGTGGCGGTCTTGAGCGTGATCCCCATGCCCCCGGGGAGGTCGGAGAGGACGATGGTGCGCTGTCCCTGTGTCTGCAGCACGATGTTGGGCTGGGCCGGCAGGCCGGCCAGCGCCTCCGCCGGCAGCTCGGCCGCGGAGCCGTACCAGCAGCCCGTCCAGATCGGATAGCTCGGGTCGCCCTGCTCGAACTCGATCCACACCCCGGCGCCCACCGGCGGCATCACGTACTGCCCCATCCGCGGGCCGGCCACCGGCAGGCAGGGCATCGCGAAGGTCGAAGGGGTGTCGCCGAGGACGTCGGGCACCCGCGCCTGAAGCCGTCCCATGTTCATCGGGTCGACGTTGTTGACGACGGTGCCCCGGAACTTGCCGAGGTACCGCGTGGGCTCGGGCATGGACATCCTCCGCTGGGGTGGGAACGTCAGGGGATGACGACGGGGGCCAGTGAGATCAGGCCCTCGCGGGCGAGGGTGAAGTTCTGGGTGTAGGCGCCGGGCTGCAGATTGTGGGTGACGCTCTTTACGTAGTAGAGGCCGTCGTAGGTGATCCCGGCACCGCGTACACCGACGAGCTCGCGCGGGCGCAGCAGGTAGCCGTACCGCACGACGTCGAGCTGGCCCGAGCCGCTGACGGCGTCGGAGGACTCGATGGCCTTGGCGATCGTCTCGGCGAACGCCTGAGGGGCGTCCTTCTTGGCGGTGTCGGAGATGACCTTCTTCTTCAGCGCGGGCGCCGGCCGCAGAGCGAGCGGCGGGCGGAGGATGCTGACCTCGGGCACCGGCAGCTCGATGGAGATCTTGGTGGCCGGTATCTGGATGCGCGCCACCGGCTGCTCGCGCGCCGAGCCGTCGAAGCCGAAGGTGAGCTGGTCGACGTTGGACAGGTGGTCCATGTTGACGTTGACGGCGTGCTGCGGGACGCCGAGCCGTACCTCCGGACCCCAGTACGCGCGGCTCATCCCGGGCAGCGGGCCCGGGTCGAGGTAGAAGACGTACCCGTTGGCCTGCGCGAGCTGCGTCACGTAGCCGAGGTCGGTGCCGTTCTGGAAGTCGATGCGCTGGGTCGGCATCGGCGTCTGCGGCACGAGCTCGGGGATGACCATGGGGACGATGCCGTACTGCGCGTACTGCGCGATGATCGCGGCCACCCGGGCGGTCGGGGACATCGCGGGGTACGGCACGCCCGCGCGCTCTTCGAGGTCCATGAGCACCGTCAGGTCCTCGCCGGTGACGGTGAGGGTGGACTGGCCAGGCTGGCCGCTGACGCCGACCTCCTGCCGGATGATGACGCCGTCCATGAGCACCGTCGGCGTGCCCTTCACGGTGGCCACGACGATCACCCGTACCTGCGGATCGAAGTAGCCCGACGGCAGGAGGGTGTTGTTGATGACACCGGACTTGGACAGGTCGAAGGCGAGCTGGAACCCGCTGCGCTGGCCCGCCGTGACGGTGATCTGGGCGGACATCAGCGCGTCGGTGACCGGCTGCGGCACGGGCACGGGAATCCGCGGGCCCATGAGCAGCGTCAGGTGCAGCGGCGCGACGTCGGGCATGCGGTCAGCCCATCTCGACGGCCGACATGGCCGTGCCGGGCACGCCCTCGGGCAGCGTGATCCGGATGCGGCGGCCGGGGGTGTCGGTGAGCTCGCGCGGGTGGAGCACCGGGTTGGCGTCGGCGATCCGCCACCAGAGGCCGGCATCGCCGAAGTAGCGGTTCGCGAGCAGGTCGGAGCGGTCGGCCTGGGTGACGACGTGCTCGGCGATCTGCGCGAGCGCGGTCGGCTGCGGGAGCGGGCGGCGCCTGAGGTACGGCACCTCGCGGCCATCCGGTGCGGTGTGGACCGCCGTGCCGATGCCGTAGTAGCGGCTGGTGCGCGGGTACGGCGACGGCGCGGGGATCGCGTCGAGGGGACTGATGGTCATCGTGGGGGGTTCTCCCTATTCAGTCGGCTCAGTTCAGTCGGCTCAGTTCGGTCGGCTCAGACCCCGGTGAGGCCGAGGTCGGCCAGCCGGCCCGCCGTGGCGGCCCCGGCCATGCGTTCCTTCTGGGCGAGGTGGGCGAGGTAGAGCTCGGCGCCCCGGTGGCCGGTGGGCAGGTCGCTGACCGACAGCACCCGCAGGCCCAGGCTCACGACGGCGCGGATCGGGTTGAGGTCGGTGTCGAATGCCTCTTCAGTGATGGCCAGCTCGGTGAGCCGGACCGGGAGCACGCGGGACCGTCCCCAGGTGAAGAGGGTGAGCGGGCTCTCGATCGGCGTGATCTCCAGCGTGCCGATGGCGGCAAGGGACTGATTGGCTCTGACCCGGCTGCTGGGGGGTTGGATCAGCATCTCCAGCGTGGCCAGCTGAGGGTGGATGCCGTTGGGGGCCGGGATCTCGGGCTGGTCGGTCGCGTCGATCTCGGCCTGGAACTGCCAGGTCTCGACGGCCGGCCCCTTGAGCCGAAGCGCCTCGGTCCGATCCCCCTGCCCCTCGGCGGCCGCCGCCTGCGGCGCCAGACTCCGCTGCAGGGTTTCCGGATTGAACTGCATGACAATGACCCGCTGCGGCGTTCCACGGATCGGGTCGACAATGACCAAACCGGATCGGATGGGCTTGGGAAGATCGGTGAATCGGGTCATCTTTCAGGCACCCCTGCGGCATCGAAGGTGGCGATCAGTCGGATACCTGCCGGTCATCGGCCCACCTCCGTGGCGGTGAGCCCGGTGTGCACCGACCGGGCGAGCGCCCGGCCGAGGCGGCGCGATGACGTGGTGGGCGGCAGCGGCGGCAGCCCGGCGAGCAGATCCACGTCGCGATCGGTCGTCGTTGCGAGCGGAACTCCGGCCGGGTACGGCTCACGGCGTTCGGTGAACAGCCGGGTCAGCTCGGTCGCGAAGACCGCCGCGACGAGATCGCGGTCGACGCGCGGGAATCCATCGAGGACGAGCTCGCCGATGTCGACGACGACGCGGTCGGGAAGCTCCGGCGCAGGAGGCTGGTCGCCTGCCCGCGACCGGGCGGGGCCGTGCTCGCCGCGGTCGCGGGTCGCCGGCCGGGCACGGCCGTCATCGGCCGCCGCCGGGCCTTGATCCCCGGTGCCGCCCGGGGGCACGGGCATGCCGGTCATCGCCATCCCGCGACCTCCCCCGCCGTGAGGGAGCGCTCGAGCTTCAGGTACTCCGTGCGGGCGGCGGTGAGCAGGTGGCCCATCCGCAGCGGGGCCTGCTCGTCGGCGGCGAGGAAGGCCGCCGACAGCGCGATGTTGCGGATGCTTCCGCCCGCCACCGTGAGCTGCGCGAGCCGGACATGGTCGATCCCCTCCGACGGCGTCTGGGCCGGGATGACCCGCCGCCAGATCTCGGCCCGCTCGGCCTGGCCGGGGAACGGGAAGTCGACGACGAACCTGATCCGCCGCAGGAAGGCCGGGTCGAGCGCCTTCTTCATGTTCGTGGTGAGGACGGCGAGGCCCCGGTACTCCTCCATCCGCATCAGCAGGTAGCTGATCTCCAGGTTGGCGTAGCGGTCGTGGCTGTCCTTGACCTCGCTGCGTCTGCCGAAGAGCGCGTCGGCCTCGTCGAACAGCAGCACCGCGCCGCCCCGCTCGGCGGCGTCGAAGACTCGGCGCAGGTTCTTCTCGGTCTCGCCGATGTACTTGCTGACCACCTGCGACAGGTCGATGACGAACAGGTCGAGCCCGAGCTGGCCCGCCACGACCT
>NZ_JABVEB010000037.1 GCF_014323665.1 Actinomadura sp. HBU206391 | reverse complement strand
GGATCGGCGGTTCCCGTTCGTCGTCTGAGCGGATCGCCGTCGGCAATGAGAGGGACCCTGTGAAGTACATGTTGATGATCTGCAGCGACGTGTCGGAGATGGTGCCGGGGGAGGCCGAGGCCACGGCGGGATGCGGCGGCTGGAGCGAGGAGATGGAACGTCGCGGCATCTTGCAGGGCGGCGCGGGGCTGCGGCCGAGCAGCGACGCCACGACGGTACGGGTGCGCGGTGACGACGTGCTGCTGTCCGACGGGCCGTTCGCCGAGACGAAGGACCAGATCGGCGGGTTCAGCCTGATCGAGTGCGCCGACCTCGACGAGGCCGTCGAGGTGGCCTCCAAGCACCCTGCGGCCCGGTACGGGCAGATCGAGGTCAGGCCGCTCTGGGAACCGTGACGCCCGAGGTCGAGGCGGCGGTCGCCGAGGCCTTCCACCATGAGTGGGGGCAGATCGTGGCGACCCTGATCGGCATGACCGGCGACTGGGACCTCGCCGAGGAGTGCACGCAGGACGCGTTCGCGCGGGCGCTGGAGCACTGGCCGCGCGACGGAGTGCCGCGCCGGCCCGGGGCGTGGCTCACGACGACGGCGCGCAACCGCGCCATCGACCGGCTGCGCCGCGAGTCCGTCGGCGCGGCGAAACTGCGGGAGGCGGCCATGTTGCCGGGCCCGGACGGAACCGATGACGACGAGACCGACGTCAGCGGGGTACGTGACGATCGCCTGCGCCTGCTGTTCACCTGCTGTCACCCGGCGCTCGCGTTCGAGTCCCAGGTCGCGCTCACGCTGCGCACTCTGGCCGGACTGACCACGGCCGAGATCGCCCGGGCGTTCCTGGTGTCCGAAGCCACGATGTCGCGGCGGCTGGTCCGGACCAAGCAGAAGATCCGCAATGCCGGCATCCCGTACCGCGTGCCACCGGCCCACCTGCTGCCCGAGCGCACCACCGCGGTGCTGGGTGTGCTGTATCTGCTGTTCAACGAGGGCTACGCGGCCAGCACGGGAGACGATCTCGTGCGCCGGAACCTCTCCGGCGAGGCGATCCGGCTGGCCCGCGTCCTCGTGCGGCTGATGCCCGACGAACCCGAGGCCGTCGGCCTTCTCGCGCTCATGCTCCTGCACGACGCCCGTCGCGCGACCCGGGTCGACGACGCGGGCGACCTGGTGACCCTGGAGAGGCAGGACCGCGCCCGCTGGGACGCCGGCGAGATCGCCGAGGGCGTCGACCTGCTCGACACGGCCCTGCGCCGGCATCGTCCCGGTCCGTACCAGATCCAGGCCGCCATCGCCGCCTGCCATGCCACCGCCACCGAGGCGGCCGGCACCGACTGGGCCCAGATCGCCGCACTGTACGAGCGGCTCGCGCTGCTGGTGCCGTCCCCGGTGGTGAGGCTGAACCATGCGGTGGCGGTCGGGATGGCCGACGGCCCCGCGGCGGGACTGGAGCTGGTGGAGGCGCTGGAGACATCCGGGACGCTGGCCGGCTATCACCTGCTGCCCGCCACCCGCGCCGATCTGCTCCGCCGCCTCGGCCGCACCGGCGAGGCCGCCGTCGCCTACCGTCAGGCGCTGGAGCTGGCCGGCACCGACACCGAGCACCGCTATCTCGCCCGGCGGCTGGCGGAGATGACCGACTGACCCGGACGGCGACGTGACACGGAAGAGGGCCGGCGGAACGTCCCGCGTCCGTGGCGTCGGTCAGGCCGTGGTGTCGGTCAGGCCGTGGTGTCGGTCAGGCCTGTGGTGTCGGTCGGGCCCGGGTGTCGGTCGGGGAAGGGCCCGTTCGTCGGTGCAGTGAACCCGAACCGGCGAACAGGGAGGCCTCAATGATCCACGACGATGACACCCGAGCCCCAAGGCGGCCGTCCACACCGCCCACCGGAGTTCGATCTCTGGCGCCGGGCGGCGAGATCGTGCCGGTCAACGGGGTCGATCTGTGTGCCGAGACCCTCGGTGATCCCGGCGACCCGGCGATCCTGCTGGTGGGCAGATCGATGGTGGAGTGGGAGGACGAGTTCTGCGAGCGGCTGGCGGGCGGCTCCCGCTTCGTCATCCGGTACGACCTGCGGGACACGGGGCGATCGGTCTCCTACGAGACGGGGGATCCCGGCTACAGCCTCCGTGACCTGGTCGCGGACGCCGCCGGGCTGCTCGACGTCCTCGGCCTGCCACGTGCGCATGTCGTGGGCTCGTCGGGGGGCGGCTGGATCGGTCAGCTCATGGCTCTCGACCATCCGGATCGGGTCGAGTCACTCACTCTGATCGCGGCGAGGCCCACGGCTCCAGGGCCGAGTGATCCCGACCTCCCCGACCACTCGGCGGAGATCATGGCCTTCATCATGGAGACGGCGCGGCCCGACTGGTCCGATCGGGCCGCTGTGATCGATTACCTCGTCGATTTCGACCGTGCGCTGGCCGGCCATGCGCGCCCCTTCGACGAGGCGGCCGCGCGCGCCCTCTCGGGGCGTGTCTTCGACCGCACCGCCAACGTCCCGTCGAGCCTGACGAACATGGCCTTCATCGACCACGGCGACCGTTGGAGGGAGCGGCTGCCGGCGATCAGCGCTCCGACGCTGGTGATCCATGGCGCCGACGACCCCTTCTTTCCGCACGGCAACGGCGTGGCCCTGGCAGAGGAGATCCCCGGTGCCGAGCTGCTCACCCTGGAGAGGACTGGTCACGCACTGCCCCGGGCGGTCTGGGACGTCGTGGTCCCGGCCATTCTGCGGCATACGTCCGGTACCTGATGAACGGCCATCGGAGGAGGACGGGCGCCGTTCGCCCGTGCTCGCAAGGTCCGAACCGTGCTGGTGCACTACCAGCGGGTCGAGCGGGACCGGTGATCCGGGCAAGCTCAGCCGGTGCCGAGCGAGATGGCGATGTCGTCGTCGTACTTCGTCTCGCCGGTCTCGCTCTCGGTGCTCGTTTCGATGACCAGATAGCGGGGCCGGAAGCCGGGCGGCACCGCGAAACAGAGCCGGCCCCTGATCGGTGGCGTGCCCGCGCGCACTTCGCCGCGGAAGGTCCGCAGTGCCGTGGCACAGGGTGGGTCCGGCACGATGACGGTGTTTCCGCGTCCCGCGCCGATCAGCGTGACCCGGTATTGGCCGTAGTCGTCGGGGCGGATGGCGTCGCCGGTCAGTCTCGTGGTCACCGGGACGATCATCAGGTCGAAGTCGTTGAGCCGGCCGGGCAACCCGGTGGGTGGACGGGTGGTCGGCGGGCCGGTGACCTGGATCGCGATGCCGTCCTCGGTCTCGACGGTTTGCCCGATGCGCCGCGTCTTGTCCGGGAGGAACCCCGCCTGGGAATACTCCCCCATGGAGTCGGGCAGCGGCCGGGCGTCGGCGATCTCGGGGCCGCGCAGCGCCCACGCGCCGGTGGGCACCGCGGTCAGGACGAGCACGGCCAGTACGGTGACCGGACGCCGGCGCGGCCGCTCGCCGCCCAGCCTCGCTCGTACCGGCAGGGTGAGGAGCAGTAGGAGCCCCGCCGCGAGGCAGTAGAGGACGAGCGTACAGATGCCACCGGCGACGCGGAGGTCGGCGGATTCCTTCGTGCTCCACACCTTCAGCACCCGTCCCGTCACCGTGGACCGGTGCACGACCACCGGATCCCCGTCATAGCCGGGGACGACCAGCCCGATGTGGTTGTAGTCGGCGATGTCGAGCGCCTGGCCGTCGGCGGCGAAGGCGCACGTGCCGATCGTGGAGTGACCGTCGCAGCACGTGTCGTAGGAGCAGCCATGTTGCGAGATCACCACGTTCTCCGGGGTGGTCGGTGCGATCACCTCCACCGTCCAGAGCGCGGTGAACGCCACCAGGCCACCGAGCAGGGCCACCTGGACGTAGGAGAAGACGACGCCCAGCAAGCCGGCACCGTCCCCCGAGCCGACATCCTCCGCCGAGGCGGCACTCTCACTCATCGCGCGTCACCACCTCCGCGTGCCTTCCGTTGGACCCCGCACCCCGGGGGTCCGGTTCCCGTGGGACCGCTCTCTCCAAATCGTGATCTAGGAATAGATTCTCGGCACTGGCGGTTCGGGCCTATAATTGAACGTTCTACTAATTTCGGAAGGGTGCCAGCATGCAGTTCGGGATCTTCACCGTCGGTGACGTCACCACCGATCCGACGACGGGCCGGACGCCCTCCGAGGCGGAGCGGATCAAGTCGATGGTGGCGATCGCGTTGAAGGCCGAGGAGGTGGGGCTGGACGTCTTCGCGACGGGGGAGCATCACAACCCGCCCTTCGTGCCTTCGTCACCGACCACGATGCTGGGCTACGTCGCCGCCCGTACCGAGCGGATCATCTTGTCGACCGCGACGACATTGATCACGACCAGCGACCCGGTGAAGATCGCCGAGGATTTCGCCATGCTGCAGCACCTGGCCGACGGCCGGGTGGACCTGATGATGGGCCGCGGCAACACCGGCCCGGTGTACCCGTGGTTCGGCAAGGACATCCGCCAGGGGATCCCGCTGGCCATCGAGAACTACCACCTGCTGCACCGGCTGTGGCGCGAGGAGGTCGTCGATTGGTCCGGCAAGTTCCGTACTCCGCTGCAGGCGTTCACCTCGACGCCGCGGCCGTTGGACGGGGTGCCGCCGTTCGTGTGGCACGGCTCGATCCGCAGCCCCGAGATCGCTGAGCAGGCGGCCTTCTACGGTGATGGCTTCTTCGCCAACCACATCTTCTGGCCCAAAGAGCACTTCATGCGCCTGATCGACCTGTACCGCAGGCGCTTCGAGCACTACGGCCACGGCGCGGCCGACCAGGCGATCGTCGGCCTCGGCGGCCAGGTGTTCATGCGCCGGAACTCCCAGGACGCGGTGGCCGAGTTCCGGCCGTACTTCGACAACGCACCGGTGTACGGGAACGGCCCGTCGCTGGAGGAGTTCACCGAGGGGACGCCGCTCACCGTGGGCAGCCCGCAGCAGGTGATCGACAAGACCCTGACGTTCAGGGAGCACTTCGGCGACTATCAGCGGCAGCTGTTCCTGATGGACCATGCAGGTCTTCCGCTCAAGACCGTCCTGGAGCAGCTCGACCTGCTGGGGGAGGAAGTGATCCCGGTGCTGCGCAGGGAGTTCGCGGCTCTGCGTCCCGAGCACGTGCCGGTGGCGCCGACCCACGCGAGCCTGCTCGCGGCGGCAGAGGCGAGCCGGAACCAGACCGAGCAGGCGTCCCGTTGACCGTGCGCAAGCTCGCGGTGGTGTCCGCCGGCCTCAGCGTGCCGTCATCGACCCGGCTGCTGGCCGATCGGCTCGCGGCGGCGACCCGCCGATCCCTGGAGTCGCAGGGATTCCGGGTCGAGGTCGAGCCGGTCGAGTTGCGTGATCACGGCCACGATCTGATCAACAACCTGCTCGCAGGCTTCCCCTCGGGGAGCCTGGGGAAGGCGATCGACGGTGTGGTCGGAGCCGACGGGCTGATCGCGGTGAGCCCCATCTTCAATGCCTCCTACAGCGGCCTGTTCAAGACGTTCTTCGACGTCCTCGAAGCGGGCTCGCTGGCGGGCAAGCCGGTGCTCATCGCGGCGACCGGCGGAACGGCCCGTCACTCGCTCGCGCTCGAGCACGCCATGCGCCCGATGTTCGCCTACCTGCGCTCGGTGGTCGTGCCCACCGCGGTCTACGCCGCCTCGGAGGACTGGGGGAAGGGCGCCGACGGAGACGCTCGTGCGCTCACCGAACGCGTCAGCCTGGCGGCCGGCGAACTCGCCACGCTGATCGGCGACCGCATGCCGTCGGGCCGGCCCGACCCCTACGCCGAGCCGACCCCCTTCGAGGACCTGCTCGCCGGCGGCTGACCGCGGATCGCCGCGCCAGGTCACCGGCGGCAGCGCCGCTCCGGCCGTGCCGTATCGGGTCACGCTTCGGCGCGCGCCCGATAGGCCGTCACGGCCATGGCCGACAGCAGTACCGCGAGGACCGCCCAGTAGATCGTGTCCAGCGGGTCGCGCGGCTGTAGCGACAGCCGGTCGCCCGCCACCGCCATCCCCGGCAGCAGGTAGACCGCGGCCGCGAGCACCCAGCGTGGGCTGCGGGCGACGGCGGTGGCCCACACGCCGGCGAGCAGGAGCCCGCCTTCCAGCCCCGCCCGGGCGAGCGTCCACACCGAGGAGAAACCCCAGTACCCGGCCAGGCCGAGCCGGGCGAAGACCAGCGCGACGATCGGTACCGCGACCCACCACCACGAACGGGTGCGCAGTGGCAGTGATCTCTGTGCCGCGAGGACGACGACCCCTGCCGCCAGCATCCAGTAAGGCGTCAACGACACCCAGTTCGAGTACACCGGGGCATAGAACGGCAGTCGGTCCAGCGCGTCGACGTCGAACATCAGCTGCCGGCTCACGCCGAACACCGCGGCGAGCGCCAGCGGCAGCGCCGCCAAGACCCAGCCCCTCAGCAGGAGGAGCACCAGCGCCACCGAACCGGCGATCCATCCCGACCGCGACCCGACCCAGGCGTCACCCGCCCCGGTGAAGCCGGTGAAGGCGTACGCCAGATTCACCACCGCGAGGATGAGGACGCCCAGATGCAGGCCGTCGGCCCACCACCGGGTCGGCCCGTCGGCCGCCCGCCGCGCCCGCGCGGTGAACCCGGCGACGGCGAGCCCGGTCGTCTCCCGTAGTGAGGGGATCCGCCGGCCGGCCGCGGACGCCTCCATCAGCGTGCCGACGAGCTCGGCGCCGTGCGCGTCTCGATAGCCGGGCGGGTAGGTCCGCAGCAGCAACCCGTACCACGCCTCTAGGAAGGATCGCCGGGGCTTGTCCTCGATGACGGCGTCAGTGCTCATGCCGGTGCCGTTCCCGTACGCGGAATCGTTCGTCTCGTCACGATCTCGGCTGCCTGTTCCATGCGTTTCGCCTCTCTGGACACGGCGTGCTGGCCTTCGTCGGTGATCCGGAAGTAACGACGGGGTCGTCCCTCGACCGTCTCCTCCCGGTCCACCACGATCAGGCCGCTGCCGGTCATCCGGTCGAGCGCGCCGTACAGGGTTCCGACGGCGAGCCGCACTCGCCCGCCGGACTGCTCCTCAGCGCGCTTGATGATCCCGTAGCCGTGCAGCGGGCCATCGAGGAGCGCCGCGAGGATGAAGTACGTCGGTTCGCTCATCAGCGGTGATCGCTTGATCATGGAGGAACCATATATCGGCGCTCGAAGTATGCCAACCGATTCCTCGCAAGTGGGCGCCGCGCGCGTCTGAAGTGGCGACCCGGGGGACCGCGTGAAAGTGTGTCCGAATATCATCGCTCCGACGTGTCAAAACCCCCCGACCCTCCAGGTGGAGCGCAGCGAGCGAATCTCCGACCGGTGTCCCTCGCGAGCGTGGCGCCGGCGGTCTTCCTGCCCGCCCTGATCTTCGAGATCGGCATCGGCGCGGTCACTCCCATGATCGCGTTGGGCGGGCGTGAACTCGGTGCCTCCGTCGGCGCGGCCGGGCTGGTGCTCGCGCTGCTCGGCGTGGGGCAGATCCTCGGGGACGTACCGGCCGGGGCTCTCGCCGCCCGGCTGGGAGACCGCAAGGCGATGCTCATCGCCGCCGCGGTCGCCGCGGTGACGCTTCTCGGCTGTGCCATGGCCCGTACGCTCTGGCAACTGGCACTGGCCGTCGCCGCCACCGGGGCGACGAACGCCGTGTTCACCCTGTCGCGGCAGTCCTACCTGACCGAGGTCATCCCCACGGGACTGAGGGCCCGGGCGCTGTCCACGCTCGGCGGCATGTCACGGGTGGGCGCGTTCGTCGGCCCGTTCATCGGCGCCGCGGTGGTGCACGGCCGCTCCGCGCGCGACGTGTTCTGGCTGGCCCTGGCGTGCACGGTGGTGGCCGGGCTGGTCGTCCTGCTCGTGCCCGACGTGGCCGAGCCCGCCCAGGGGGCGAGCCCCCGGCCGGCGCCGGTCTCCGTCCGATCCGTGGTGGCGCGGCATCGGCGGGTCTTCATGACCCTCGGTGTGGCCGTCCTCCTTGTCGGATCGGTGCGCGCCACCCGGCAGGCGGTGCTGCCTCTGTGGGCCGAGCACCTCGGCCAGGATCCCTCCACCACGAGCATCGTCTTCGGGATCGCCGGGCTCGTGGACACCCTGACCTTCTACCCCTCCGGGAAGGTCATGGACTGGGCGGGCAGACTGTGGATCGCCGTCCCGTCGATGCTCGTACTCGGGCTGAGCCAGGCCGTCCTGCCGCTGACCCACGGACTGGTGTCGCTGACCGTCGTCGCCATGCTCATGGGGTTCGGCAACGGGATCGGCAGCGGGATCTTGATGACCCTCGGCGCGGACGTCGCGCCGCCGGAGGCCCGCTCGCAGTTCCTCGGCGGGTGGCGCCTGTGCGCCGACTCCGGCAGCGCCGGTGGGCCGCTGGTCGTCTCGGTCTTCGCCGGGCTGGGCAGCCTGGCGGCCGGCATCGCCGCGATGGGTGCGGTCGGGGTGGTGGCCGCCGCCGCCCTGCTGCGCTGGGTGCCGCGATACTCGCCCTTCGCCACGACCGGAACGCGTTCGCGTACGCCCACGCCGACGCAGGACTCGCGGGCGCCGTCATCGCCGCGGTGCGCTCCGGAGGAACCGCCATCAGCGGCATGCGCTCCTGGCGAGGCGTTCTATCGGTTCAAGATGCGATTGCCTGGCAGCGGCCGCTGCGATGATCCAGAAAAATCTTGATAGACATCATCAAATAGGCAGTGCGTCATCTCCCGAGAATCATGAGGGCACGCTACACCATTAAGTCAAAGGGAAACGACTTCGTCCCGATGCAGAGGTGACGGAATGCTGCCAAGAATACCTGGAAAACCCAGAGACGCGCTGTAAACGTCACCTTTTGGGCGGGAGCATCCGAAAAGTCGGTCTTGGGTGACGGCGACTCGAAGTGCACGCGGCTCGTAATCGCGGAAAGGGTATTCAATTGGCATTGAAATTTAACTGGCGGGGTACTGCAGACGGCGGAGTCCGTCCGGTCCCAGGGCGTCAGCAAGCGGTTGCCGTGGGAGCGGACGACTCTGCCAGAGCTGACGTGCTGCGGCTGTTCGCACTCACATGGGCAGCGGCAACGCTCTTTCACGTGTGGGCCACTCCGCTCTCCCAAGCCGTGCTCCTCACGCCGCGCTGGGTGGCCATCGTCCATGTGGGGCTCGTCCTGGCGGCTGTTTGGGTGCTGCGGCGGCCTGAGCTGATCCACAGGCTCTTGGTTCTCGGCGTGGTTCAGGTGCTCTCCGCCTGGGTGGAGATGCCGGCCACCAGCAACCACTGGCTGCTGGCCATGCTGGGCGCGCTTGGGTTGCTACTCGCCGCCGCGTCGAGCTGGGCGACCGACCGCACTCTGGACGCTGCGGAGGTGGCTCGCCGGTTCCTGCCGGTTGGTCGGGTCACGCTGCTGGTCGCCTATGGCTTCGCCGCGTTCGACAAGCTCAATGCGGGTTTCTTCAACCCGTCTCGGAGTTGCGGTTCGTTCATGGCCAGCGAACTGCTGACTTCGTACGGCCTGCCCGCGATCACGGCTTCCGGCCTTGGAGCCTGGAGCGCCATCATCGGCACGGTCGTCATCGAGTGCTCGGTGCCGATCCTGCTGCTCATACGCAGGACCAGGTACGTCGGCGTTCTGGTAGGACTTCTCTTTCACGGTTTCGTAGCCCTCAACCTCACTAAGTTCTACACCCACTTCTCCGCAGTCCTCCTCGCTCTGTTCCTGCTCTTCCTCCCGCCGTCGTTCGCCGTGTGGTCGAGCGCACGGGCCCGCGAGTACATCAATACAAAGGTTGCGATCAATTTCGTGACCTGGATTCCGGTGTGCCTGAGCCTCTTTCTCTGGGTGCGGCCGGGCGTGGCGGCACGCCAGAGGGTGGGGGAAGTCGGAGTGCTGCTGTGGCTGATGTTCGCTACTCTGGTGATCGTCGCTTTGGTGACATTCCTGTGGAGATTCCGCCCTGAGACGCCGCCCCGTATGCTGCTGGTCACTCCACGGTGGCTGATGGTAATTCCTCTGCTGGCCTTGGTGAACGGCCTGACGCCGTTCTTCGAACTGAAGACGAGAAGCAGCTTCAACATGTACAGTAATCTCGCCACGATCGGAGGCCACAGCAACCATCTAGTGATTTCTCGGACGTGGCCGCTGAGCGATGTTCAACGTCATCTGGTGACGGTGCTCGAAACGGACGATCCGCGGCTGCAGTGGTATGCGGCCAAGCGTTACAGAATTCCGCTACAGCAATTGCGAGTGTATGCCGCCCGCCAACCGGATAGGCGCCTACGCTACGAACTGGCCGGTGTCGTGAGAGACGCGTCACGGATCGGCTCCGACCCAGTCCTGTCCCGGCCGGTAAGCGGCTGGCGGATTAAGTTGCAGCCGTTCACCGCGGTCCCCATGGCGGATTCGCCGCCGTGCTACGACAGGTATCGGGTAGCGTACTGAGATGATCTCGTGCGCTCAGCAGCGCAGGAGGTGAAGCCGTGACGCAACGGTGGATCTTGTTGTGCGTAAGCGTCGTCGCCTGCCGGTGCGAGTCCGGTCCGGGTAATCGCCGGGGAGTCCGGTAAAAGGCTGGTGGCTTGGTCTGGAAACGGGTCGGGCGTCTCAGCGGCGGACGGCCGGCTCGGTCCGCCATCGAGAGGGGGACATGGTGGCCGAAGGCGAAACCGATCTTCCGGTGAAGATCGGTGCACCGGCACGGCGCGCATTGGCCGGTGCCGGCTATGTACGTCTCGAGCAGTTCGCCGAGGTACGGGAACCGGACCTCATGAAACTGCACGGCATGGGCCCGAAGGCGATGGGCATTCTCCGCGCGGCCCTCGAAGAGCGTGGCCTTTCCTTCCGGGACCGATAGCCGCCCACCCCGTCCCCATCGCCTTGTACGCGGTCGTCCAGTGCCCCTACGGGACCAGGCGTCACGGATCGTGGACCTTGCCCGTCACGGCCGCGGAGATCGCGTTCCGCAGGCAGTACGGCCACGAGGAGCTCGAACAGCGCTTCGATGCGGCAGAGATCATCCCCACCGATCCCTCCAGGCCTCGGTCGCCTAGGAGCGCCAGGATCGGCGGCATCCGGCTAGACCTCTAGAGGTCGAGGTCTCCGGCGCGGATACGGCCGAGCAGATCGCCGAAGGCGCCTGGTGAGACGGTCAGGTGGCCGGTGTCCGGATCCTTGCTGTCCCTGAGGCCGACGCCGTCGTCGAGCCGGGCCGCCTCGACGCACTCCTGGCTGCCTGCGCCTCCGCCGCCGCTGCGGCCGGCCTTCCGCCAGGTGATCATGAGAACCCCTCCATCGCTTTGATGATGAGATCTCGCGAAGCATCCCATGGTAGGGCGCTTGCGCCAATTCGGTCCCAACGTACCCCGAAGTCCCGTACTTCGCCGCTTTCCTGGACCAGTCGTCCGCCTCCGGGTGCTTCGACGAAGACAAGCTCACCGGTTTCCATGGTCAAGCTGTTGAAGGAACCGTCCAGGCCGAGGTGGAGGCCGGCTCGCTGTGGTACGACCCGTATCGTCACATGCGGTAATTCCGCCGCGTCCCGCAGCCGGGCCAATTGATCGCGCATGATCTGTGGGTCGCCCACGGGGCGGAACAGCAGGTTCTCATCGAGCAGCACCCATACGAGTGGTCGTTTTTGCCGGGTGAGGACCTCTTGCCTTTTCATACGACCTTCCACGGCCGCTTCGATGTCTTCGACCATCTGGAAGGCCGTGATCAAGGCTCGGGCGTATTCGGGGGTCTGGAAGAGCCCGGGGATCAATGAGAGCCGGTACGTGCGGATGATCAGCGCCCGGGCCTCTCGCTCGGCGTAGTCCCCGAACCAGTCAGGGTCGTGTGCGGTCCTGGCATACCGAACAAGTCGCTGAAAATGCCCGTTGAGTCGTAAGCAGGAATCGAGTCGCTCGGCTTGGTGCTCGTTCATGTTCCAGCCGTCGCGGGCGTGCTCGATGTTCGACACAGTATGCCGGTTGCAGCCCATGACCAGGGCCATCTGGGACAGCGAGCGCCCATCTCGCTCTCGGAAGAATCGCAGGTCCGAGGCGATCCAGTGCTTGAACGAGGTATCCGGGTTCAGGTACTCGACGGGGGGCATATGTGGCTCTCAGATGTGTCGGGAGTGTTATCGATACGCGACAAGTTAGCCCGAGCGCACCACTCTTGTCAGCGGGAACGGCAATGAGCAAGGGCGGTGGAAATGGGTGCAATTATCGGTGTGCCGGGAAAGGTGCGGCTAGAGGTGAATCTGGTACCTGTTCCGCAATCTGTGGCCATCGCGCGGGTCTTCGTCAGGCATCAGCTGATCAGCCTTCGGTACGCCGACCGGATCGAAGACGCGAGCCAGATCGTCTCGGAACTGGTCACCAACGCCGTCAGGGCGACGGCCTCTGCCTCCCCCGGTGCCCTGGGCCGGATCCGGCTGTTCCTGGGTCCTCATCACGGCCGCCCGCTGCTGGAGGTCTGGGACTCGTCCCCGGAGCCGCCCGTTCCCCGGGAGCCGGACTTCCGATCCGAATCCGGCAGGGGTCTGAACATCGTCCGATCACTGGCCATCGACTTCGGCTGGTACGAGACCGAGGGAGGTAAGACCGTATGGGCACTGCTCAGATGACGGGCGTTTCATGGGTGGCCTGAGTGCCCGTTGCCACGGTCGTGGCACCGCGCCCCCCGGCCCCTGCCCGTGATCATGCAGTTGTTCCGCATTACGACGGCTTGTCAGGGGTGTGCGCGAACAAGTGCATGATCACGCGACGAGGTCGCACCCCTACTTCCGTGATCATGCAGTTGTTCGCACCGTCAGGCCCCGCTATGGGTGTTGCACGCGATTAACTGCATGATCACGGGTGAGGTGCGGGGGCTCACGTGTTGGATGGCGTCGGATCCGCTCTTGGGGACGGCGGCCCGGGCGAGGGCGGCGGGCGGGGCCCGGCCCGGCCGTCCGGGACGTCAGGCCTCATAGGATGAGCCGATGCGCAGCCTGCGGGCCGACCTCGATCGCCCGGCGATCGACGCCTTCCTGTCGGCCGCGGACGCGGTCATGAACAGCAACACTCTGCTCCTCAAGGCCCGCTCCGACGCGCCGTTGAACGATCAGAATGCGGCGGCGACGCTGGGCTCCTTCCTCGAGGACCCCCTGTTCCTCGAGATGATGCTCGCCGCCGATCGGATACGGGGCTGGTACAACCTGCAGGAGCATGTACCGGAGACGGGCGGGTTCGCGGCCGGCGGAACGGGCTCGCTGGTGCGCGGGAGCGGCGCCCTGACACTGGACCGGCTCGACGCGGCGGGGTTCGCCGACCGGCTGGTGTGGATGCTCTGCGACTCCTCCAGTCCCTACCGGCGACATCTCGGCAGGGAGCGGGCCAAGGGCCTGGTCGAAGCCTTCATGCGAGAGGTGCTCGATCCCGGTTCCCGGCCGGTCACCGGCGACGGCGCCCGAAGCGACTGGTCACGAACCGGATGGTCCTTCGTCTCCGTCCGGCCGGACTTCCTGTGCTCGACCGGCTACCACACCGGCGAGCCGCCGGAGGATCCCGCCTACTTCGACGGCGGTGACTCCGACACCGCGTCGCTGTTCTACCGCGACGACGTCTTCTACCTGCTGCTGACGAACGGCAGCCCGTAGCCGCCGTTCTCAGGCGTCGTCGTGCCGCCTCACCCGGGTCCGGTAGGGGCGGAAGCCGCGACGACGGTAGTTGGCCAGCGCGTTCGGATGATCCATGGTCGAGGTGTGCAGCCACACCCGGCTCACTGACGCTGCGCCGAGCGGCTCGACCGCCCATGCCTGCCTGACGGTCAGGGTCAGCGCGTGGCCGCCCAGCCCTCTGCCGACGAATTCGGGGAGCAGACCGAAGGTGGTGATCTCCACTTCGCCGTCTGATTGCGGTTCGAGGTCGGTGATTCCGGCGAGCTCGTTCTCGTACCGGATGCTCCAGTACTGGCGCAGCGGATGGGAGAGCCATTCGGTCCATTCCTCGTCCGACCGCACTGCGCTGGGCCAGCCGTGCGGGGCACCGATCCGGACCTGCGTCGCCGCGATGAGGGGGGAGGCGCGGTCGATCCGCTCGAGGACCATCCCGGGCACCGGCCGTGCCGGGTTCAGCTCGTCGGCACTGGTCATCTGCAGATATGTGATGATCTCTTCCACCGAACCCATCGTAGGGCCGGGCCGGAACCCGGTTCCGAGGTCACGGCCACGGCGGCCGGAGGCGCCGCAGCCGGGTGGCGGTGACCTGACGGCCGTCGAGGACGGCGTCGGCGTCGCTCGCGTCGTCTTCCGCTACCCGTCCAGCTGGAAACCGGCGGCCTGCCGAGTGAAGAGCCTGGCGTACTCGCCGCCGAGCTTCATGAGCTGGTCATGGGTGCCCTGCTCGGCCACCTCGCCGTCGGCGAGCACGACGATGTGGTCCGCACCGCGGACGGTGTTGAGGCGATGGGAGATCAGCAGGCTGGTGCGCCCGGCGCGGTGCCCGCGCAGCCTCTCGTGCACGGCGTACTCGGCGTCCGGGTCGAGGCCGGAGCTCGGTTCATCGAGGATGAGGAGGTCAGAGGTGGCGGTGCGGATGACGGCTCGAGCGAGCGCGAGACGTTGCCATTGCCCGCCGGACAGGAGCAGGCCCTGTGCCGCGTCCTCCTCGTCGTCGGGGGCGAAGAACCGCGACAGCATGGTGTCGTAGCCGCGCGGCAGGCCGGTGAGCTTGTCGTGGACCTCCGCCCACCGGGCCGCGGCGTGGATCCGTTCCGGTTCGTCGAGCGCGCCGATGTCGCCCACGGCGATGTTCTCGGCGGCGGTGAGGTCATAGGCCATGTAGTCCTGGAACACCGCCCCGATGCGGCTGCGCAGGTCAGCGACCTTGAAGTCGCGCAGGTCGGTGTCGTCCCAACGAACGCTGCCGCGCTCTGGGTCGTACAACCGGCACAGCAGCTTGACGATCGTGCTCTTGCCCGCGCCGTTGAGCCCGACCACGGCCACGCTCTGCCCGTACGGGATGGTCAGATCCACTCCGCGAAGCACCCACGGGTGGTCCTGGCCGTAGCGGAACCACACGTCGCGCAGTTCGATGCCGCGCGCGAGCGGGCGCACTTCACCACCGGTTGAGGGCTCGGACAGGTCGGGCCCGGTGCTGACGACGTGCACATAGTGCCCGGCGAGAATCAATGCCTCGTTGAGCTGGGCGAGCTGGATCACGATGCCCGTCAGCGAGGACTGCAGGCCGGCCACGGCGGCGGTGAGGACGGCCAGGTCGCCGACGTCGGCCCGGCCTGCCGCGACCTGCGACACCATCATGATCAGGCACGCCCCGGCGACGATCGCGCTGAGGGCGGTCAGCGCGGCGTTGTAGCGGATGGACAGCAGATCCAGCCGGCGTTCCGCCCGCTGAGCGGTGGTGAGCTCGCCCAGCATGCGGCCGCGCAGGAAGGGACCGACCCCGAACAGCCGGATCTCTTTGGCCGCCTGATGGTCGGTCGCAAGTCGCTGGTAGAAGATCCGCCGGCGTTCGCTCGGCGCGATCTCCCACATCATGGAGGTGCGTCGCCGCCCAAGCCGGAACTGCACCAGCAGTTCGGGCAGGGCCGCGCCGGACACGAGTACGGTCAGCAGCGGGTCAACGGTGCTGAGAACGCCGAGGAAGCCGGCGATGGTCACGGCCCCGCGCACGAGGGCGAGGGCGGACTCGACGACGACCTGTGGCGTGGCCTGGCCGGACTGCTGCGCGAGCTGGAGCCGGTTGTGGAACTCCGGGTTCTCCAGCCTCGCCAGCCCCTGCATGCGGCACACGGCGACGAACAACTCGTCGCTGGTGTGGCGTACGATCCGGCGTTGCTGCTCACGGTGGACGAAGGCGGTGACGATGGGCAGCAGCGCCATCGCCCCGCCCGCGGTGGCGAGCAGGGCGGCCAGGACCGTGACCGACGGGCCGGAACCCGCGACGAGCCGGTCGATCAGCAGCTTGGTGAGCCAGGCGATGGCCACCGGTGCCGCTCCCGTCACGACCGCGCCGGCCATCTGGATCAGCAGAAAGGCCGGGCCGGCCCGCCAGACCAGGGAGATGGTCGCCCGCAACGACCGGACGGGTGATTCCGGCGCAGCGGCGGGCGGTCCTACACCCGTGCGGGCTCGGTCAGGCACTGTTCGACCTCGTAACCGCTGCCGAGGATGGTCGCGTCGGGGCCGACCAGATAGAACCAGGGAAAGGCGTCGGCCGCGAACGCGCTGCCTATGCCGCCGGGGCCGGTGTGCAGGACGACCTCGACGTCGTCCTTCAGCGCGGCGAGCAACTCCGCGGGATCCTCGTCCCCGCTCTTGATGACGGCCAGCGCACGAGTGGTCTCGGCGGACCGGTCACGGACCGCCGCCACGAAGGACGGCACTCTCGGCAGGCAGACTCCGCAGTCGGTGCTGAAGAACCCGACCAGCGTCCTTTCCCCGGACAGGTCTTCGGCGGTGACCTTTCGGCCCTGTGTCGTCTCGGCGGTGAAGGCGGAGACCTCGGCGCCCAGGGGCAGGCCGGGTGCTTTCTCGGACATGCCGTGTCCCTGGGACCGTTCGCTTTCGTAGGTCCGCAGCCTCCTCACAATCCCGAAGGTCAACAGCAGGTTCAGGGCGACGAGCCCGCCCAGCACGACGATGGCGGCGACCACGAGGGTCATGGAGCACGACCTTTCCGACCAGAGGGGATTCAGCGAAAAAGGAACATCAGGTCGTCGAGCCCGGCGACGACGCCGACGAAGGCGGCCGCCACCAGCAGGCACAGCGGCACGGCGGCCGGCTGGATCGAGGCGCCTTCGACGCCCGGGGTGAGCGCCGCACCTCCCAGTGCGCACGCGGCGAGCACGATGTTGCGCACGACGTGCCGCCAGGCGATGGGTTCCTCGCGCACACCGAAGCACCGGCAGGGCTCGGCCGCCCCGCGGCGCAACGCGGTCGCCAGCGCGATCGCGAACACCGTCAGCACCACGCCGGCCGACACGAGCCCGACCATCCCGGTCGCCGGGACGGCCGTCAAGACGACGATTCCCGACTCGACCGCGATGACGCCCACCGCCACCGGCGTCGCGAACCGGCGGGGAACCCGCCCGATACGCCGCACCGACCCGGCGAAACCGGTGAAGGCCTCCCGGCTTCGGACCTTGCCGACGAAGGAGACCAGGAAAACCCCCGCGACCAGGGCCCGAAGCGTCATCACGAGATAAGCCATCAACGATCCTTGCCTGCCGTGAGACGAATGAAGACCTCAGGGCACCGCACCAGGGACAAGATCAGCGCCCAGTGTGCACAAAGTTTCCCGGCAGGGCAACGCCGTCACAAACGGGAGACCTTAAATGGGATAAAACGCTCTTTTCCGTCAAAACATGATCATGGGTTGACACGCGGCGGCGACCGCCTTCTAGGATGTGCACTGAAATGGCGATTTCTGCCCTAAATAGGCAATAGTTGTAGGTAGTAGTGTCGTTTGCGGGTTCGAGATGAGGCGAATGATGGTCATGGTCAACCGGCTGGCCGACCGGATGCTGGCCCTGTTCATGCCCCGCGGTGAGGCGTTCGCCGACTTCTGCGACCGCCCGTCCTGCGGATGCTTCTATCAGCATTGTTACTGTGTGGGTTCCAAGGCCTACACCAAGTTGTGCGACGGCGGTTGCAATGGGATCCCGGTCTACTGTTCCTCTACCGGGTGTCAGTTCCGCAACTTTTATTGCGCCTAGGTTCTCGTAGGCCGGGAGAGAACGCGACGGTTCGACTATGGGTGTGATCGCCACGGTCGTCGTCATGGTCGTCGCCGGGTTGGCATCGGTCGTCGGCGTGGAAAGGGTCATGCGTTTCCGGCGGCGATGGGTCGTCATCAGAGTCCGCGGCGAGAGCATGTACCCCACGCTCCTGCCCGGCGATGAGGTGCTCGTTCGCCGGTGTGGCGCGAAGGACGTCTCGACGGGCGACATCGTCGTCGTCGAGTCGCCGAGCCGAGATCGCCGCTGGGCGGCGCCACCCGCACGTCGCTGGACGTCCGAGCGGCGTTGGCTCGTCAAACGGGTCGCCGCTCTCCCCGGTGACCGGCGGCCAGGCGCGGTGGCGGCCACCGTGGAGACCCGGGAGGTGGTGCCTCCCGGCACCCTGATCGTGCTCGGCGACAACGCGGGGTTCGACTCGCGAGCCTTCGGCCTGCTCCCGTCCGAACGGCTGTTCGGCGTCGTCGTGCGCCGGATGACGCGGTGACGGTACGGGGCCGGTCAGCGGAAGTCGCGGCTGCGGCCGGCGGCGGCGACCGGGAGGCGCCGTAGCCGGGTGGCGGTGAGGTTGATCGCTCCGTCGTGGCGTTCGAGCCGCCCGTGGACCAGCAGCCCCGACGACCGCAGCGCGATCGACTTGTGGCGTTCCCACACCTGCGGGCGGCAGATCACGTTGACCATGCCGGTCTCGTCCTCCAGGTTGAGGAAGATGATCCCGCCCGCGGTCCCAGGGCGCTGACGGTGGGTGACCAGCCCGCCGACGATGACGTTGGTCTCGCCCGGCAGATCCTTCAGTGTCGCGGCGGTGACGGCACCACGCTCGGCGAGCTCCTCCCGCAGGTGCGCCACCGGATGGGTGTGGGCGGCGCCGGTGGCCCACAGGTCGGCGATCGTCTCCTCGATCGGGGTCATCTCGGGCAGCGGGGGCGCGGTGCCTCCAGGGGTGGTCCCCGGTAGCTGGCCGGGCCGGATCTGGGCCGCCGCCCCGGCCGCCCACAGGGCTTCGCGCCGGGTGAGCCCGAAGCAGCCGAAGGCCCCGGCGGTGGCGAGGGCCTCCAGCGCGGCCGCCGGCAGGGGGACCCGGCGGACGAGGTCCTCCATGTCCCGGTAGGGGCGGCCGGCGGCGATGTCCCGCGCCGTGTCCCTGTTGAGATCGCGTACGGAGGCCAGGCCCAGCCGCAGCGCGGGCTGCGGCGACTCGGGGGCGTGCGGGTGGGCTTGGGCGTTCCCGGGCGCCTCGGCGGCGCGAACAACTGCATGATCACGGTGGGAAGAGGGGGAGGGGGGCTCCAGGGCGGCGTCGGCGTCGGAGGCGTTGACGTCCACGCCGCGGACCACCACGCCGTGTCGCCGCGCGTCGTCGATCAGCGTGTGCGGGTGGTAGAAGCCCATCGGCTGGTTGCGCAGCAGCGCCGCGCAGAACGCCGCGGGGTAATGCCGTTTGAGCCACGCGCTGGCGTAGACCAGATGGGCGAAGCTCTGCGCGTGCGACTCGGGGAACCCGAAGCTGGCGAACCCGAGGATCTTGTCGTACACCTGCTCGGCGACGTCCTCGAGGATGCCGCGCTCGGCCATGCCGTCCAGCAGCCGGCGCCGCAGCTCATGGATGCGCTCGGGGGCGCGCTTGGCGCTCATGGCCTGCCGGAGCCGGTCGGCCTCGTCGGCTGTGAAGCCCGCGCAGTCGACCGCGAGCTGCATCATCTGCTCTTGGAACAGCGGCACGCCGAGCGTACGGCGCAGCGAGCGCTCCATGAGAGGGTGCGGGCAGGTGGCCTCTTCCAGACCGCTCCGGCGACGCAGGTACGGGTGCACCGAACCGCCCTGGATGGGGCCGGGCCGGATCAGCGCGACCTCCACCACCAGGTCGTAGAACCGGCGGGGCCGGAGCCTCGGCAGCGTGGCCATCTGCGCCCGCGACTCCACCTGGAAGACCCCGACGGTGTCGGCGTCGCACAGCATGTCGTAGACGAGCGGGTCCTCGGGCGGGATCGAGTGCAGGGCGTATCGGCGGCCGTGGTGCTCCGCGACCAGGTCGAAGGTGTCGTGCAGCGCCGACAGCATGCCGAGCCCGAGCAGGTCGAACTTCACCAGCCCGGCGGTGGCGCAGTCGTCCTTGTCCCACTGCAGGACGCTGCGGTTCGGCATCCGGGCCCACTCCACCGGGCACACCTCGCCCACAGGCCGGTCGCAGATCACCATGCCGCCCGAGTGGATGCCGAGATGGCGCGGCAGCTCCTGCATCCGCTCGGCCACGGCCGTCACCGGAGCGGGCACGCCGGCGTCGGGCGGCGGCGGCTCGTGCGCGCCGGCCTGGTGGGACCAGGCGTCCTGCTGGCCGGGGGAGTGGCCGAAGGCGCGGGCGGCGTCGCGCAGCGCCATTTTGGGGCGGTAGGAGATCACGTTGGCGACCTGGGCCGTACGGTCCCGCCCGTACTTGCGATAGACGTACTGGATGACCTCCTCACGGCGGCGGTGCTCGATGTCGAGGTCGATGTCGGGCGGCCCGTCCCGGCCGGGGGACAGGAACCGCTCGAACAGCAATCCGTGGCGTACGGCGTCGACACCGGTGATGCCGAGCGCGTAGCAGACCGCCGAGTTGGCCGCCGAGCCGCGCCCCTGGCACAGGATGTCCTCACTCCGGCAGAACGCCACGATGTCGTGCACGATGAGAAAGTAGCCGGGGAACCGGAGCTGCTCGATGACGTCGAGTTCTCTCGCGATCTGCTCATAGGCCCCCGAGGTGGTCTCGGCGTCCGGCGGTCCGTAGCGGTCAAGCGCCCCTTCGGCGACCAGGCGCCGCAGCCAGTCCGCCTCGGTGAGGCCCTCGGGCACCGGCCAGTCCGGCAGGTTCGGCGCCACGACCGTGAAATCGAACGCGCAGGCCCGGGCCAGCTTTACGGTGCGCTCCCGTACGCCGGGGAAGCGGGCCAGCCGGACCGCCATCTCGGCCCCGGACCGCACGTGTGCGGTGCCGTTCGCGGGCAGCCAGGCGGCCATGTCGTCCAGGCTCGAGCGGGCCCGCACCGAGGCGAGCACCTGCGCCAGGGTCGCGTCGGCCGGAGCCGCGTAGTGCACGTTGCCGCTCGCCACGACCGCGACGCCGGCCCGGACGCCGAGCTCATGCAGCAGATCGTTGCGGGCGTCGTCGCCGGGCTGGTCGTGGTCGGTCAGCTCGACGAACACGTTGCCCCGGCCGAACATCCCGACCAGCCGGCCCAGCTCCCGTTCGGCGGCCTCCGGCCCGTGCTCGCGCAGGGCCCGCGGGACGGCGCCTTTGCGGCAGCCGGTCAGCACCGCCCAGTGGCCGTCATGGGCCGCCGCCAGCATCTCCGGGTCGTAGACCGGCCGTCCCTTCGCCCCGCCCGCGAGCTGGGCGGCGCTGATGACCGCGCACAGCCGCCGGTAGCCCTCGGGGTCGCGGGCCAGCACCAGCAGATGCTCGCTCTCCGGATCGCGCATGCCGGTCTGCGGCGCGGACAGGCCGAGGCTGAGCTCGGCACCGAACACCGTCCGCACCTCCGTGCCGCGGGCGGCCAGGGCGAACTTCACCGCGCCGTACATCCCGTCGTGATCGGTGATCGCCATGACGTCCACGCCGAGCCGGGAGGCCTCGGCGACGAGCGCCTCCGGGCTGGACGCGCCGTCGAGGAAGCTGAAGGAGGAGTGACAGTGCAGCTCCGCCCAGGCGACGGCGTGCCGTCCGCCGGCCGGCTCCCCGCCAGGCCGGGCGGCCGTCGGCAGCTCCCGTACCTCACCGTTGTCCCGCCCGTGAGGCGCGGAGCCGGAATCACCGGAATCACCGAGATCACCGGAGCCGCGGGTGCCACGGGTGCGCCAGGACAGGCGCCGCTCGAACTCCTGCCACCGAATGGGCGGATTACCCCAGCCCACGGCCGGTCCTCCTCGCCATGCCGGCCGGCCGGGCGCGGTGCTCGGTCGGCTCAGTCGTAGGTGGCCTCGACATGCCACTCGCCCCCCTCCACCGCGACCAGGTACGCCGCGTCGGCGGTGACGAGCTGGAAGCGGGCCCGGCGGCGGGACCGCTCGGGGTCCCACCAGTACTCGGTGGCCGGCCATGGCCCGGTCCACGCCGTCACGGGTGCCGCCGGGCCGCCCCCGACCGACAGGTGGGCGGGCGGCGCGGACACCGTGGAGCGGGCCGAGACCATGACGAGGGCGCCGGCGGCGTCGGTCACCACCGCCGGCACCGGCTCCGGATGAACGACGGCCGGCGCCGGGGCGGGCAGCCGCCCCGGCCAGGGCCCCTGTGCGGGGAGCGGCGGTGGGAGATCGCCCAGCGGCACCCGTACGACCTGGTCGCCCGGCCCGCGCCCGCCGACCAGCACCGGCTGGGTGATCGCGTGATGACCGAGCATCGCCTGGATCCGGGCCGCCGCTCGTGCGACCCGGTCGGCCAGGTCGGTCTGCCCCCACAACGCCTGCTGCCGGCCCTCGTCGGGAACCAGCTGATCCGGGCAGAGCCGTAGGCGCGCGATCCCACCGGTGCCCTCCCCGGCTCCTTCTCCTGCTCTTTCGCCGGCTCTTTCGCCGGCATCGTCAGCCGGCTCCCCGGGATGCCAGGCGGCCAGTTGCCAGCGGACCCGTTCGGCCACCGCGAGCGAGGACAGCGCACCGTCGTGCCGCCACAGCCGCGCCATCTCGCGCCCGTCGTCCCAGGCCACCTCGATGCCGAGCCGCACACAGGCCAGCCCGGCGGCGGCCAGCCCCGCGTGCAACTCGTCGGCGAGCGACTTCGCGGCGAAGACCACCCGGTCGGCCCGGTCGGCGGGCGGGTCGAAGTCGGTGTTCACCGACAGGTCGGCCCGCCCGGGCTGTGGCGACACCGGCCGCGGCTCCAGCCCCCGGGCCAGCCGGTGCGCCACCCGGCCGTCGGCGCCGAATCGCTCGGCGACCCGCTCCACGGGCAGCGCCGCGAACGCTTCGAGCGTGCGGACGCCGAGCCGGTCCAGCAGGCCGGCCAGCTCGGGACGGCCGAGGACGGTCACCGGATAGGGCGCCAGGAACTCCGCCGACCCCCTGGGCGGCACGATCGACCCGCCGTCGCCGGTGCGGGCGGCGAGCTCGGCGGCGAACAGCCCGTCGGCGATGCCGGCCCCGCAGTCGAAGCCGAGCTCCACCACGGTGTCCTGGATCAGGATCCGCAGGGCCTCCTCACCCCCGTGATAGCGGGCCGCCCCACGCGCGGGCAGAGCGCACATGCCCGGCCGCACGACCTCCACCCATGGGGTGACCTCGGCGATCGCCGCCGCGACCCGCTCGAACAGCCGCCCCTCCGCGTCGGGGTCCCTGTCCCGCACCTCCAGTTCCGGCGCGTGCCGCTGCGCGTCCCGCAACCGCTGCCCGCGGCGCACCCCCGCCGCACGAGCGGCGGCCGTGCACGCCGCGACCTGGCCCTGCGCCACGACCGCACCCGCCGTGGCCGCGTCGATCCCCACCGCGGTCACCGGCCAGTCCGGGCACCAGAGCACCAGTGCTCTGCTCATTGCGCTCGCTCCGCTCGCGGGCTCTTCAGGCACAGACCCCGCGGGCCCGCTCGCGGCGCCTTGAGCGCGGCCTTCGCCGGCGGGCTCGGGGACGGTTCCGCAGCGGTCGTAGAGGCAGAGGGGGAAGGGCCGGGGGTCATGTGGCCACCGCAAGCGGAGGGTGCAGGGGGCCGGGGGCGGTGGTGGTCAGGTCCCTGCCGCCGGCGGTGCTCGCGGCGGTGATCTGGCCGTCCGGGTCGGGCAGCCACACCCAGGCCTGGCGGCCGGGACCCGCGGCGCCGCGGCCCTCGGCCTGGATCAACGCCTGCCGACCGCGCAGGTGGCCGTGGCCGTTCCCCACCCCGACCCATGACGCTTCACGCACCTGGAGCCGTACGTGCGCCCCCTCCCACGCTCCGGCGGACACGAGTACGGAGCCGTGCCGCCGGGCCAGCGCGGTGAGGCGGCGTACCACCGTGGGGTTCGGCCTCCCGGCCGGCCGCAGCAGCACGACCTCCACCCCCTCGAGCAGTGCCGCGACGACCTCCGGCCACCGCTGACTCGGTTCGTCGACCAGCACCAGCCGCGCCGGCTCGATGCCCATGCCGGCGGCGGCCACCACACCAAGCTCCGGCACTCCCACGACCGCGCACCAGCCACCGGCCGAGGACGCCTCGGCCATGAGCGCCAGCCCCAGCGAACCCGCGGCCGGACCCGTCACCGACACCACCCAGCCGCGGCGCAGCCCGTTTCCGAGCACCGGCTCGAGCGCACTCGGCACCGGCACCGGCATCTTCGTACCGGGTTCCGGCAGTGCGCTACCGATCGGAACCGCGCCGACCTGCGCCGATATCTCCACAGGAACCCCCACGACGACCAGCGTCGAACATCAGTTCGACAAAGTCAAGTCGATCGACGCGAGGGCCTCCGGCGGATCGCCGACCGACTGTGGGGGCCTGGTGGGCCATCGCGCCGCCGGGCCCTGGCCTCCGGCGTGCCCGTCTGGAGCGAGCGTCCCAGAGCGCTGGAGCGACTGCGCTCCGCCCTTAGGGGCTTCTATTTGCGTTTACGACAAAGAAGTTATTTGGGTATTGAACGGCATACAACATGCTCTGTCGCATTAGCTGTAAAATGTCCGAAATTGCCATGATTCAATGTTGAGCTGGACAGTGCAATCGAGTCGCTTAACGCATTCAACGGGCGGAGATGGGTGCGCCCACCGCAGTCCGCCAAAATGAGTACCGTGTATTAAAATTCGGTCTTCAAAGCATGGTCGCGAGGTCAAGTCGGGACATCTTGTTGTTTATGCCGCTTGCCCTATGGGGATTGCGTTACTGGAAGAATCGGCATGGAGTCAGGTGGTGAGCCCATTGGTGCGTGTACTGCCCGGTTTGATGGCCAGATTTCGTGCCAGAGACCTACTCCGTTCCATAGAAACTCGATTCAGCCTGCACGACTTGAATGCTCCAAGGAGGTAGTTTCAATGAGAATTACCAAGCATCTGGCAATCGCCGTCTCCAGCCTGGCCTTTGCGGGGGCGGCCGCCTTCGGTACGGCTTTCGCGGTCCCGGCCACGGCGGCCATCCCGGCAGGTGGTGGCGGAGACTTCCAGAGCGAAGACTTCGTCATAGAGGAGGGCGACTTCTTCCTGAACGAAGAGAATGACCCGCACCACCCGCACTAAGTGAGAACGCCGGTCACGGCATCAACCGGGTAGTGGTGATCTGGCTGCGACCCGCATGGGGGCATTGCCGCGGCAACAGGGTCCCGCGCCGTGAGCGCGGGACCCTCTCTGCGGATCCCAAATGAGTTGGATGATTTTGCAGTAGATCAACGCGCGTCTCCTTGACGCAGGATGGACCCATGACCCCGCTGCAGCTCACCCTGTTCGCCGACGACGGTGTCCGGATCGACGCCGGGCACCTGCCCGGTCCCGGCGACGTCTGCGTGGTGCTCCTGCACGGGTTCACCTGCAACTGGCGACAGCCCATGCTGCGCCGGATCGCGGCGGTGCTGAACCGGACCGGGGGAGTGCTCTGCCTCGACTTCCGCGGGCACGGGCGCTCCGGCGGACGCTCGACCGTGGGTGACCGCGAGGTGCTGGACGTCGACGCCGCCGTGACACACGCCCGAGGGCTCGGTTACGGACGGATCGCCGTAGTGGGCTTCTCGATGGGCGGGGCGGTCGCCGTGCGGCATGCGGCACTGCACGGCGGGGTCGACGCGGTCGTCTCGGTGAGCGCACCGGCGCGCTGGTACTACCGGGATACGGTGATGATGCGGCGGGTGCACTGGGCCATCGAGCGGCCCTCCGGGCGGCTCGCGGCCCGGTTGGCCCGCGGCACGCGCATCGCGGCCAAGGGCTGGAACCCGGTCCCCGCGGCGCCGCATGAGCTCGCGGACCGGATCGCGCCGGCGCCGTTGCTGGTCGTGCACGGCGACGCCGATCCGTTCCTGCCGATCGAGCATGCCGAGCAGTTGTACGGCGCGGCGCGGGAGCCGCGCGAGCTGTGGATCGAGCCGGGTTTCGGGCACGCCGAGGTGTCCGCCACACCCGTCCTGATCACGCGCATCGGGAACTGGATCGCCTCGGGGACCGCGTAGCCCGGCCGGGAAATGCCTGGTGGAGGCCCGGATCCGGGCCGGCCCCAGCGTCGCCGGTTCGCCTCCAGACGGAGGATTCTCACTCGAAGTCAGAACGGATTGACAGAAAATGGCGGCGTACGGGGCGGGGGGAGCAGACAATAGAGGCCATGTCAGGGAGCCACGACCTATACGCCGCCGCCGCGTTGAACGAGGCGGACCGGCTTCGTGAACTGCTCGCTCAGGGTGCCGATCCCAACCAGGCCGACGAAGACGGCTTCACCCCGCTTCACCTCGCCTGCCAGGAATGGTCGGTGGACGCCGTCCGGGAGTTGATCGCCGCGGGGGCCGCCGTGGACGCGGCCACCGAGAGCGGTTACACCCCGCTGATCCTCGCGACCTTCCGGGCCGACGGCCGTGACGAGGTGATCGAGATGCTGCGCGTGGCCGGTGCCGACCTGCGCCGTGCCGACGTACATGGTCACACTCCGCTCGACATCGCCAGGCTGACCCGGGACTACAGCCTGGAGTGGAAGCTGCTCTGCGAGGCCACCGAGGGCCGGAGCTGACGGCCGGGCATCAGCCGCGCAGTACGGCTGGATCGCCGTCGCCGGTCTGCACCGCGCGGAGGTCCGCGGCGCGGCGCTCCCTCGCCCGGCCGGTCAGCAGATGCCCGGTGGCGGCGAGCACTCCGACCGCTCCGCAGATCGCCCAATGCAGGTCGCCGAGCCGCTGCAGGCTGGCACCGCCCAGCGCGGGCGCGATGAAGCCGGCCAGCGGGAACGTGAGGTAGAAGACGCTCTGGTAGCGCCCGCGCAGGTCCGCGGGCGAGAGCTCGGCGATGATCTCGGCGTTCGGCGGGGCGGCGACCATGGATCCGACCGTCCAGATCGCCGCGGCGACGACGTACAGCGGCACGGCGTCGGCGAAGGCCACCAGCGTGAAACCGGCGGCGAGCAGCACGTTGGCGGCGGCCAGCACGGCCGCCTTGCCCCAAGTGCCGATGAGCCGGGGCACGAAGAGCTGCCCGGCGACGATCAGGCCGCCCGCGAACGCCATCAGCCCGCCGTACGCCGACGGACCCAGGCCGTCCTGCTTCATCGCCAGCGGCAGGATCGTCGAGGTCTGGGTGCTGAGGACGGCCAGCAGCAGGGTCAGGCCGACGAACGGCAGGAAGATCCGGTCGGTGAGCGCGGTATGGAGCCCGCGCCTGCCCGGCGGCGGGAGTGCCTTCGCCGTCGCGGCGGCACGCGGCGGCAGCGTCTCGGGCACGCGCAGCAGGAAGACCAGGAGCGTCGCGAACGTGGCGGCCCCGTCGACCACGAACAGCAGCGTGAAGCTGGCCTCGGCGAGCAGCCCGGCCAGCAGTGAGGCCGCGGCAGTGCCGAGGTTGAAGGCCCAGAACTGCAGGTTGAACGCCCGCGTGCGGTGGTGTTCCGGCACCACGTCGACGATCGCCGCCACCAGGGCCGGCCCGGCCATCGTCTGCGCCGCGCCGAGCACGCAGCTGATCACGGCGATGGCCGGCAGCCACGACACGAAGGCGAGCGTGAACATCAGCGCGGACGCGGCGGCATGGCAGGCCAGCAGGGTACGGCGGCGTCCCCACCGATCGGCGAGCACCCCGCCGGCCAGGACGCCGGCGGCGCCGCCGAGGCCGTTCAGCCCCACCACGGCTCCCGCCGCGGTCGCGTCCAGCCCGCGGGAGTCGACGAGGTACAGCGACAGGAACAGGATCCCGAAGCCGCCGACCTTGTTGACCAGCATGCCGGTCCACAGATACCAGTACGTGGAGGGCAGCCCGTTCACGTTCGACCGCACCCAGCCCCGCACCTGCACCCGTCTCTCTGTTAGGAAACCTCACTGATAATAGTGAGTCCGGCCCGCGGACAGGTGGGCGGGGTGACGGTATGCGGGATGCCGCGGGGCGGCGGCCGCCGCGTCCCGTGCGGGTCAGCTCAGCAGGGACTTCAGGAAGGCGCGGGTGCGGGCGGAATCGTCGCCACGGGAGAAGTCGCCCGCGACGAAGTCGGTGACCCCCGCCTCGGCGAGGGACTTGACCTGGGCACGGGCGGCATCCTCGTCGCCGATGATGGCGAGGTCGGCCGGCCCGGCGGCGCCTTCGCGGTCCATCATCGCCCGGTAGGACGGCAGTTCCCCGTAGATCTTGAAGATCTTGGCGGCTCCCGCCCTGGCCGCGTCGGGATCGCTCGTGACACAGATGGGCAGGACGCAGACCACGCGCGGCGCGGGCCGTCCCGCGGCCTCGGCGGCCGAGGCGATCGTCGGGACGATGTGCTCCCGGATGGTCTTGGGCCCGGTCATCCAGAGCACGGTGCCGTCCGTTCGCTCACCCGCGAGCTTGAGCATCTGCGGGCCCAGCGCGGCCAGCACCACGGGCACCCGCCGCCGGTTGGGGATGGACAGCGCGAGGTCGGCGCGGAGCGTCTCGCCGGCGAACGCGACAGGCTGCCCGTCGAGCAACGGCAACAGGATCGACAGGTACTCGCTCACATGCCGCACCGGCCGGTCGAAGTCGTACCCGAACATGTTCTCGATCATGATCTTGTGCGACGGCCCGATGCCCAGGGTGAGCCGGTCGTCCAGGGCCAGGGCGGTGGTACGGGCCTGCTGGGCGAGGGCGGCCGGATGGCGTGGATAGGTCGGCACCACCGCGGTGCCGAGCTCGATGTCCGGCACCTGGTGGCCCGCGACGGCCAGCGCGGTGAGCGCGTCGAGGCCCAGGATGTTGGACTTCCACGCCGAGGCGAAGCCGTCGTCGGCCGCGCGCGCGATCTCGTCCCGCAGCTCGCTGAGGGCCTCGGGACCGGAGGGTTCGCTGAGTGATATTCCGATTCGCATGCCGGTGACTCTAACCTGAACGGGATTCGGTCAATCGGCTCCGCAACGCGGTCACGCCGTCGCCGTGCAGATCGTCGAGGCCGGCCGGCCGTCCGCAGATGGTCAGCAGCAACGCCTCGGCCGGACCGCGCACCAGAGCGCCCTCGCCATGCGACCAGTCCAGGTCGGTGGTCTCGAACGCCAGGCCGTCCAGCCGGCCCCTGGGCACGAACCCCCTGGCCTTGGTCTCGGTGAGGAAGCGCAGCGACAGGGTGATGCGCTCCTCGCTGAACTCGCGGTCGAGGCCGAGCGGCCGGCGGATGTCCTGGCCGTGCACGAGCAGGTCGGTCAGCGGCGCCTCGGGACCCATGCCCGGCAGCTTGAACGGGTGCTCGGCGTTGCGGCGAAGGGAGCCGGCGAGCTCGGTGAGCGGCCGGGCGGCGTGTCTGGCGGTGAGTCGCCGGTTGGCCCGATCAAAGTCCCCGCGAGCGGTGAGCAGCGCCAGCGCGAGAGCGGGGCGGCCGGTCTCGAGCGGCATGACCAGATGGGCGGCAACGTCGTGAACGGTCCACCCCGCGCACAGACTCTGCTCGCGCGCCTGCTCCGGGGTCAGCTCGTCGAACAGGTCGGCCAGTGCGCGGCGCTCATTCGCGATTATCTCGTAGACCCGCATTGTGCGACCGTACTCCTGCGGGGGTCACATCTCTGCACCGAATTTCGGCGCCTGGCGCGGTGCGGGTGGAGGCGCGGTCGAGCGCCCTCGCGCGCGAGCGCGGACAATTGCGGGCCGCAGGAGAAATGGTGTGGTGGTTTGTTGTAATTAGCGGCGATCGGGCGGTATGTGGGGTTGCTGGTAGCCTGCTCCCTGCGTGTCGCGAAGCGAAGTGCCGGTGCGAGTCCGGCCGCTGTCCCGCAACTGTCATGCTCCTCCTGGAGCGAGCCAGGTCGCCTCCGCGCGCGCCGACGATATCCGCCCTCGTGGGAAGGGCGATCCGTCCCGACGGGTCCCGCACTTCCCGGCGACCATGGAGGTCCCGCTTGAGACCCGTACGTGCCGCGTGCGCTCTCCTGGTGCTGGGTGTCATGACACTGGCCGGCTGCGGCCGGTCCGACACTCCGAGCACGTCCCCCGCCCGTGAAGCCCCCGTCGTCGTGGACGCGGGCAACGGCAAGATCACCATCCCCGGCAGGCCCAAGCGGATCGTGGCCCTGTCGCCGACCGCGACCGAGATCCTCTTCGCCATCGGCGCGGGTCCGCAGGTCGTGGCGGTCGACGACCAGTCCGACCATCCGGCGAACGCCCCCAAGACCGATCTGTCAGGGTTCAAGCCCAACGCCGAAGCGGTCATCGGCTACAAGCCCGACCTGGTCGTGCTGGCGAGCGACATCGGCGGCATCGTCAAGACCCTCGAAAAGGTCGGGATCCCAGTGCTGCTCGAGCCGTCGGCCGTGCAGATCGAGGACGCCTACGACCAGATCGCCGACCTCGGCAAGGCCACCGGCCATGCCGGTGAGGCCGGGAAGACCGCCCAGGACATGCGGCAGCAGATCGAGGCGACCGTCAAGGCCACACCGCCGGGCAAGGGCCTCACCTACTACCACGAGCTCAGCGAGTCCCGGCACTCGGCGAGTTCCAAGACCTTCATCGGCCAGGTCTACGGGCTGTTCGGCCTCGAGAACATCGCCGACCGGGCCGACAAGCAGGGTGACGGCTACCCGCAGTTGTCCCCGGAATACCTGCTCAAGGCGGACCCGGACCTCGTCTTCCTGGCCGACACCAAGTGCTGCGGCCAGTCCGAGGCCACGGTCGCGAAGCGCACCGGCTGGAGCGCGCTGTCGGCCGTGAAGAACGACAACGTCGTGCCGCTCGACGACGACGTCGCCTCTCGCTGGGGCCCGAGGCTGGTCGAGCTCGTGAAGGCGGTCGGCGCCGCCGTGCAGAGAGCGGCGACGGCACAGTAGTGAGCGCGGACACATGACGCCGTCCGGGCCCGCCGGGGCGAAGGGCGAGGAGAGCACGGCGCGTCAGCGACCGGTCGCCGCGGACAGGCCCGCGGCCGCGGAAGAGCCCGCTGGCGCGGGTAAGCCCGCTGGCGCGGGTAAGCCCGCTGGCGCGGACAGGCCGGCGAGACTGCGGCCGGTTCCGCTGGCCGTGGCACTCGTCCTGCTGGTCGCCGTCGCCACGGCCGGGCTGCTGACCGGGGCGGTCGGGCTCTCCCCGGCCGGCGTCGCGGCGGAACTGCTCGACCAGGTGCCGTTCGTGGACGTCTCGTCCGGGTTCACCCCGCTCGAACACGGCATCCTGTTCCAGCTCCGGCTGCCCCGGGTGCTGATGGGCGCGGCCGTCGGGGGTCTGCTCGCCATCGCGGGGGCCGGATATCAGGGCGTCTTCCGCAACCCCCTCGCCGACCCCTATCTGCTGGGGGCGGCCGCGGGCGCCGGGCTGGGCGCCACCCTGGTGATCGTGTTCGTCCCGGCGGGTTCGTCGTTCGGCATCCCGCTGGCGGCGTTCGCCGGGGCCGTCGCGGGCGTGTTCCTGGCGTACCTGCTGGGCAGTTCCACCGGCCGGGGCGGCGGCGCGGCCACCCTCGTGCTCGCCGGCGTGGCGGTGGCCTCCTTCCTGTCCGCGGCTCAGACCTTCGTGCAGCAGGCGAAGGTCGAGGAACTGCAGCGGATCTACGCGTGGATCATGGGCGGTCTGGCCGGGGCGGACTGGGCCACCCTCGGCATGATCGCGCCGTACGGCCTGATCTCGACGGCGATCCTGCTCATGCACGGGCGGCTGCTGGACGTGCTGAGCGTCGGTGACGACGAGGCCGCCGCACTGGGACTGTCGGCCACGCGGGTGCGCTTGATCGTGCTCGCCGCCGCCTCGCTGGCCACCGCGTCGGCGGTCGCCGTCAGCGGGCTGATCGGGTTCGTGGGCATCGTCGTGCCCCATCTGGTGCGGCGCCTGGTCGGCGGCTCCTACCGCATCGTGCTGCCGCTGTCGCTCATCGCCGGCGCGGCGTTCCTCATGCTCGCCGACCTGGTGGCCCGTACGATCGTCGCCCCGGGGGAGCTGCCGCTCGGCGTGGTCACCGCCTTCGTCGGGGCGCCCTTCTTCATCGGCGTGCTCCGCGCCACCCGGAGGGTGGAGACGTGATCTCGGTGCGTTCCCTGGGCGTCACCCTGGCCGGCCGGGCGGTGCTGTCCGGCGTCTCCCTGGAGGCCGCGACGGGGTCATGGCTGGCCGTGATCGGTCCGAACGGCGCGGGCAAGTCCACGCTGCTGCGCGCGATCGTCGGGCTGCTGCCGTGCGACGGCGACGTCGTCGTCGACGATGAGCCGGTGCGGTCGCTGCGGCTGCGGCAGCGTGCCCGCCTGGTCGCCTACGCACCACAGAGCCCGGTGCTGCCCGGCGGCATGACCGTGTTCGACTACACGCTGCTCGGGAGGGCTCCGTACATCCCCTACCTCGGCCGGGAGAGCAGGCACGACCGCGCGGTCGCGGGCGAGGTGCTGGAGCGGCTGGATCTCGAAACGCTGGCCGGCCGGCCGATGGGGCAGTTGTCCGGCGGTGAGCGGCAGCGCGTCGTGCTCGCTCGCGCCCTCGCTCAGCAGACACCGGTGCTCCTGTTGGACGAGCCGACCACGGCGCTCGACCTCGGCCACCAGCAGCAGGTCATGGAACTGGTGGACCGGCTGCGCCTGGCGGACGGCCTCACCGTGGTGACGACCCTGCACGACCTCTCGCTGGCCGCGCAGTACGCCGACGGCCTGGTGCTGCTGTCGGGCGGACGGGTCGCCGCGTCCGGCCCGGCCGGCGAGGTGCTGACCAGGGAGTCCGTCGACACCCACTTCGGGGCTCGCGTGAACGTCACGCCGGGCCCGGACGGCCGCCCTGTCATGACGCTGGTACGGCCGTGAACGTCGACGTGGTGTGGCGGCGCGAGGACGGCGTGCGGCTGCCCGCGTCGGTGTGGCGGGCCGGTGACGGCTGGCGGATGATCTCTTCGGCGATGGTCGGCGGCGGCATCGGCCCGGCCGGGTGGGTGCTCAACGCGCAGGTCGCCGGGGGTTACGCGCGGCTCGACCCGGTCGAGCACCTCGCCGAACTGGCGTCGGAGTTCGGGCTCGCCGGGCCCGGTGTCGGCATGCTCACCGCCGCGGCGGTGGACCGGCTGGTGATCCGCGCCGACGAGGGAGTCGAGGTGGTCGCCACGGTCGGGCTCCGGGTGCCGACCTGGGCCGCGGCACCGCCCGGCGGAGTCGACCTCGAGTTCACCCCCATCCGGGACGAGGCGAAGGCCGGCGCCGACGGCCCACGGCCCGGCACGATCAACATCGTGGTGTCGGTGCCCGCGTCCCTCGGCGACGCCGCGCTCGTCAACGCGGTGGCCACGGTGACCGAGGCCAAGACGCAGGCGCTCCTCGACGCGGGCTACCACTGCAGCGGCACCGCCACCGACGCCGTCTGTGTGGCCGTGCGAACCGGCGGGCCCGCGGATCCGTTCGGCGGCCCCCGCTCGCGGTGGGGCGCCAGGATCGCGCGGGCCGTCCACGCGGCGGTCCGCGAAGGCGCCGTCGACTACACCGCACAACTGCGGCGGCTCTCGGACGGGTGAGGGGGCGATTCGCCCGCCGTCGGCTCAGCCGGCGGTCTCCTCGGCGAGGGCGGCGGCGAAGGCGTCCACGTCGTCCTCGGTGGTGTCGAAGGCGGTCATCAGCCGCGCCTCGCCGGTCGCCTCGTCCCAGGTGTGGAAGCTGAACCGCTTGCGGACCCGGTCGGCGACGTCCGGCGGGATGACGGCGAAGACGGCGTTGGCCTGGACGGGGCGGACCACCGAGACCCCCGGCAGGTCCGCTATCGCGGTCGCGAGGCGCTGCGCCATCGCGTTGGAGTGCCGCGCGTTGCGCAGCCACAGGTCGCCTTCGAGGAGTGCGAGGAGCTGGGCGGACACGAACCGCATCTTCGAGGCGAGCTGCGTGGCCGCCTTGCGGAGGAACACCGTCCCGCGCACCGCGTCCGGATTCAGCACCACGATCGCCTCGCCCAGCAGCAGCCCGTTCTTGGTGCCACCGAACGACAGCACGTCCACGCCCACGTCGGTGGTGAAGGCGCGCAGCGGCAGGTCGAGCGAGGCGGCCGCGTTGGCGAGGCGGGACCCGTCGACGTGGACGAGCATGCCGAGGTCATGAGCGTGCGCGCAGATCGCCATGATCTCCTCGGCGGTGTAGACGGTGCCGAGCTCGGTGCTCTGGGTGAGGGACACCACCTGTGGCTGGGCGTGGTGCTGGCCGGCCATGCCGCGCACGCGTGCGCCGATGAGTTCTGGCGTCAGCTTGCCGTCCGCCGCGGGCACCGCCAGGAGCTTCAGCCCGGCGAGCTTCTCCGGGGCCCCGCACTCGTCGAGGTTGAGGTGCGCGTCCCCGGTGCAGACGACCGCTCCCCACCGGTCGCACATCGCCTGCAGGCCGACCACGTTGGCGCCGGTGCCGTTGAACACCGGGTAGACCTCCGTGCGCTCGCCGAAGTGCTCCCGGAACACGTCCCTCAGCCCGGCGGTGTAGACGTCCTCGCCGTACGCCGCCTGGTGGCCGCCGTTGGCGGCGCCCAGCGCCGCGAGGACCTCAGGATGGACGCCGGCGTGGTTGTCACTGGCGAATCCGCGTACATCGGGGTTGTGGCGGGTGACCCCGCCGTTCACTCGGTCAGCCACAGGCGCTTTCCGTTCAGCTCGTCTGCGGGCCGGTCCCACAGGCCCGCGATGGTGCCGGCCAGGTCGTCGACGTGCGTATGGCCCTGGCCGGCCGCTTGCCGTTCCAGCATGGCATCGGTCGTCAGCGCCTTGACGACCAGGATCGTCGCCGCCGCGGGCGTGTGCCAGAAGGAGTCGGCGAGGGCCAGCGTCCAGGCCTCGGCGGCGGCCTTCGCGGCGGCGTAGGCGGCGTTGCCCTGGGTCGGCGCGCCCGCCACGGGCTGCGACACGATCACGGCCCGGCCGTGCGGGCCCTCGCGCAGGGCCCCGTGGAAGGCCAGCGTCGTGTGCTGGAGCGTACGGACCAGCAGGTCGTGCAGCAGCGCCCAGTCGGCCAGGTCGGTTTCACCGAAGGTCTCCCCGCCGCGCCAGCCGCCGACCAGGTGGACCAACCCGTCGACCCGCCCATGGACGTCGAGCACTTGCGCCGCCCAAGCGCGGGTGGCGTCGGCGTCCAGCAGATCGACCACGGCCGAGGTGATGCGTTCGGCGTCCGCACCCGCGTCGTCCCAGGTCTGGGGCCGCACGTCGGCGGCCACGACCCGTGCGCCCGCCGAGGCGAGCCGCCGTACGACCGCCCGCCCTGCCGGGCCGCCCGCTCCGGCGACCACGATCACAGCTTCATCCATGCGTACGTGATATCAGCTCGAGCCCTACCGCGTGTGTCCGGTCACCCTCGGAGGGCACCGGGACCCACCACCACGCGACCGTCCAGACGCGCGACCGTCCAGACCGGCGCTAGAACACCGAGATGTGCACGTGGTCGAAGTGGTTGGCGGTCGTGCTGCCGCGGTCCTCCATGGCCCGCCAGCCGGGATTGCGCAGGTCGTAGATCCGCTGACGCCAGATGACGTACTTGACCCCGAGCCGGGAGGCGTTGCTGATGGCGTACTGCGCGACGCTGTTGCCGTGCGCCGTGGCGCTCGCGCTCGGCACGGTGCCGCCGGTGCTCTCCATGAAGTCACAGGCCCGCCCGGAGCCGTGGTCCTGGGGGTCGTCGGGCCGGCTGCAGCCAATGGCGGGGAACGCGCCGAACCTGCCGTCGATCTCGAGCAGAACGGTGCGCATCCGCGCGGTCATGCTGTTGCCGATGATGGTCGACTTCGCACCCGAGGCGGCGCCGTCCGGCCGCCCACCGCCGCTGGGCAGGTCGGTCTGCCTCGCCGGGGTCTCGGGCTGGTACTTGGCCAGCAGCTTCTTGACCCGGCTGCGCTGGCCCTCCAGCTCGTCGATCTCCTTGCGGACCTTGTCGATCCTGGTCCGCGCGGCCTGGCGGCTCTGCTCGGCACTGGCCGCCAGGGCCTCCAGGCCTTGCACCTGCTGGGCGTTGCTGCGCGCGAGGTACTCCACGGCGCTCGCGCCGCTGACCGAGCCGCCCGTCCCCGCCTCGCTGAGCAGGACGGAGGCCGAGTCGAAGCCGCCCCTCATGTACGACGAGGCCGCCAGCCGGCGGACCTCTTCACGTGCCTTCTCCAGGGCGTCGCCGGTGCGCTGGTTCTGATCGGTGGCGCGCTCGGCGGCCTTCTTCGCGTCGCTGAGGGTCTCCAGGCCGCCCCGGTACTCCTTCTCGAGGGCGGCGGCGCGCTTTTGGAGGTCCTTGAAGGTCTTCGCCGGGTCCGGGGCGGCGGCCGGGCTCTGCGGCTGCGCCAGCCCTGATGACGCCGGCGGCAGCACGAGGGCCGCCGCCGCGACGGCGGCGGCCGCGATGCCTCGACGGCTCCAGGTCAGTGCTCGGCCACGGGGAGTGTGGGGGGTGACCACGTACGCTCCTTGTTGTTCCTAGGTCCGGTCAGCAGGAGAGGTACTTGGACCAGACTCACATTAGGGGCAAATCACCACAGGAGTTGACCGAAGTACCAAATAGCTCCGGGCCGTCCCAGCGAACCTTCCGCTGGACGGAAGCTCGCGCACCCCGCGGCCGGTGGCTCTGCCACGGTGGTCACATGGACAGGGTGGGCTCATGAACAAGGTCGTCGAGTCCGCGGCCGAGGCGGTGGCGGACGTCACGGACGGCGCCTCGCTGGCGGTCGGCGGGTTCGGTCTCTGCGGAGTGCCGACCGTGCTGATCGAGGCACTGCATGAGCTGGGCGCGACCGGGCTCTCCGTGGTCTCCAACAACTGCGGCGTGGCCGGCCGGGGTCTCGGGCGGCTGCTCGCCGCCGGCCGGATCGCCCGCGCGACCGGTTCGTACATCGGGGAGAACAAGGAACTCGCGCGGCGGTATCTCGCGGGCGAGATCGAGGTCGAGCTGACCCCGCAGGGCACGCTGGCCGAACGGCTGCGCGCCGGCGGCTGCGGCATCCCGGCCTTCTTCACCCCGGCGGGGGTGGGCACCCAGGTCGCCGACGGCGGCCTGCCCTGGCGCTACGCGCCGGACGGCGGCGTCGCGGTGGCCTCACCGGCCAAGGAGGTACGGGAGTTCGGCGGCCGGTCCTACGTCATGGAGCACGGCATCACCACCGACTTCGGGCTGGTCCGCGCCGCCCGCGGCGACCGGTTCGGCAATCTGGTGTTCGACAAGGCTGCCCGCAACTTCAATCCGCTCTGCGCGATGGCCGGCCGGGTCACGGTCGCCGAGGTCGAGGAACTGGCCGAGCTCGACCCCGACGAGGTCCACGTTCCCGGCGTCTTCGTCCAGCGGGTGGTGGTGCTCACTCCCGAGCAGGCCGCGGACAAGTACATCGAGAAGAGGACGGTGCGCTCCTGAACCCCGCACGGGAGGCCGAGCGGCCGGCGCCGATCGGGCACAGGGCGGCCGGGGCGCCGATCCGGCAGAGCGCGGCCGGACGCAGACGGGCGCGGTCGGCGGAACGAGTGAGAAGGACGGGCGACCGATGAGCTGGACCAGGGACGAGATCGCCGCCAGGGCCGCGGCCGAGTTGCCCGACGGGGCCTACGTGAACCTCGGGATCGGGTTGCCCACGCTGATCCCGGGCCATATCCCGCCCGATGTGCACGTCGTGGTGCACTCCGAGAACGGTGTGCTCGGTGTCGGCCCGTATCCCACCGAGGACGAGCTGGACCCGGATCTGGTCAACGCCGGCAAGGAGACCGTCACCGTGCTGCCGGGCGCGGCCTTCTTCGACTCCGCGCTGTCGTTCGGCATGATCCGCGGCGGCCACGTCGACGTCGCCGTGCTGGGTGCGATGCAGGTCTCGGCCCGCGGAGACCTGGCGAACTGGGCGGTGCCGGGCAAGATGATCAAGGGAATGGGCGGCGCGATGGACCTCGTGCACGGCGCCCGCCGGGTCATCGTGGTGATGGAGCACACCGCAAGGGACGGCAGCCCCAAGATCGTCACAGAGTGCACGCTGCCGCTGACCGGCGCCGCGTGCGTTGAGCGGATCATCACCGATCTCGCCGTCCTCGATGTGACGGATGGCGGGCTGGTCCTCGTCGAGACCGCCCCCGGCGTGACCGAGGCCGACGTGCGCGACCGTACGGAGGCCGAGGTCCATACCGGGGCCCGCGTTCACACCGGCCCGACGGCCGCATCAGAATGACCCTTGACCAGGGAGATCTCATGGCAACCGACCCGCACCCGCCTTATCTCAGCCCGGGTTACAAGAGCACGGCGCTGCGCGCGCCCTCCCGGCCGCTGCCGATGCCCAAGCTCGGCCCCGACGCGCTCGAACTGACCGGTCCCGTGTTCGGTCACGAAGAACTCGGGCTGCTCGATCACGATCTCACCAGGCAGCACCCCGGGGAGCCGATGGGCGAGCGCATCATCGTGACCGGACGGGTGCTGGACTCGCGCGGGCGCCCCGTACGGGGCGCGCTTGTGGAGGTGTGGCAGACCAACGCGGCCGGCCGCTACATCCACCTCGTCGACCAGCATCCGGCGCCGCTCGACCCGAACTTCACCGGGGCGGGCCGCTGTCTCACCGACGGCGACGGACGCTACCGGTTCGTGACGATCAAGCCGGGCGCCTATCCGTGGCGCAACCACCACAACGCGTGGCGGCCCGCGCACATCCACTTCTCGGTGTTCGGCACGGCGTTCAGCCAGCGGCTCGTCACCCAGATGTACTTTCCCGGCGACCCGCTGTTCGTCCAGGATCCGATCTTCCAGTCGATCCCTGACGAGAGGGCGCGGGAACGGCTCGTCGCGCGCTTCGACCTCGACACGACCGTCCCCGAATGGGCGCTCGGCTACCAGTGGGACATCGTGCTCGACGCCACGCCGATGGAGGCATGATGGAGACCGGCCAGGAGACCCTTCCTGTCACCCCCTCGCAGACCGTCGGGCCGTTCTTCGGCTACGCGCTTCCCTACGACGACGGTCCCTGCGTGGCGCCGCAGTGGCGCCCGGACGCCATCTCCGTGCGTGGCAGGGTGCTCGACGGGGCCGGCGAGCCGCTGCCGGACGCGATCCTGGAGATCTGGCAGGCGGATGCCGACGGTACCGTCCCGCGCGGCGAGGGCGGGCTGCGCCGGGCCGGTCATGGCTTCTCCGGGTTCGGCCGGTGCCCCACCGATTCGGCGGGCCGCTACTGGTTCTCCACGGTCAAGCCGGGACCGGTCGGCGGCGACGCGCCGTACATCGCCGTGCTGGTCTTCGCCCGGGGACTGCTCAAGCCGGTGGCGACCCGTCTCTACTTCCCGGACGAGGCCGGGGCGAACGCGGCCGACCCGGTGCTGTCGGCGATCGACGCGGAGCGGCGTGACACCTTGGTCGCGCAGCGGGAGGACGACGGCGGCTACCGCTTCGACATCCGCCTGCAGGGCGACGGGGAGACGGTCTTCTTTGCCCTCTGAACCCACCGAGCGGTCTTCTGAGCTTACCGAGCGGAAGCCCACCGAGCCAGCCGTGCCCGCGGACCGCGACGACCGCTCTGATCTGGGCCTGCTGGAACCGGTGCGCGCCGGGTCGGAGGCCGAGACGACGACCTCCGACCACGCCTGGCTGCGCGCCCTGCTGGACGCCGAGGCGGGCCTGACCCGCGCGCAGGCCCGCCTCGGCCTCGTTCCACGGGAGGCGGCCGACGCCATCACCGGTCTCGCCCGCTCGGCGGAGCCGGATCCGGTTGGGCTGGATCCCGGCGATCTGGCCGTACGCGCCAGGGGCGCCGGCAACCCGGTCGTGCCGCTCATCGCCGAGCTGAGAGCGAGATCGGCACCGGAACTGTCCCGGCACTTCCATCAGGGCGCCACCAGCCAGGACATCATGGACACCGCCGCGATGCTGGTCGCCGCCCGTACCCGGGAGGTGATCCTGGCCGGTCTGGGACGGGTGGTGAGCGCGCTCGCGGAGCTGGCGGCGCACCACCGGCAGACGCCCATGGCCGGGCGCACCCTGGGTCAGCAGGCCGTGCCGACCACGTTCGGGCTCAAGGCCGCGAGCTGGCTCATCGGGTGCGTCCACGCGCGGGACCGGCTGGCCGGCCTGCGGTTGCCGGTGCAGCTGGGCGGTGCCGCGGGCACCATGGCCGCGTTCGGCGAGCGAGCGGTCGAACTCCTGCCGGTGTACGCCGAGGAGATGGGCCTGGCCGAGCCGGTGCTGCCGTGGCACACGCTGCGCTTCCCCGTCGCCGAGCTCGGATCGGCACTCGCCACGGTCACCGGCGCCCTCGGCAAGATCGCGACGGATGTCGTGCTGCTCGCCCAGACTGAGGTGGGCGAGGTCGCCGAGCCGCCGGGGCCGGGCCGAGGCGGCTCGTCGGCGATGCCGCACAAGCGCAACCCGGCGCTCGCGACGATGGTGCGGGCCGCGGCGCTGCAAGTGCCCGCGTACGTTCAGATCCTGATGACCGCCCAGTCGGCCGCGCTCGAGCGGCCCGCGGGGGAGTGGCACGCGGAGTGGCAGCCCCTGCGGGAGTGCCTGCGGTTGACCGGCGGCGCCGCGGAGACCATGGCCGAACTCTTGGAGGGGATCGAGATCTTCCCGGAACGCATGCGCGCCAACCTCGACCTGCTGCTCGGCGTCCTCGCCGAGCACGGTGAGCAGCCCGGCCCGGGGCCGGCTCTCGCTCTGGTCGACCGTGCCCTCGAGCACGTCCGGGAGGTCTCGCCGTGACCCTGAACCATCGGTTCGACGGGCCGGGCGACGCGCCGGTCCTGGTGCTCGGCCCTTCGCTCGGCACGACCATGGACCTGTGGGCGCCGCAGCTGCCCCTCTTCACCCGCACCTGGCGGGTGCTCCGTTACGACCTGCCCGGCCACGGCGGTTCGGCGGCCCCGGCCGCGAGCGGGCCGGACGGCGCCGGGCCCGGCGTGACGATGGAGGGCCTGGCCGCCGAGGTCGTCGCCCTGCTCGACCTGCACGGGCTGGACCGGGTCGCCTACTGCGGCCTCTCGATCGGCGGAGCGGTGGGCACCACCCTCGCCGTCACCGCGCCGGAGCGGATCGGCAGCCTCGTGCTGTGCTGCACCTCCGCCCGCTTCGGCCCGCCGGAGAGCTGGCACGAGCGCGCGTCGCTGGTGCGCCGCGAGGGCACGGAGCCGCTCGTCGAGAGCACTCGCGGCCGCTGGTTCACGCCGGACTTCGCCGATCCGGAGCCGCAGCTGGCGATGCTGCGCGCCGTCGACCGGGAGGGCTACGCCGCCTGCTGCGAGGCCATCGCCGGCTTCGACGCCCGCGACCGGCTCGGCGAGGTCACCGCCCCGACCCTGATCATCGCCGGCGCCGGTGACCCGGCCACCCCCGTCGAGCACGCCAAGCTACTACTCGACGGCATCTCCGGAGCAGCCCTCTGCGTCGTCTCGCCGGCGGCGCACCTGGCCAACGTCGAAAGTCCGGAAGTGGTCGGCGAGGCGATCGCCGAGCACCTGACCGCCACCTGGCCCCCGTCCGGAGGAGGAGCACGTGAGTCATGACGAGGGGATGAGGATCCGGCGTGAGGTTCTCGGCGACCCCCACGTGGACCGCGCGACCGCGCGCACCACGGACTTCACCGCGGACTTCCAGGAGCTGATCACTCGCTACGCGTGGGGTGAGATCTGGGCCAGGCCGCTGCTGGACCGCCGGACCCGCAGCTGCATCACGCTCACCGCCCTGGTCGCCGGCGGGCACCTCGAAGAGCTCGCCATGCACGTGCGCGCGGCGCTGCGCAACGGGCTGGATCCCGAAGAGATCAAGGAAGTCCTGTTGCAGACCGCGATCTACTGCGGTGTCCCGGCTGCGAACTCCGCCTTCGCGGTCGCCCAGCGGGTGCTGATAGAAGAGGGACGGGTGGACGCACCGGACGATGTCGGCACATGATGACGCTTGTGGCAGATGCGACGAGACCGACCCCTCCCAGTGTGACGGGCAAGGTCATGGCGATATTGGAGGCGTTCGCCCCCGGTGACCTCGGTCTCTCGCTGACCGAGGTGTGCCGCCGGGCCGGGCTCCCGCTCACGACCGGGCACCGCCTCGTCGGTGAGCTGGCCCGGGGCGGCTTCCTCGACCGGCAGGCCGACAGCACCTACCGCGTCGGCATGCGGCTCTGGCGCATCGGGGCACAGGCCTCCGCGGCCTCCACGCTGCGTGAACTGGCTCTGCCGCACATGGAGGAGCTGTACGAGGGAACGCACGAGAACGTCCAGCTCGCCGTGCTCCGCGACGACAAGGCGTTGTATCTGGAACGGCTCCGTGGCCCGCGTTCGGTCCCGGTCGTCACACGGGTCGCCGCCGAACTGCCATTGCACGCCACGGGCGTCGGCAAGGTCCTGCTGGCCTACGCGCCCGGCGGCCTGCGGGAGAAGGTCCTGGACGTCGGGCTCTCCGTCCACACCCCCAACACCATCACCGACCCGGCCCGGCTGCGCATGTGCCTGGCCGAGGTGCACCGGGACGGGTACGCCGTCACCCGGGAGGAGATGACGCTCGGCTCGTGCTCGGTGGCCGCCCCGGTCAGGGCCGCCGGCGAGCGTGTGGTGGCGGCGCTGTCGGTGGTGGCCCACAACCGCGGCGCCGATCTGCGTCGGCTGGTCCCCGCGGTCGTCACCGCCGCCCACGCCCTGTCCCGCGACGTCGCCGCGCACTGGGGCGACGACTGACGCACGGGACAGGACGGCCACCGTATCGGACGGGTCCCTGCACCGACCGTTCACGGGGGCGGGCCGCCGCGGAGACGGCTGCCGTCCATGTCGGCACGAGCGCGGGCACGTTCATCGAATACTCGAGTTTCGAGTGGTCGAGCACATTACGCGGCCGACGCTATCAATTAGTTGAGCGCTGAACAACTACTAGGATGACCTTGTGAGCCGACCCCGGTGGTTGAACGACGATGAACAGGGTGCGTGGCGCGCCTTTTACGCAGCGAGCAGGGTGCTGTTCGACCAGCTCGATCGGGAGCTCCAGCGCGATTCGGACATGCCGCACACCTATTACGAAATTCTCGTGGTGCTCTCGGAGGTTCCCGAACGGGAATTGCGCATGAGAGAACTCGCCGAGCTCACCCGTTCGAGCCCGAGCCGGCTGTCGCACGCGGTGTCACGGCTCGAGGGCCGGGGCTGGGTACGGCGCCGTGAATGCCTGGACGACAAGCGCGGCCAGTTCGCGATGCTCACCGGCGAGGGGATGGCCGCTCTGGTAGAAGCGGCTCCCGGGCATGTGGAGGGCGTGCGGACCCATCTGTTCGATCGGCTCACGCCGCAGCAGGTGGATCAGCTGCGGGCCATCTGCGAGGCGGTCGTCGATCCGCTCGTCCCCGATCACCCACTCCTGCGTCGCCAGGGTGCCGGGACTTCCGGTGAGCGGAAGGAAGGCCCCTGACCGGAGCGCGATCAGGCAAGGATCGCGGTAAGACCGGATGAGGAGGCCGTCATGCGCACCCAGGTGGCGATCGTCGGAGCCGGCCCGGCCGGGCTGCTGCTCTCCCACCTGCTGCACACGCGGGGCATCGACTCCGTGGTGCTGGAGAGCCGCGACCGGACGTACGTCGAGCGGCGGCAGCGCGCCGGCCTGCTCGAGCAGGGCACCGTCGACGTGCTCCGCGCCAGCGGGGTCGCGGACAGGCTGGACCGTGAGGGCCTGGTCCACCACGGCCTGGAGCTGCGCTTCGGCGGGACCGGGCACCGCATCCCGCTGACCGACCTCACCGGCCGTACGGTCACCGTGTACGCCCAGACCGAGATCGTCAAGGACCTGATCGCCGTGCGGCTGGCCGCGGGCGGTGACGTCCGGTTCGAGGCCGAGGTGCTCGCCGTGGACTCGGGCACGCCCTCGGTGACCTATCGCCAGAACGGTGAGACGCGCACCCTCGAATGTGACGTCATCGCCGGTTGCGACGGTTTCCACGGCGTGTGCCGTCCCGCCGTTCCAGGACTGCGCGCCTTCGAACGGGGCTATCCGTACGGCTGGCTGGGCGTCCTTGCCGACGTGCCGCCTTCGACCGAGGAACTGATCTACTGCCACCACGAGCGGGGCTTCGCCCTGCACAGCCTGCGTTCGCCGTCGGTGAGCCGGCTCTACCTGCAGGTCCCGCACGACGACGACATCGCCCGCTGGCCGGATGAGCGGATCTGGGACGAGCTGCGGACGCGTTTCGCCGTCGACGGGGACTGGGAACTGCGGGACGGCCCGATCCTGGAGAAGAGCATCACCCCGATGCGCAGCTTCGTCGCCGAGCCCATGCGCCATGACCGGATGTTCCTCGCCGGGGACGCCGCGCACATCGTGCCGCCGACGGGGGCCAAGGGCCTCAACCTGGCGGTCTCCGATGTGACCGTCCTGGCCAGAGCATTGACCGAATGGTACAAAAGTGGTTCATATGCACTAATTGATAATTATTCGGACATTTGCCTTAAGCGCGTCTGGCGTGCGGAGCACTTCTCGTACTGGATGACGACCCTGCTGCACACCGATCCGTCTCAGGACGCCTTCGGACACCGGCTGCAGCGGTCCCATCTGGACTACGTCGCCGGTTCACAGGCGGCGGCCACGATGCTGGCGGAGAACTACGTCGGCCTGCCCCTCTGAGTTGTTCACGCCCGGGATGAGGCGGACCTGTCGGCGCTTGACCCGCGACGCGGCAGCGACTCTGCCGTCCTGCGCCCAATCCTGCATTAATCGGACATATAACTGCGATATAGCCTATAGGCACCGCTAACGGTATATATCGTAACCGATTAAAGCATGTCTGTCGAGAGTGTTGGATCGAAGCCAAGTCTCACATCTCGCGGTTTCACGGAGTTAGTGCCAGGGGATCAAACAAGCGGAACACCGGCATAAATGCCGGCAGATGCATTAACGCATCAATCGTTTAGGTGCGGCAGAAAGCGCACCACGAAGCCGACCAGTTCCGAAGGTAAAAATCCGGCCTTATGGCTCGATTTCTCCAAGGAGGCAAGTTCCATGGACGTGAAGAAGAGCGTGGCAGTCGCCATGTCCGGCCTGGTCCTCGCGGGATCGGCCGCCCTCGCTGTGAGTGCGGCCGCCCCGGCGAGCGCCCAGGCCGTGATCAGCGCGCCGCAGCAGGGTGGCGGCGGCGGTGGCGGCGGTGGCGGCAGCGCTTCGGCCGCCGCCGGAAAGAGCGCCGCGGCTGCTGCCGCCGGTGGCGGTGGCGGTGGCGGTGGCGGCGGTGGCGGCACCGGTGACGGTAACGGCGGCGGCGCGAACAACAACAATGCCCCGAACAATGCTCCGAACAACAACAACAACAACGACGCGGCCTGATCTCCGCCCGCGGAGTGGCGCAGTGCGGGGTCTCGTGCCTCGTGGGTGCGAGACCCTGTCCGGTTACTACAGAGGTTACGAATTCGAAGTCCGGTCTTAGGGCTGGATTTCTCCAAGGAGGCAAGTTCCATGGACGTGAAGAAGAGTGCGGCAGTCGCCATGTCCGGCCTGGTTCTGGCGGGATCGGCCGCCCTGGCTGTGAGTGCGGCCGCCCCGGCGAGCGCTCAGGCCGTGATCAGCGCGCCGCAGCACGGCGGCCACAACAACAACAATGCTCCGAACAA
>NZ_JABVEB010000369.1 GCF_014323665.1 Actinomadura sp. HBU206391 | reverse complement strand
CTCACCGGCGGCGAGCTCGCCGCGCCAGGTCAGCGCCATGTACGCGGCGACGGCGGAGAGCCCGAGCGCGGCCATGGCGACCGGGTCGACGCCGTGCGGCAGCTCGACCAGGTCCTCCGCCGGCACCGAGGCGATCTCGGCCATGCTCCCGTCGCCCGGTGCCATTCCGGCCGAGGTCGCGAACCACACCGGTCTGCCGTCAGCGGTTCCGACCCCCTGGACGCCCGGTACGTACGGCGTCGACGGCGTACCGAAGTACGACCTGCCGCCCGCGCAGAGCAGGTCCAACGGAGTGATCGGGGCGGCATGGACCGTGACCGGCGTCCTGCCGGGCCCGGCGAGCGGCGGCTTCCGCTCGACCACCAGCGGCGGCCGGCCGGGTTCCCGGATCTCTGCGGCGCGCATGGCTAGGTGGCGATGTCGGGATAGGGGAGCGTGAAATGGCCGAGCCGTCGTGCGTATTCGAGCTGGAATCCGAGCGGTTCGTCATGGTCACGTTCGAACATGGCGATGAACAGGGTGAGCGTGAGGAACGGGTGCGCCCCGAGCTCGAAGAGCCTGGGGTAGTCGTGCTCGGCGAGCGCGGCGCGTTCGGTCTCGTCGAAGCGCAGCCAGGTGCTCGACTCGCCGGTCGTGCAGCCCAGGATGCGGTTCGCCTGTTCGGCCTCCCACCAGGCGACGGTGCCCTGGGGGTCGTCGCGGTAGCGCTCGACGAGCTCCGGGTCGCGGTCGACGGTGAACAGGAACTTGTTCAGCAGGTACTTGCTCACTGGCCGGCTCCATTCGGGTACCAGGTGAAGTAGGCCTCCATCGTGTGGAACAGGTCGTAGGTGTCGACGTAGTCGGCCTTCCGTCCCTCGCCCGCGACGCCCATCATCAGCATGAAGTCCATGAACCCGTGGGTGGCGTTGCCCGGGGCGTGCAGGCTGTCCAGGGTCACCTCGGCCAGGCAGCCCTCGATGTCGCCGGAGGAGATCCACTCGACGGCGCGGCGGTCGAACTCCGGATCCGGGCCGTGCGGGCCGAATTGCCGGGGCCCGCCCAGCTCCAAAGACAGGTGCCCGGTGCCGATGACGGCGACGCGCTTGTCCTCGGGCCAGGCCTCGACCATCTGGCGGATCGCCCGGCCCAGCTGCACGAAGCGCTTGGGCCGCGGCAGCGGCGGGGCGAAGATGTTGGTGTAGACAGGCACGATCGGCAGGTCGTTCTGCGGGCGCAGCGTGATGATCGGGCACGTGATCGAGTGATCGATCCGCAGCTCGTTGGAGAACGCCAGGTCGAACCCCGAATCCAGGCCCTCGCGCAGCAGGTGGCCCGACAGGTCCTCCTGCCCGGTGAGCAGCATGCGCGGTAGCCCGAACTCGCGCTCCTCGTTGTAGAAGTTCGCGTCGTAGAAGGGCGCCTTGCCGATGAGGAACTGCGGCATGTTGTCCAGCCACAGCTGGTGGAAGTGATCGGAGCCCACCATCACCAGGACGTCGGGGCGGGCGCTGGTCAGCGTCTCGCGGAACGCCTCCACCTTGCGCACCCACTCGTCGGCGAACGGCGGGCGGTCCTCCCCGGTCGCAGTGCTCGCACGGTAGTAGAAGGGGTGGTGGGTGGACGCGATCACCGCAACCACTTCGGCCATGGGATCTCCTTTTCGCTACCGCCCGGCCCGGGTGGGCGGGCTCAGACGCGGGCTTCGGGTTCGTGTGGCGTGGGCGCGACGGACCTGTTGTTGAGGTCAACGGCCAGGAAGATGTCGTTGCCGACCGGGCGGCGCAGCTCCTCGGCGAGCTGGCCGATCAGGCCGGCGGTACGCGCGAGCAGGGCGAATCCGCGCAGCAGTTCCAGCGGCAGGCCCAGGTCGGCCAGCGCCGCGCCGCAGACGCCCGCCCCGTTCAGCGGCAGCGTCCTGCCGAGCACCTGCGGGTGCACCCGCCCGATGGCGGCGAAGAGCGACAGATGCGGCCCGAACAGCCCCTCTTCGGTGGCGATCCGCATCAGCCTCGGGGTGCGCGGGTCGCCCTGCTTGTGCACGTGGTGACCCAGCCCGGGGACGTACCTCTTCGCCGCCCGCTCGGCCTGTACGGTCCGCAGGGCCAGGTCGTCCCAGCCGGAGTCGTCGGCCGGACGCGTGCCGTCGAGCGAGGTCAGCACATCGTGCAGGAAGCGGCCGGTGTCCTCGGTGACGCCGAGGAACCGTGATCCGCCACCGAGCAGGCCCGCCGCCAGCGCACCCTGCACGGAGTCGGGCGCGGACAGGTAGGTGAGGCGGGTGACGATCGCGGTGGGGGTGAAGCCGTGGTCGGCGAGCGCCGCCAGCACGGCCTCGAACACCCGTACCTCGCCCGGCTCCGGCCGCCGCTGAGTGGCCAGCCAGAACGCCAGTTCGCCGAATCCGACCTCGCCCATCACGTCCTCGGCCAGGTCGTGGCCGAGCAGCGTGATCTTGTCCAGGCTCGAGGCGCCGAGTGCGGTCGGATATTCCGGGCGGTCGATCTGCTCAGCCACGCTCGTCCTCCAGCGGGGTCGTCAGCCACTTGCGCAGCTCCACGCCGTGCTCGTCGAGCTCGGGTGGGGGCAGCCGGTGCACGGCCGGGGTCGCCGAGAAGCGGATCGGGTGCCGCGTCGTGGGCACCGCCCGGTCGCCCGCGCCGACCAGGGCGATCGGGTCGAGCCCGAAGCGCTCGGCCATCGCGAACCCCCCGTCGATGGTGTTGATCGGTCCGCTCGGCACGCCGGCTTCGACCAGCAGCTCGAACCACTCGACCGCGCCGCGCTCGGCGAGCCGCTCCACGAGCAGGGGGCGCAGCTCCTCACGGTTGGCCGTGCGGTCGGCGTTGCGGGCGAACCGCGGGTCGTCGGCGATCTCGGGAATGCCGAGCACATCGCACAGGCGGCGGAACTGCCCGTCGTTGGCGGCGGTGACGATCAGGTCGTTGTCGGCGGTGGGCAGCGGTTCGTAGGGGAACACGCTGGGGTGCGCGTTGCCCATCCGGTAGGGCACCTCCCCGCCGGCGACGTAGGCCGAGCTGTGGTTGACCAGGCCGGTCAGCGCCGAGGACAGCAGGTTGACCTCCACGTGCTGGCCCTGCCCGGTCGCGTCCCGGTGCCGCAGCGCGGCCAGAATGCCGATCACGGCATGGTTGCCGGCCATCACGTCGAACACCGAGATCCCGGCCCGGTACGGTGGCCCGTCCGGATCGCCGGTCAGGCTCATCAGCCCCGAGATGGCCTGCACCATCAGGTCGTAGCCCGGCACCTCGCGGCCGGCCCCCGACCCGAAGCCGCTGATCGACGCGTAGACCACGCCGGGGTTGGCCGAACGCACCGCGTCGTAGCCGAGGCCGTACTTGTCCAGGCCCCCCGGTTTGAAGTTCTCGATCAGTACGTCCGCGCGGCGGGCCAGTTCGCGGGCCACCTCGGCGTCGCCCGGGTCGCGCAGGTCCAGCGCGATCGAGCGCTTACCGCGGTTGACGCCCAGATAGTAGGTCGCCACCCCGTCGCGCACGGGCGGCGTCCAGGTTCGGGTGTCGTCGCCCTTGGGGCTTTCGACCTTCACGACATCGGCGCCCAGATCGGCCAACAGCATCGTGGCGTACGGCCCGGCCAGGATCCGGGAGAAGTCCGCCACCAGCACGCCGGACAGCGGCCCACCGCCTGCGGAGCTGTCACGAAAGGCGTCCTCTGTCATCCGGCTCCCTCTGCTCGTCCGTTCAACGGACAGGCGTCCGCTCGTGCGAGTCTGGCACATCCATGACATGCGTCAAGCGGGCCCGGTCTCCACTCTAGGGCGGGTCGCCGCAGGTCGGGCCAGCGATGCCCATTGACACCGGCGCCAGTAGTGGCGAAAGTAACGGCGAGCACATGTGACCGTATGGCGGACATTCGTCCGAGGAGTCGGGCCGGCGCCGTGTCAACGGTCGCGCAGACGGTGAGGAGCCAAGCGATGAGCGAGCGGACCGAATTCGAGACCGGGCGGCCGGTGGTGTTGCGCGGCGGCACGGTGCTGCCGATGGACGACCGGCGCCAAGTGCTGGCCCGCACCGACGTCCTCGTCGTCGACGACCGCATCGCCGCCGTGGGTCCCGATCTGGCGGTTCCCGAGGGCACCGCCGTGATCGACGCGACCGACGGCATCGTCATGCCCGGAATGATCGACACCCACCGGCACATGTGGCAGACCGCCATGCGCGGCTACGGCGCCGACTGGACCCTGACCCAGTACTTCGTCTGGTACTACCTGGAACACGGGAAACTGTTCCGCCCCGAGGACGTGCACGCGGGCAACGTGCTCGCCGCGATCGAGGCCCTCGACGCCGGTGTCACGACCGTTGTCGACTGGTCGCACGGACTGCAGACCGTCGACCACGCCGACGCTGCGGTCGACGCGCTGCGGTCGG
>NZ_JABVEB010000368.1 GCF_014323665.1 Actinomadura sp. HBU206391 | reverse complement strand
GCTCAGCCGCCCAGGCCCATGGCGCGCTTGGCGTCGGTGAGGGTGGGGGCGGCGATCTCGATCGCCTGCTCCGCTCCCCGCCGTAGCACCGCGTCCACCTCGCCGGCGTTGGCGGCCAGGTCGGCGTACCGCTTCTGCAAGGGCGTGAGCAGGGCGATCACGGCGTCGGCGACGTCCCGCTTCAGCGAGCCGTACGACGAGTACCGTTCGGCCAGCGCGTGCAGGTCGTTCTCACCGGTGCAACCGCCGAGGATGTCGAGCAGGTTGGCGACGCCGGGCTGCGTCTGAACGTCGTACCGCACGTGTGCGCCCGAGTCCGTGACGGCCCGCAACACCTTACGGCGTACGACATCGGGCGGGTCGAGCAGACGGATCGCGCCGAGCGCGTCGTCGGGCCCCTCCTTGCTCATCTTGCGAGTCGGGTCCTGCAGGTCCATGACGCGCGCGGCCACCGGCGCGGGTGTCATCTCCGGAACGACGAGCACCGGGCCGTACGTGCGGTTGAAGCGCGCCGCGAGGTCACGGGCCAGTTCCACGTGCTGGCGCTGGTCATCGCCGACCGGAACCTCGGTTGCGCGATAGGCCAGGATGTCGGCCGCCATCAGGACGGGATAGGTGAACAGCGAGACCCGCGTCTGCGGCCGGTCGCGGCCCTTCTCCTTGTACTGGATCATCCGGCCGAGCTCGCCGACGTGCGCCGTGCACTCCAGCAGGTAGGACAGCTCGGCATGCAGAGGCACGTCGCCCTGCCGGAACAGCACGCACACGGACGGGTCGAGCCCTGCCGCGAGGTAGAGCGTCGCGGCCTCCCGGGTCAGCGCGCGCAGCCGGGCAGGGTCGTGGTCGACGGTGAGCGCGTGCAGGTCGACGACCGAGAACAGACATCGGACCTCGTGCTGCAGGTCGACGAACCGGCGCAGGGCGCCCAGGTGGTTCCCCAGGGTCAGGCGTCCGGTGGGCTTGATGCCCGAGAAGATGCGGCGCTCAGGCGTGGTGGGCTGGGTCATGGGGCTCGCTCCTCTGAGTAGAACGTGCCGCCCGACGGGACCTGCCCCACGCAAAAGGCCGCCCTCGCCGGGGCGGCCGTAAGCGTCAGTCTGCTGCGCGCACGTCGGTGGTGACCGCCCTCAGGCGGCCCACCAGAGCTGTGGTGAACGCGTACGCACGTCTTCAGCGTAGCGCCTCACGTTCAGCGCCGCGGATCACCCGCCGCGGCCCGGCCACCTCGCCGAGGCCGCAGGTCGGCGTCGGCTGAGGCGTTTCCGCGGAAACGCCTCCCACCGCCAAGGAGGAACCTCCCGCGCTGCCCGATGCCCTCACCGCCATCTTCACCGCCTACCTCAGCGGGAAAGCGCGCGACGCGAGCGATCCGGAGGCGTTCCAGGTCATCGTCCACACCGACGCAGACACCCTGGCCGCCGAAAGCGACGTCGCACGAGCTGCGTTTCGCCACACCGACCGGAGCCCGCATCCCGGCCGTACCGGTCCCGGTATCCGTGACCGGCGACATTCGAGAGCAGCATCGGGCCGTCATCACGCCTGACACCATCGTGCCCGACTGGGACGGCACCCCACTCGACCTCGACAATGCCGTACTGACCCACCTGCAACCGGCGCGGGCCGGGTCGCCTGAGGCTATCCGGCGCGGACCCCCTCGATGAAGGCGCCCGCGATGTCCAGCAACTCGCCCGTCGTCGTCGTGGTCTGCTGGAGGTCGATGAAGAGCTCGTCGACCCCCGCCCCGGCGGCCGACCGCGCGTAGTCGATGAACTGGCCGAGCGTGCCCGTGGTGGGGAGCCGATCGGGCTCGGCCTTCTCCTCGGCCAGGAGGGGGTTGAGGCGCTGCACGAGGCGCAGTTCGGAGCGGTCACGGCCGCCGGCGTCGGCCGCCTTGAGGATGCTCTCCCACAACACGGTCAGGTAGGTCAGCGGCATGCCGACGCCGAGCCAGCCGTCGGCCCGCCTGCCGACGCGGTCAAGGGCCGCCGGAGTGAACCCGGCGAGCAGGATCGGCGGTCGAGGGCGCTGTACGGGCTTGGGGCGGATCGTCGTCGGAGGGATCGAGAAACGCGCCCCGTCGTGCTCCACGACCTCGTCGGACCAGATCTTCTCCAGCACGTCGAGCGTCTCGTCGAGCCGGCCGCCCCTGCCTTCCCAGGGCACGTTCACGGCCCCGTACTCGTCGCGCGACCAACCCAGACCGAAGCCCACGTCCAGTCGGCCGCGGCTGATCACATCCAGCGTGGTCAACGCACGGGCCAAGATCACCGGCGCGTACCACAGGGCGTTGAGTGTGCTGGTCCCCAGCCGGACCCGTTCGGTGACCGCGGCGGACAGCGTCAGGACGCCAAGGGGATCGAGGAAGGCCGCGTACTCGGGCGGCAGCACACCATCGCGCCCCGGATACCGGTCACGAGGTTCGAGCGGGGCGAGGATACGATCGCCCGCCCACAGGCTGTCGAAGCCCATGGCCTCGGCTCCTCTGCTCACCTCGACGATGTCGTCCGGATTCGTCGTGAAGGCGCCGTACTGGGGAACGGCCAGCCCGATACGCATGATGGGAACTCCTGAGATCGCATGGGTGATGGTCCGACTCCGCTCCGGCCGCGTCGCCACGGTCATACCCCCGAAACAATGTCGCCCTGATGATCCCAACCCTTAAAGATCTTGTTAATTCGGCCGGCGGCCTCTCGCTCGGTGTGATCGATCCTGCTTTGATCTGGGTGCCCCGCCCCCGGTGAAGGAGTCTTGTCGTGCCCCCCATCCTCACCCGCGTCCGGAGCCGCCTCGTCGCGGCCGCAGTCACATCGAGCACCCTCCTGACCGTCGGGCTCGGCGCCGGACTCGTGTCCGGCGCCCATGCCGACTCCGCGAACAAGCCACTCCCGATCGACCTGGCGACGGCGACCGCAGGCCAGCTCGAGAAGCTGCTCGACGGCGGCAAGATCACGTCCAAGGGACTCACGGAGGCCTACCTCAACCGGATCGCGCTGCTCAACTCCCGAGGCCCCGGCCTCAACGCGGTGCGGGCCCTCAACCCGAGCGCCGTCAAGGACGCCGCCGGGCTCGATGCCGAGCGCAAGAGGCACCGTGTCCGCGGCCCACTGCACGGCATTCCGGTGCTCGTGAAGGACAACATCGACGTCAAGGGGATGCCCACCACCGCGGGGTCGGTCGCGCTGAAGAACTCCTACCCCAAGGATGACGCCCCTGTCGTCCAGCGGCTGCGCAGGGCGGGCGCGGTGATCCTCGGCAAGACGAACCTCACCGAGTTCGCCAACTTCATGACGTCCGGAATGCCGTCGGGATACAGCTCCCTCGGCGGGCAGGTGCTCAACCCCTATGACGTCAGCCAGACTCCGAGCGGTTCGAGTTCGGGCTCCGGCTCCGCGGCCGCGAGCGGGCTCTCCGCGCTGACGGTCGGCACCGAGACGTCCGGCTCGATCCTCAGCCCCTCCAACGCCAACTCCCTGGTCGGCGTCAAACCGACGGTCGGTCTCATCAGCCGTACCGGCGTCGTTCCGATCTCGGCGACGCAGGACACCGCCGGGCCGATGACCCGCAGCGTGTACGACGCCGCCGCGATGATGACCTGGATGAAGGGAGTCGACCCCGAGGACCCGGCGACCGAGGCCGGCGCCCCGTACGCCTCCACCGACTACACCAGGTCACTGTCCACGACGGCGTTGCAGGGCACCCGTCTCGGCTACGTCGAATCGGCCGATCCCGTGTACGCCGAGGCGCTCAACGTGCTGCGCCGGGAGGGCGCGACGCTGGTCCCCGTGACGCTCGGCACCTCCGGCCTGCCGCCGAGCATCCTGACGTACGAGTTCAAACGCGACCTCAACGCCTACCTCGCGCGCTTGCCCCAGAACGCGCCGATGGAGACGCTGGCCGACATCATCACCTTCGACGACGCCAACGCACAGGTGGCCACGAAGTTCGGGCAGACGCAGCTCACGGCGTCTCAGGCCGTCGACCTCACAGCGGACAAGGCGCAGTACGAGGCCGACCGAGAGGCGGGCCTCCAGCAAAGCCGCGCCCGGATCGACGACGCGCTCGCGCAGAACGACGTCAAGGCCATCCTCTTCCCGGGCAGTGGATCGGCCGGCATCGGCGCCCGCGCGGGATACCCCACTGTGATCGTGCCCGCCGGATACTCGGCCGCGAACCGCCGCCCGGTCGGGCTCTCGTTCCTCGGCACGGCGTTCTCCGAGGCGAAGCTGCTCGGCCTCGCCTACGACTACGAGCAGGCGTCGCACGCGTGGCGGCCTCCGTCCCAGATCAACCCGACACTGTTCCAGTGCGCCGTCCCCCCGGCGCCGAAGCACTGCGCTCCATGACACCGCCCGCGACAGCACGTCGCGAGCACTGACGCCGTACGGCGGGGCCGGACCTCT
>NZ_JABVEB010000367.1 GCF_014323665.1 Actinomadura sp. HBU206391 | reverse complement strand
GATTTGCCAACCTGACTGACGGCTTCGGCGGAGTCAGCTCGCGTGCTGCGCCGCGCGTTTCTGCTGGATCGCCTTGCGCAGCGCGGTGGCCGCGGGCCCGGTGACGGCGCTGAGCTCGTTGATGCGCTGCTTGTGCCTGCGGCGGTCCTTGCGGTTCAGGACCGCACGGAGTTCCCCGTTGGCGGCGAGTGCGGCGGCCGCGGCCTCGTACGGATCGACGCGCCCGCTCGGCCGGCCCCCCTGCAGCGCGGTCGACACGCCGCGGGTGAGCTGCGTCACAACCCTTGGGTCACGTACGGTCACCTTGTTGTAGCGGAGGATGCCGTACCGGCGGCGCGGCTCGACCCGGATCCAGCCGTCGGCGGCCAATTGATCCCGTACCGTCCGCACCATGCCGCGGGAGCTCTTGCGCACCCAATGGGTCCACGGGCGAGGCCGGGAGTCGGCGATCTGCCCGAGCACGGCGTCGAGCATCGGGTCCGGGCCGGGCCGCCGCACGAACACCTGCGGTCGGCCCGACTCCTCGGTGAGGTGGCCGCTCAGATAGAGGTCGGCGAGGGCCGCGGCGCGCAGCAGGTATCCGAGGTCGCCGCAGCGGATCTTCTGCCTGTGTGTGTCGTAGGCGAGCAGGTAGAGCCTTTCGGGAAGAGAGTTCGGGACGTTCATGTCCTACTCCTCAGAGGGTTCATCCGGCGCCTCTCCGGAGGCGCGGTCTTTCGGGGGCCGCCCGGGGCGGCGCATCCGGCCCACGGAACCGGGGAGCCGCCCCGCGTCGGCCAGTGCCTTCCGCAGGAGGAACTCGATCTGCGCGTTGGTGCTGCGCAATTCGTCGCCCGCCCACCTGGCCAGCGCATCGTGCACCCCGGGGTCCATCCGGAGCAGGATCTTCTTTCGTTCGCTCGTCACTGGTAGAGGGAGCCGGTGTTCACCACGGGCTGGACCTGATGGTCGCTGCAGAGCACGACCAGCAGGTTGCTGACCATCGCGGCCTTCCTCTCCTCGTCCAGGTCGACCACGTTCTGCTCGTCCAGGCGGTTGAGGGCCGCCTCGACCATGCCGACCGCGCCCTCGACGATCCGCTGCCGGGCCGCCACCACCGCTCCGGCCTGCTGGCGGCGCAGCATGGCCTGGGCGATCTCGGGGGCGTACGCGAGATGCGTGATCCGTGACTCGATGACCTTCACGCCGGCGCTCGCCACCCGGGCCGCGATCTCCGTGGACAGTTTCGCCGTGATCTCGTCGGCGTTGTCACGCAGTGACAGCTGACCCGGCTCATGCGCGTCGTAGGGATAGCTGTTGGCGATGTGCCGCACTGCGGTCTCGGTCTGCATGGCGACGAAAGCGACGAAGTCGTCCACCTCGAAGAACGCGCGGGCGGTGTCCTCCACCTGCCACACCACGACCGCCGCGATCTCGATCGGATTGCCGTCGGCGTCGTTCACCTTCGCCACGTCGGTCTCGTGGTTGCGGATCCGGGTGGAGATCTGGCGCCTCATGGTGATCGGGTTCACCCAGCGCAGACCGTCGGTGCGGACCGTCCCGGTGTAGCGGCCGAGCAGTTGCAGCACCCGTGCTTCACCCGGTGCGACCGGGGTCAGCCCGCCACTGACCACCAGCCCGGCCACGATCGCCAACGCGCCGAGGGCGATGAGCGCCACACTGGGCGAGTCGCTCAGCGTGGCGCCGCGCAGGGCCACGGCCGCGCCGCCGAGAACGACGAGGATGGCGCCGCCGAGTACGGGCCAGCCGTTGGAACCGAACGCGATCCGCTCGCGGACCTGGGGGGCCGGCATGTCCACGTGCTCATCTGTCATGGGGGGTCCTTCCGCCAGTCGCGGGGGCCTTCCCCCGCTGAGGCATCAATTTAGCATAGTGATATCACTTTTTCCTAGACGGTTCCCGAGACGCCCCGGGCCCGGATATCTTCGTCTGCCGTGACCGAAACGCGCATTCGCGACTCCTGGGCAGTTGTCGGACTGGACAACGGCGGCACCACCGACAACGCGACCGTGCTCGACGCCTCAGGGCGCTTCCTCGTGGACCGGCTGGTCGAGGTCCCCAGCCGTGTCCAGGAGGGTCCCGATGCCGCCGTCGAGGCGCTCGTGCTGGCGCTGGAGAACGTCCTGGAACTCACCGGCACCCCCCGAGAGGCGGTGCGCGCCGTGGGTCTCGACACCCCCGGCCCGGCGAGCGCGGACGGGGTCATCTCCTCCAAGGGCGCGACGAACTTCGCGCAGCCCGCCTGGTGGGGGTTCGACTTCCGTGCGGCGCTCCAGACCCGGCTGGACCTCCCGGTCGTCTACAACAACGACGGCAACGCGGCGGCGCTCTACGCCCACCACGCTCGCCATGGCGACCAGGCGGCACGGCACTCCTCGATCGCGGCGATCGTCGGCACCGGTCTGGGCGGCGGCGTCGTCGAGGCGGGCGTCGTCGTGCGCGGCGCGGCCGGCATGGCCGGCGAACTCGGCCACATCCAGATCCCCATGCAGGGGCTGCTGGAGGAGGACCAGCCCGTGCCGGTCTGCAACTGCGGCCTCGCGGCCGACGTGGAGAGCGTCGCCTCGCTCACGGGGATCGAGAAGAACCTGCTGCCCTACTGGCTGACCAGGTTCGAGGGCCACGAACTCGGCCGGGCCGAGTCGCCGGCCAAGGCGGCGAAACTGGTCCGCGGCTACGCGGAGAACCGCGACCCCATGGCGATCAAGATCTTCGAGCAGCAGGCCATGGCGCTCGGCCGGCTCTTCACGATCGCCGCCAACTTCACCGACCCCACGACCTACTTCGTCGGCGGCGGCGTGGTCGAGACGGTGCCCTGGTTCCGCGACTGGTTCCTGGACACCGTTCGCGAGCACACCGTGCTGCGCGAGGAGCAGGAGCGGGCGGCCGCGTTCGCGCTCGTCCCCGATCTCGACATGGCCGGTGCCCGTGGGGCGGCGGTCGCCGCGATGGGGTGGCTTCAGGGGCGCTGACGGCGGGCCTCCCGGGCTCTATGCTGACTGCGACGCAGCCGGCCGGGGGAGGGCCGCTCTCGCGCCCAGGCGCGGCGGGCGCGTGCAGGAGTGGGGGTCGCCCGGATGGTGGATCAGTGGCCGATGGGGGCGGGGCCGTTGCGGCCCGGCGACCCCGAGACCGTGGGGCCGTACGAGCTGCGCGGCCGGATCGGCGAGGGCGGCATGGGCACGGTCTACCTGGGCCGCGACCCGGGCGGCCGCCCCGTGGCGGTGAAGGTCGTCCGGCCGGGGCTGGCCGGCGACGCGCAGTTCGTCGCGAGGTTCCGTGACGAGGTCGCCAACGCTCAGCGGGTGGCCTCGTTCAGCACCGCGCAGGTGCTCGACCACGGGGCGACGCAGGACGGTCGCGCCTACATGGTCACCGAGTTCATCGAGGGCCCGTCGCTGTCGAAGTACGTCTCCGACCAAGGGGCGCTGTCGGCCGGGATGCTGCACGGCGTGGCGGTGGGCGTGGCCGCCGCCCTGGTCGCCATCCACTCCGCCGGCCTGATCCACCGGGACCTCAAGCCCGCCAACGTGCTGCTGTCCATATCCGGTCCGCGGGTGATCGACTTCGGCATCGCCCGCGCGCTCGACGCGGCCTCCTCGCACACGATGACCGGGCAGCTGATCGGCAGCCCGGGCTGGATGGCGCCCGAGCAGATCCTTCGGCAGGAGGTGTCGACCGCGGTCGACATCTTCGCCTGGGGCTGCCTGGTGGCCTACGCCGGGACCGGACGCCCGCCCTACGGGCGTGGCGACTTCCACATGATGGCGGCCCGGGTGGCTCATGCCGAGCCCGACCTCGGCACGCTGCCGGACCCGCTCGGCGGGCTCGTGCGCGCGGCGGTGGCCAGGGACCCGGGTCACCGGCCGGCGGCCGAGGAACTGCTGCTCGCCCTGGTCGGTGGCCGCGGAGGGGCGGTGGCCGTCCAAGAGACCGTGCGCGACGTGTGGGGCCCGTCCGCTCCCGCGGCGCCGTCGCCGTCCGCTCCCGCCGTGCCGTTCGAGTCCGTTCCCCCGACGGCCCCGGCTCCCGCGTCCGCTTCCGCCCCGGCTCCCGCGACCCCCGCTCCCGCGACCCCCGCTCCCGCGACCCCCGCTCCCGCGACGGCCCCGGCCTCCGCTCCGGCCACGGCGACGTCCCCGGCCGCGGTGACGACCTCCGCTCCGGCTACGACTCCCGCTCCCGCAGGGGCCGCCACGTCCCCCATGGGCGGCCGGGCGGCCGACCAGGCCGAGGCCCACGGTGGCCCTGTGGCGCCGACCGAGCCGGTCGCGCTCCCGGCGAGCCCTCCGGCGGTGTCCCGGTCCCCCCGCCGCCGGCCGGCCATGGTCGCCGTCGCCGCCGGCGTCGCCGTCGCCGTCGCGGCGGCCACGGCGGTCTGGTTCATGAACCGCGGCGACACC
>NZ_JABVEB010000366.1 GCF_014323665.1 Actinomadura sp. HBU206391 | reverse complement strand
CATCTGCTTGACCTGGACGGCCATCGGGTTGGGGTAGGTGAAGGAGATGATCGCATCGGAGCCCTTCATCGCCAGCACCTGCTGGGTGAGATCGGTGGCCGTCGGCGGGTAGCTGCGTACGGCCGTCGGCTCCAGCGACCTCTTCCTCAGTTCCGCCGTGACGCCCTTGATGCTCGTCTGGCCGTAGGACTCGTTGGTCCCCAGGAGGCCGATCTTGCTGACCTTGAGGTTCTCGGTCGCGTACCGCACCGCCGCTTCGTTCTTGTAGCCGTCGTAGGGCGAGGCCACCCACATCCATTCGCTGCCGCCCTGGCCTCCGAACCGCAGCACGTCGGTGGAGCTGGTCGTGGCGATCAGCGGAATGCCGGCACGGTCGATCTGGGACTTGCTCGACAGCGCCGACGACGCGGCGCTGAAGCCGATCAACATCACCGGATCCTTGTCGACGGCCTGCAGAAACTGCGACGTCGCCTTCTGCGGGTTCAGCGGGTCGGCCGGAACCCGCTCAAGCCGCACCTGCCGCCCGGCGATGCCGCCGGCGGCGTTGATCCGTTCCAGCGCCAGCTGGGCGGCGTTGTTGTAGTCGTTGACGGCTGCGGCGCTCTCCCCCTTGATCTCCCACAGCCCCACCAGCTTGATCGGCCCCTTGGATCCGCCTCCGGTCCCATCGCCGTCTCCCCCGCACGCGGTCAGGAGCAAGGCCGGAAACAAGATCATTGAAGTCACGGCCGGTCGCATACGCATGTGCCTCGCCTCCTACGGGCCGCCTCAGGGGCGATCTCTGCGGCCGGCGGCCGTAGTGATCACATCTCCTCGACGTTGTCGGCATCATGTAACAAGCGCTTGCTACGGTCAATGATCGCCGGCCCTTGATCGAAAGTAAGGTCGGGCGTCAGGGAGCGGGAACTCGGATGCCCGCGCTCGAAAGCGACCGCTCAGCCTCGACGCGGCCGTCCAGCATCGGCGCCCTCGGCGGCTTCCCCCTCACCGGGATGTACAGCGCCAGCAAGTTCGCGCTGGAAGGGATGAGCGAAGCCCTGGCCGCGGAAGCAGCGCGCTTCGGCATCAAGGTCACCATCGTCGAACCCGGCGGCTACTGGACCGGCCTCTACACCACCGGGATGGCCACGACCGAGCCGATGGACGCCTACGCGCCGCTACGAGCCGAACTGGAGAAGCAGTTCGCCGACGGATCCGTGGACAGCATGCCGCATCTCGCCGCCGAGGCCGTCATGAAACTCGTGGACAGCGACGACCCGCCGCTGCGGCTGCTGCTCGGCAGCGCCATCTACGACCTGGCATTCGACATCTCGCGGCAGCGGATGGCCACCTGGGCCGGCTGGGAGGAGACGAGCCGTGCCGCCGAGCAGGCCACCGAAGCGCCCGAGGGGTACGGTGCGTGAGGGCCGGCCGCCACCCTCCCGCCGGCCGTTCGTGCCGATGGGCAGGCAGGGCGGTATCAGGAGTCGACGCCCCCGGCACCGCTCGGGTCAGTCTTCTTCGGTGTCGGCATAACGGCGGGCGGCGGCGAGTGCCGCGCGAACCGCGGTGGCATCGGCCGGCGTACCCGCCTCCCCCGCATCCGGGCCCTGCCCGAAGTAGAGGCCCGCGTAGGCGGCGGTGTCGCGCTGGAAGCGCCACCCTTCGGCGAGCCGGCCGGCGTCGACGGCGTCGTAACCGAGTGCGTCGAGGAACGCGGTCACCGTCGCCTTGGCCTCCGCGTCGTCTCCGGCGATCGGCAGGGCACTGCGGTCGGGGGCGCCGGCCGGCCGGGCCAGCGACAGCAGATGCTTGAAGTAGATGTTGTTGAAGGCCTTGACGACCCTGGATGTCGGCAGGTGCCGCTGGAGGAGTTCGCTCGTGGTGGTCGACTCGTCGTCCAGTTCGGGGATCTGCTCGTCCCGCTGGAGGTAGTAGTTCTCCGTATCGATGACGACCTTGCCGGCCAGCGGCTCGACCGGCACCCTGCGGTGGGCATGGAGCGGGATCGTCACGACCACCAGATCACCCGCCTCTGCGGCTTCGGCCGGGAGCGCGGCACGGGCGCGCGGCCCCAGATCCTCGACCAGGTCCCTCAGCGTCTCGGGTCCGCGCGAATTGCTGAGGACCACCTCGTAGCCGGCCGCCACGGCCAGCCTGGCCACGGTGCCGCCGATGTTTCCGCTGCCGATCAGCCCAAGAGTCGTCATGTCGGACCTCAACTCCGCCGCACAGTTCCGGCATTCCCCGTGCCGCCGCCCGCCCGGACGTACCGGCAAATTCAACCTTCTTGACAATATATTTTGTCGGCGATAACCTGCGGTCATGCAGGACATCGCCGTGATCGAGGACCCGGCCGCCGCCGAGGTCTCGCTGGACCCCATCCGGGCCCGGCTGCTGGCCGAGTTGAGCGAGGAGCCCGGTTCCGCGACCATGCTGGCCGCCAAGGTCGGCCTGCCCCGGCAGAAAGTGAACTACCACCTGAAGACGCTGGAGGCGCACGGGCTCGTCGAGATGATCGAGGAGCGGCGCAAGGGCAACGTCAACGAGCGCATCATGCGCGCGACCGCGGCCTCCTACGTGATCTCCCCGACCGCGCTGGCGTCGGTCGAGCCCGACCCGGCCCGCTCCCCCGACCAGCTGTCGGCGAGCTGGCTGCTGGCCGTCGCGGCGCGGCTGGTCCGCGACGTCGGGGCGCTCATCACGGGCGCCGCCAAGGCGCGCAAGCGCGTCGCCACCTTCGCGATCGACGGCGAGGTGCGCTTCGCCTCGGCCGCCGACCGGGCCGCGTTCGCCGAGGAACTGGCCGGCGCCGTCACGGGCCTGGTGTCCAAATACCACGATGAATCCGCCGAGCGCGGCCGCGACCATCGGATCGTCGTCGCCCTCCACCCGAGCATGAAGGAATCCCGATGACGCACCCGTTCGAACTGAGCCAGGAGATTGAGCTCGCCGCCACTCCCGAGGAGGTCTGGGACGCGATCGCGACCGGGCCGGGCGTCGACTCCTGGTTCATGGGACGCACCGAGCTGGGCACGTCCGCCGGCGGCCCCGCGAACCTCACGATGATGGGCCACACCGAGCAGGCGACGATCACGGCCTACGAGCCGGGCACCCGCCTCGCGACCCGCAGCGCGGAGGCCCCCGACGGCCGGTTCATGGCGTTCGAGTACCTCATCGAGGGGCACGGCGGCGGCACGACCGTGCTGCGGCTCGTGCAGAGCGGCATGCTCGGCGACGACTGGGAGACCGAGTTCGAGGCGATGAAGGCCGGCTGGCCCATCTACCTGGAGACCCTCCAGCAGTACCTCACGTACTTCACCGGGCGCACGCCGTCGGTCACGACGGTCTTCCGGCCCGGAGCGGGCGGCCCGGACGCCGTCTGGAAGATCGTCACGGAGTCGCTGGGCGTCACGCCGGACGTCGCCGAGGGCGACGCCGTCCGGCTCCCGGACGGATCCGCCGGGGTCGTCTACTACGCGAACCTGCCCGTCAATCTGGGCGTCCGGACCGACGAGGGCCTGTACCGGTTCATCCACTCCGGTACCGACCGCGGCGATGCCCTCGTGCTCGGCCACCAGAACTTCGCGGGCCGCGACCAGCAGGCCGAGTGGGACGCCTGGATGGCCGAGCACCTCGGCTGAGCCGGGGCGAACGCCGCCGTAGCCGCACAGTCCCATCCCTGCCCGCCGGCGGCCCGGCAGCAGGCGCGCGGTAGGTGTCCGGGCGTCGAGCGCTCTGGGGTGTGGCGGGGCCATGGCCTGGGTAAAGATCACGACTGTATGCGCTGCGGTGGGCCATCGATTTGTCGGGGAGCGGGAATGGCTCGTGGCGGACTCGGCGGAGAACCCGGTGCATGACGACGGCGCATCTGGTGGGAGCGGTGCGGTCGAGCTGGTGTTCGCGGACCTGCTGAACCAAGCGCATCTGATGCCGCCGGACGCGCTGCCGGATGCGCTTTCCCAGAGCACCGCGCCACTGGGTGTGCGGCGGGTGGAGGTCTACCTGGCCGACATGCAGCAGCGGTGTCTGCGACCGTTGCCCTCCGCGCGGCAGGGCGACCTGGGGTCTCTTCCGACGTTGCCCATCGACTCGACACTGGCCGGGCGTGCCTTTCAGATGGTCACCATGCATCACGCCACGGCCGGCGAAGGGCTCTTCCGGCTGTGGGTGCCGGTGGTCGATGGCACGGAGCGTCTGGGGGTGCTCGAACTGATCGTTACCGCCGTCGACGAGGCGACGCTACGACGGTGCCGGATGCTCGCCTCACTGACCGGGTTAATGATCATCAGCAAGAGCGCATACAGCGACACGTACGCCCAGGTGAGACGTGACCGCGAGATGGCGTTGCAGGCGGAGATGGTATGGGCGTTCATGGCGCCGCCGACGTTCGCCACCGAGAGGGTCATCGTCGCGGCGGCGCTG
>NZ_JABVEB010000365.1 GCF_014323665.1 Actinomadura sp. HBU206391 | reverse complement strand
TGCCCTCGGGCACGGTGACGGACATGCCGTCGACCTGCACTGTTACGGTCGGTTCGCCCGGCCGGCCGGGAGTGCCGAGGTCGGGTTCCTTGATGAGTGCCATGACTGCCCTTCTTCTACGCGCCGCCGCCTAGGACACCGGCGGAGCGGACGAGACGTCCTCAGGCACCTGTTCACCGGCGGAGGCCGGCGTCGTGCCCGTACCGTCACCCGCGTCGCGGGCGAGAAAGTCCTCGGAAAAGTGCCGCATCGCGCTGCGCACCGGAAGCGGGGTGAGCCCGCCCATCGCGCACAGCGAGCCGTCGGTCATCAGCTCGCACAGGTCCTCGAGCAGCTCCAGATTGGCGTCGCGGTCCTCCCCGGCGATGATGCGGTCGACCACCTCGACCCCGCGAACCGAGCCGACGCGGCAGGGCGTGCACTTGCCGCAGGACTCCTCCGCGCAGAACTCCATTGCGAACCGCGCCTGCCGCGCCATGTCGACGGTGTCGTCGAAGACGACGATGCCGCCGTGGCCGACCATGGCGCCCGCCGCCGCGAACGCCTCGTAGTCCATCGGCAGGTCGAGGTCGGAGGTCGGGATGTAGGCGCCGAGCGGCCCGCCGACCTGCACGGCGCGGACGGGCCGGCCCGACACGGTGCCGCCGCCGAACTCGTGCACCAGCTCGGCGAGCGTGACCCCGAAGGCGGTCTCGACGATGCCGCCGCGGGCGATGTTGCCGGCGAGCTGGAACACCTGGGTGCCGCGCGAGCGCTCGACGCCACGTTGCCGGTAGGCGTCGGCGCCGTCGGCCAGGACCATGGGCACCGAGGCGACCGTCAGCACGTTGTTGACCACCGTCGGCTTGCCGAACAGCCCGGACAGCGCCGGGATGGGCGGCTTGGCCCGCACCATGCCCCGCTTGCCCTCCAGGCTCTCGAGCATGGAGGTCTCTTCGCCGCAGATGTACGCGCCCGCGCCCACTCGGACGAACAGCTCGAAGTTCATCGACGAGCCGAGGACGCCCTCGCCCAGCCAGTTCTGCGCGTGGGCGATGTCGATCGCGGCACGCATCGCCGCGATGGCGTCCGGGTACTCCGAGCGGATGTAGACGTAGCCCTCGGTCGCCCCCACCGCGTGGGCGGCGATCAGCATGCCCTCGATGAGGCAGAAGGGGTCGCCCTCCATCAGCATCCGGTCGGCGAAGGTGCCGCTGTCGCCCTCGTCGGCGTTGCAGCAGACGAACTTCAGCGGGCCGGCGGCCTCCATCACCGTCTTCCACTTGATGCCGGCAGGGAACCCGGCGCCGCCGCGACCGCGCAGCCCCGAGGCGGTGACCTCCTCGACCACCTCGGCGGGCGAGCGCTCGAGGGCGCGGCGCAGACCGGCCAGACCGCCGTGCGCGACGTAGTCGTCCACCGACAGCGGATCGGTCACCCCGACCCGGGCGAACGTCACCCGATCCTGGTCGCGCAGCCACCGCAGTTCGTCCACGACGCCCAGCCGCAGCTCGTGGTCGCCGCCGTCGAGCAGACCGGCGGCGAGCAGGCCCTCGACGTCCTCGGGACGCACCGGGCCGTACCCGATCCGGCCCTCGTCGGTCACCACCTCGACCAGCGGCTCCAGCCAGAGCATGCCGCGTGATCCGTTGCGCACCACGCGGATCGGCCGATCGGCGGAGCCGCGGATGGCGGTCGCGACCTCATCGGAGCCCACGGACCGGGCGGCCGAGTCCCGTGGCACGTAGACGGTCACCGGTCGCCGGTCGGGGCCGGTCATCGGGCTCCCGCCTCGGTGACGAGGGCGTCCAGGCGGCTGGGCCCGACCCTTCCGTACAGCCTGCCGTTCACCTGCACCGACGGCCCGAGTGCACAGTTGCCGAGGCAGAACACCTGCTGCAGGGTCGCGGTGCCGTCGGGGGTCGTCTCGCCGGCGGATATCCCGAGGCGCTGCCGGGCGTGGGCCATGAGCGCTTCGGCGCCGACCGCCTGGCAGGCCTCGCCGCGGCAGACGCGCACGTCCGTACGCCCTGCCGGGGCCTTGCGGAAGTCGTGGTAAAAGGTGATCACGCCGTGCACGTCGGCGCGGGAGATGTTGAGCTCTTCGGCCAGTACCGGGACGACGGCCTGGTCGACGTAGCCGAACTCCGCCTGGATCCCGTGCAGGATCGGCAGCAGTTTTCCCCGCTCGCCGTCGTGCGCGGTCACGATGGCGCGCACCCGCTCCTGAATCGAAAGACTATGGCCGACTGTCACTATCGTCTCCATCCGCCGTCCGTGTCCTTGATGTCCGGCTAGGAAAGATTGTATACGGTATGGAATTTACTCCGCAATAGCGGTCTGCCCTGCGAAAAGGAGATTCGAGCAGGTACGAGCGGTCGCTAGAGGCGTTGCTAGAGGCGGCGAAGGGCCGCGGCGGAATGGCGGAGTACCGCCAAGCTACCTCGGCGGTCCGAACGGCGGCAGGGCGCCGTCGCCCGGATCGGTGTGCTCGGCCAGCGCCGCGGCCATGCCTTCGAGGGCGAGACCCTTGCGCGTCAGGTCCTGGCTGAGCCCGTCCATGGTCGCCAGCGTGATGTGCAGGAAGACGTCAGGGGCGAGCCGGGCGACCTCGGCGTCATAGCGGCTTCGCAGGTCCGGATCGCCGGTCAGCTGGGCGAGCACTCCGGCTCTGATCCGCTCGGTGATGGCCCGCCAGACGTGCTCGCGCTCGGGAGCGCCCTCGCCCGGACCGGTGTTGCGCCAGGCCCCCGTGTAGTCGAGCCGGCGGATGAGCTGAGGGGCGGGATCGCCGGCGCGCAGGTCCCAGAGCACGGCCCAGTAGGCGAGCAGCCAGTTCATTCCGTTGAGGACGCGCAGCGGATCGGTGTCGAGGGCGCCGAACAGCTCGGACTGTGCCGGTGCCTGGGTCGGCAGGCTGACCCAGCGGAAGGCGAGGGTCTCGAGCCGGATCAGGTCGTCCATCGGCAGTCGGCCGGCGGCCGGCCGGCGGATGAGGGCTCTGCGTCCCGACACCGGGTCGAGGAGCACCGCGGCGTAGGCATCGGCGTGGGGCGACCACACGTACGACCCTGATGCCACGTGCCCAATGCTACGGGCCTTGCGGGGAAATGGTCAGGTGGTCACACTCATGGAACCGCTTCGGCTCATCAGCGCTGAAGCGTGCGTGGAAGGGGCGATCGAACATGGCGGACGCGTGGCTGCGGTCCGGAGTGGACCCGGACGCGCCGGACGAGGTCCTTCTCATCGTGGTCGTGGACACGCGGGTCCTGCGGGTGAGCGGGCGGTGTCCCGGTTCGGCGCACATGCCTACGAGGGCGACCGGGCCTTCTACGTGGTGCAGACCGACGCCTGGGTCGAACGACGGCTCGACGGCGACACGCTGACCGTCGACGTGGTCGCCCACTCCGCCGTGCTCAAGAGGCTGGGCATCGAGCCGGCCGGATTCGCCGACCGCTCGAGGGTGGACCCGTACGCGGTGCGGTTGCTGAGGGTGGTGTCGGCCGTCGATCCGGCCCTGTATGCGCGGGTCCCGGAGACGACGATCGTCTTCGCCGCGCCGTCCGGCGGTCCCGCCGACAAGGTCGTGGCGGCCCTGAACGCGGAGGCGGACTGGCCGGTGATCTATGCCCCGCCCCCCGCGCCCCGGGACGTCGCGACCGAGCATCCGCAAGGCGCCGGCTGAGCCACGGCCACCCGCGGGACCTTGCCCCGCGGCAGTCTGGAGACTACCGTACCAAGCGGTCGCTAGGTTGGTAGCGGAGGGCGCGTGGATCTCACCTTCACCGAGGGTCAGCGGGCCTTCCGAGCCGAGGTCCGGGACTGGCTCGCCGAGCACGTGCCCGCGGATCCGCTGCCCTCGATGGACACCGCGGCAGGCTTCGAGCGCCATCGCGAATGGGAGCGCACGCTGGCCACGGCCCGGCTGTCGGCGGTCTCGTGGCCACGGCGATACGGCGGCCGGGACGCCGATCTCATCGAGTGGCTGATCTTCGAGGAGGAGTACTGGGCCTCGGGCGCCCCCGGGCGGGTGAGCCAGAACGGTGTGTTCCTGCTCGCCCCCACGCTCATGACCTACGGCACCGAGGAGCAGAAGCGGCGGCTGTTGCCCCGGATGGCCCGCGCCGACGACATCTGGGCGCAGGCGTGGTCGGAGCCCGAGGCCGGCAGCGACCTCGCCGCGCTGCGCGCCACGGCCACGCCGGACGGCGACGGCTGGCGGCTGACCGGCCAGAAGACCTGGAGCTCCCGGGCCGCCCACGCCGACCGGTGCTTCGGCCTCTTCCGCACCGACCCGGACGCGCGGCGGCATCGCGGTCTCACGTACTTCATGGTCCCGCTGACCGCCGACGGCGTGACGGTGCGGCCGATCGCCCAGCTCGACGGCAGGCACGGGTTCGCCGAGATCTTCTTCGACGACGTGTACGCGTCCGCCGACG
>NZ_JABVEB010000364.1 GCF_014323665.1 Actinomadura sp. HBU206391 | reverse complement strand
GCGTGCACACCGCCCTCGGCCACGTCCAGGTCCACCCCGTCCACGGCCCGGAACCCGCGGAACTGCCGCACCAGGCCCCGGGCCGTCAGAATGGGGGACGCGGTCGAGACCGGGGCCTCCGCGACGGTGCCGTCCATCAACGCGAACACACGAAGCTTTGGGCGCTGCCGGGGTCGCCCGAGCGGTACCTGGGCCAGAGCGGGTAATCGCAAAGCGGACGCGTTATGCCGCTGCGGCCGTCAATGGCCACCGGCTTGGCGGGCGACCGCCCGTCTTCGACCCACTGTTCCAGAGCCGTCAGCGAATCCCATGTGCCGGCGAAGGCGACCGGGCCGACGTTGGCGTGATTGACTCCTGGAATGAGGTAGTACCGCACGGACTTCTGGGTCTGCCCGGGGCCTGCCGTGGCACGCACTCGCTGGTAATAGTCGCTCGTCGAGCGGTGGGAGACCAGCTCGTCCGCGGCGCCATGGAGGAGGAGCAGTTTCCCGCCGGAGCGCATGAAGGGACGCAGGTCGGAGTTGTTGCGGTCCTGGATGGTGGACAGGTAACTGATCCGGGGAAGCCACTTCCCGGGCCGCCGAGGGTCGATGTCCAGGGAGTTGAAGCCGGGATCCCTCGTGAGGAAGTACTTGACCCACTGGTCCCAGAACTGGAGCCCGTATCCGGCCGTCGCCGGCATCGGGTTGGCGGGCGCGGTCGTGCCGAAGCCAAGGAACGGCGTTCTCATGTCGGCACCCGACAGGAAGGGAAAGCCGGGATATTCTCGCTCACCACTGGCGATCCGGTACGGCCAGCGCAACGGCTTGGACGCCGCGACCACCGAGGTGATCTGCGCATCGGACAGGCACGTCGGCCCGGCATCGACGCCATCGGGGCAGCGCAGCACCCGGGGGTCGAGTTCGCAGCCGTCGGCATTCGAGACGATGTTGTCCTGGAGGCCGTCCCGCCCGTCGCACGCCGCCACGGCGCTGTTGTAGAGGAGCCCCTGCTTTTCGGGCCCAAGGAATGCCCCGGGACGGGACATCACCTGCGTGAGGTACCCGAGATAGATGATTTCGGCCGCGTTGTTCCATGCGGGGTAGGCGGAGATGACGCCATCGAAGGCGTCGGGCCACCGTTGCGCGACGACGAGGGCCTCGCGGCCGCCTGTCGAGCCGCCTGCGAAGTAAATTTGGCCGGGCCGTGAGCCGTAGCCATGACGGATGAGGAACATGGCGGCGTCGCGGGTCTTTTTGAGTGCATCCCCGGCGGCGAAATTCCGCAGTGCCTCGTCGTTCACGCCGAACGACCCGTCCAGGGATCCCGTGGGGCCGGCCTGGTGCCCGGAGTCACTGGCGAACGTCACATACCCGCGAGCCAATGGCGTCGGCTGGTCGGCACGGCCGAGTGGCACGTTCATCGCGATGTCCGGAATCGTTCCGTTGTATCCGCCGCCGCCGAACATCATCGCTTTGCGATTCCACTCGGTCGGCATGCCGATCCGCAGCTTGATGTTCGGCGCGGCGGGATCGACCGGGAAGAGTGCCGCGTCCACCCTGCAGTATTCGACGGTCACGCCACTCACGACCTGCGTCACGGACGTCGCCGACTCAACGCGGCCACCCGTGGTCGGCAGGCTGATCGCCGACGCCGGGATCTGTCTGCCCGCCAGCTCCGCGCATGTCGGGGCGGTGCCCGTCGCCGCATGGGAAGGCGCAGGTCCGAGGACTACCGCCGCGCTCACCGACGCCACGGCGAGCGCCAGCCCGGCACGGATCGGGTTCGGTATTCCACGGGTTCGCGGCGCTTGGCTCATTGCGGACCTCCTCGCGGTCGCTGGCACGCTGTGCCGTCGAATCCGCCGGTAGCGGCACCAAGTGCCGCTACTATGGCACGCGTCACAAGCGCCCGCAAGGGTCCGTGGCATCGGCTGACTAGACTTCGCGCCACACCACGTCTATGGGGGCCCGTCGGTGACTTCGCGTCGAATACTGGAGACCAAGTACCGGATCTCGGAAACGGCGATGGCCTTGTTTCTCGAGGAGGGCTACGAGAACGTCACCGTCGAGGCCGTCGCGGAGGCATCGCGGGTTTCTCGCCGCACCGTCTTCCGGCACTTCGAGAGCAAGGACGAACTCGCCTTTCCGGACCACACCGAACGTCTGGGGCTTGTCCAGCGCAGTCTCGTCGAGTCGGATCCCGATACGGATCCGGTGGAGGCCGTCATCGCGGCCACGGAGGAGTCACTGCGCGACTTTCTCGGCCGGCCGGAACTCGTCCTCCGGCGCTACAAACTGACGCGCGTCGTTCCCGAACTCCGGAAGCGGGAAGTCATCGAGCACGAACGGTACGTGACCCTTACCCGTTCGTTCCTGCGCGATCACCTTCCACCGGACACGCCGCCCTTCCAGCCGATGGGCCTCGCGGCCCTCATCGATGCCATCCACCGGTCCGCGCTCGGAAACTGGGCGCGCAGCGGCGGCGCGACCGACGCCATCGCCGAACTGGAGGCGGGAATGGAATGGATCCGCCGCCTCATGGTCCACCAATCGGCCTTCTCCACCGCCCCGCTACTGCTCGCGGTGCTCCCGGACGCGCCGCAGACCCGCCGGGTCCTCAGCTCTTTGAAGGACGCGGCGGAGGAACTGCTCTAGGAATCGGCGCAGGGTCAGGAGTCGCGGTCGGCGCCGACGAGCACGTAGCACATCAGCGCCGGCTTGTCGCCGCGGTTGTGCCAGGCGTGGCGGGTCCCCTGCTGGACGACACAGGTGCCGGGGGTGAGCTTGACCTCTTTGCCGTTGTCCAGTTCCAGGTGCAGTTCGCCTTCAAGGCAGATGCCGTAGTCGATCGTGTCGGTGGTGTGCATGCCGGGGTTATCGGGCTCGAACACCTCCATCAGCCCGGGGAGTTCGTCGTTCGCCTCGGCCGTCAGTTCCGCCGGGTCGCCGACCTGCTCCGGGGCGAACGACTCCGGCGCCCACCGCAGGAAGAGGATGCGGGTTCCCCCGGTACCGGGGAAGAACGGGAAGAGCTTCGGTTGCCGGGATTTGGTACCCACGGTGGCCTTGCCGTCCTCGGTGCCCCAGAGCAGGTAGAACTCCGAGCCAGGGATGGCGTCGACGGTGACCGGCACGCCGGACTGGTCGGCGACGAACACCGAGGTTCCGTCGGGCTCGCGGCCCGTGACGATGAGACGGGGTTCGATGGCCATGATCGCTGCTCCTTCGAGGGGGGTGGTGGTGGGGCGTTGGCCTACCGTTCGTGCCTTGCTCGCAGCTGCCGTTTGGAGAACTTTCCGGTGGCGGTCTTCGGGATCTCGGACACGAAGACCACCTGTTCGGGAATCCACCAGCGAGCGACGTGGCCTTCCAGGTGCTTGCGCACGTCGTCGGCGCCGAGCTCGGCTCCGGCTCTAGGGACCACGTAGGCGACCGGCCGTTCGCCCCACCGTTCGTCGGCCACCCCGATCACGGCGGCCTCGGCGACCCGGGAATCGGCCATGATGGCGTTCTCCAGCTCGACGGAGGAGATCCACTCACCGCCGGACTTCACCAGGTCTTTGGTCCGGTCGACGATCCGCACGTACCCGTAGGGGTCGATCGTCGCCACGTCTCCCGTCCTGAGCCAGCCGTCCTCGGTGAAGGCCGGGCCGGGCTCGGCCTCCCCGAAATACCGCGCCGCGATGGTCGGTCCCATGGCCTGGAGTTCTCCGGGCGTCACGCCGTCCCAGGCCACTTCGGCGTCGTCGTCACCGATCAGACGTACCTCGGTCAACGGGATCGCCGGACCCGGCGATCCGATGATGGCGCGCCGGGCGTCGGAGTCCAGGCCGTCGTGCACGGTCGCCAGTCGCGAGGTGGTCACCACCGGACTGGTCTCCGTCATCCCCCAGGCATTGGTGAGCGGCAGTCCGATGGCCTCCTGGTACGAACGCGACAGCGCCTCGTCGACCGCGCCGCCACCGGAGACGATCATCCGGATGCTGGACATGTCGTGATCGGCGAGGTACGGCTCCATGCTTCGCCAGACGGTGGCCACCGCGCCGGAGAACGTGACGCGGTGCCGCTCCATCAGGGAGATCAGTCCGGCGGGATCGGTCACCGGGCCGGGCAGGACCACATCCGCGCCGCTCAGCATCGCGGCGTACGGCAGCCCCCAGGCATTGACGTGGAACATCGGCACGACGGGCATCACCACGTCGCGCTCGTTGATGCCGAAGCTGTCAGTCCCCAGCAACAGCAGCGCGTGCAGGACCACCGAGCGGTGGCTGTACAGGACGCCCTTGGGATTGCCGGTCGTCCCGGAGGTGTAGCAGAGCGCCGCGGCGGTGTTCTCGTCGGGCACGGCGAACTCGCGGTCGACGGGCGCGGTCTCGGCGAGGAGGGTCTCGTAGTCCAGGATCCGCAGGTCGTCCGGCAGCGGCACGTCGGCGCCGTC
>NZ_JABVEB010000363.1 GCF_014323665.1 Actinomadura sp. HBU206391 | reverse complement strand
GGCCAAGAAAGAAGCCCTGGAAAAGGTCGGCGTCCGGGTCGGCAAGACGCCCACCGAGACCGCCGGCCTGCTGCGCGAGGTGCTCGCCGCCGTGCCGGCGACGGCTTCGTAGGGAGATGCCGTGAGCCAGACCGATCTCCTGGTCGCCCGGCAGGCGCTCCGGCGCCCGCTGGTCACACTGCCCCAACGGCCGAGCTCGCAGATCGCCATCCTCAGCTGCATGGACGCCCGGCTCAACGTCTTCGCCATCTTCGGGCTGGCCGAGGGCGACGCCCATGTCATCCGCAACGCGGGCGGATGCGTCACAGGCGACGCGATCCGCTCGATCGCGCTGAGCCAGCAGGTCGGCGGCACCCGCGAGGTCGTGCTCCTGCACCACGAGGACTGCGCCGCGGTCCCCGATCCCGAGACCGACCTGCGACGCTGTCTCGGCCGGCTGAGGAGCACGTTCCTGCTTCCGCACACCGACGCGATCCGCGGCTTCCTGTACGAGGCCGGTGGCGTGCTGCGCGAGACACATCCTGAGGAGTGAGATGCGCTTCGACATCAACCTTTCCATCCTGTTCACCGAACTGCCCCTGCTGGAGCGGCCCGCCGCGGCGCGGGCCGCGGGCTTCGACGCGGTGGAGCTGTGGTGGCCGTTCGGCGTTCCGGTGCCCGGCGACCACGAGGTCGACGCGCTGCTCCGGGCGCTGTCCGACGCGGGCGTCCGGCTCGTCGGCCTCAACTTCGACGCCGGCGACATGGCGGCAGGAGAGCGGGGGTTGCTGTCGAGGCCGGACGGTGCCGCCCGCTTCCGCGACAACGTCGACGTGGTCGTCGGGATCGCCGAGGAGACCGGCTGCCGCGTGCTGAACGCGCTGTTCGGCAACCGGGTGCCGGACCTGGACATCCACGCCCAGGAGGAACTCGGTGTCGCCAACCTCGACGTCGCCGCGAAGGCCGCGCTGAGGTGCGACGCGACGGTCGTCGTGGAAGCGCTCAACTCCCACGAGAGCCCGGAGTATCCGATCACCTCCTCGGAGGCGGCGCTCCACATCATCGACCGGGTCCGCGAGCAGGCCGGCGTCGCCAACGTCGCCTTCCTCGCCGACCTCTACCACCTCGCCCGGATGGGCGAGGATCCCTTCACCGTCATCGAGCGGCACGCAGCCCGTTTCGGGCACGTCCAGATCGCCGACGCACCGGGCCGCGGGCAGCCGGGCACGGGGGAGATCCCCTACGGCTCCGTGCTCGACGCCCTCGAAGCCTCCGGATACGCGGGCCACGTCGGTCTGGAGTACAAGCCCGTGGGGCCGAGCGCCGACAGCTTCGCCTGGCTTCAGGCCGGGCGGCGCATTGAGGAGAACGCATGACGACCATCGGATTCATCGGCCTCGGCATCATGGGCGGCCCGATGGCCGCCAACCTGGTGCGGGCCGGTCATACCGTCCTCGGATACGACCTGGGCGAGGCCCGGGTCGAGGCACTGGTGCGGGCCGGCGGACGCGCGGCGACCGACGTGGCCGACGCCTCGGCCGCCGACGTCGTCATCACGATGCTGCCGGACTCTCCGGACGTCGAGGCGGTGGCCCTCGGCGAGGGCGGCGTACTCGAGCACGCCAAGCCCGGCGCGCTCTACATCGACATGAGCACGGTGCGTCCCGAGACGGCCCGCCGGCTGGCCCAGGCCGCGGCGGTGAAGGGCGTGCGCACGCTCGACGCCCCGGTGAGCGGAGGCGAGCCGGGCGCCATCGAGGGCCGGCTGTCGATCATGGTCGGCGGCTTGCGGGAGGACTTCGACGAGGCACTCCCACTGTTCGACGTCCTCGGGGCCACCATCGTCCTCGTCGGCCCGGCCGGCGCCGGGCAGACGGTGAAGGCCGCCAACCAGCTCGTCGTCGGCGGCACCTACGCGCTGGTCGCGGAGGCGCTCGTCCTGCTGGAGGCGTCCGGACTGGACGGCAAGACGGGCCTCGACGTCCTCGCCGGCGGCCTGGCCGGCAGCCGCATCCTCGAGCTCAAGCGGGAGTCGATGGTCGAGCGGCGGTTCGCTCCCGGTTTCCGCATCGACCTGCACCACAAGGACATGGGCATCGCCATCGCGGCGGCCCGGGACGCCGAGGTGGCCCTGCCGATGACGGGGCTGGTCGCCCAGCTCGTGGCGGCGGCGCGCAGCCAGGGGCACGGGGCGCTCGACCACTCGGCCCTGCTCAAAGTGATCGAGAACCTGTCCGGCCGCGCGCCGGTGAAGGAGTGAGCGTGAACAGAATCCCCTGCATGGAGGCCGTCGTCAGGGTGCTGGAGTCGGAGGGCGTCGACACGGTCTTCGGCATTCCCGGTGCGGCGATCCTGCCTCTGTACGCGGCCTTGCGCACGAGCCCGATCCGGCACATCACGGTGCGGCACGAAGAGGGCGGCACCCACGCGGCGGACGGATGGTCCCGGGTCACCGGCAACGTCGGGGTGTGCATCGGCACCTCGGGCCCGGCCGGCACCAACATGATCACTGGCCTCTACACGGCGCTCGCCGACTCCATCCCCATCATCTGCATCACCGGGCAGGCCGAGCGCGCGAAGCTGCACCAGGAGTCGTTCCAGGCGGTCGACATCGTCGAGATCGCCAAGCCGGTCTGCAAATGGGCCGTCCAGCTCAAGGAGCCCGCCCAGGCGCCGTGGGTCTTCCGGGAGGCCTTCCGCATCGCCCGCTCTGGCCGGCCCGGTCCCGTCCTCATCGATCTGCCGGTTGATGTGCAGCGCGGTGACTGTTTCTACGCACCGGAGCTCGACGGCCCGCTCGACGTGGAGGTCCCGGGCCCGCGGCCCGAGCCGGTGCGGGCGGCGGTGGAGATGCTGCTCGGCGCGGAACGGCCGCTCATCCTGGCCGGCGGCGGCGTGATCGTCGCCGACGCCGCCGAGGAGCTGCGTGCGCTGGCGGAGTATCTGCAGGTTCCGGTCCAGGTCACCCTGATGGGCAAGGGCGCCTTCCCCGAGGACCATCCGCTGTTCGCGGGCATGGCCGGCCTGCAGACCCAGACCCGATGGGGCAACGCGGCGTTCCTGGAGTCCGACCTCGTGCTCGCCGTCGGCGCCCGGTTCGGCGATCGGCACACCGGCGATCTGGCGACCTACCGCCGGGACCGCCGGTTCGTCCACGTCGACATCGAGCCGACGCAGATCGGCAAGGTCTTCGAGCCCGAGCTCGGCATCGTCGGGCACGCCCGGCCCACGCTGGCCGCCATGCTCGGCCAGGCGCACGCGCTCACACCGGCTCGGAGCGCCGGCGAGTGGCCCGCGCGGGTCGGCGAGCTCCGCGGCACCCTGCGACGTCGCGACGACTTCGACGACACTCCCATCAAGCCCCCGCGCGTCTTCCGGGAGATCAACGACGTCTTCGAACGGGACACCACGTTCGTCACCGCGATCGGGCTCTACCAGATCTGGTCCGGCCAGTTCCAGGAGACGTTCCTGCCGCGCCGCTACCTGGTCTGCGGCCAGGCCGGTCCGCTGGGCTGGGAGATCCCCGCGGCGATGGGGGTGAAGTGCGCCTTCCCGGAGCGCAAGGTCGTGGCCGTGGTCGGCGACTACTCCTTCCAGTTCCTCATGGAGGAGATCGCGGTCGCGGCGCAGTACGAGATCCCGTTCGTGATCATCATGATCAACAACGAGTACCTGGGGCTGATCCGCCAGGCCGAGATCCCGTACGGCATGAACTACGCCGTGGACCTGCACTACGGCGAGGGCGGCATCGACCACGTGAAGGTCATGGACGCCTTCGGGTGCCCGGCGCGGCGGGTCGAGCGGCCAGAGGAGATCGCCGCGGCTCTGCGGTGGGCCGACGAGGAATCCGAGCGGTCCAGGTTGCCGGTCCTCGTCGAGGTCATGGTCGAGCGCGAGGCCAACGCGGCGATGGGGCCCTCGCTTGACGCGATCAAGGAATTCGAGCCGGTACCCGAGCTCGCGCCGTTGACCGACTGATTATTTTTACTCACGTATTGCATACAGTATGCGGAGATCGTCATGGGCTATGTGATCAAGCCGGGGACCTCCTGGGACAGCGCCTACAACCGCTGCCTGGCCGTCGCCCCCGAGGCGTTCGACGACGACCGGGTGTCCAACCTCTGGGGCGGGCACTGGCACCGGGACGGTGACCCGGTGCCCGCGACCTCGCCCGTCGACGGCACCCGCATCGCCGGCCCGCCGATGCTATCCGCCGACCAGGCGGCGGCGGCCGTACGAGCCTCGGTCGACCGGCACCGGGAGTGGGGGCGGGTCCCGCTCGCCGACCGCAAGGCCAGGGTCAGCGCGGCGCTCGACGCGCTCACCGAGCACCGCGACCTGCTGTCGCTCCTGCTCGTCTGGGAGATCGGCAAGCCGTGGCGGCTCGCGACCGCCGACGTCGACCGGGCCATCGACGGAGTGCGCTGGTACGTCGAGGAGATCGACCGCATGGTCGAGGGCCGCCGGCCGCTGGACGGGCCGGTG
>NZ_JABVEB010000362.1 GCF_014323665.1 Actinomadura sp. HBU206391 | reverse complement strand
TCAGGCGGTCGCCTGGCGGAAACACGGCAACCGAGGTGATCGCGTAGGTGTACGTGGGTTCGTTGACACTCGACCTGTTGCTCGGGGACATACGGTCGTTGAAACAGAAGCGTTCAGTGATCAGGCCCATCGTGGCGGAGGTGCAGCGCAGATTCCCCGGCGTGGCCGTCGCCGAGACCGGCAGCCACGATCTTCATCGCCGGGCCGAGATCGGCGTGGCGGTGGTGTCCGCGCAGGCGGCCAACTGCGACGAGGTGTTGAATGCCTGCGAACGGCTGGTCGCCGGGCGTCCCGAGATCGATCTGCTGTCCGCGCGGCATCGGCTCTTCAACGACGAGGACTAGGGCGACGCCGCCACGAGGCCGTGGCGGCATCGCGGACGACACAGAGCGCCCCTGAACGGCGTTCGTAGCAAAAGGAGCGTGCCATGGACCCCGCTCGGGCCCGCAAACTCGCGGATCGAATTCAGCAGATCGTCGCGGAGATGCTGGAGCGGCGGATCAAGGACCCACGGCTCGGATTCGTCACCGTGACCGACGCCCGGATCACGGGCGACCTGAGGGACGCCACGGTCTTCTACACGGTGTACGGCTCCGCGGGCGAGCGGGCCGACACGGCCGCCGCACTGGAGAGCGCCAAAGGCGTGATCCGCTCCGAGGTCGGCAGGCAGACGGGGCTGCGGCACACGCCGACGCTCGAGTTCGTGGCCGACGATCTGCTGGACAGTGCCAAGCACATCGACGATCTGCTGGCCAAGGCGCGCGCAAGCGACGAGCAGGTCGCCCGGGCCGCCGAGGGCGCCCGGCCGGCCGGAGACCCCAACCCCTACCGCGTCCCCGCCGGCGAGGAGCCCGTCGAGGACGACGAGGCCCCCGAGGAGCACCGCGCCGAGAACGGCGACGGCGGGGAATCCTCCGCCCGGTGAGCCTTTGCCACCGGCCCGATGCCGCCCGTGCCGTGACCCCGGACGCCGCCGCGCACCACGCCGTGGCGGTGGCCGGGGCGGCCGGCCACGGCGAAGCAATGAACGGATCGTGACGCCGTGACCTCTGGACTCGTGGTCGTGGACAAGCCGGCCGGCTGGACCTCCCACGACGTGGTCGCCAAGCTGCGGCGGCTGGCCGGCACCCGGCGGGTCGGGCACGCCGGGACGCTCGACCCGATGGCCACGGGCGTCCTGGTCGTCGGGGTGGACAAGGCCACCCGGCTGCTGGGACACCTGGCGCTGACCGAGAAGGTCTACGACGCCACGATCAGGCTGGGACAGTCCACGAACACCGACGACGCCGAGGGCGAGATCGTCGCCTCGGAACCGGCCGGCGGGGTCGGTGACGAGGCGCTGCGCGAGGGGATCGCCGCGCTGACCGGCGAGATCCTGCAGGTGCCGCCACAGGTGAGCGCGATCAAGGTCGATGGCAAGCGGGCGTACAAGCTCGCTCGCGCGGGCGAGGAGGTCGCTCTCAAGGCCCGCCCGGTGACCGTGCGCGAGTTCGCGGTCCGCGATGTGCGGCGCCATGGCGACCTCGTCGACGTCGACGCGTCGATCACCTGCTCCAGCGGTACGTACATCCGCTCCCTCGCCCGCGACCTCGGTCGCTCTTTGGGCACCGGTGGTCACCTCACCGAACTGCGCCGTACCCGCGTGGGGCCGTACGACCTGGGCATGGCCCGGACGATCGAGCGGCTCACCGAGGCATTCGAGGTGCTGCCGATGGGCGAGGCGGTCTCGGCGGCCTTCCCGCGGCGGGACGTGTCCCCGGACGACGCCAAGAAGATCGCGCATGGCGGCCGGCTGCCGGCGGCCGGGCTCGGGCCCGGTCCGATCGGCGTCTACGGGCCGGACGGCACGCTGCTGGCGTTGGTGGAGGAGGCCGGGGCGGTGGCCAGGCCGCTGGCGGTCTTCGTGTAGCAACGGCCGGTACAACGGCCCGGCGGGTTCTCACGGCGGCCGGTCTCGCGGTCGGCCCGGTGTGGTCCGGTGACGGCCGGGAGGTGAGCCGCGTCACGGCCGGGATTCAACCTACGGTCCCGTAACTTACGCTATCGTAAGTTGTGTCGATCGAGGAGGTGCGACCCCCATGACCGTGACCACGACCACCGCCACGACCACAGGAGCGCTGGACCGCCGGTCGGTGAAACCGAAACTGCGCGGTTGGCTGCACATGGGCGCCTTCCCGGCGGTCGTGGTCGCAGGCCTGGTTCTCGTCGCGCTCGGCCCGACCCCCCAGGCGCGCATCGCGGCAGCGATCTACGCCGCGACCTCCGCGCTGCTCTTCGGCGTCTCGGGCACCTACCACCGCGGCAGGTCCTCCGGGCCCATGACCGAGGTGCTCCGCCGTGTCGATCACGCCAACATCTATCTGATCATCGCCGGAACGTACACGCCGTTCGCCGCGCTGGCGCTGGAGGGGACCGCCCAGGCGGTCGTCCTGTCGGTGATCTGGTTCGGTGCGCTCGCCGGGGTGATCTTCCGCACGATCTGGCTCGGCGCGCCCCGCTGGCTCTACACCTCGCTCTACATCGGCCTGGGGTGGGTGGCGGTGTTCTTCATCCCCCAGTTCGCCTCGGGTGCCGGCGTGGCGGCGACCGTGCTCGTGATCACGGGCGGCGCTCTGTACAGCGTCGGGGGTGTCGTCTACGGCCTGCGACGTCCCGACCCCTCCCCGCGCTGGTTCGGATTCCACGAGGTGTTCCACGCGTGCACGCTGGCCGCCTACATCGCGCAGTTCGTGGCCGTGTCGCTGGTCGTTCATCAGGCGGGGTGACACTGATGGGGCCGATGTCATGGGCACCTCGTTCCCCATGGCAGGCTTGGGGCGGCGGCTCAGGCGGCTCATGAGAGGAGCGAGCAGTTGCGGCGCTGGTACGGCCTCGATGAGGTCCCTTCCGGCTGGGGCAGGTCGGTGGTCACCATCGGGGTCTTCGATGGCGTGCACCGCGGTCATCAGCACATTGTCGGCAGCACCGTCGAACTGGCGAAGGAGCGTGGCCTGCCCACCGTGGTGATCACTTTCGATCCCCACCCCGACGAGGTCGTACGGCCCGGCACGCATCCGCCGCTGCTCTGCTCGCCCAAGCGGCGGGCGGAACTGCTGGCCGGCCTCGGCACCGACGCGGTGATGGTCCTGCCGTTCACGCTGGAGCTGTCCCGGATGGGTCCGGACGAGTTCGTTCAGTCCGTCCTCGTCGACCGGCTGCACGCGGCCCATGTGGTCGTGGGGGAGAACTTCCGGTTCGGGCACAAGGCCAAGGGCGACGTGGCCCTGCTCCAGGATCTCGGCGAGAAGTACGACTTCACCGCCGAGGGCGTCCCTCTCGTGGCCAACGGCGAGACGATCTCCTCGTCGTACATCAGGGAGCTGCTTTTCGACGGCGACGTCGTAGGGGCCGCTGAGGCGCTCGGCCGGCCGCACCGCGTCGAGGGCGTCGTGGTCCGCGGTCACCAGCGGGGTCGGGCGCTCGGCTTCCCGACGGCCAACCTGGAGACGCTCCCGCACACGGCCATCCCGAGCGACGGCGTCTACGCGGGATGGCTGGTCTGCGACTCCGACGCCTATCCCGGCGCCCGGTGGCCGACGGCGATCTCGATCGGCACCAATCCCACGTTCGAGGGGCAGGAGCGCACCGTCGAGGCGCACGCCCTCGATCGGGATGATCTCGATCTCTACGGCGAGCACGTCGCGGTGGACTTCGCCGTGCGGATCCGCGACACGCTGAAGTTCGAGTCGATCGAGGCGCTGGTCGAGGAGATGCACCGTGACGTCGCGAGATCCCGGGAAATCACACGCTTCTGACCCGACGTGGTACGGTGGGTAGTCGCCGGGGCCAAGGCCCGGCCGGTTTGCTGCACCCTCATGCGGCGACCATTCGATAAACGCACCATGCGGACCCGTGCGCTCCACCGAAGCCGGGATCTGCGGGTGACGACCTATGAAGGAGCCTCGTGTCGCTCGACACCGCCGTAAAGAACCAGATCATCGCCGAGTACGCGACCAGTGAGGGTGACACCGGATCACCGGAGGTCCAGGTCGCGCTGCTGACCCGTCGGATCAACGATCTGACGGAGCACCTCAAGACCCACAAGCACGACCACCACAGCCGCCGCGGGCTGCTGCTGCTGGTCGGCCGCCGGCGCCGACTGCTCAAGTACCTGCAGGACAAGGAGATCAGCCGCTACCGGCAGCTGATCGAGCGTCTCGGCCTGCGCCGCTAGCGATTGACGAGGGAGTGACTCGGGCGGGTCACTCCCTCGCTCGTTATCGCCGGCGCGCGCCCCTCGGTGGTGCGCGCCATAACTGAACATGACAGCCCGCGGGCGCCGACCCGGCGCGTCGAGGGCCGGTCCTCGGTAGTGGCTTCCGGGTCGTGCCTCGCACGAGCCGAGAGCTTCGATCGAAGACCGGCACTTCTCGAGAAGCAACGCCGCAGACGGGGAAACGACCGCGGGAACCCACGAAACCAAGGAGGTTTCCCCGTGGATGCTGTGCGCGTAGATGGAGCGCAGAGCTCAGAGGCG
>NZ_JABVEB010000361.1 GCF_014323665.1 Actinomadura sp. HBU206391 | reverse complement strand
ATCTCGTGATACGGCTTGCGCCGCGAGGTCAGGATGATCCGAAGCCCGCCGGCCTCGATCACGACGATGTCGCCGCCGACCGGGTCGTCCCGCCGTACCGAGTACACGGTGCCCGAGAGCGGCACCGGTCCGGCGGGGCCAGAGTCGATCTTCCCGCCCGCCTGTACGGTGACGTGCGCGCCCTCGCCCGCCGTGACCGCTTCGGCGACCGCGTCCGGATCGACGATGCTCGCGTAGATCGCGCTCACCGCGCCGGAGCGGAGTTCGTCCACTTCGAGCAGACGGCCCAGCGTGGCGGATACGTCGCCGGCGCCGCCCGCGGTCGGGTTGTCCCCGGAGTCGCTGATCAGGAACGGCCGGGCGACTCCCGCGATCGCCGCTTCGAGGCATTCGTCGAGCGTTCCCGTAGGGGCGACGAACTCGAACTCGCCGCGGACCCGCCAGTACTCCTCCGCGAGTTCGCGCGCCTGCTCGGTGATCAGCGCCGCGTCGTCGCCGGTGACCACGACGGCGGCGCGGCAGCGCGGCTCGTCGGCCCAGGCGTAACCCACCCAGATCGCGGCGTCGAGAACGCCGGGCAGCGCCTCCACCTCGGGAATGCGGCCGTAGAGGCTCTTGGCCGGCTCGATCCGGGTGCTGGTCTTCTCGCCGGGCAGCAGCACCGGTACCTGCACCCACGCCTTGAGCGGCCGGCCGCCGTCGCGCAGCCGGGCCACGAGGTTGCGGGCCGCGCGTTCGCGTGACTCCCAGGCGTCCTCGTGCGGCGCCATGCGATAGCAGGTGATCAGGTCGACCGCCGCCGCGAGCTCGCGCGAGACGTTGCCGTGCAGGTCCATCGACGTGGAGATCAGCGTGTCCGGGCCGACCGCGGCCCGGACGGCGGCGGCCAGACCGGCCTCGGCGTCGGTACGGCCGGCCACACTCATCGCGCCGTGGATGTCGAAGAACAGCCCGTCCAGCGGGCCGGCCGTGTTGGCACGTTCCACGATCTCGGCTTCGAGCGCGTCGTACACCTCCGGTTCGACGGCACCGCCCGGCAGCGAGACCGCGTGCAGGAGCGGAACCCACTCCACCCCCGCGCACCACGGGCGCGGCTCCCGGATCCACGGGTAGCGGGCCAGCAGCGCGCCATCACGGGTGACGGTGAAGTCCGGCAGCCGGGTGCGATGCGGCGAGAAGGTGCTCGACTCGATCGCGATGCCGGCGATGCCGATGCGCAGTGTTGTCACGGCAGATCCTTGTTCTCTTCCGTACGGTCAGGACGCGGCCAGGGCCAGACCCTGGTCGATGGCGAGCCGGCCGATGCCGAGCAGCCCGGCGTCGGGCCCGGCGGCGCTCTCGCCGATGTCGAGGTCCTGGGTGGTGAGCGGCAGGCAGCGTTCGTACAGGACGCCACGCGCGGCGGCGATGAACAGATCGCAGCCGGCCAGGGCGCCGCCGAGGATGACCGCCTGCGGGTTGAAGAAGTTCACGACCGTGGCGAGCACCTCACCGAGTTGCCGGCCGGCGAAGCGCAGGTTCGTGGTGACGATCGGGTTACCGTCCCGCGCCAGGCGAACGAGGTCCGCGGTGTTCTCCACGGTGCCGCCGTCGCGTCGCACCGCGGCTACGAGCGCCGCACCGCTGGCGATGGTCTCGAGGCAGCCGAAGTTCCCGCAGCTGCACGGCTGGTCGCCGCCCGCCGGAACGCGGATATGGCTGATGTCGCCGGCGATGCCGCGCGCGCCGCGGTGCAGGCGGCCGTCGCCGACCACCGCCGCGCCGACCCCGGTGCCGGCCTTGACGAAGACGAAGTCGCGCAGCTCGGGGCCGCGTGCGACGGCCTCTCCCATCGCCATCAGGTTGGCGTCGTTCTCCACGACGAGCGGCGAGTCGAACCGCTCGGCCAGCCACTGTCGCACCGAGAAACCACTCCAACCCGGCATCCGGGACGGGCCGACCACCACGCCGTCGAGGCCCACCGGCCCGGGCAGGCCGATCCCCGTGCCCAGCACCGGCCGCCCGGCCCGCAGCTCGTCGAGGGCGTCCCCGATCTGTTCCAGGACCGGCTCGGGGCCCGCCGCGATGTCGAGGGTGATGTCCTTGATGGTCTGCGGCCGCCCGGAGCCGTCCATGGCGGCGATCCGAGCGTGATGCCCACCGAGATCGGCGCCGAGGATGACGGCGTCCCCGCTGCGGACGCTCAGCAGGCGAGGCCGCCGGCCGCCCCGCGACCGTCCCTCCCCTGATTCCTCGAGGAGGCCGGAGTCGATCAGCTCCTGAACATGGGCCGAGACCGTCGAGGGTGCCCATCCGAGCAGGCGTGAGAGCTCCGCTCGCGAGGTGGCCTGTCCTGATGCGACGAGCCCCATGATCTGCGCGGCCGACACGGTGGCTCCCTCACTCCTGTGATCCACGATCGCCGCGGCGCTGATCAACGTCGACCGAATCATCTATGAACTTACTTCGATGCCGAACATTAACACGCCGACTTGCTGGAAGATAGCAAGTCCGGATCACCGCCGTCCACCAGCTGTAGGCGTTAAGGGCGCGTCACAGCCATCTTTACGTCGGGCGTGTGACGTTACTTACTTCGATTCGAAGTTGTTCTTGTTCGAAGTAGCGATGTATCGTCACGCCAACATTGCTCAACTTCGTGGACGGAACCGGCCCGGATGTCCGTCCCTCTCGTCAGGAGCACGATGAAGAGACCACTGCCTTCATTCTTGGCGGCCGCTCGCACGCCGATCGTGGTGCTCGGCCTGGCCGCGACCCTTCTGGCGGCCGGATGTTCCACCGGCGATCAGGGGTCGTCCGAGAGCGGAGGCACGCCGCAGAAGGGTGGCTCGGTCACCTTCGCGCTGCCGCCGAACTCCACGCCGAACTGGATCTTCCCGATCGGCATGCCCGGTCACCTGGCCGGCTACAACTCGGCCCTCCGCCAGGAGGTCTTCCTCCCCCTGTACTCCTACAACGGGTCGAGCGGGACCGTGGCGCTGGACGAGAAGGCCGGCTCCGCCGAGAAGCCGGTGTACTCGGAAGACGGCAAGACGGTCACCATCACGCTGAAGGACCGCACCTGGGCCAACGGCAAGAAGGTCACCAGCCGGGACGTGGAGTTCTGGTTCAACCTGGTCAAGGCCAACAAGGACCAGTGGGGCAACTACAACGCCGGTGACTTGCCGGACAACGTCGCCAAGTTCACGACCGTGAGCGACAAGCAGTTCAAGCTCGAGCTGACCAAGGTCTACAACCCCGACTGGTTCACGGCCAACCAGCTCACCTACGTCACGCCGATGCCGCAGGCGGCCTGGGACATCGAGTCGGCGGGCGGCCGGCCCGGTGACTACGACCGCACCCCGGCCGGCGCCAAGAAGGTCTTCAAGTACCTGATCGGCGAGGCGGGCAAGCTGTCGGAGTACGCGACCAACCCGCTGTGGAAGGTGGCCAACGGGCCGTTCACGGTCAAGGAGTTCACCACCACCGGCCAGGTCACGCTCGCCAAGAACGACAAGTACACCGGCGACGACCCGGCGCACCTGGACAGCATCACCTTCAAGCCGTTCACCTCGGCCCAGGCCGAGCTGAACGTCCTGCGCTCCGGCGGCGTCGACTACGGCTACATGCCGGCGCTGGCCCTCTCGCAGCAGAAGACGATCGAGAACAACGGCTACCAGGTCAAGCCCTGGAACGGCTGGGCCATCAGCTACATCCCGTACAACTTCAACAACCCCGACATGGGCCCGGCGTTCAAGCAGCTGTACATCCGGCAGGCCGTGCAGATGTCGGTGGACCAGGCGACGATCTCCCGGGTCATCTGGCACGGCCAGGCCGCTCCCGGCTACGGCCCGGTCCCCCAGCAGGACTCGCCCTACCTCTCGGACACGCAGAAGAACAACCCCTACCCGTTCGACACGAACAAGGCCAAGGCCCTGCTCACCTCGCACGGCTGGACGATCGAGAACGGCGTGGCCAAGTGCACGAAGCCGGGTACGGGCGCCGACCAGTGCGGTGACGGCGTCAAGGCGGGCACGCAGCTGAAGTTCCAGCTGCTGACCCAGAGCGGCAGCACCGAGACCGACAACATGATGCAGGAGCTGCAGTCGTCGCTGTCGAAGATCGGGATCAGCCTGTCGATCAAGTCCGAGCCGCTGAACTCGGTGCTCGACCACACGCCGGTGTGCAAGCCGAGCGAGTCGACGTGCGACTGGCAGCTCTCCTGGTTCGGCACGCAGGGCAGCTGGTACTTCCCGGCGTACCCGAGCGGTGAGCAGATCTTCTCGGTCAAGGGCGGCGCCAACTTCGGCGGCTACTCCAACCCGACGGCGGACGAGTTGATCAAGAAGTCGACCAGCGAGACCGCACCCACGGCGCTGCGGGACTACAGCGACCTCCTGGCCAAGGACCTGCCGGTGATCTGGATGCCGAACCCCGCCTACCAGGTGTCGGCGATCAAGAAGAACCTGCAGGGCGTGACCCAGGACCCGCTGGTCTTCCTGCAGGCACAGCGCTGGTACCTCACCAAGTAAGCGACGACTC
>NZ_JABVEB010000360.1 GCF_014323665.1 Actinomadura sp. HBU206391 | reverse complement strand
CAGCTCCTTGATCACGCCCTCCATGACCTCGACCGGGTGCAGAGCATCACCACCGATCTACTCCTGCTGACCAAGTTGGGGGCGAACACCCAGCCGACCATGCAGCAGATCGACCTCACGGCGCTGGTCCTGGCCGCGGTCGTCCACAGGGCGGACCACCAAGTACAACTTCATCTCGACTCCGAGGTGACCGTCGATGCCGTCCCACCCCACGTGGCCCGAATGCTCACCAATCTGCTCGACAACGCCCACCGTCATGCCACCCAGACGATACGGATCGAGCTGCACCGTACGGGCGACAGCGCCGAACTGGCCATCACCGATGACGGAGAAGGAATCGCCCAAGCCGACCGTGAACGCATCTTCCACCGCTTCGTCCGGCTGGACTCGGCCCGCAGCCGCGACTGCGGAGGCACCGGCCTCGGCCTCGCCATCGCCCGCGACATCGCCCACGCCCACAACGGCAACCTCCACGTCGAAGACTCAGCGTGGGGCGGGGCACGTTTCGTCCTCCGGATCCCCCTGGCCGAAAACCATGAAGGATCTCGGCCGCGTAGCCCCTGGCAACGCTCAAACGCCTCCAACTGATGGAGCGAATCGAGCCCGCCCGCCGGCGGACCCAAGAGCGCCGTCCTCCCACAGGACGGGCGACACGCAGCCCACTCCGCGGCCGAGTCGATGGCGGAGTCGATCAACGTGACAGCGGAGGACAGCTCCGGAGGCTCCACACCGACTACCTTGACCGCATCGCCGACCTGCCCTGGACCTGAGCAGAAAGGCCACCCGCAACCCGAGCCCTGGGCCAGGGCCGAGCGCGGTGGACCGGTACCCAGCGCCAGGCCCTGAGCTACCGGCACTCGGCGGCTTGCAGGGCGTCCGCGGCCGTCAGCAAGGAGGCTCCGAGGAGCACGACGTCCTTCACCAGGAACTGCCCCGCGAGGGACAGCTTCGGTTCCCCGCGTGTCTCTTGCCACGCCTCGGGTGTCGTAGCCAGGAAGCTGAGGGTGGTGGCGAACATGCCGACGGCGGCGAGGCTGCCGAGGGCTGACGCTCTCGGCGCAATCGGTTTTGCTCCGATCAGCGAGCCCAGAACGATTTCAGTGACGCCGATCAACCTAGCGACCTTCTTCTCCCCCAATCTGGTGATAAGCCACGAGAACGGGGGGCTTGAGGTTACGAGGGGACGAATATTTTCTACCTCGTAGTCTTCAAATTTTAATCGCCCGATCTCCAGAAGGTTGATCACAAGTCCATACCGAACGGTCGAAATCCCCACACTATGCACTATTTTTCCGATGCGGTGCATTCTCATGAAATCCTCGCCTGACGCGTCGGCTATATCGCTCAGCGTAGGACTCGGAACATCAGCCAACGCTGAGCATCAGGTCATGCTTCACCATCGGTGTCGAGGCCACCACCGATCACTGCCACGCGGTCGGCAACGACCACGCCGCCGGGCCGTGTCCGCGGCGCCGCCCACTGCGCTACCTCTCCTCGGCTTCGTCGCCGAACGGCCCCCGGCGCGGATTCGGTGACGGCGTCGCTGGTACGGCAGTCCGAGATCGTGATCTGGTCATCGGTGGGTGAGTCGGGCTCGCTGGTGGAACCAGCGGGCGCGGGCTTGATGGCGTCGTCGCCAGATGTGCCAGCGCAGGTGGTGTTCGAGGTCGTGCCAGGTGTGGGTGAGTAGGTTGACAGTCACGGGCCGTTCTTGAGGGACGAAGCACAAGAAGAACGCCACCTCGCGGATGCCTTTGGTGTTCGGGGCCTGGCTGCGGCGGATCAGCAGGTGGCGGCGGGGGTCGGCGGTGCCGAGCCAGGCCCAGGCGTAGCGGCGTTCGCCTTTGGAACCCGCCCCGCAGGAGTCGATGACCCAGTCGGAGGCGATGAGCGTCTTCAGCGCCTCATCGGCCCTGACCTTGGTGTTCTTGCCGAGGGCGACCGGTGTCGATTTGGAGATCCCCAGCACGTAGCCGGTGTCGACCCCCGGTTGTTCCAGCCAGGTGCGCAGGCCCGGGTGGGCGCCGTAGACCTCGTCTCCGATCACCCACGCCGGCAGTCGGCCTTCGGCGTGCAACTCGGCCAGGATCTGCCGGCCCAGTTCGGGTTTGGTCGCAAACGCCAGGTCCTCGGGCACCCGGGCCTGCCTGCGACGGCCCTGGTCTGCGTGTCCGTGCCGAAAACCTCGTCCACGTCATGCGACCTGGGAATATTCATGAACGATGCCGCCGAGAGGGTCACGCCGCCGGACCTTGAATTCATCTAGGTTCGTGGGCTCAGGGAGCTTGGTCAGCGGACTGGCCTGGCCAAGCGTCCGATGTGGCCTGTGCCAATTGTAATGATCTTCGTACTCGTCTGTGCCGGCTGCGGCGTGGAGGTCGCCGTCCAGCAGTCCGATTGCTGGGCGCAGCAGCAGGTCACGCTCCTCACCGAAGCTGCTCGGCCAGCGCGACGATGATGCCCTGGGGGCCGCGGACGTAGCAGAGCAGGTAGATGTCCTCGTACTGCGCGATCTCGCCGATGAGTTCGGCGCCGTGGGGGCTCAGGCGAGCGACGGTGTCCTCGATGTCGTCGACCTCGAACATGATGCTGCGGATGCCCAGTGTGTTCGACGGTGCGGGGTCCGGTTCGGCGCTGATCGCCGCCGGCGAGTGGAACTTCGTCAGCTCGACCTTGCCGTGGTCGTCCGGGGTCCGCATCATCGCGATGTCGACGCGGAGGTCGTCGAACCCGTTGAACCCGCTCCGCCCAGCGTCCCTCGATCGGGGCCTTGCCCTCCAGCTCCATGCCGAGTTCGGTGAAGAAGGCGATGGCGGCCTCAAGGTCGGCGACGACGATGCTGACGTGGTCCATTCGCTTAAGTGTCATGTCCCCTGCCCTTAGGAGTCGGTTGCCTGGCGTTCGGCCTGCTGCTGGATCAGTTCCTCGACGGCGCTCGGGAGGGTCGTCTCGAAGTCGATCAGTTTCGCCCAGGTCGGGGTGACGACGATGCGGACCATGCCCTCGTGGTAGAGCGAACGCACCCCGGCCTCCCACTCGACCCGTTGCTCGGGCGTCATCTGGTAGGTGCCGTTCATCTCGAGGTACTCGTCCGGGATGCCGTCGGTGACGTCGAGCTCGGCCTGGCCGCGGATGAGCAGGATCTTGGGCGGGTGTACCTCGGTGTCGATCGTCAGGGCGACCGCCGGGTTCTGGCGGAGGTGGGCGAGCTTTGGGGCGTTCTTCGTGGTGCACATGACGATCTCGGTGCCGTTCCAGCTGAACCCGATGGGAACGTTCCGGGGCGTGCCGTCCTTGGCGACGTATGCCAGGCGGGTGATGTCGCGGGCCAGCAGCTCCTGGCTCAGCGGGCGGTTCAGGATCTCGGTGGTCTCTTTCGGCGTGGTCATGTCGTATCTCCTGTCAGCTCTGGACCGGGAGGTCGTAGAAGCGGCGGGCGCTGGAGCCGATGCGGTTCAGGTCGGTGCCGTAGATGTGCAGGGAGACGGCGGTCTCGTCGCCGATGTTACGGACACGGTGGATGTCGCCGGGCGGGGCGAAGGCGCTGACCTCGCCGGTCGTGTTCGGGTTGTGGCCGGCCTCGATCAGGGTCGTGCCGTCTTCGGAGAGGGTGAACAGGTCCTCGTACTCCACGCCGGTCAGGACGCCGAACACGCACCAGGTCACGTGGTCGTGGATGCGGGTCAGCGCGCCGGGCTGCCAGGCGATGGCCACCATCGAGAACGAGCCGTCCGGCTCCACGTGCAGGCGGTGGCTGTGGTACGTGCCGCGCTCGCCGCTGAGCAGGTCCGCGGGAAGCAGGCCGGGCGAGGGCAGGCGCTCGCGGAGTGCGTCCCCCACGTACGACGCGGTCTCGTGCCAGCCGGCGTTGCGGGCGATCGCGCCGCGTACGGCGGTGAGGAGTTCGTCCAGCTCTGCGGCGGGGCGCACGGTTAGGGTGTTCATGGTGTCCTCCCCTGTCAGGTGCCTCCAGCGTCGCCCCGACGGGGAGGTGCGGTCATCCGTGCTGACCGCAGAACACCACGGATGCTGCCACGGAAAGGGGCCAAGGGTGGCGGAGCGGATCTCTGAGCGGGAGGCCGAGGTGCTGGCCGCGCTGGGTGCGCGGCTGTCCAACGCGCAGATCGCGAATCGGCTGCACATCTCCGTGCGCACGGTGGAGAGTCACGTGTCGTCGCTGCTGCGCAAGTACGGCATGGCCGACCGGTGGGCGCTGGCCGAGCTGGCCCGCTCCGGGGAGCGGGAGCCGGGCCGGGTGGCCGGGTTGCCGGTGTCCGGGACGACGTTCGTGGGCCGTGCGGCCGAGCGCGCCGCCGTACTGGCCGCGGTCGAGCAGACCCGGCTGGTGACGCTGCTAGGCCCGGGCGGGGTGGGCAAGACCCGGCTGGCCGCGGTGGCGGCCGAGGAGGCCGTGGCGCTGTTCCCGTCCGGCGGGGCTTTCGTCGACCTGGTGCCGGTACGCGACGGGTTCGTGGCCCGCGCGGTCGCGACCACGCTCGGGGTGACCGAGGGCTCGCACCAGCCGCTGGAGGAGGCGG
>NZ_JABVEB010000036.1 GCF_014323665.1 Actinomadura sp. HBU206391 | reverse complement strand
ATCTCTCTCCTGCCGCGACCAGTAGGCGAGGACCTGCGCGGCGCCCTCGACGAGCCAAGCGTCGAGCATGGCCGGGACCCAGTCCGGCTCTGTCCGCCCGTACTCGCGCTCTGCTTCGGATCAGCCCTCTCGCCTTGTGGCCAACGGGATAATCCGGCCGTGCCGCCTACCTTGCTGCCGGTCGCCCCCCTCTCTGTCAGACTGCTGTGGGACGTGGGACGAGTGAGTCCTTTTGGTACGTAGCGGGGTGAGACGGGACGATCGCGACAGTGACGATGACTCTCTCCGACCAAGCCGCCATGACCGGGCAGGATGGTCGGGTGACCGATGAGCAGCCGGGCCGACCCAAGCGGCGGACGTTCACCAAGGCCTCCAAGGCACGGATCCTTGCGGCCTTCGACGCCCTTCCCGAAGGCAGCCCCGAGCGTGGTGCGCTGCTGCGCTCCGAGCGGCTGTACCACTCCCACATCGAGCACTGGCGTAAGCAGGCCGAGAACGGGACCTTGGCCGCCACGACCGGCAAGCCGAAAAGGACGCCGACTCTGAGGAACTGGCCGCTTTGCGGGCTGAGATCAAAAGCTCAAGGCCGAGGCCGCCAGGCTCGAGTCCCGTAACCAGAAACTGACCAGAGGACTCGGCAGGACCAAGACCGCGCTCGATATCGCGGGAAAAGCATTCGCGCTGCTTCAGGACATCTCAAGCAGCGCGGACTCCGACGTGAGCTGAACCGCGTCCTGGACGAGCATTTCCCCGCCCTGGAAGAGTCGGTCGGCACGGTCCGGGCGCGCCGGCTTCTGGGGAGGTCGCGGGCCACCTTGCACCGGCACCGCAACCCCCGCCCACCCGTGCACGGCCCGCGCCGGCCGTTTCACCACCCCGCAGAATTGTCGGATGCCGAGCGCGAGCGGGTGCTGGCGGTGCTGAACTCGCCGCGGTTCGCCGACAAGTCGCCGGGCCAGGTGTGGGCGGTCCTGCTGGACGAGGACGTCTACCTGTGCTCCCACCGGAAAGTCGTGCACTGGGAGATCTGGCCCACCGAGAACGGCACCCTGGCCAAGGAGTTCCTGACCAACGCCATCGCGGCCAACGGCGGTATCAGGCCCGCCTCGATCCACGCTGACCGCGGTACGTCCATGACCTCCAACACCGTCACCGGCCTGCTCGCACTCCTCGGTATCGACCAATCCCATTCCCGGCCGCACGTGTCCAACGACAACCCGTACTCTGAAGCGCAGTTCAAAACACTCAAGTACTGCCCGGCGTTCCCCGGGAAAGTTCGGGTCCATCGAAGACGCCAACGTCTTCTGTACCCAATTCTTCATCTATTACAACAACGAACACCGCCATTCCGGGATCGGAATGCACACCCCTACGTCGGTGCACGACGGCACCGCTGCGGCAATCCAGGCCCGGCGTATCGCAACCCTCCATGAGGCCTTCCTGGCCCACCCTGAGCGGTTCCGCGGCCGGCGCCCCTATCCGCCGCCACTGCCGACCAAGATGTGGATCAACCAGCCACCAACGACACCGAAGAGCGACACCTCACCGCAAACCACGCAAGTAGCCTGACGTCTCAACAGGTTTGACAGCTTCCGCCGGCAGCACGCCGAGTGAGTTTCTCGCTCGACGCCTGCCCGATCGCGGCGGTGTGTCCCTGCGGCTGAGCACCGCGCGCGGGTGACATTCGTCCAAGACGGGTGTCGATCTGCGGACCTAGCGTGGGCGAACCTCAAACCGACAGGAGCGCAAAATGGCCCAGCACACGCGAGCCATTGCCCCGAACATCTTCCCCGAATTGATCTACGACGACGCGCCAGCCGCACTCGGTTGCCCTGGTCGGCACCCGGATAGCGGGTCTTCGACCGGTGGCGGGCGACGAGCAGCTCGCGCTGCTGCGGATCCTGGTCGACCGTCGGGTCGCCGCGGAACTGATCAGCGACCTCGAGCGGGTCTACCGGCGTTCCAAGGACGCCGACAAGGAGCTCAAGGAACTGGTCGCCCGACTCAGCCGGCGTGATCGGCGATCAGCCGGTCAGCGGCCCAGCGGCCGTTGTAAGCGGCAGAGTCGGTCCAGGGGAAGTTGAGGTAGTCTCCGGCCAGCAGTACCGGGCTCGCGGAGGGCAGCCGGTCGCGGTAGCGCTGCACCGCCGCGCCGTGCCCGACCGGAATGTAGGGCATGGCCTCATGCCAGCGCGTCACCTGGCTGGCGATGACCCGGTCGGCCAGCCCCGGCAGCCAGGGCGCCACTGCGTCGACGGCCGCGGCGCGGACCTCACCGTCATCGGCGTCCGTCAACCGCCGCGCGGCGTCCTGCCGGAACATGACGGTGAGCACCTCACCCGCGGCGGTGGCGTCGGCGCGCGAGTAGACGGCGATCGCCGCCAGCGGGGACGGTGAGCTCGGCGTGACCAGGACGCCGTAGGCACCGCCCAGTTCGTCATCCGCCAGTGGCTCGGCCAGGGCCAGCCCGGCGAGCAGCCCGCAGCTGTAGGGGGTACGCAAAACCGCGGCCTCGTCCGGAGTGGGGTCTGGCAGCATCCTCGTGGTCGGGCCCGCCGGGGTCGCGATCATCACTGCGTCGGCCTCCCGTGGGCCGCGGGAGGTGGTGATGGTGACGCGCCCGCCTGGGGAATCCGGCCGTTCGACGCGTTCGACCCGGACGTCGTACTCGACGTCCAGCTTCGCGGCCAGGGCCGTGGTGAGCGTTCCCAGCCCGCCGCGCAGCGTGTAGGCCGAGGAGGCTCGGGCCAAGAAGGCCGTCAGCGCCCCCGGCAGCGCGGCGCTGTTGGCGGCCAGCTCTTGGAAGAAGAGGCCGTGAACCGTCAGGGAGGTCACCCGATGGGCCACGCCGAACCCGAAGCGCGCCTGCGCCCATTCCAGCCCGCTGTGGCCATCCAGATCACTCCAGCGGCCGAGGTCATTCGTCGAGCGGGCGGCCAGTTTCCGTGTGGCCCATTGTCCCCGTGCCGCCGGGATGACGTCCCGGACCCGCAGCAGCCCACCGGACAGCAGGGACTGCGGGCGGTCGGTGTCGAACCACCATGACCGGTCGCCGTCCACCGCCATGGTCCGTCCGGAGACCTTGACGAACTGGTCGGCCAGCCCAAGCGTTCGCAGCAACTCGGGGATGATCTCGTAGCCGGTGGACAGGAACTGCGCGCCCCGCTCCATCAGCCCACCGCCCACCGCTTGCGTGGACATCCGCCCGCCGGGACCGTGCTCCGCTTCGAGCACGCTCACCTGCAGCCCGGCCGCAGCCAGCCGGTGCGCGGCGGTCAGGCCGGCGATACCCGCGCCTACGACGATCACCTGGTCCGAACGAACACTGCGCATGCGACCCGCCATCCTCCGCGCTGATCCTCACGGCCGACCACGCAGAACCGCCAGAATTGCGCTCAAGCCCCGCCGGGTACCGGCCGTATCCATGTCCCGCGGACAGTAGACCCTGCGGGTGCCGCAAATCCTATCCATCACCTGCGACCTGCATTTATTCGAGAACAGCTACGATCGGCGCACGGGCGCCCCAAAGATGACCCGTCGTGCTGCTGCGACTTCCTTATCTGGCACTCACAAGCGTGTTCACCTATACGGGTACTGCTGATGAGTGACACCGACAAGGCGGACACACTGGCGCCATCGCCTACCGTCCGTGACGCTTCGTTCAGAGCAGGCCCGTACCCACGAGCACCAAGCACGCGCCCCTGTCCGCCACCGGCCGCCCACCCACCACGCCCCACACACCCCATCACAGTGCGTACGAGGGGTCGGACACTACGGGCGGCGCTTCGCGCCGTCGTCGGCCGCTGCGGACGGTCCGCCGCGTGCACGCGCGCCGCACAACCGCTCCAGCCCTGCGGGGAGGACCACCGGCACCCGCGCCGAATCGGTGGCGTGACCGCCTACCGTGACGCGGGCACCGGCCGCCGTGGCGGGCAGAGCGATCTTCATCTCTGCCCGGGTCGGCGGTCCCGGGGGGCATGGCCGCCGGTCAGGACGTGACGGGCAGGAACGCGTCCACGGGCAGTTCCTTGAGGTTGCTGATCGTGTGGTCGCGTTTGGTGGAGTCCAGCCACGCTATGGCCACGTCACCAGGCTGGAACGTGTCCGGGTCGTAGCGGAAGAAGACGGAATCGAGGAGGACTCGGAACTTCTGCCCGGCCGGGACCGTGCCCGAGCCGATATTGATCTCGCTCGTGTTCTGGTCGAACCGCCTGACCTGTTCCGGCTGGTATAGCCCCTCCAGGGGGTGGTCTGTTCCCCCGAGCGAAATTCCGTAGGCCGCGATGCCGCCGATGCAGTAGTTCGGGTGTCCCTGTACCGGGAACGTGCAGTCCTGGGCGCCCGCCCTGACCCGGCCGGCGCTCACCGCGTCTTTCCTGTAAGCCAGGAACCAACCGGTGTGCAGGCCCCCCGTGAACTCGCGGTTGCCCCAGTCGGGGCCGGTCGTGCCGTTAAGGTCGCAGTGGTCGATGCGGAACCGGTGGCGGAGGTACTGCGGTCGGGAGCGGGTGAGGCCTTCGGCATGCCCTCACTCCGATGCAACCTGCGGATCTCCTTGTAGAGGTCGGCCTTGTCGCTGGGGTCCGCTTCTTAGAAGACCTGGGCGAGCCCGCCCAGGTCTTCTAAGAGTTCAGTGATCTCCTCGGTGGAGAGACGCGCGCTCGTCGGGGTGCTCCTCAGTTCACCTTCTGCCCGTGCTCGCTCTTGCTTGGTGGCGTTGATTCAGCCGCTGACTTCGAGGGGGTCTGCGCCCGTCGTGTGGGGCCGAGTTCGGTGATGAGCCACTGGTCGACTTTGGGAAGGACCCGGATCCTGATGCGGTTGCGTTCGCCTTTGCTGAGGCCCCCGAAGACTCCCGTGATCATGTCGTGGGCTTCGTTGGCCGGGTCGATCGTCCTCCGACTTCGGGGACCCACAGTGGCACGAGGAAGTGTTCGAAGATCGGAAAAGTGAGGCCGTACTGGTTGCTCTGCACAAGCCCCTGACCAGGCACTTCCCGTCTCCTGGCGCCCGCCGTCCCTCAGCCCGGCCTGCGGACACCGAGGCGTGCCGTGGTTCTGCTGCTTGGGCATGGTGGCCTTCAACTGGTTCGGGTGGTGGTCGTGGGACTGATAGAGGACGAAGCTGTGGCCGCGGTTCGGCGCATAGAGCAGTCGGCCCCGGGGAAGCACCACGTCCACGCCCACGCGACGTCCAGGCCGAGGCCGAGACGGGCTGACGGCGTTGCCCCAGAGGTCCATGGCGCGCATATATTCGCATTCTTGAGAGGTGATGGTCTGCGCGGAGGCAGGTGATTTCACTGTGCCGCCCGACGGCGCGCCTGGCATCGTAATTGCACCAGCAGGTCGTCTCGAGGCCGTCTTGCGACTGAGTATTCGCGCCGGTCGGATCCGAGCCATCGACGTCATCGGTGACACACGCCGGCTCGCCTCCATCGCCGTGACCCTCCCAGGCCGAATCCGATCCGCGGTCCCCCTCATCCCAGCGGCTGACACTGACACGGAAGAGCGGAAGGCATGATCGTGGAGACGCGCTGGTCAGCCCAGCGGGAAGCCGAGGGCACGTCCGGCCTTGCGCAACCCGTCCCGTGCGGTCGGATGCGCGACACGATCAACGATTGAGCAGGGCCTGGACCGCCACGAACGCGGCGACGGCGAAGACCAGGTAGGCGAACCAGCGGCGCAGCCGGTCGGCCGGTAGCCGGGCGGCGACCCGGGCCGCAGTGATAGAGCCGACGGTGGCGGCCAGGGTGAATACGGCCGCGATCCGGTAGTCCAGGACGGCGTCGCCGGCGTGGGCGGCGAACCCGGCTACCGAGTTGGTCACGATGATGACCAGGGAGGTGCCGACCGCGACGGTCATCGGCAGGCCGAGCAGCAGAACGAGGGCGGGGATGATGAGGAACCCGCCGCCGACGCCGAACAGGCCGGTGAAGAACCCGACCACCACCCCGGCGCCGACAGCTTTGGGTAGGCAGCCGCGCCAGTTCACCCCGCCGCCGGGCAGGGCGCAGTCCCCACCGACGGTGGCCTGTTCGCGCAGCATCCCCGCCCCGGCGGCGACCATCAGCGCCGCGAACCCGACCAGCACCGCGCGGGGGTCCACTAGGCGGTTGACCGTAGCGCCGCCGAATGCGGCCGCGGCGCCGGCGGAGCCGAAGACCGCGGCGATCCGCCACTGCACCTGCCCGGCGCGTAGCCGGGGCAGCACGGCGGTGGCCGAGGAGATCCCGACGACGAGCAGGGAGGTCGGCACGGCCGCGCGCAGCGGCAGCCCGACGCCGTAGACCAGGGCCGGCACGGCCAGGATCGACCCGCCACCACCGAGCAGCCCGAGCAGCACCCCGATCAAAGCACCCAGGACGAGCGCGGCGGTCACGTCCGACCTCGCCGCGTTGGTTGCACGCGGTTCACGCCGCTTCGCCGGGTGCTTGCAGCCGACCGGGGATCTCCCGGGTGCGTTCACCACCGGCGGAGCCGGTGAGCACAGCGGCGGCGATGGTGAGCGCGAGCATGCCGCCTCACCGCCTGTCTCTGGCCAGGGCCGCCACGACGGTGTCGAGGTCGGTACGTGGGCCGCGGTTATAGGGCAGCTTGGCCAGCAGCATCCCCATCGCGCAGGTGTTCGACACCGCGGCAAAGGTCAACCCGGCGCCGATGGCGGCGGCGAGCCACTTCGCCGGCGGGAACACCACACTGGCCAAGACCGCCGTCAAGACGATGGAGCCGGCGACGAGGCGGACCTGGCGTTCGAGGTCCCAGCGGACGCGGCCGTGGCGCACCGGGGCGCCGGCGGCCTGCCAGGCGGTGATCCCCCCGTCGAGGACCCGCAGGTACGACAGGCCGGCGGCGGCCAGGGCCTGCTCGGCCCGGGCGGCGCGCTGTCCGGAGCGGCAGATGAGCACCATCGGCTCGTGGAGGTGCTGGCACAGTTCGTCGCGGTGCTCGCGTAGCACGCTGAGTGGCACGTTGCAGGAGCCGGGGATGTGCACGGTGTCGAACTCGCCCGGGGTCCGCACGTCGATCAGCCGCAACCCCGCCCTGGCCTCCACAAGTTGCCGCAGCCCGGCGACGTCCAGTCTGTTCCGCTCTGAAGCGGTGGTGGTCTGCTTGTCGGTGATCATTGGTGGTTCTCCTCAGGCGTGACGATGGGCAGGCCGGCGTCGGCTGCCTCGGCGTAGGCGTCGTCGATGTGCACCATCCGCCGGCCGGCGCGGGCCAGCAGGCTGGTAGCGGCGGCGGCCCGGTAGCCAGAGCCGCAGTGCACCCACACCGTCCCGGCCGGCACCTCGTCCAGGCGGGCGGGCAGTTCGGGTAGCGGGATGTGCACGGCACCGTCGATGTGGCCGGCGCGCCACTCGTTGCCCATCCGCACGTCGAGGACGACGTCGGGGGCGGGCAGCCCATGCGGCGTTCGGCCGTCGCGCGCGGCGGCCAGCTCGACGAACGTCGCCGTGGCGAGTTCACCCAGGCGGGTGTCATCGCCGTTGTCCCAGGACTCAGGGGTGCCGGTCGCCATGGCGGCCGGGCGTTCGATGCCGATGCGGGCCAGCTCGCGCTGGGCGGCGGCGACCTGCTCGGCGGACTCGCCGAGCAGGGTGATCGGCGCCCCCCACGGGGCCATCCAGCCCAGCCAGGTCGCCATCGGCCCGTCCAGGCCGAAGCTCAGGGTGCCGGTCAGGTGCCGGTGGGCGAACGCCTTGCGGGAGCGCAGGTCCACCACCCACTCCCCGGCCTCGATCCGGGTCCGCAGCTCGGCCGCGTCGGCCGGCCGGGCGGGGGTGAGGTCGATCAGGTCGGCGCCGGCAGTATTGCGGGCGCCCATGTGGGCGTAGTAGGCGGGGTAGGCGTCCAGTCCGGCCAGGGTCTGGGTGACGAAGTCGTCGGCCTCCAGCCGCAGCGCCGGGTTGACACTCTTCTCCCGTCCAATTGTCGAGGCCGGTGCGTCGGACTGGGTGGCCGAGCAGAAGCTGCCGAACCCATGCGTCGGCCAGACCTGCGCGCCGTCGGGCAGCAGATCAGCCAGCCGCCGAACCGAGGCGTGCTGGGCATGGGCCAGGGTGTGGGCGTGCTGGGTGCCCAGCAGGTCGGTGCGGCCGGTGGTGCCGAACAGCAGCGACCCGCCGGTGAACACCCCCACCGGCCCGTCCGGGCCGTCCAGCACATACGACAGGTGGTGGAAGGTATGTCCCGGGGCGGCCACGACGGCCAGACGCATCGCCGGGGACACGGCGATCGCGTCGCCGTCGCTTACGGGGACCCGCTCGAAGGCGACCTCGTCGGCCGCCGCCACCAGGTACGCCGCCCCCGTCACCTTGGCCAGGGCCAGACCGCCGGAGACATAGTCGTTGTGCAGGTGGGTCTCGGCCACGTAGGTGATGCGAACGCCCAGCCGGCCGGCCATGGCCAGGATGCGGTCGATGTCGCGTTGCGGGTCGATGACCACCGCGACCTGCCCGTCGTAGGCCAGGTAGCTGCGATCCCCCAGAGAGGAGGTCTCGACCGTCTCGATCTGAATCACAGGTGCTCCTTATGCCGTACCCCGTAGGGTATCTAGCCTCGAAATGAAACCGCCGACGCCGGCATGCGACGCGGGCCGTGCAGCCGACGGCGTCGCATGCCGCCGTCCAGGGTTGGGCACTCAATCCGACCTGGGCGAGCTGGGGGCGTCGACGGTGACGGTTGTCAGGCGAGGGACAAGAACAAGCGCTCGAGCTCGGCCTCGTTCAACCGGCGCTCACCGCCGTCGTCTTCGATCATGCACTGCCGCATTCCCGTGGCGATGATCTTGAAGCCGGCGCGATCCAGCGCCCGGGAGGCGGCGGCGAGCTGCGTCACCACCTCTGAGCAGTCCCGGCCTTCCTCGATCATGCGGATGATGCCGCCGACCTGCCCCTGGACCCGATTGAGCCGGACGAGCACATCAGCGAGCCGATCGGCGTTCACTTCCATCGTCTCTCCACTTCATAGTACCCCCGGGGGTATCGGGTCAGGATAGCCGACATTGTTCCCCGCCTGGCAACCCAGGCCACCCGGCGGCGGGTGGCCGGCCGGCGGGTTCCGATCCGGCCAGGAGGACGTACAGCGCTGGAAGGTGGGCCAGGATGCGGCCCTCGCGGATGTAGAGGTTTTTCGGCCGGTCGGGATCGGGTCTGGAGGCGCTGGTGTGGCCGTGCCGGCACCACCCATCAGGTCTGCTCGATTCTGCGGTCGAAGCCGTCGATGACGGTGGTCCGGTGGAAGTTGCGATTGTCGGCGGATCTCTCGGAGGCGACTTCGATCGCCGTCCCGATGGCGGCCACCTCGTCGGCGAGCAGGCCGATAGCGCCGACGGCACGGGTAATCGCGTCGTCGTGGTCGCCGCGGAGAGCCTGGGAGCGCTGGTAGGCGGTCTTCACCTGGGTCCAGCGCTCGGTTTGCTCGGGTGTCAGGGTGCCGCGGAGTTCGGCGAGTTTGAGCAGGTTGGCCTCAGCGCCGGAGGTGAGGGTCTGCGCCTCGCCCAGGTAGTGGTCGTCGATGAAGGTTTGCAGTTCGTCGTCGCTGGTGACCGGGAGGACCCGTTCGGCCACCTTGTTCATGTCGCGGTAAGAACCCTGGAGCCGAAATGGTGGCTCTGTGCGGGAGACGTCGGCTTGGGCGGCAGAGGCGATGTAGGCGCGGTTGACCGTCAGGATGACCTCTCGGACGTGCAGCAGCTTGCGCAGGACGGACAGGATCTGGTCCAGCTCGGTCTGCGGGTAGGGGTGTGCGAGCAGGTCGGGCCGTACGGCCTGGTCTCCGGCGGCGAGCCGGACGAGCAGTTCGATGTCCTCGCGGTCGTGGGTGGACAGCGGGGCCAGCACCGGGTTGGAGGTGAGGGCGTTCTCGATGTAGCTGAGCGCGAACAGATCGTGCTTGCCGGATAGGACGTCGCCGATGTTCCAGACATCGGCGCGGTTGGCGAGCATGTCGGGGATGTGAAAGCGCTGCCCGGACTCGGTGTAGGGATTGCCGGCCATGCACACGGCGAAGCGTTTGCCGCGCAGGTCGTAGGTCCGGGTCTTGCCCTCCCAGACGCCTTCGATGCGGCGCTGGGCGTCGCAGAGCGGGATGAACTTCTGCAGCAGCTCGGGTGAGGTGTGCTGGATGTCATCGAGGTGGAGCAGCACGTTGTTGCCCATTTCCAGGGCGAGATTGATCTTCTCTACCTCCTGGCGCGCGGTGGCGTCGGGGGCCTTGGCGGGGTCGAGTGAGGTGACGGCGTGGCCGAGCGCGGGGCCGTTGACCTTGACGAAGATCAGGCCGAGCCGGTGGGCCACGTACTCCATCAGAGTGGTCTTGCCATAGCCGGGCGGGGAGATCAACAGCAGCATGCCCATCTGATCGGTGCGCTTGGCGTCGCCGGACGCGCCGAGCTGCTTGGCCAGGTTGTCGCCGATGAGCGGCAGGTAGACCGCGTCGACCAGCCGGTTACGTACGAACGCGCTCATCACGTGCGGCCGGTACTCGTGCAGCCGGAGCCGCCTCTGCTCTACGGTGACCAGTTCGTTGCGGTGGCGCTGATGGGCACGGAACGCCGGGACGTCCTCGGTGCGGAACCGGCGGGTGCGGGCGAGGACCTCGTCCAAGCGCAGTTCGAGGCGGCGGCCTTCCATGCGCGGGTGGGTACCGAGCAACTCCTCGACGACGGCCGCCGGGGGTGCGGCGACCTCGTAGCGGGTGAGGGCGCCGCACAGCAGCAGCGCGATGGTCTCCGGCAGGTCGTGGGAGGTGCCGGCGAACGAGCGCAGCCATGCCTCGACGAGCTGGTGGCGGGCGCTGAGCGCGCCGGCGCCGAGGCCGGTCAGGTCCGCTTCGAATTCCCGGTGGGAGTCGCCGAGGGCTCGGCGGAACCCGTCGAGCAGCGTGCGGGCGGCGGCACTGGTCGCGAAACCGGCGGGGGCGGCCGCCAGTTCCTCCACCAGATACTCACCGGCGAGATCCGGGTCCGCCGGCACCGGGCCGTCGAAGTCGGTGATGGCGGCCGTCAGCTCCGCGGCGAGGGCGGTGACGGCATCGGAGCGGCCGAACAGACAGCGGGCTCGGACGAGTGACGCGGCGCGCGTCGTCCAGGCGGCCCGGGCCGGTTCGCCGGCACCGTACGCCCAGAAGATCTGGGCGGCGGCCCGCGCGTCCGCCGGGTAGCGCAGCAGTCCGGCCTGTGCGTGCAAGCGGAGGAGCGTCGCCAGGATCGCGGTGGCGTCGTGGTCGTGGACGCCGCGTTCATAGCCTTCGTCGTAGCGGGTGGCCGCCATCGAGCGCACCAGCTCGAGCAGCCGGGACTCGGATTGGGCCGCGCCGTGCAGCTCGTCGAGAGGGGTGTCCTGGAGGATCGAGGCGGCCAGGTACTCGGCGCGGTAGACCTCGGCCGTCTCGGAGACCAGGCTCTGGTCCCAGAACCGCCGGCTCGCGGCGAAGGCCTCGTCCCGTACGGGTGAGCGGTAGTCGGTGCCGGTGACGGTGAAGGCCAAGGTGCCCTGGTGCGGAACGAGCGTGAGTTCGATCGGCTGGGTGTTGACCGCGAAGTGGTGCCTGCCGAGCCGGATGGTGTCGCCGCCGTCGGAGTACAGGTCGAGGTGGTCGCGCAGGGACAGGCCGGCCTCCTGGCGGGCAGACTTGATCCGGCCTTCCAGCTCCTCGGCGCGTACCGGTTCGCCGAGGGAGCGCAACTCGCCGGCTACCGTGCGGAGCCGCGCCACCATGGCGTCGGTGGCGAAGTAGGTGTTGACCTCCTCCAGTGAGCCCAGCCCGGTGACCCGGTGGCGCACGCCGGACAGGATGCGGTCGGCGGACTCGCTGAGACGGGCGGCACGGCGGGCGCGATCGTCCAGCAGGGACTGCTTGCGTGCGGAGAGCGCCTCGTAGACGTCGGTGCGCTTGGCCTCCAGCTCGGTGAGGTAGTCGTCGAAGTCGGCGAAGCGTGCCTCCAGCGTCTCCACCTGGAGCAGCAGCCTGCCGAGCCGCTCGTCGCAGCGTTCGGGGGTGTCGGCGGTGGCGATCGCCGCGCCGATGGCCTGGTCGAGCAGCGCGAACTCGGCCGCGAACTCCGCCCGCCTTTCGGCGCCGAGGAGTTCCCTGCGCCGGTTCTCCAGTACCGCCCGGGCCCGGTTGAGGCCGCCGAGGACCTCTCCGACCCGTTCCAGGATGGCGGTTCGGGCGGTCGCGTCCGTGAGGTCGAGGGTGCCGACGATCTGGATGACGACCTCCAATCCCTCGATCTGCGCGCTGAGCCGTTCGGCGACCGGTTCCGCGGCGGCGACGGTGGTGATGGCGCCGGCCTCTCCGGTGAGCCGTTCGACCTCCGCGTGCTCGTCGGCGAATGCTCCTTCGTCCTGCAGGAACTCGACGGTACGGAGGCCGGCCGCGTGCACTTCGGTGTCGAGCGTCGCGGCCAGTTCGTCGATGCGCGCGGTGTCGGCGTAGTGCAGCTCGCGTAGTGCCTCCAGCCGTCCCTGGCCGCGGCGCAGCTCGGCGAGCCGCGCCACCCAGCCGTCGGCGCTTTCCGGCATTTCGGCGTACGACCGCCGCACCGTCGCCTCGATCCGCTTGGCCGTCTCGTCCACGGCGGCGGCGGCCTGATCAGTGAGCGCCCGGACGTTCTCGTACTCGGTCAGGACCCGCTCAGCGGTGACGCGTACGTCCGCCAGCGGCGTCGCGAGATCGCTCAGCTCGCCCTGGCCGAGCCAGTGGTGACGGTCGGCGGCGCGCACGCAGGCGGCGATGAGGCCCTCGAACATTTCCGTGGACGGGGCCATCTCGGCGATCATCCGGGTGACGGACAGGCAGTCGGAGATCCCGCGCACCAGGTCGGCGTTGCCGACGCGTTCCAGCGCTCCGGTCCCGACCGGTTGCGCGGCGGCGTGCGCGTCGGAGACGTACGGCGTCTGCCATACCTGCATCGGGTGGACGCGGCTCGGCTCGTCGGTGAACGCCCGCAGCACCACCAGCGTGCCGTCGTCGAACAGCGAGAAGCCATGACAGGTGACGGGGGCGGCGACCTGTTCGCGGATCGCGTTGTAGGTCAGCAGCAGGGACCGGCCGTCGGCGCGGGCGTGGAAGACGTAGAGCACGTCCTCGCCGTTGGGCGAGCGCACGGTCCGTTCGAACTCCAGGTCGGTGACGTCGGTGTCGAACGTCTTGGTCACACCGGTGTCGAGGAGGTAGCCCCCCGGGAAGATGATGCCGTGGTCGCCCGGCAGCCGCCGGCACCCCTGGGCGATGCCGTCGAGCCGGACCACGTTCTTGGTGCGGGTGTTGAAGACCAGATACCGCCAGGCGATCTCGTTGTACGGGCGGATCCGCAGCAGGATCAGCGCTCCGACGCTGGCGTGGTGCACCTCGGCGTCGGCCAGGCTCTGCAACGGCTCGTCGACGGGCTCGCTGTAGATCCCCGAGCCGGTCTCGGTGTTGTCCTCGATCTTGACCGTCAGGGTGCCGCCGACCGTCTCGACGAAGACCTCGCCGCCGATCGAGATGTGCGGGTGGCGGCCGAGCACGTGGTCGTCACGGGTGGTCGCGATCCATTCGACGTCATGGGACGCCGGGAAGACATGGTCGCGTTCGCCTTGGTTGTCTTCGTACACGACGGTGCCGTCCGTGCCGACGCGCCAGCGCAGCACCCGGATGTCGGCCAGGCGCGGACCTGTCTGGAAGACGGCGAGGAGCCTGCCGTCCAGCAACCGCAGCTGCAGCAGGCGGGCCTGCCGGTAGTAGCGGTACATGTCGGCGAAGTCGCGCTGGAAGCGCGGGTCGTCCAACAGGCCCGGCACCGCTCCGGGCCCGGCGTCACCGAACGTGAAGGCCGTCCCGCCCTGGCCAGGGCGCTGCCGCGTGAGACGGTGCAGGGAGAAGACGTCCGTGACCTCCGACCCGGGCTTCAGGCCGAAGAACACGTTGTAGCCGAACAGCATCGTCTCGCCGAGCGCGACGATGTCGCGCGGGACGCAGTTGTGCTCGGTACGGATCCGTTCGGTCCCGATCAGTTGGAGTTCAGTGCCGCCGAAGACCGCCAAGCGGCCGGCGTTCAGCGTCTCGGCGCGCCGGGCGAGCTCGGCGGCGTGGTCGGCCAGCCGGGCACGCAGCACCTCATAGGTGCCGTGGTCGAGCCCGCCCTCGCCATCCGGCGCGGGATTCTCGTCGGCGGTGTCGATGACGGGCTCGTTCACGGAACTCTCCTCTGGTCGGTGCGCCTGTGTCACTACGCCTGTGTCACTACGCCTGTGTCAGTGCGCCCTGTCAGTGCGCGACCGAGTTGACGGTGGTCGGGGCGGGCGCTTCGGCGAGCCTCGTGTCGGCGACACCGATCCGCTGCGCGGTTTCCAGCAGCTCCCGCAGCCGCCCGGTCTCGGGACCGTCGGTCTTGATGAGCCGCATCAGCAGCGCCGACAACGTCAGGTCCCGTACACCGGCGGTATCGAGCGAGCCCAGTAGCCGGGACATGTCCCCGGTGAAGCTCGCTGACCCGTCCAGCCAGGGCCCGGCCAGTGTCTGCGCGACATCGGAGTGCTCGACGAACCCGTCCACGCTCTTGCCGAGCGCGATCGAGCCGACAAGCCGGTCGAAGAACACGCTGTCGCCGCCGACGATGCTGATGTCGGCCTGCTCGAGACCGGTCGCCAGCACTGTCGCCTGGGCTTCGGCGACCTGTCGCTGCACCTCGATGCCGGCCAGCCGGATGTCCTTCTCGGCCTCCAAGCGCAGCCGGTACTCCTCGTGCTGGCGGCTCGCGTCGTCCAGCGCCGCCATCGCGCCGGCCTTGTCGGTGAGCCCTTCGGCCTCGGCCTTCAGCTTCTCCCTGATGGCCATCGCCTCGGCCAGCGCGGTCTCCTGGGCGACCGCGGCGTGCGCGCGGCCGACCTTCTCGATGGCCTCGGCGTCCCGCTCGCGCACCTGGACCTCGGCGAGCCCGGCGGCGGCCGCTTCGGCCTGGACCCCCTCGGCCAGCCGGATCTTGGCGTGCGCGTCCAGCTCGGCGGTCTGCCGCCGGGCCTCGGCCAGGGTGAGCTCCTCACGTGCCTTGTGCTCGGCCGCGGCTTCCGCCGCTTCGGCCGCCTTGATGCCCTTGACCAGGTTCTCCTGAGCCTCCGCCTCGGCGTGGATGATGATCGACTGGCGAGCCCGCTCGGCCTCCTCGACCGTGCGCAGCCGCTTGATGTTCTCCTCCTGCTCGGCCACGGTCCGCTCCACCGCGATCCGCTCCCGGATCACTTCGGCGATCTCCCGCTTCTCGGCCTCGACCTCCTTGTTCGCCGAGATCCGGCTCAGCTCCGTCTCCCGCTCCCGGGCGATGACCTCCAGAAGGCGTTCCTTTTCGATGCGCTCGTTCTCGATCGCGATGACCCGCTCTTTGTTCTTCTCCGCGACCGCGACCTCCCGGTACTTGTTCTCGTGCTGGACGCCGAGTTGCTCGTCGGTGCGGATGTGCGCGGTCTGCGCGCGCAGCCGCTCCTCGGCCTTCACCCGGTCGATCTCGGCATGCTCACGAGCCCGTACGGTCTCGATCTCGCGCTGCTGCTTCAGCTCCGCGTCGGCCTGCCGCCGCTCCAGCTCCAAGATCACCTCACGCGCCTCCACGTTCTGGCGGGTGATCTCTTTCTCCTCGGTACGGGCGTGCTCGTTCGTCCGCACGTGCTGGATCGCGGTCAACTCGGTGATCTTCCGGATGCCTTGGGCGTCCAGGATGTTGGACTTGTCCAGCGACAGCAGCGGCGTCTGCTCCAGGTAGTCGATCGCCGCGTCCTCCAGGCTGTAGCCGTTCAGGTCGGTACCGATCACCTGGATGATGTGGTCGCGGAACTCGTTGCGGCGGGTGTAGAGATCCTCGAACTCCAAGTGCTTACCGACGGTCTTGAGCGCCTCAGAGAACTTGGCCGCGAACAGCTCCTGCAGCGTGTCCTGGTCACTGGCCCGCGCGGTACCGATCGCCTGAGCCACCTTGATGACGTCCTCGGCGGTCTTGTTCACCCGTACGAAGAACGTGATCCGGATATCGGCACGGATGTTGTCCTTGCAGATCAGGCCGTCGCGCCCGGTGCGTTCGATCTCGATGGTCTTCACCGAGATGTCCATCTGCTCGGACTTGTGCAGCACCGGCAGCACGACCGCGCCGGTGAAGGTGACGTCCACCTTCTTGAGCTTGGAAATGATCAGCGCCCGGCCCTGCTCGACCTTGCGGAACAGGCGGGTGACCACGAACGCCACAACAATGGCGACGAACAGCAGGAGCGCGATGAACACGCCGGCTCCTATGGTGATGGCATCCATCGAAGATCCCTGTCTATTGGGGGGATGGGCAAGGGGCGCGGGGATCAGGTGGCCGGGCCGTCCAGAGGTGGCGGTGCCTCGTAGGGCATGACCCAGAAGCACTCACCGGCCGCGTCGTAGTCGAAGATCAGTGCGGTGCTGCCCGCCGTGAGGCCCATACCGTCCGCGCCTCCCGCCAGGTCCGCGCTCGGCTGCCGGACCTGCACGATCGCCGACGAGCCGTCGGCCGCGGTGACCTCGGCCTGGCCGAAGCCGGGCCCGACCCGGACGGTACGGATGACGCACATCAAACCCACGAAGTCCCGCCGAGACGGCTCTGCCACGCTCGGGAACACCCGGCGCAGCGGCACGACCAGCGTCCGCGTGCCGAGCCAGGCCGCCGCCAAGGCGGCGAACAGCACCGCGACGGCCAGCACCGCGTGCACCACCGCGCCGCCGACGCCGCGGACCAGCACCGAACCCGTGAGGCTCACGAACCAGGCCATGCAGATCAGCAGCGACAGCGTCACCGTGGCCGGGACACCACCGAGCCCCGAGGCCGCCAGGAAGCCGCCGAAGCCGCCGCCCTCGACGTCGGCGCCGGCCCCTGTATCGGCATCGGCGTCAAGGGCGTCGAATCCCAGGCCCACGAGCAGGACCACGGCCCAGTACCCGGCGACCACCAGCAGCGCGAAACTGAACAGAACCGCTGGAAAACTCAGGGCAGCATCAAAGAATTCGCTCATGTGAATACGCTTTTCTGCGTTAATGGCATGGTCGACCAGGCCCATCGCGCGGAACGCGGGCCTGTGAAGAAAGAGATGAGCGAGTGGCTCAGCTAACGCACACGTGACCGAAAGCGGTCATTGCGTATCGTGGAACGGAAACACCGAGAGCAGGCAGGGATGCGGTCCGGGCTGGAAACGATGGGACCGCGGTGAGGGCGCGATGCGCTGCGATACTCGTATCCGGAGGTGTGCGTGCATCCGCTCATCAGCCTTCCAGGTCGGAGACGTGCTTCTTGCAGCACGTCCTACATCGCCGACCAGGCTTCCCGGCACACCAAGGGATACAATAGCGCATTCTTGACGTTTGGTGAAGCGCTTTTGTCTGGCCGGCTGGTCGGTGAAGGGCCAGCCGGCATTTGTCACCGCAAGCCGATGCACTTTCGGAGTGCTCGCCGTGGCTCGGTAGCGGCTCTTTCGTACTCGTTAATCAGTCCTCCGAGGACCTGGCGGCGTTCGATCCGGCCGAGCGGCATGCTGACTCGTGGCGAATCCACCCATTTGAAGATCGCCAGGGGTGGATTCGCCGCAACTCACCGACCAAGGGTCAGGTCGTACGCAGGGCCTCGGTCGGTGAGAGCCGGGCGGCGCGCAGGGCGGGCATCAGGCCGGCGATCGCGCCGATGACGACGGCCGAGCCGATACCGCCCGCCCACGCCTCGGCGGGAATGACGACCGGCCAATCTTTGACGCCGGCGTACACCGCGGTCGCCACGGCCCCGGCGGCCACGCCGACCACACCACCGAGGACCGCCAGCATGATCGCCTCCGACAGGAACTGCGTGCGGATCTGTCCCCGGGTCGCCCCGAGCGCGCGGCGCAGGCCGATCTCCGAGCGGCGCTCAAGGACAGAGATGATCATGATGTTGGCCACGCCAACCGCCCCTACGAGCAGCGCCACCACGCCGAGTCCCAGGAACAGGCTGTTGAACGCTCCCTTCGCTGCGGCACGCGCGGTGAGCGCATCGGAGGGCTGGCTCACGTCGACCTCGTTCGGCGCCTCCGGGTTCGCGGTCTGCGCGAGCACCGACTGCACCTCGCCGACCGCGTCGGTCTCCGACCGTACGTAGAGCGTGCTCGGCGGGCCGTCCGCCAGCCTGCCGCGGGCCATGCTGGTGTGGCCGAGGTAGCGCCGCGCCGCCGGATATCCGACCAGGGCGCTTGTGTCGATGTCCGGCGCGAGCGTCGCCGGGGTGAGAGTCCCGGCGACATAGAACCACTGCCCGTCCAGCCACACTCGCTGCCCGGGATAGACGCGGCTGATCCCCAGTCGTTCCGCGGCCGCCGCGCCGAGCACGACGGCAGGCTGCGTCGCCGTCGCCTCGTTGAGCCAGCGGCCATGGGCGACGCCGGCGCCGGCCACCCGCGGCAGGTTCAAACTCGCCGCCTGGACCTTCAGCCCGTTGGTGTTGATCGGAGGTATCAACGGGCTCCGGTACACCTTCGCGTCGCTGACCGTGCCGGTATGTGCCACCTCCTCGACGGACCCGAGCCGCGACACCCGGGCGGGCGCGGCGACCGGCATGACCGCTTCCTCCTGGGTGAAACTCTGGCCGGTCTTGGCGGTCAGCAGGTTCGTGCCGAGCCGGTCGATCTCCGCCAGCAGACCGGCCTGGGACGACGACGACAGCCCGAGAACCGCGACGATCGCCGTGGTGCCGATCGCGATCCCGAGCGCGGATAGCCCCGCCCGCAGTGGCCGGGCACGCAGCCCGGTGCTCGCCACCCGGGCCTGGTCTCCGGCGCGCAAGCGTGCCGGCACGAGATGGGATGGGAGCCGCATGTCACTCCACCTTTCCTGGCCTGCTGTACGCACCCGAGCCGGCGAACGAGCCGGGGCCGTCGTCGGAGACGATCCGGCCGTCCAGAACGTGCACCTGGCGAGGCAGCCGCGCGGCCAGGTCACCGTCGTGCGTGATCACGATGATCGTCGCGCCATCGGCGTTGAGCTCTCGCAGCAGCTCGAGGATCGAGGCTCCCGTAGTGCTGTCGAGGTTGCCCGTCGGCTCGTCGGCGAGCACGATCGCCGGCCTGCCCACCAGTGCGCGGGCGATGGCCACGCGCTGGCGCTCACCTCCGGACATCTTCGTGGGACGGAAGTCGCGGCGATGCGCGAGCCCGACACGATCGAGTGCGTCAGCGGCACGGCGCCGTCGCTCGCCGACCTCGACGCCCGCGTACAGGAGGCCGTTCGCGACGTTCTCCAGGGCGGTGGAGTGCTCGGCCAGGAAGAACTGCTGGAAGACGAACCCGATGCAGCGGGCGCGCAAGGCCGCGAGCTGCCGGTCGCCGAGCCCCGCCGCGTCGACTCCGTCGATCCGGATCAGCCCGTCCGTGGGCCGCTCCAGCGTCCCCATGACGTGCAAGAGCGTGGTCTTCCCTGACCCCGACGGCCCGACGATGGCGACCAGCTCACCATGCCGGGCGGTGAAGCTCACGCCCCGCAGCGCGGGCACGGGTGGTTGTCCTTGGTAGATCTTGGTGACGCCTTCCAGCTCGAGCGCGGGAGCCTGGCCGTGTTGATCGTGAGTCGTGCTCATGAGGCCGGCACCACCACTTGATCGCCGGCGGACAGGTCCCCGGATACCTGCACGAGCCCGTTGTCGTTGTCGAACATGCCGAGCGTCACGGGAATCGGACGGCGCCGCTGGCCACCCGCAGGGTCGGCCACCTCGACGACGTAGCCGCCTCCGGCCTTGCCCATGAGCGCGGTGACCGGGACGGTCAGCGCCTTCTTGACCCCGTCGGTTGTGATCTGTACCTGAACCGGGGCCTCGTCCAGTTTCCCCGCGTCCTTGGGACGCGTGAGCGTGATGTACACCGGGATCGTGGAGCCGGACGTGTCCTTCTTGTCGTCACCGGATTTCGCGACCGTCCCGATGCGGCTCACCTTGCCCGGGGTCGTCCTGTTGTCCGGAAGCGTGATCTGGGCACGGTCACCGACCTTGACCTGGGTCTGCTGACCGGGGTCGAGTTCCACCGTCACCTGGCGCCTGGCCGAGGTGGTCTGGGCCACCTGGGCTCCCGCCGCCGCCCGCGTTCCGGCCTTGGCCATCGCCTTCGTCACCCGGAGCGGACCGGGCAGGAATACGGCGTCCCCGAGATTCAGTCTCCCGGTTTCCTCGACGCCCAGCTCGTCCTGCAGTTCGGTGACCGCCTCCGCGGTCTCCGATCCGTAGTAGTCCGAGTCGGGATCGAGCTCGGACTTCTCGGCGTACCCGAGTCTCACGAGGTTCTCGTTGAGGTCGCGCACCTCGCGGCCCTTGTCGCCCTCCGACAGAGCGCGGTAAGCCGGTGTGCCGCCGCAGATCAGCGCCAGCGGTTTCTCGTCCACCCGGTAGAGGGTCTTGCCGCAGTCGATCTCCTTGCCCTCGCCGGGGACCCACGTGTAGATGCCCTCGGCCTGGTTGACCACCGCGTACGGGGTTCCGTCACCATGGGCCGCGTACGAGAGCGTCCCACTCTGCGTCACCTGCGTGGACAGCGGTCCTTCCCGTACGGCCGCCAGCGAGGTGCCATCGGTCGAGGACGCGGGCTGGGCGTCCTCGTCATCGAAGGGATCCATGACGGCGGCGGCGACACCCGCGGCGACCAGCAGCACCAGGACGCCCGTCCCGGCGAGCACCTTCGGCCGTCTGCGCCGGCGCGGCTTCCGGCGGTCCGGAACCGGGATGCCGGGGGCGTTGTCCTCGGCACCGGGCATACCGGCCTCATTGACATCGGTGCTCATCCCCCACCACCCGCCGGCCGCAATGACTGGCATTTCTGCGCCGCGGCCTTGAACTGCGGCGAGTCGGGATTGATGTCACCCAGGTCCAGTGCTCCGCCCTGAGGGTCGGGGAACTGAGGCACCCCGTTCTTGCGCATGCACTGCGCGTACTTCAGCGCGCGGGCCTGATTGGCCGGGTCCTGCCGGGAGCCGTCCCATCCCGGCGGCGCCAATGACTTGCATGCCTGCGACGCGGCCTTGAACTGCTGCGAGTTGGGGTCAACGGTTCCCAGCTTGAGACGGAACTTCGTCCCGTCAATGGGGTCAGGCCACTCCGGGACTCCGTTCTGGCGCATGCATTGCGCGAACTTCACATACTGGTCGTTGTCCTTACCAGTGGCACCACCGTCCGCTGCCGTGCCCGAACCGCCGGAAGAGTCGTCCGATTCACCGCAGGCCGCGAGCACCGGCAGGAAGATCGCGAGCGCCACCAGCGGCAGCGCCAGGGCCCGTTTCGGCTTCGCCTTGGACATGCGATGGTCTCCTTCGCGTCAGTGGATGGGCGCTGGAGGCCATTTCTAGGCAACGGGCGGTCACACCACGGTCAGAGCTCCTGTGACCCGGCTGTGACCGCGGCAGTGGTTAGTCTGATTACACGATGAGAGTGCTGGTGGCCGAGGATCACGCCGAGCTCGCGGCGTCCGTGGCGAGGGTCCTGCGCCGCGAGGGCATGGCCGTCGACGTGGTTCACGACGGCGAGGCGGCCATCGAGCGGACCTCGCTGCTGGACTACGACGTCGTCGTCCTCGACCGGGATCTGCCCGCCGTCCACGGCGACGATGTGTGCCGCTCCCTGGTGAGCCGGACGCGCCGTACCCGCGTCCTGATGCTGACCGCCTCCGGCACGATCGCCGACCGGGTGTCGGGCCTGAGCCTCGGCGCCGACGACTATCTGCCGAAGCCGTTCGCGTACGCTGAGTTCGTTGCCCGGGTCCGGGCGCTCGGCCGCCGGGCGCAGCCGGCGCTGCCGCCGGTCCTCGTCCGCGGTGATCTGCGGCTGGATTCGGCGCAGCGGATCGCGACCCGGGCGGGAATGCGCCTGGCGCTGAGCCCGAAGGAGTTCGCGGTTCTGGAGTACCTGCTCGGGGCCGACGGCCGTGTCGTGTCCGCCGAGGAGCTGCTGGAACGGGTGTGGGACGAGGCGGCCGACCCGTTCACGACCACCGTCAAGGCCACGATGAACCGGCTGCGGTCCAAGCTCGGCCCGCCACCGGTGATCGAGACCGTCCAGCAGGGCGGTTACCGGATATGTGATGCCCATGCGCCTTCGTGACCTGCTCCGCCCACGCGTCTCCCCTCATCTTTCACTCTGGACCGTGCGCATGCGTCTCACGGCCTTGTACGGCGCACTTTTCACGATCTCCGGTGCGGTCCTTCTCACGATCACTTACGGGCTCATGCGCCGCGCCAAGTGGGTCGTCATTGTGTACGACGACAGAGGGCCGGAAATCCGCGAGAATCTGAACCGACTCAAGGGAGCACAGCTGCGCGAGCTACTGACGCAGTCCGGGATCGCTCTCGCGATCATGGTGATGATCTCGATCGCGCTGGGCTGGCTGGTCGCCGGACGTGTCTTGCGGCCACTGCGCACGATGACGGCCACGGTCCAGCAGATCTCCGCTCGTAACGTGCACGAACGGCTCGCCGTCACAGGACCCCGCGATGAGCTGAAAGACCTCGCCGACACCGTCGATGGCCTGCTCGGCCGTCTGGAGACCGCCCTCAACGCGCACAAGCGCTTCGTCGCCAACGCCGCACATGAAATGCGCACGCCGCTCACCCTGGAGCGTGCGCTCCTCGAGGAGACACTCACCGACCGTGAGGCCACGCTGGAGTCCTACCGGGCGACCTCGGAGCGAGTGGTCGCGATCAGCAAGGACCAGGGGCGGCTGCTGGAAGCTCTGCTCACGCTGGCCAGCAGCGAGCGTGGTCTCGACCGCCAGGAGCCCTTCGATCTGTCCGATCTCGCCCGTCAGGCCCTCGACTCATCACAATTCGAGGCGGACGCGCGCGGCGTGCGCATCGATACCCGGATCGCGCCCGCCCCGTCCGCGGGCGACCCCGCGCTGGCCGCACGCCTGATCGCCAATCTCGTCGACAACGCCGTGCACCACAACGTGACCGGCGGCCACGTGGAAGTCGCGACCGAGACCAGGGCCGGGCGAGCGTTCGTCTCGGTGATCAATACCGGACCGGTCATCTCCCCGCAGCAGGTCGGCCCGCTCTTCGAGCCCTTCCAGCGGCTCGGCGAACGGACAGCGCGCAGCGATGGCCACCACGGCCTCGGCCTTTCGATCGTCCGCGCCATCGCGACAGCGCACGGCGCTGACATCACCGCACACGCGCGCCCGTGCGGCGGCCTCTCCATCGGGATCAGCTTCCCCGCAAACTGTCATACCCAGGTACCAGTACGCGCACATGCCTGACAACCTGCCGCTACGCGGCCTGCATACGATCCCGGCCGCGACCGCGCCCCCTCACCCGGGCGGCGGCCGACGTCGAACCGCACGGCCAGGTGACGCCCGAGCAGATCGCGATGTACGGCAACCTGCACCTCGTGCTCGCCTACACCGCCGCGCGGCGTAACCGCCTACCTCCTGGCCGACGGCCCCTGGCTTCTCGCTCCCGGAGCCTCGGTTCGTCAGCATCCACGCGTCCGATCCCCTCTCGGCCCGGTCACTACCGGGCGGCATACTCTTTGGGCGATCAGGTGGGTTGACCCGAAAGTGGATGGCTGTGAGGGGTGTTGATTGGTCGAGGTGATCAGGCCGCTGGTGGTGGCGAGCGGAGCGGACGTGCCGGTGCTACCGGCGCAGGTGTTCGATCCGGCACGGCTGACGGCGGTGGCCGCGACCGGGTTGATGGACACCGGACCCGTCGAATCACTGGACGATCTGGCGGTGCTGGCAGCGTCACTGACCGGGGCACGGCGGGCGTTCATCACGTTGGTGGACGCGCGGCGCTCATTTTGGGTGTCGGCCGTGGAGGTATCGGACCGCGTTGAAGGGGCCAGTGAACCGGCAGAGGCGGGAGCTTGGGAGAACCCGGTGGGTGACAGCCCCTGTCATCTTCTGATCGGTACCGGCCGTGAGCTCATCGTCGAGGATGCCGCCGGCGATCCGCGGATCGCTCACCTGGCCGCGGTGCGGGAGCTGGGGATCGGGGCGTGGGCGGGATACCCGATCCACTCTGTGTCCGGGCAGGTGCTGGGCGGATTGTCAGTGGTCGACGACCGAGCGCGGCCGTGGACGGCGGAACAGACACGCGGGCTGGCGACGCTGGCGCGAGCGGTCAGCAACTCGATCGCGCTGCGCCAGGCGCTGGACCAAGCCCACCTGCGGATCAGCGAGCTGGAGAGCGCCACTGAAGTATCGGCCGCGCTGGCCCGCACACTCCAAGACAGCCTGCTGCCGCCGGTGATCGCCTGCCCACCGTGGCTGGAGGCCGCTGCGGTGTACCTACCGGCGGCCGGCGACGTCAAGGTGGTCGGAGACTTCTTCGACCTGTTCCCCACCCGGGACCAGTGGTGGTGCGCGGTGCTGGGCGATGTGTGCGGTCACGGCCTGGAGGCGGCAAAAGTGACGGCGCTCGCCCGCTACACCGTGCGCGCCGAGGCCACCCAGCACCCCTACCCCGCCACGGTGCTGACCCGACTGAATCACGCCCTGGTCCACCAGCAGATCAGCGACCGGTTCCTGACCGCGGTATGCGTGGCGATCCGCCCCTCCGACAATCACGGGACACAAGGGGCACGCGGGCTGGTCAGCTTGGGCGGGCACCCGCCCGCGCTACTACGCCGCGCCGACGGCACCGTCACCCCCATCGGCCGACCTGGCCTGCTCCTGGGCGTCTTCGACCATGTCGAACTGTCCACCCAGGCGTGCGACCTCGGGCCCGGCGACGCGCTACTGCTCTACACCGACGGCGCAACCGAAGCCCGCAACCCAGCCGGTGACATGCTCAAGGAGAAAGGCCTGATCGGCCTGCTGGCCGATACCACCAGCCTTGACGCCCAGCAGATGCTGGACCAACTCACCACCACGCTCATCGACTACACCGATGGCCGGGCCGACGACGACATGGCCATGCTCATCCTCCGCATCCCCGGCCACCAATCCGCGCGCCCCGCTGGCGGCGTCGACGATGGAGCCGTCCAACCTCAGGCAGCGGGATCAGCCGGCCAACCGGGTGCAAACGCCACGTGAGTACAGGTGCGCTTGAAACGGGGGTTTCATAGTCGGTGAAGCCTGCACCACGGCGCGCGGATGATTTCCACATACACCAGGGCACAGCCGGTCGTGGGGTGATCGGTTGTGGTGATGGGCCCTTCCGGGATCGGCTGTTTCCCACGCGGTACGGGCAGGGTTGGCTCAGGGGTGAACGAGCACGAAAGCCCGGCCCCCACGTTCCTGCGGACGATCGGGCCCCTGCTTCGACCGGTCCGGAAGACCGCGCCCCAGCAGACATCGATTCGCTGCTCTAGGAGTTCGGTCATGAGCATCATCGCCTGGATCATTCTCGGACTCGTGGCCGGGATGGTCGCCAGAATGCTGGTCCCCGGCAAGGACCCCCAAGGACTTGTCATCACCACCCTGATCGGGGTCGCCGGAGCACTGTTGGGTGGCTTCCTGGCCACGCAGTTGTTCGACGTCGACGGCGTGCAGGGATTCTTCAACCTCTCCACCTGGATCACCGCCATCGCGGGCGCCGCGGTCCTCCTGCTCGCCTACCACCTGGTCACCGGGCAGAACAGCGGCCGGCGCTCCGGTCGTTGGGCAGGCCGCAGGTGACACCACCAACCGCACCCCCGCCCCCACAGCCCGGCCCCCGAAAAGGCGACAGCTGATGCCCACCGCCGGCGGGATCGCCCTCCTCGTTGTCGGGGCGATCCTGACGTTCGCCGTGACCGGGTCCGTACGCGGCCTCGATCTACACATAGTGGGCGTCATCCTGATGCTCGCCGGCGCTCTCGGGCTCGTGCTACCCCTGCTGACGCGCACCAGGTCACGCTCGAACCGGCCGGCCGCCCGCAGCCATCTGATATGGAACCGGTCACATATGAACCGGCCGGCCGCCCGCAGCCGCCAAGACGTCATCGATGAGGAGCCGCAGACCCTCGTGCAACCTCCGGGCCCCGACCCCGCGCCCAATGACGACCGCAGGAGCCCTGACCGTCGCCGGCCCTGGGCAGGAAGAGGCCGGGGCTAGGCCGAGGCGAACCCGACGCGACCCGATCCGGCCTGTCACCCGGCGCCTGCTCGCCGCACGGCTCGGCGCGGTTCGCCCCGGTGATCGCCTTCACTCAGGCGGAAGGGCCGCCGCTTACACGACCACCAGCGAAGCGAACGGATCATCGAGTCCGCCGCCCGCTGATTCCGGGCCACGTAAGTCTGGAGAAGCTGATGCGCATTCTGTTGTTCGGCGCCACCGGTCCGCTCGGCCGGTCCATCTCCGAGACCGCGCTGCGAGACGGACACGAGATCACCGAATTCGTGTGCATGCCGGGACGGCTGGATCAGCGACATGAGCGGCTGACGGTCATCACCGGCGATGTCCTCGACACAGCCTCGGTGACCGCTGTGATCCCCGGGCACGACGCGGTGGTCGGCGCGGTCGGTCAAAGCAAGCAGGCCCCGGCCGGCATGTTCCGGCACCCTGCCCTCGAGCCTGTCATCGAGGCCATGAAGACCCACCAGGTGCCGCGCCTTGTATGGGTGAGCGCGCACGGCGTGGGCGACAGCCGTGGCTGCTCCGGCCTGGTCTTCGAGCATGTTCTGCGGCCCCTGTTGTGGCGGGCGGAGTACGCCGACAAGGAGCACCAGGAAACAGCCGTACGCAACAGCGGGCTGGACTGGACCATCGTCCGGCCCGCCAGACTCACCGGCGGTCTGGCCACCGGCCGATATCGCGCCGCCGAACGGATCAAACTGCTCTGGCGCTCCCACATCTCCCGCGCCGACGTCGCCGACTTCGTGGTCGGAGAACTGCACAAGCAGGACCATCTGCGCCGATGTCCCACGCTGACCGGCCCATAGTGGCGCTGACGCGAAACATCACCGAACGCCTTCCGATCCCGGCACGGGAACAGTGTGGTGGCAGGCAGTAGATCGGTGGACGAGCTCGCGCCGCCACACCCCAGTCGAGCTGCGGCCGGAACTGTCAGACACCGCAGGGGCCGCTGCACGGCCCTCCTGGCCGGCCTGACCTGCGGCAAGGCGCCACCCGGCTACGCCGACGCGCGCAACGGCGGGCGCAATCGGTCCGGCCCACCTCATCTGCGCCGCCCGCAGCATCGTTCCGGGTTTCCGCACGCCGCATGCCTACGACTTGATGCCTCCTGCGACCTCATCGTCGTGCCCGGCCTCTTGTTCCGGGGTCGGCAGCCAGCCCAGTCGCTGTGACATTGCGCGTGCGCAGGTGATGATGGCGCGTACGTGATCGGAGGTGTCGGTCGCCCTCCACAGAATCGACCAGGGGTAGTGGGATACCGGTTCGATCAGCGGTCGCCAGATGGTGCCGGGGAGGGAGGAGATGCAGGAGGAGGGCACGCAGTACAGGCACCGTCCGCCGGCGACCAGATCGGCGGCGGCGCGGATGCTCTCCACGGTGCCTTCGTAGACGGCGGGCGTGAACCCGGCCGACCTGCACATCTCGACGACGAACTGGTTGAACTCCGGTGCCTGCGCGTCCTCGGCGAGCAGAAGTGGCTCTTGCGCGAGCGTGGCGACCGGCACACCGTCTAGAAGGCTGAAGCGGTGACCGTCGGGCACCAGCACGCCCAGAGGGTCCTGGCGGAACAGGTGCGAGGCGACTCCGGGCGGGGCCATGGCGGCCCGGCCGATGCCCACGTCCAGACGGCCGTCGAGGAGTTGCTGGTACTGCTCGGGAACGCTCACCTCGACCTGGTGGATCACCAGGTCGGGAAACCGGGCCTGGACCTCGTGCAGGATCTGCGGCATCGAGTCGTAGCTGGCGTCGATGATGCCCACGCGCAGCCGCGGAGATGATTCGGCCGCGCTACGGGCGACCTTCGCCGCCCGCTCGACATGGGCGAGGATCTGCCGGACCTCGACCAGGAACACCGCTCCCGCCGCCGTCAGATCGACATGGTGGGTGCTGCGTTCCAGTAGCCGTACGCCGAGTTCGCGCTCCAGTCGCTGCAGCTGCTGGCTCAACGCCGACTGCACGATGTGCTCCCGTGCGGCCGCGCGCCCGAAGTGCAGCTCTTCGGCCAGGCTCACGAAGTACCGAAGCTGACGAAGCTCCACGCCCGCCACCTCCGCTCACTGCCGGGACACCGCCCATGCGGTTTCCACTCCGCCCAGCATCCCAGGTCGGCTCGCGTACCTCACGTACAGGTTCGCACGCATCGCAGGTCGCGATCCAGGCCTGTGGTGAGGTTCTGCCGGTGAGTGACGTCTCTCTCCCCCGGGGGGCCAACGATGCCGGTTCGCCCACTGCGCGCGCTCGACGGCACTTCGCCATCGGGGCAGGTGATGAGGCTTGCTCGGGTTGCCTGTTTCCGCCCTGACGGACGGGATGTTGACTGAAGAGATCAACCAGCCGCCACCCAGCCCAGCCAATGAGCGCTGATGAGGGAACTGCGATGACCCCGGATAGATCCGGCATGATCCTGGATGCGCGAGCGGTCAGCCTGAACGGGTCGGCACCCAGATGTGAGCACCTGGATGCGCTCTTGCCGGTGACCCCCCAGTCGAGGACCTGCCGCCAGTGCCAAACCGTCCGCGAGGAATGGGCCGGCCTGCTGGTGTGCCTGACGTGTGGGTGGGTGGCATGCTCCGACGATTCACCCCGTCGGCATGCGCTCGCGCACTACGAAGAGACCGACCATCCCGTGGCAAGTGCACTGCCGCCAGGGCCGGCCCGGAGATGGTGTTACGTCCACGGGCGCGCGGTCTGAACAACCGCCCCCGGCCACACCTCCGGTCATCTCGTCACCGCTGAAGGAGCAGAGAAATCGTCTTCGACACCGTCAGAGCCGACATGATGCCGGCGACCGATCTCCGGGACCTGCCTGCGACCGGGCGCGGCAGCGATTACGCCGAACTGTCCCGCGAAGTGAAACAGACCGGGCTGCTGAGACGGCGACCCGGCTACTACTGCGTCAAGATCGTGGTGAACCTCTTCCTGCTAGCCGCCGGGTGGACCGTGTTCGCCCTGATCGGGCGGTCGTGGTGGCAGCTGCTGGTCGCCGTCTTCCTCGCGGTCATGTTCACCCAGACCGCGTTCATCGGGCACGACGCCGGTCACCAGCAGATCTCCGGGTCCAAGCGAGTCAACACCCTGCTCGGCCGCCTGCATGGCAATCTGCTGGTCGGGCTCAGCTACGGCTGGTGGATCTCCAAGCACAACCGGCACCACGCCCATCCCAACCAGATCGACCGCGACCCCGACATCGCCGACGGCGCGATCGCCTTCACCGAGGACCACGCCCGCGCCCGCCGCGGACCGGGCGCCTGGCTGGCCCGCCACCAGGCGTGGCTCTTCTTTCCCATGCTGCTTCTTGAAGGCCTCAACCTGCACATCGCCGGCGTACGCGCACTGCTCACCCGCACCGGTAGCTCCCAGGCGACCAAACTCGCCGAGGCGGGTCTGCTGACCGCCCACCTCAGCGGCTACCTCACCGCCCTGTTCTGGGTCCTATCCCCCGGCCAAGCCGTGTGCTTCCTCATCGTCCAGCAGGGACTGTTCGGGCTGTACATGGGGTGCTCGTTCGCGCCCAACCACAAGGGCATGCCCATCTTCACCAAGGACGACAAGACCGACTACCTGCGCCGGCAGGTGCTGACCTCACGCAACATCCGCGGCGGCCGGCTCACCGACTTCGCACTCGGCGGGCTGAACTACCAGATCGAACACCACCTGTTCCCCTCCATGCCACGACCCAGCCTGCGCCACGCCCAGAAGCTCATACGCACCTTCTGCGCCCAGCACGACGTCGCCTACTACGAAACCGGCATCTTCCACTCCTACGCCCAAGTGCTGCTGCACCTCCACAAGGTCGGCGGGCCCCTGCGCCCCGAACTGGAGTACTGACCGCCTGCGCCCCGGCGCATGTCGAGGCCACCATGGTCGCCTCCAACATCGTCAGTGACGGGATAGGGATCTTGCTGCTCGGCGGACTCATGGTGGTGGCGACCAGGTCGCACTCGCCACCCACACCACGCTGTGATTCGTCAAGAGGCGCTAGGCCGATCCGACAGAATTCATCTCGCCAATCCACGATCGATGACGCGTTGCGTCACGAGGAATTGACGCTCAGTGACAACCGCAGAGATCTGGCACTAATCGACAATTACGTGGCACGGAAGAACAATTAGATAGGATGTCTTTCCTATATGCATTTAACCCCATCGCCGGTCATCGACGCGCTACTCTGATTAGGGTCAGTCTTCTCGCCGACGAGTCAAATGGACGAGACTCGCTCTAGCAGTTGCCTAAATTGGGGACTCCACCGGCGACGCAGCCAAAGATCCTGGAGGTTCGTGTTTCATGGCAGCCAGTCCCACGGTCCGACGATTCATTCGGCCGGCCACTATCGGCGCCCTCGTGGTGCTCGGGCATCTCGCCGGGACGCCCGCAGGCGCCTTCGCCGCCACCCCGGCACCGGCGGAAACAGGGGTCGTCCAAACACCGAGCAGTGCACGTGCCGACGAGTCGGCTCCCATCGTGGGCGGATGGGAGGGAAGCCTCGGTGGTCAGCCGGCCGCCCTGGGGGTAGGAGAGGTGAGTCCGTCGCGCTTCAGGGCGACCGCGATCAGCCCCGCTCCAGGATGCCGGGTCTTCGACGTCTCCGGGAGTGGAAATCTCTACAAGGGATTCGGCTACCTGGAAAGTTGCGACGGCACGGGACCGACGTTCGACCTCGTCGTGGAGATCCACTCGAACGGACGGGGCATGACGATCCGGCCACTGGGCGATGCCCCAATCGAGCCGATGGTCTTCGTACGGTCGAAATGACGGCGCCTCGGGGCAGGCGGTACATGCCGGCCCCGGGATCCTGAGTAGTGTATCCGCCGCTCCGACACCAACCGCCGTGACGACATCTAACCGCGACTCCGCCAGAACCGGCCGCCCCGAAATCATTTCGGGGCGGCCGTCTCCCACCCGCGGGCAATGGCAGGGCCGCCCCCTGCGGGTGTGCGCCAACGCGATGATCATTTCCGCCTATCGCGGACCTTTCCTGGACACAGGGGCCGGAACCGACCAATCGGTATTCATGGTGATCTAGTATCACGATTACCTAACGATCTCGCGAACTTTCTTTCCATGCGACAAGCGGACAAGACAATCTACATCAGTCGGAAATTTCGAAGTTTGCAGGGTGAGGTTGAGATGGCCGACCTGTACCAACTATCACAAAGGCCGGATCCAACCGCAGACTGGCGCCGGTTGCGTGAGACACAGATATCCACGGCTCTTCTCGACACGTCGACCGGTCAGACCATTCCGGTGCTGGCTCGCTATGCCGACGTACGGGCAGCGCTCCATGGAAGCGGCGGCAAAGACAGCTCATATCTCAACCGAAGCACGCTGGCGCCGCTATATATGCCGTGTCCCGAGGCACTCTCCATAATCGGGGAACTCAAGGCGGAGCCGGTCACCGCCGCCGGCGATCCTCCCTTCCATCCGCCCATGCGCAAGATGCTCGAGAGCGTGTTCCCCTGGAAACTGAATCAGCTTCCGCCCTACCACTCAATGATCCAGGAGATCGTCGATGATCTCCTGGGCGAAATCAACGACCTGCGCACCGTGGACCTCGCGGATGTCCTCGCGGCCGAACTCCCCTTGCGGGTGATCTTGCATCTCATCGGGGCGCCGGCGGGAGACGGCCCCATGGTCCGCGCGTGGTCGGATGGGCAGATCCACTTCATCTGGGGTCGCCCCACACCGGACGAGCAGGTCCGGGTCCTTCGTAACCTGATCTCCTTCTGGGAATACTGTCTGGACCTCGTCAAAGGCGATCTTCCGCGCGAAAGCGTGACGGCGCGGCTGATGGTCGCAGGGGCGACCCCCAACCAAGCGGCGAGTTTCGCGTTCAATCTGTTGGTGGCCGGCCACGAGACGACTCGGAGTCTGATTGCCAACATGTTCCTGCTGCTGCTGCAACAACGGGACAGATGGGAACGAGTTCGAGCGGCCCCCGAACTGGTCCCACGCGCGGTGGCCGAAACGAGTCGGTACATGCCGGCCATCGTCGGCTGGCTACGGGAGACGGCCCGAGACGTGGTCTTTGACGAAGCGACGCTGCCTGCGGGCACGCGCGTGCTGCTCCACCTCGGCGCCGCCAACCGCGATATGCCCAACGGCGACGACTTCGACCTGCACGCGCGACGCATGAAGAGCCTGTCGTTCGGCGTCGGCCCGCACTATTGCATTGGCGCCTTCCTCGCCATACTCGAAGCCGAGACCACTTTGGCAACGGCGCTCAGGCGCTTCCCCGACCTCGAACTCGCACCGGGCTTCATCCCTTCCTATCCGCAGAACCTGGGCTTCCGTGCACCTAGGGAACTTCGTGTCACCACTGGTCACTGAAGTCCGAGTCCGTCGTCCGGCCAAGAGAGACGGCTGCCTGAACGGTCTCATCAGGATGCCAATGAGGGCCCGCTCTGATTTATCAGCTCGCACTGCTGTCTACCGGACCCGCGCTGACACCTGCGTCAAGGAGAAACTTTCAGTATCGCCGACAACGTGCCTTGGCGTCTTGCAGCAGAGTGCCAACAGGTTGTGCATGCGCGACAGAACTCGAATGCCCCATCGTCTTTTCTGCTCTTATCGCCACTGTCGTAATTCGTTGTCAACCCCATATGGCCTCGCGGCGTCGTCTACATGACATCAACATGATGATGAGGAGATACTGATGACGGTCCGCTCTATGATCACTATTGGAGTCGCCGCCGCGGCCATCACCGCGATGCTCAGTGGGGTTTCCGCCTCGGCTGCGGCGGCGCCTGCGGGTGCGGGTGATTTCAACGGCGACGGCCGCCGCGACGTCGCGTTCGGGAGCCCGCTCGGGACGGTCGGCGGAGTCGGGGGCGGATTCGTGACCGTCGTGCACGGCGGCTCCTCCGGGCTCGACCCGGCGACCACTCGGGTGATCTCCCAGGCCGGCTCGGGCGTTCCCGGCGACGTCGCCGCGAACAACCGGTTCGGGGCCTCGCTCGCCTCGGCCGACTTCGACCGGGACGGCTATGCCGATCTCGCCATCGGCGCTCCCGGCGAGACCGTCGGCCAGTTCACCCGCGCGGGTACCGTCACGGTCGTCTACGGCAGTGCTCAGGGCCTGTCCACCCGCACCGCCCGCCTCACGCTGGAGGGCGCGCGCCAGAGCGACGACGGCCGGTTCGGGGAGTCGCTGGCCGCCGCGGACCTCACCGCCGACGGGGCAGCGGATCTGGCCGTCAGCGCTGGAGGCGATGAGGCCTTCTGGGTCTACGCGGGACTGGGCTCCGGGGGCGGTGCCGTCACCCGGGTTCCATTGGACGACGGCCAGTTCTACGACTCGGGACTGAACCTGACAGCAGCCGACTTCACCGGGGACGGCCACGCCGACGTGGCCGCCGGCTGGGTGGAGCGGATCGACGGCATCCCCGGCGGACGGGTCGACCTCTATGCCAAATCCGCGTCCGGGCTCTCGCTCCTGCAGTCCGACGCCGTTCCGGGCGGGGGCACGTCGGCCGCCGGCGACGTCAACGGCGACGAGATCGCCGATCTGGTCACCCGGGTCGTACTCAGCGAGGACCCGGAGACCAACGGCGGCACCGTCGCGGTGAGCCTCGGGTCCGGTACCGGCCTCCACCTGCAGACGCTGGTCACGCAGGACACGGCGAGCGTGCCCGGCACCGGCGAGCAGGGCGACCTCTTCGGCGCCGGTCTGGCCGTCGGCGACGTCAACGGCGACCGCCGGGCCGATGTCGCCATCGGCGCTCCCGGCGAGGACGTCTCCACCACCTCGGATGCCGGGGCTTTCATCCTCCTGTACGGCAGCGGAAACGGGGTGACCACCACCGGCGCCGTGCAGATCGGCCAGAACACCGCGGGCGTGCCCGGCAACGCCGAGAGCGGCGACCGGTTCGCCGCCGAGCTGTCGGCCGCCGACGTCACCGGCGACGGCCGCGCCGACCTCCTCTCCGGCGCACCGGGCGAGGACGGCACCGAAGGCGCGGTGTGGTCATTCCCCGGCGCCGCCTCCGGGCTCACCGGAACCGGCAGCACCGCCTATAACACCACCACGCTCGGCATCGGCGGCCGCACCGCCCGCCTCGGCGAGATCATCCTTCCCTGACCCGGCCGACCGCGCCGGCACCGAGCCCGGGCTCACGGTCATGGTCGGCCCCAAGAGCCGCATGCCGGTGCCGGCGCATATCAGTCCGATACACCGAGGACGATTCTATTAGCACAATCAATGCGACTCTGATGTCGATGGTCTCTCGGGCTGACCCCATAGGCTTTACGAAATAGGTTGGCGAAATGAGACGCAGACGTAAAGCCCCATCGAGCAGCGATGACGCCGATTGATTCGCCGTAGTACGCCGGGTCGGCGAGATCCCGCCGGCAGCGCTCAAGCCGACGAGCGCGAATCCATCCGGCCACCGTGACATCCTGCGAGCGAAAAAGCCGGTGCAGCGAGCGGATGGAGATTCCATTTGCGGCCGCGACCATCTCAGGGGACAGTTCAGGGTCGGCTAGATGCTCTCGAATGAAGGTATGGATGCGAAGCAAAAAGGTGTGCTCATAGGAGTTGTATTCTCTCACTGCTCCAGTCTCAAGTTCGCGAGCAGCGAAAATAGCGATGAGATCGATGAGTACGCCTTCGAGCCGGACCAGATCAGAGGTTCTGTACCGCCGATTACTTGCGATCAGCTCCGTGACGAGTCCGACGATCAGAGCTCCGATACCGCATCGGCCCGAAAGAGGAACTCCGGTCAAACTCGCGAGCTTGCGCGCGGAGATCGACAAGGAGCTCGAAGAGAGGGCGACCGAGAGGCTGCGAGTAGCGTCACCGCCAGCAGCCAGCTGGACTCGACAGGGGCGCGAAGTATGATAAATGAATAGGTCATCGGGCTTTAGGACATTCTCCTCCCGGTCCTGCGTTATCACGCACTTACCGCCCGAGTTGAAGGTGAGCACCAGCATCTCCGGATCAGCCTGCCGGATCATCTGCTGGGTCCGGTAACCCTGACACGGCGAGGCCTCGACCGAGGAGATGTTAACAATACCCAGGTTCACGATGCCAAGCTCTCCGTGAAAGGCGACAGGGTCGTCCGCTGTGACTCTCACGGGAGCCGCCACCATGCGGGACATATGCTCAGACCAGGCATCGAACCGCTCAGACACAGGAAGATCTTTCGTGCGTATCAGCGTCTCCAACGCATCACCTTTCATAGGCAGTGCCGTATAATGGGACCTATCGTGCCACAATCGTTCATCGCCATGGAGTCAATCAGCCGGGAAGCGGAGATGGTCACGGTCACCGCTACCGCCCCGTATGCGAACACACTTCCGCGCAGTTGACACTTAAATCCAGAGACGGCGAAATGACGTCCGGCAGAATAATGTGACGGCCGCACGTCAGGCAGGCTCAGCCGCGTCTGGGTGACGATCGGCGGCGCACCCGGCAGACGTGATCAGACGTCTTCCCGTACTGGCGGACCAGGGTCCCGCACGCTCGTGCGCCGAATCCGGGTGAGCATGAGGACGCTCGCGGTCACTCCGGTGCCACCGAGCGTGATCAAGCGCGGATCGGATCTGTAGAGACCATAGATCGTCCAGCAGAAGAGCTCGCCGAAGATGAGCATCCAGGTCCAGTGTGAGACACCGGTGGGGTGCGCTGTCCGGTAGGCGGTCCAGATCGAGGGTGTGACCTGGATGATGGACGCCATGGTGAGCAGGTTCCCGAGCCCGGTGTGCCCGGCGACGGCATATCCCGCGACGAGTAGCGAAGCCCAGGCCCCGATCGCCGCCGCGGCCCGCGACGTGGCCCGACCGCGTACGGTCAACATCGTCGCGACCGCGCCGGCGAGAAGCGCCGCGGCGGAGGAGGGCACGATCGCCGTCCAGTATCCCGCCGAGATGAAGTAGGCCAGCCACGCGGCGTTGTTGAGACTGGTGAGCGTCGCCCACGACCACGAAACACCCGCGGTGTCGTGCGTGACGCGCAGCTTGATTATCTGTGGCAGGTACTGAGGGATCCCGAACACCGCTGCGGCAAGCGGAAGGTAGTCGAACAGTTGTCCCATGAGTGCCCGCCGTCCATCTCGGATTGGAACTGAGCCGGCTTGCTCGGCAATGATACGCCGAAATGGTCAACCGAATATTGCTATCTCATCCCCATATAGCGACAGTCGGGCTAAATTCCTTATCGTGGATGCAATTGACCGAAAGATTCTTGCCGTACTGCAGGCGGAGGGACGGCTCACCGTCACCGAGTTGGCGCAGCGGGTCGGGCTGAGCGTGGCACCGTGCCACCGACGGCTGCGCGAGTTGGAACGGACGGATGTCATCCGCGGGTATCGGGCCGTCGTCGACCCCGCCGCGATCGGTCTCGGCTTCGAGGTCCTGGTGGCCGTGACGATGGACCGAGAGGACGCGGGGACGATCGCGGCGTTCGAGAGCGGCCTGGCGACGGTCCCGGAGGTCCGCCATGCGGAACGGCTCTTCGGGGAACCCGACTATCTCGTCCGCGTCGCCACCGCCGACATCGCCGCCTATCAACGGCTTCGGGACGAGAAGCTCGCCGCCCTGCCCGGTGTGCAGCGGCTCACCTCGACGATCATCATGAAACGCGTCGTCGACGAGCGGCCCTTCCCGACCTCGCCGCACTCCACACGCCGCGAGGACCTGCGCTGAAGTGCAGGCAACCGAGACGAGGAACGTCCGGACCACGATCCGGTCAAGCGGTGTAGCCACCGTTGGAGCCGAGCACGGCGCCGGTGATGTACAACGCGGCCGGGCTCGCCAGAAAGGTGGTCTTCACCGCGGGCCTGATCAACCATCTGCCCCAGGTGACCGCCGGTCACGAGGTCTCGAAACCGGCCTTGGTCATCACGCTCTTGCCCTGGGCCGACAGCACCAGGTCCACGAACTGCTTGGCAAGGTCGGCCGCAGACGCCTTGGACAGCGCCGTGATCGGATAGTCGTTGATCGCCTTGTCGGCCTCAGGGAAGGTGATGCCCTGCACCTTGTTCCCGGCCGCGAACACATCGGTCTTGTAGACGAGGGCGGCGTCGACCTCGCCGAGCTCGACCTTGGTCAGAGTCGCCTTGACGTCCTGCTCGAGGGTGACCGGCTTGACCTTCAGCCCGGCGGCCTCCAGCGCCTTGGCCGCCGCCGCGCCGCAGGGCACCTGCGCGGCGCACAACGCGACCTTGACCTTCGGGTCCGCCAGATCCTTCAGGTCATCGACCTTCGCGGGGTTGTCGGCGGGAACGGCGATCTGGAGCTTGTTCCGTACGAACGTCGTCGGGGCGGTGGCCATCGAGGCATCGGTGACGGTCTTCATCGTCGCCGGACTGGCCGCGGCGAACACGTCCGCCGGGGCACCTTGAGTGATCTGCTGGGCCAGCGTGGCGCTGGACCCGAAGTTGAATCGCAACTTCACCCCGGGGTGAGCGGACTCGAACGTCCGGCCCAGCTCGGTGAAGGACTCGGTCAGCGACGCGGCGGCGAACACCGTCAGCGTCTTACCGCTCCCGCCGGAGGCAGGACCTGGATCGTCGTCCCCGCAGCCGGACAGGCCGGCCACCAGGGCAAGGGCAAGCGGGACCGCGGTGGTCCACCGGGACAGGCGTTTGAACACCAGGGCTCCTTAACCGACTCACCGCGTGAGTACGTCGCTGATCTCCACGACGACGTTGGTGGACTTGATCACGGCTACCGCCACCAATCACCATACCCTCGCATATTCAGGCCATAACAGATCTTTCTCATTGCAAAAACAGGCAAGACTTGCCTGTAGCGCCAGAAATCAAGTGGCCGCCGTTAGACAGATCACCAGGATCTGGGTAGGCCCCGCCGACCGGCTGCCCTCCACTCACGCCTGACCACCCGGCGCGGGCGTCGAGGACGGCCTGCTCACCCGGATCGGAACGGTGCCGAGGCTCTTCGAGAGCCCGCACCCTCCCCTCCGGTGCTGACCCGGCAGGCCGTGCCGTACACCTGCGACTGGCTCGCCGGATTCGGCTTCTTCGACGACCGGACGTACGCCGTCCCACGCACGCTCTGCCGGGCATGGTCGCGTCGCGCTTGGGCGTGCTCGTCGGGACGGTCGCCGAGCCGGTCGAGCGCGTACTCGCGAATGGCGGCGAGAAGCCGGTAGCGCGTCCCGCAGCGGTCCGCTCGACCTTCACCAGCGACTTGTCGAAATAGCCGGCGGCTCACCATTGCGGGAGCCGCCGGCTGAGCGGCAGGAAGGGCGCAGGTGCGTCACGGACCGGTCCGGTCGCACGGCCGCACGCGCACCCGGACTGAGTCTCAGAGACTGGTGGCGACCGCGCAGGGGGACGAGTCACCGGGCTGAATGCGTACCCGCGGGGACTGCCGGAACGCGACCGGGACGACACCGCGGCCGGCACACAGGGTGAAGCTGGCGCCGGCACTGTTGTTCAGTGCCACCCGGCAGCCCGGCAGTGGCCGGTTGTCGAACGCTCCGACCTGCCCGGACACCTGCCGTACCAGGCCGCACGTGGTGTAGTCGACGACGGTGGCGGCGCCGGTGAAGTCAGGACCGGCGAACAGCGTCAGCTGCCCCGACGCCGCCGCCTTGGATTCGATGGTCGCGGCACCGGCGGTGCCTGTCACGGCCAGGGCCCCCAGCAGCAGCCCGGCGCCCAGCAGCCCCGCCCTGGCGCCCGCCCGACCAGGGCGCGACGTGTCGCCGCTCCGACCGCCCAGCCGTTCACCATGGTTCGCCCCATGTATGCGACGCAAGCTCTTCCTCCCTCATTCGGCGCACCGGCGCCAGAATCCGACGTGATGTGGGATGTGGTGACCTGTTCCGCTCCCGCGGAACCATTTCGAGCCCCTACCAGCCCGCTCAGCATGAGGTATCGCGGTTGCGAGGCGGTTGCGCCACGGTTGCACGGGCCCAAGGGGCGGACCGGTCGGCCGGCGAAGTGGCCGGCATCGGTGCTGAGCCCTTGGTCGAGCTCGTCGCCTGGGCCGCGTTCGCGGTGGCGCGGCGAGTGCCGGACCGTCGATGTCGAGATCGGACGACCGGTTCCGACGTTCCAGGTGACAGATGATTCCGCTTGGAGGCGACGACGTGACCGACAGTCTTCGATCCGAACCGGCCGCGACCGTCGAGCCCGGGCCAGAGCCATCGGCGCCGGATCCGCGACGCTGGAAGGCGCTGATACTGCTCTGCGTCACCTCGTTCATGGTGATCCTCGACGCCCAGATCGTGATCCTGGCGCTGCCGTCGATCGAACGGGAACTGGGGTTCGCGGCGGGGGACGAGCAGTGGGTGCTGAGCGCCTACATGCTGGCCTTCGGCGGTCTGCTGCTGTTCGGCGGCCGGCTGGCCGACCTGCGCGGGAGGCGCCAGATGTTCATCGTCGGAACGGCGCTGTTCCTGGTGTCCTCGTTGCTGTGCGGCCTTGCCTGGTCGGCGGGCGCGCTGATCGGGGCACGCGTGGTTCAGGGAGTCTCTGCGGCCATCATGGCGCCGTCCGCGCTGGCGATCCTGATGAGCATGTTCCCGAACGGTGCCGAGCGCAACAAGGCGCTTGCTTACTGGTCGGGAACCGGTGGGGTCGGGGCCACGGCGGCGCTGCTGATCGGCGGCCCGATCACCGAAAGCCTGGGCTGGAAGTGGATCTTCTACCTCAACGTTCCGGTGGCCGTCGGGCTGCTGGTGTTCGCTCCCGTTCTGCTCCTGGAGAGCCGGGAACGGGATAAGGCGCGGTCCTACGATCCGGCCGGGGCGCTCACGATCACGCTCGGGCTTGTGCTGCTGATCGGCGCGCTCGTCTGGGCTCCCTCTGAAGGATGGACCAGCGGATCGGTCGTGAGCATGCTGCTCGGCGCTGTCGTTCTGATGGGCCTGTTCATCGTCGTCGAAAGCCGGGCTGCCGCGCCTTTGATGCCGCTGCGGATATTCCGTTCCCGGCTGTTCGTCGGGGGCAACCTGGCGATGGTCTTCTTCGCCATGACCGCGTTGGGGATGTCCATCACCGTTTCGGCGTACGCGCAGCACGTGCTCGGCCACACACCGATGCAGTTCGGCCTCGGCATGTTGGTGATGACCCTGATGACCATCGTGGGCGCCTACGCCGGCCAGGCGGGCGTGACCAAAGTCGGTTTCCGCCCGGTGGCCGCCGTCGCCATCGCGGCGATGGGCATCGGAGCGTTTCTGCTCTCGCAGGTGTCGGCCGACGGTACCTACTTCGGCGATCTGTTCCCGGGCCTGCTCGTCTTCGGCCTCGGGCTGGGCGGCGGCCCGGTGGCGGCGGTCTCCGCGGCGCTGTCCTCGGTGGACGAGGAGATCGCGGGCGTGGCCTCCGGCGCCAGCAACGCGGCCTTCCAGATCGGCGGCGCGCTGGGCGCCGCGGTCGTTTCCGGCATGGTCGTCTCCCAGGGGGGCGACTCGACCGTGCCGACGGTGATGACCGAGGGATTCCAGGCGGGCTTCACCACCGACGTCGTCATCGCCGTGATCGGCCTGTGCGTCGCGCTGGTGCTGTTGCGGCCGCCCACCCCCACTCATGACAAGACTTCGGCCTGTTCCAGGACCGAACCGGAAGGATCGCCGCACCGGCGAGGAGAGGACTGACCATGGGACTACCAGTGGTGCATTTTGAGATCATCGGGAACGACCCCGCGAAGCTCCACGGCTACTACGGCGAGCTGTTCGGCTGGGAGTTCCGCGTGGGCGACGCGACCACCGAGAAGGTCTCGCAGCCGGGCATGTACGGCTTCGTGGACGGGAGCACGACCGGCGAAGGGAACGGCATCAACGGCGGTGTCGGCGGCGGCCCGGGCCATGAGCGCCAGGTCCTGTTCTATGTGGGCGTACCCGACGTCGAGTCCGCGCTCCAGAAGGCCGAGAGCCTCGGCGGTAGGCGCCTGATGGGCCCTGAGCCGGGGTCCGGGGATTTTGCGGTCGGGCGGTTCATCGACCCCGAAGGCAACGTGATCGGCGTCGCCGGTCCATCGGCCTGATCGGGGCACCGTGCATCGCCGGTCGATCGGCGTGATCGGGGGGTGTGCATCGCCGGTCGATCGGCGTGGCCGAGGGTCGGATCTCGCCCTGGGTATCGTGCTCGAAGAGGGAGTCAAGATGAAGTATCTGCTGTTGATCTACAGCAACCCGGAGAACTGGGAGCATCCGATGTTCCTGCGCAACCCGGAGTTCCTGGCGATGCCGGTGGAAGAGCGCGATGAGCTGACCAGGCAGTCCGAGGCCCTGCACCGGGAGATCACCGAATCCGGTGAGCTGGTCGTGGCCGCCGCGCTGGCCGATCCGACGAACACCAGGAGCATTCGGGTGCGCGACGGTTTCCTGACCACCACGGACGGGCCCTACGTCGAGACCAAGGAGCAGATGGCGGGGTACATCGTGGTCGACTGCGAGAGCCTGGAACGGGCGAGCGAGATCGCTGCGCGCATCCCCGACGCACGGTTCGCCGCGGTGGAGGTGCATCCGATCATGGACATGCCCGATGGGCAGATGTGAACATTTGCCGACTTTGAAATCGCCCTGCGGTGCTCTGGGCAGCCTGGCGGCGTACTGTGCGGGTCCATTAGCTCGGAAGTACGGCGACCACGGCCGATGCCACCGGATCGTTGCATCAGTGTGAGTCGAACAGGTCGGTGATCGAGGTCGCGACTGCGGCACGGTCGAGCCAGACGTCGAGCTGCCGCTGGTCGGTGCACTCCCGGATGCGGGCTCGAGCGTCCTCGGGCACCTCGATCCGCCGCGCCGCCAGCACCCGCAAGACCGCCTGGGCCTCCCCTTCCGCACGGCCTTCCGCACGGCCTTCGTCCTTGCCGCGTCCGTAGTGCTCGCGGGCGAAGGGACTGTAGACCGGCCAGGTCGCAGAAGACATGATCTCCTCCAGAATGCGTCGTACCGCCGGCGCGGCCATGCCGTATGCGTACTCATAGTACTGCGGAGCGTATTCGGGCTTCATCAGATCGAGTGCGCCGACGAACGCTTCGGCCACCGGCCGCCGCAGTCCGTGCACCATCACTGCCATCGCGGCCAGCTCCGGATGCGCCGCGGCCTCCTCTATATCCGTGATCACTGGAACGCGACCCGGGCTCAGCACAGCGGCCCGAAAGACGTAGCCGGGTAGCCCGGTCGAGATCGGCTCGCTGTACCACGCCGCCGCACCCGGATCGGGGCAGACGCACAGGACGGTCACGGGGCAGCGCAAGAGTAGCCACAGCGCAGCCGCGTAACGGGGCAGTTGTCTGCGCTTGGCCTCGGTCCTGTCCTGCTGAACCTCGACGATGATGCCGTGCACCGGTGCCTGCCGAGGGCCCACCGTGATGACCGTGTCGGGTTGAAAATCCTTGGAGGGCCGGTCGTTGAAATCGTTGCTCTCGAGCTGCACGGGCGCGACCGCGGGCACCTCGACATCCATCAGTTCACGGAGGATCTCCACTGCGAGCTCGGGACGATCGCGGAACAACCGGTTGATGGTGTCATGACGGGGGGAAGGCACGTCGCAGTAAGTTATCTAATGAATCCGCAGAGTAGTCGCGATATGGAGCGAACAACTGCATGATCACGGCGGAGATTCCTCTGCCGTGATCATGCAGTTGTTCCTTTGATTCATCCCGCCCGGTCAATCGCTGAGCTTGCGCTTCTGCGGGTAGATCGTCTCGCCGCCGGCCAGCATGGTGACGTACTGCTCGATACGACGGGCTCGGGTGTCGGAGCGCTTGGCACTCATGATCCGGTACAGGACGGCGTAGCGGTTCTGGCTCGTCAGGATGTCGAACATCGCTCGCGCCCTCGGCTCGGCGGTCAATGCCGCGTCCAGATCGGCCGGCATCTCGATGCCGGCCTGACCGGCATAGGCCGCATCCCAGCGCCCATCCGCCTTGGCGCGCTCGACTTCGGCCACTCCCGCCGGGTGCATCCGGCCTTCGCCCGCCAGGCGCTCGATGTTGCCGACATTGCGTTCGGACCAAGGGCTCCGTGCCCGGCGGGGCGTGAAGCGCCGGTAGTAGGTGGTCTCGTCCCGGCGGCGCGACTGGCCGTCGATCCACCCGTGGCACAACGCCTCATCGAGCGCCTGATCATAGGTGAGGCTGGTCGGCCGCGTCGTGCCCTTCTTGGCGAGCACCAGCCATACCCCGGCCGAGGTCCCGTGCGATTCGCCCAACCATTCGCGCCACGCGGCGGCGTCGGCAACGGCGAGTTCCAACGGTTCGGCGGCCATCGCTTCGAGCCTCACAGACGTAAGCCGGGTTGCACGGTGATCCAGGGAACGTCCGTCGAGCCTAGTCAGGCGGAGTCGCGTACGACCAGTTCGGTGGGGAGGATGACTGCTCGGCTTCCACCACCAGTTCGAGCAGCGCTGAGTACGGTCAGCGTCGCTCGACGGCGACGCGCAGCCCGAACGCGATGAGCACCACACCGGTGGTCCGCTCGATCCATGCCTTCACGCGCGGCGCGGTGAGCACGCCGCGTGCGCGATGGACGAGGCGGGCGTACGCGGAGAGCCAGACGAGCCCGATGACCACGTGTACGGCCGTGAGGGTCAGCGTCTGCGGCAGGACCGCCGAGTCACGGTCCACGAACTGCGGCAGGAAGGTCAGGAAGAAGATCGCGGGCTTCGGGTTGAGGACGGTGCTGATGAGCCCCTGCAGGAACGCCCGGCGTGGTGCGGCGGCGCTGACCGGGGGCGGGCCGGCCTGCGGGCGCTTGGAGGTCAGCAGCGTCTGAACGCCGAGGTAGAGGAGGTAGGCGGCGCCCGCGAGCTTGACGACGGTGTAGGCCGTCGCCGACGCCACGATCAGCGCCGACAGCCCGGCGGCGAGCGCTACGCCGTGGACGAGCAGTCCGGCGAGATTCCCGAAGATCGTCTTCTGCGCCTGCGCCGCCCCGCCGACCAGGACCTGCCGGGTGACGAGCGCCATGTCCGCGCCCGGGATCACCGTCACCAGCACCGACGCGACGAGGAAAGGGAGGAGCAGATCGAGCGGTACGGCCACCAGGCCAGCGTGCCATAGCGCTGAGCTCGTGTCGCCGTGAGGAGAGCCCCACTCCGCTCCGTGCATATCCGATCGCAATGTGAATTTCCGTGAACGGAAACTGCCTCTGCGGGTGATCATCTATGACCGGCTTCCGCGCCCGACCTGACTCCGGGCCGATCCAGGCCCGGCGAAACGAACCGCCCCGGCTCCTCCACGCTCCCCCCGGGCCGGGGCGGTTCGCCTTGCTCGTACCGGCTCGGGCCTGGAACGCGGAGGTACGAAGCTCAGAGGTCCAGCCGGCCCTCCTTGATCTGGGCGATGAGCCGCCGCCAGGCGTCCGGGGAGAACCGGAGGATCACCCCATCGGGATCCTTGCTGTCACGCGACAAGACCCGGTTCGCCGCACGTGCCACCTCAACGCAGTTCCCGCCATTCGCACCGCTTCGTGACGCCTTGCGCCACTTCAAGCCTTCCATCGCTCTGCCGCCCTGATGATGAGTTCGACCGTCTCCTGCCGCGGCAGGGCGTCCGCTCTGAAGACCTCGAACATACGCCGCAGTCGCACAACGCACTCCGCCTGCTCGACCACCTCGCCGCTGAGTTGATTGTCCACGTATGCCACGTCATTGCCACCATCGAAGTTGGCGATGACGAAGCCTCCGAGGAAACCGGCGCACACGGTCGCCATCAACGGGACGATCTGGATCACTACGTTGTCGTGCTGCGCCATCTCCGCGAGATGCGTCAATTGGCCGCACATGACATCGGCACCGCCGATGTTGCGTTGCAGCACGCTCTGGTCCATGAGCACCACGAGCATCGGCGCCTCATCCTTGGAAAGGATCCGCTGCCGTTCCAGCCGAGCGGTCACCATCTCTTCGGTGTCGGCGAGATGGTTCGCCGCTCGCAAGACAGCACGAGCGTATTCGGGTGCTTGCAACAGGCCGGGAACGACAGCGAGTTCGAAGGACCATAAAGCGGTGGCCTTCGCTTCGATCTCGACCCAGCGGCCGAACCACTCCGGCGGTACGGTGACGCTGACCAGGTCGTCGAGTATGCGGCCGAGAACGCCCCTGGTGCCGAGAACGCTCTCCAAGCGATCTATCACATCGGGCTTGGGCAGATATCTGCCCTTCTCCCAGGCGGTGACGAGAGACTCCGAGACGAAGACCGCTTTGCCGAGTGCAGCCCGACTCATCCCTTTCGCCTCGCGAGCTATCCGGATCTCTCTAGCAAGAAAAGCGCGCGCTGTCAGGTGATTACCGGCCATCGTCCGCACATCTCCATAGTTCTGCCGAGGAATCCTTGTGCAGGTGGGCTGCCTGTGTTTCGGCTATCTCAGCGTAGTCCGTCCGCGAGACCCTGTGGGCACCGAATTCGCAGGTGAGGGCGGTGCACAATGCCATCTGATCAATTGTCGTCCGGGCCGCCGGGCGGGCATGCGCGGGAAGGCGTCGACCGGCGGTCTAGCGTTCCTGGGAGCGACCGATGTGCCGGCCGTGTGGTTCCGCCTCCAACACCGATCGACCGATCAGGAGAGCACCACTCGATGATCCTCTGGACGCTCACCCCCTGGTGGGCGCCTCGCCACCCGACGGAGACGACAATGAATCCCCCGACCGAGGAGCCCAGAACCCAGCGGTGCGGCGGCGAGCGGCTCAGCGCCGAACAGCGCCTGGCCATCGATCTCGCCCGGGACCTCCGCCATCATCTTGGCCGCTGGCTGACGGTTCGCAGCGTCGTCACGGCCACCCTGGGCGTCTCTCCGTACATCGACCCGGCCGGTCGAGCGAGCGTGCTCGTCCGCATGGACGCCGGAGCCGCCCACACCCTGCTGTGCCGTCTGATCGACGACGGCGTCGTCCTCGACCCTCCGGGACAGCACAGGCGCCATGACCGTGCGGGCTCATGAACACTGCGCCACCGATGGTCGTCCGGTCAGGGCTTGCGGGCGACGCCTCCGTACATCGCGATGTCCTCGTCCCTGACGGGCTCGGTCAGGTCGAGCACGTCCAGGAGCTCGGGTGCGTTCAGAATCTCCTCGGGCCGGCGCATGTCCGCGTCGATGAAGGTGGTGCGGCCCTCCGGCGTGCCTTCCGTCAGCGCCTGGGCGTGCACGAGCACGATCGGACCGTCGTCGACGTACACCACCCGTGAGGCGGGCGCCACGTCCTGAACTACCTCGTGCAGGTTCGGCGAGGTCGGGATGCCGCTCCCGATGTCGAGAAACTGCCGGATGCCCTTCTCGACCGCGAGATAACGCGCGGTGCGATGCATGAACTCGCGATTGGCCGGCATGTGCACGCGCAACGCCGGCCACGCCGCGAGTGCGGCATCGCCCGCATCCCGGTCGATCCGGAAGTGGTCCTTCCCGCCGAGGATGTAGTCATAGATGCGTGCTCCGTGGGCCTGGTCGGCCCGCAGGTCGGGCATGAAGCGCCTACTCCTTCTCTTTGACGGCCTCGGTGATCTTGCTCGCCTCGGCGGGGCCGAAGGTCGGCGGCCTGGGCAGTCGGCCGGGTCCGACCCGGACGACGACGGTCCCGGAACCCGGATCGACCTGGATGAGCTGATTGCCGAACCCGAGCGCCCAGTACATCCGGTCGGGACCTCCGGGGACCAGGCGTCCCGTCTTGGTCACGCGGCCGGCGCCCGAACGCCCCGTCGCGGCGAGCGGCTCGCCCAGGGGCCCCCGCCGGTTGAGCCACCACAGATGGCCGTAGGCGGCGTTGAGCTTCGTCGACGATCGGCCGGTGGCCTCCTTGACCCAGTCCGCGGAGACGATCTGCCTGCCGTCCCACCGGCCGTTGTTCAGCATGAGCAATCCGAAACGCGCCATGTCACGACAGGTGGACTGCATCCCCATGAACAGCTGTGCGTTGCCCGCGCGGTCGGTCGTCAGCGTAGACCGGGACATGCCCAAGGGTTCGAACAGGCGTTGGCGGGCGAACGCGGCGACGTCCTGTCCGGTCGCCTTCTGGAGGATTCGCTGGAGAGTCTGTACCGCCGAGTTGTTGTAGGCCCAGACCTCGCCCGGCGGCCGGGCCTGCTTCAGGCCTATCGCGAACGCGGTGCGGTCCCTGGCGCCGAGCAGCCTCCGGTAGTCCGTGTCGGTGCTCCATTCCCGCCCCGAGTCGTTGCTCAGCAGGTCGCGGACCGTGACCGCCTCGGAGGGCGTGCCCTTCCATTCGGTGATCCATTTGGAGGCCCTGTCGCCGATGCGCAGGTCGCCGTCGTCCTGGGCGATGCCGACCAGGGTGCTCGCGACGGACTTCGTGACCGAGTAGACGTTCCGCCCGGTGTCCTGATCCGTCCCCTGGAAGTACCACTCCCCGGCCAGCTTGCCGTCGCGGACCACCACGAGACAGGTCGACTGCCCTCGTTCGGCGACCGCCGCGAGCCGCTCCAACTCCGCCGCGTCGAGACCGACGGCGTCCGGCGCGACCTGCTCCCAGGCCGAATCGAAGGTGCGGCCGGGCGACGGGACGTCGACCGGGGTCTTCTCCCCGCCGTTCTCCGACGAGCAGGCGGTCAAGATCAGGAGCGCTACGAGGCCACCGGAGATCCGGCCGTTCATGCCCGGCCGCCTCATGCCGCGGCCACCGTGACCCGTGACAGGCTCTGGTGTCTTTTCCCGATCGGAGGATCCCTCTGATCTCGATACATGGCCCACGAGCGCATGGAACCTCCGGTTCGGGCCATGCCACGGCCCAAAGAGATGATCTCTCACACTTTAAGCCCCTGATGACCGACAAAGCAGGGTCCATCGAACA
>NZ_JABVEB010000359.1 GCF_014323665.1 Actinomadura sp. HBU206391 | reverse complement strand
GGCGCGTCAAACGCCCGCGAGCCGCGCGAGCGGAGCGAGTGCCATTCAGTACGTGCGGCGGATGTGGAAGGCCCAGCCTCGGGGGAGGATCTCCTCGCGGACGAAGTCCTGGGACTTCATGCGGCACCAGGCGGGGACGTCGGTGCGTGCCGCCACGTCGTCGGCCTTGACGGCGACGATCTCGCCGATGGGCACTTCCCTGATCCGCTCGGCCAGCAGGATGATCGGGATCGGGCACTTGCGCCCGAGCGCGTCGATGATGAGGATCGGCGCCGGTCCGGCGGGGACGGGGGGCGGGGGCGTCGCGGGCGTCTGCGCGCTACGCGTACGGCGTCTGAAGCTCATGAGATCACTCCGGCGGCACGGCGTAGGCGAATGATGGCAGCGGGAAGCACCGAAAGGAACTCGTCCACGTCGGTGGATTTTGTTCCCCGCGGCAGCGATACCCGGACGTTCCCGTGGGTAATCACTCCCATCGCCTCCAAAACGTGGCTAGGACGCAGCGTATCCGCCGTACAGGAGCTACCGGAGGACACCGCGAAACCTCGCCGGTCGAGTTCGGTGATCAATGCCTCACCCTCGACGTAGAGGCAGGAGAACGTGACCAGGTGCGGGAGTCGCCGCACGGGGTCGCCGACGATGTCGACATCGGGAACGAGCCGGGGCACGCGCTCTCGGATCCGCTCGATCAGGGCGGAGAGCCGCGGCCCGTCGGTCGCCCGCTCTCGCCGGCAGGCCTCGAGCGCCGCGGCGGCCGCCACGGCGGCGGGGACGTTCTCGAATCCGGGGACGTGCCGTCCCTCACGCTCGTCCTCGGGCAGCGGGGAGCGCCAGCGCGTGTGCTTGCGGATCACCAGTACGCCGACGCCGGCCGGCCCGCCCCATTTGTGGGCGCTCGCCGCGAGCAGCGACCAGCCCTCGGGGATGTCCGCGCGACCGGCCGACTGGGCCGCGTCGACGAACAGCGGCACCTCGGCGGCCCGGCAGATCTCGGCGATCTCGGCGACCGGCTGCACCGTGCCTACCTCGTGATTGGCCGACTGCAGGCAGGCCAGCGCCGTGTCGGGCCGCAGCGCCGCGGCGAACGCGGCGGGATCGACCCGGCCGGTGCGGTCGACTCCGACCGTGCTGACCTCGCCGCCGTCGCGTTCGTGCGTCGCGGCCGTGTGCAGGACGCTGGAGTGCTCCACCGCGCTGACCACCAGGTGCCGGCCGGCCCGGCGCCGGGCCCGCAGGGCGCCCAGCATGGCCAGATGGACGGCCTGGGTGCCGGAGGAGGTGAAGAACACCTCGTCCGGACGGGCACCGAGGACCGCCGCGATCCGGGCCCGGGCGCGATCGAGGAGCATCCTGGACTGCCGGCCGGGCCCGTACAGGCGGGCCGGGTCGGCCCATCCCGCGTCGAGCGCCTCCAAGAGCTCCGCACGGGCCGCGGGGTGCAGCGGCTCGGTCGACGCCGCGTCGAAAAAGGGCACGACACGAGCCTAACGGGACCCCGGACGGTACTACTCAGACCTGCGCGCTAACCTGTGCTGCACATGTAGGAGAAGTGACCTGACCGCCCGGGGTGCCGGGCTTTCGTCTGTGGGGAAGGCATTCTGTGAGTCCGACCCGCTATTGGTGGGCCCTGAGCAGCCGGTTCCGTTCGCGCGTGGCATCCGAGCCACGCCCTGCGACCGGAGTTGCTCGGCGTCCCACCGGGAAGCGGCGTGCGCCCGCGCGAGGGCGACGCGCGTTGACCAGCGCCGGAGCGCTGGCACTGGTTGCGATGACCGCCACCGCGTGCAGCGGTGAGGCGGCCCGCCTGGGCATGCCAGAGCCGATCAGCGAGCAGGGCGAGCGAGTCCTGACGCTGTGGCAGGGCTCGTGGGTGGCGGCCCTGGTGACGGGCGCGCTCGTCTGGGGCCTGATCATTTGGGCGGTGCTGTTCCACCGCAAGCGCTCGGATGAGTTGCCGCCGCAGGTGCGCTACAACCTGCCCATCGAGATGCTCTATACGGCCGTGCCCTTTGTGATCATTGCGGTGCTCTTCTATTTCACCGCGAGGGACGAGACGTACCTCGAGAAGACGACCAAGAACCCCGCCGTGGTCGTCGACGTCACGGCGTTCCAGTGGAGCTGGCAGTTCGACTACCCACAGCACAACGTCAGCATCATCGGCTCGCCTGCGGCCCCCGACGACAATCCGGGCAACAAGCCAGTCCTCGTCGTTCCGACGGGTGAGACGGTGCGGTTCAACCTGCACGCACGCGATGTCATCCATTCGTTCTGGGTGCCGGCGCTCCTCTACAAGAAGGACGTCATGCCCGGGTACAACAACCGGTTCGAGGTCAAGCTGACCAAGACGGGCACCTACGAGGGCCGGTGCGCTGAACTGTGCGGTGTCGACCACAGCCGGATGCTGTTCCAGCTGAAGGTCGTGACGCCCGCCGAGTTCCAGCAGTTCATCAACTCCAAGAAGGCAGCGGGGGGCACTCAGTGACCGCGACCACGCACCCCACGGTCGCGCCGGCGGCTGTGCCGCGGATGAGCAAGGGACGCCTCGTCGTGTCCTGGATGTCGTCCACGGACCACAAGGTGATCGGTTACCTGTACCTGATCACCTCGTTCGTGTTCTTCCTGATCGGCGGCGTCATGGCGCTGATCATGCGGGCCGAGCTCTGGGAGCCGGGCCTGCAGGTAACGAGCAACGAGCAGTTCAACCAGCTGTTCACCATGCACGGCACGATCATGCTGCTGATGTTCGCGACCCCGCTGTTCGCGGGTTTCGCCAACGTGATCATGCCGCTGCAGATCGGCTCGCCCGACGTCGCGTTCCCGCGCATGAACATGCTGGCGTTCTGGTTCTTCCTGTTCGGCAGCCTCATCGTGCTCAGCGGGTTCCTCACCCCGGGCGGCGCCGCGAGCTTCGGCTGGTTCGCCTACGCGCCGCTGTCGGACGCGGTCCGCTCACCCGGCATCGGCGGGGACCTGTGGATCCTCGGGCTCACCCTCTCCGGCTTCGGCACGATCATGGGTGGCGTCAACTTCGTCACCACGATCTTCTGCATGCGGGCGCCGGGCATGACGATGTTCCGGATGCCGATCTTCACCTGGAACATCCTGCTCACCAGCGTGCTCGTCCTGATGGCGTTCCCCGTGCTGGCCGCCGCGCTCCTCGCGCTCGAGGCCGACCGCAAGTTCGGCGCGCACATCTTCGACGCCGCGCACGGAGGCGCCCTCCTCTGGCAGCACCTGTTCTGGTTCTTCGGCCATCCGGAGGTCTATATCGTCGCGTTGCCGTTCTTCGGCATCGTGACCGAGATCCTGCCGGTGTTCAGCCGCAAGCCGATCTTCGGTTACATCGGCCTGGTCGGCGCGACGATCGCCATCGCCGGTCTGTCGATCACCGTGTGGGCGCACCACATGTTCCCGACCGGCCAGGTGCTGCTGCCGTTCTTCTCCTTCATGACGTTCCTCATCGCGGTGCCCACCGGAGTGAAGTTCTTCAACTGGGTCGGCACGATATGGCGAGGGCAACTGACGTTCGAGTCGCCGATGCTGTTCTCTCTCGGCTTCCTGGTGACGTTCCTGTTCGGTGGCCTGACCGGTGTCATCCTGGCCTCGCCCCCGCTGAACTTCCCGGTCAGCGACTCCTACTTCGTGGTGGCGCACTTCCACTACGTGCTGTTCGGCACCGTGGTGTTCGCGATGTTCGCGGGCTTCTACTTCTGGTGGCCGAAGATGACCGGGAAGATGCTGAACGACAGGCTCGGCAAGGTGCACTTCTGGGTGCTCTTCGTCGGCTTCCACACCACCTTCCTGGTGCAGCACTGGCTGGGCGCCGAGGGCATGCCGCGCCGGTACGCGAACTATGCCGAGGAGTTCACCGGCCTCAACATGGTCTCGACGGTCGGGGCCTTCCTGCTGGGCGTCTCGATGCTGCCGTTCTTCTACAACGTCTACATCACGGCGAAGAAGGGCGAGAAGGTCACCGTCGACGACCCATGGGGCTACGGAGGCTCGCTGGAATGGGCGACGTCGTGCCCGCCGCCGCGGCACAACTTCACCTCGATCCCGCGGATCCGCTCCCCGCGGCCCGCGTTCGACCTGCACCACCCACACGACGCGGGCAAGGCTGAGCTGCCCGCCGGGGCGGAGGGATAAGCATGCGCGTTCAGGCGTACATGTTCTACGGCTGCGCGGTGTTCTTCCTCGCCGCCGACGTCGTCTACTGGCTCTGGTCGGGCGACTGGACCGGCACGACGGCGATGGCGCTGGCGGTCGGACTGGCCGGCCTGGTCGGGTTCTACATCCACTTCACGATCCGGCGGCTGGAGAAGGCCAACGCGGGTCCCCTGCCGGAGGACGACCGCGAGGGTGAGATCGCCGATGCCGCCGGCGAGCTGGGTTTCTTCAGCCCGCACAGCTGGTGGCCGCTCTTCCTGGCGCTGTCGGCCGCCGCGGTGACCCTCGGCCTGGTGTTCGGCTGGTGGCTGTTCATCATCGGTGTCGCCGCGGTTCTCATGAGCGCCGTGGGCCTGGTCTTCGAGTACTACCGCG
>NZ_JABVEB010000358.1 GCF_014323665.1 Actinomadura sp. HBU206391 | reverse complement strand
GCGCGGCGCCGCCGCCGCCTTCGTGATCGCGGTGGCCGGTCTCGGCGTCCACGAGGTGGTCGGCAGCGTGCCGACGCAGACGACCGGCAACGGGATCGTGCTGGTGTTCCTCGCCGGCGTCATCGTCGGGCACGGTGCGGAACTGGCCGACGAAGCCGAGGCCAGGCTGGCCCGCGCCATCGAGCTCGAGGCGGCGATGCGTGAGCGGGAGCGGCTCGCCCGCCGGATCCACGACTCGGTGCTTCAAGTGCTCGCCCTGGTGCAGCGGCGCGGCGGCGAGCTCGGCGGCCCGGCCGCCGAGCTGGGCCGGCTCGCCGGCGAGCAGGAGGCCGCCTTGCGCGCGCTGGTCGGCTCGCGTGAAGGGGTCGCCGACTCCGCCGGTGCGGCCGACCTGCGCATGCTCCTGTCCTCCCACGCGTCGATGACGGTGACGGTGTCCACGCCCGCCTCCTCGGTGCCCCTGCCGATGCGCACGGCACGGGAGATCGACGCGGCGGTCCTCGCGGCGCTGGACAACGTACGGCGGCACTGCGGGGAGGGCGTCCGGGCGTGGGTCCTGCTCGAGAGCGATGACGACGGGGTGACCGTGAGCGTCAGGGACGAAGGACCGGGCATGGGGCCGGGCCGGCTGACGGCCGCGGAGGCCGACGGGCGGCTCGGCGTCGCGCAGTCCATCCGCGGCCGCATCCGCGACATCGGGGGCGCGGTCTCGATCGTCTCGGCGCCGGGCGAGGGCACTGAGATCGAGATGCGGGTCCCGGTCCCAGCGGCCTGATCCGCTGCGGGTGCCCCGGTTCTTACACCGGGCTTAGCCCGTCCCGTGGATGATGACGCCCACGATGCGGGTCCACACCACGAGCCGAAGGAGACGCGATGGCCGAGGAGCAGGACAAGCGGATGGCGGGTCCATCCGAGCAGCCGACCGCGAGCCGGCAGGAGCCGCCCCCCGGCGATCCGCCGGCCGCGCCGGGGGATGAGCGCGGTGGCGCCGGAGCGCCCGGTGCCGAGCGGCCGATGCCGCCCCCGCCCGAGCCGCCGCCCCCGCCACGGCCTCCCGCCGGACGACCATCACCGCCACCGCCGGGTGGACCCGTCCCGCCCCCCGGAGATTCCTGGCGGCGCGGCGGCGGATGGGCCCACCGGAGGTCCGTGCAGCTCATCGCCGCGGGAGTCTCCGGTTTGATCATCGGAGGAGGCGCGGTGGCGCTCATCGACCTGCTCGACGATCGCGGGGAGCGATCGCCCGACGTGATGGTCCACCCGGGTCCTGGGCCCGACGGGCCTTTCGGGCCGTACGGGAATCGCTGGTACGGCCGGGACCGTGGCGACCAGAACCCGGGCCGGCTCCCGCCGAGGTGGCGGTACCCGCGGCCAGACATGCCGGTGCCGGGCTCTCCGCCCCCGATGCCGGCGACCCCTACACCGTCCCCGACCTCCTGACGGGCGCCGTCCCGGTACGGTCCCCACCGTGCGCGGACCGGCGAGACCGCCGACTCCCGCACCCCGGCCATTAGGGTGTTCGACGTGAGCGATACCCCCCTGCGCGTCATGGTCATCGATGATCATCCGATGTGGCGTGACGCGGTCACCCGTGACCTCACCGATGCCGGCTGCGACGTCGTGGCGACGGCCGGTGAGGGCCGGGCGGCGGTGCGGATCGCCGGCGCGGTCAGGCCACAGGTCGCGGTCGTCGATCTGCACCTGCCCGACATCAGCGGTGTCGAGGTGACGCGGCAGCTGATCGCCGCAGACCCCGCCGTTCGCGTACTCGTGCTGTCGGCCAGCGGTGAGCAGGAGGACGTGCTCGAAGCGGTCAAGGCGGGCGCCACCGGCTACCTGATCAAGTCGGCCGGCCGCGAGGAGTTCCTGGACGCCGTACGCCGAACCGCCACGGGCGACGCGGTCTTCACCCCTGGCCTGGCCGGCCTGGTGCTGGGCGAGTACCGCCGGCTGGCGTCCGCCCCGCGGCGGGACGACGAGGAGGCCCCACGGCTCACCGCGCGCGAGACCGAGGTCCTGCGACTCGTCGCCAAGGGACTGACCTACAAGCAGATCGCCGAGCGGCTGGTGCTGTCGCACCGCACCGTGCAGAACCACGTGCAGAACACCCTCAACAAGCTGCAGCTGCACAATCGCGTCGAGCTCGTGCGCTATGCCATCGAGAAAGGCCTCGACGAGGAGTGACCGGCCGAGGCCGCGCCGGAACCCGGCGGCCGCCGGCGGGTCCGGCGAATCGATCGTGTTCTGTGTCACAGGACCGGGAACCAATCGCGGCCCGCCGCCATCTATTCAGGTGAGGGGCCGGGTTGCGGGGCCCGGCCCCCCACCTCGGCCGGGACGTCGCCGTGCCGCTCACCGCGCGAGAAGCGACCCTGGGGGATCACCCGGCCGCTCTTCATCACCACCGTCACCGTCTGAGCCATCGCCGATCGGGCGTATCGCGGAGCTCTGCGTCATGTGACTCGGAACCGGCCGGGATTGTCTGTCATCTATGAGGTGAGGGGCCGGGTTGCGGGGCTCGGCCCCCGGACCTTCGGCAGGGGGCCACCGTGCTGATCGCTGCACCCGGTGACACCTGGGGCATCTCCGGATCACTGTTCATCAGGGCATTCGTCATCACGGCCATGGCGCTGATCGCGCTCGCCGTGCTGGCGCGTGCGCGAGTGCGCCGCACGGTCGCCGTCCGGCGTGCGCTCGAGCCGGCCGAGCTGGCCTATCTCGCCGGGGGTCCGGTGATGGCCGCCCTCACCGCGCTCGCCGAGCTGCGCTCCGGCAAGGCCGTCACAGCGGACGGGAAGGGGCACGTACGGGCCGTGCCCGGGTCGCACCCGGTGTCGGGGCCGCTCGCCGACGCGATGCTGACGGCCGTACGGAACCGCGGGTCGGCCCAGGTTCGGCATCTCGCGTCGGAGCACCATGTGTGGCGGGCACTGGACGGGCTCCGCACGACCCTCCAGCGGGACGGATTCATGCTCACCCAGGTCGACCGTGCGAGGGTCCGCCTCGCCGCGCTGCCTCTCGGTGTGCTCTTCGCGGTCGGCGTGACGCGTGTCGTCGCGGGAGCGCAGCACGGCAGACCCGTCGGTCTCCTCCTGCTCTCGCTGCCGTTCGTGGCCTTCGCCGCACTGGTCCTGTTCTTTGTGGGGGTCCCGCAGGTGACCCGGCCGGCCGAGGCGGCGTTGCGCGACGCCCGGGCCGAGAACGCCCATCTTCACCCGTCGAAGAACCCGGCGTGGGCCGTCTACGGGGCGGGCGGCGCCGCGCTCGGCGTCGCGCTGTTCGGAATGCCCGCGCTCCTGAGCATCGATCCCGATCTCACCGAGCCCGTGGGAGCCGGCCGGTACGTCAGCGCGTCGGACGGCGGGGGGTACGCCGGCGGCTACGCCTGCTCGTCCGGCGGATCGTCGGGCGGTTCCGGCGACGGCGGAGGAGGCGGCGGGGGCTGCGGCGGTGGGGGAGGGTGCGGCGGATGAGCGCATCGGCGCCGCCCGGCGGCCTTGCACCGCGTTCGTACGGGCGGTCGGGATCGACCCGACGACGGCCTCGACGAGGAGTGACCGGCCACGGTCGCGGGACACCGCGGCCGCCGCGGATCCGCAGGGCGTGGCCATATGAGCGGTGTTCCGCGTCATACGACCGGGAACCGTCCGGGGCCCTGTGCCCGCTATCAGATGAGAGGCCGGGCTGCGGATCCAGGCCTCCGACCATCGGCGACGGGAGAACACCGTGCTGATTGCCGCTAACGGGGATGCCTGGGGCATCTCGGGTCCGACGTTCCTCATCGTTTACGCCGTCGCCGCCATCGCGCTCGCAGCGCTCACCGTGGCGCTGCGCCGTAAGGTGACACGGGGGCGACCGACGAAGGTTCCGCTCGGTCCGATCGAGGCCGCCTACCTCATCGGCGGCTCGTCGCGGGCGATCGCCGCCGCCGTCGCCGCGCTGCGGGCCGACCGGGCGGTCACGAGCGCCGGCGATGGCCGGCTGGAGGCCCGCGCCACGTCGTACACGATGCGGTCACCGCTCAACGACGCGGTGATCAGGGCCATCCAGAGCAGCAGCGCGACGGCATCGGCCCTGATCGCTCACGTCGGCGTCCGGCGGGCGCTGGACGGGGTGCGGGTGGGTCTCGAGCGCAAGGGACTGCTCTTGACCCCTGCCGAGAGGGCCCAGCTCCGCTTCACCGCTCTTCCGTTCGGCGTGCTGCTGGTCATCGGCCTGGTCCGTCTCGTGGCCGACATCCAGAACGACAGCGCGGTGGGCTTCCTCGTGGCAGCCTTGATCGTTGTGGCGGTGTCGGCGCTGGTGTGGCTCAACGTGGCGCCGCGCGTCACGCGCGCCGGCCGGGACGCGCTCGCGGACGTCCGTGCCAAGCACGCGCACCTGGAGCCGTCGATGTCCCCGGCGTGGGACACCTACGGTTCTTCCGATGCCGCTCTCGGCGTCGGACTGTTCGGCATGGCGGCGCTGATGAGCATGGATCCGGCGTTCGCCGAGGAGGCCGCGATCGGCCAGCAGCTCGGCCTGCAGTCCGGTGGCGGGGGCATCGGGGGCTGGAGCGGGGCCGGACATTACGGCGGCTGCGGCGGTGA
>NZ_JABVEB010000357.1 GCF_014323665.1 Actinomadura sp. HBU206391 | reverse complement strand
CCGTGCTGACGAGCAACGACACCAGGGGCGCCCGCCGCCACGCGACGAGCGCAAGCGAACCGGCGAGGACGGCCGAGAGATCAAGCGCGCCAGCGTGCGGCGTGTAGAGCACGACGACCGACAGCAGGACGGCCATCCCCGCGGCGAGCAGGCCGTCCTGGGCGAGCGGCCGCGACCGGTCCATGAACCTCATTCGTGCAGATTAAGGTCTTCGCCGCTGAGGGGCGTCCGCAGCAGGTCGTAATAAATCGCTACTCCCCGCGAAGTAGTCGGGCCGATCCTACTTCCCGGGTGACAGGCGGAGGAGTATCCCCGGGCAGGATGACCGCTGACCTGCCCGAACATCACGATGTCCGGCATGCATACGATCCGCGTCAAGGACGAACTCGTCATCGAGTCGGCTGCCCGACCGGGTATCACGCTCGCCGCGGTGGCCGTCGTGCAGTTCATGGTGTCGCTGGACCTTTCGGTGGTGAACGTCGGACTCCCGCAGATCGCTGCCGGCCTCGGCTTCAGTGCGGTGAGCCTGACCTGGGTGATCCACGCCTACGCCCTCACCTTCGGCGGGCTGCTCCTTCTGGGCGGCAAGGCCGCGGACCGGTACGGCCGCAAGCGGGTCCTGTTGTTCGGCCTGGGCCTGTTCGGCCTCGCCTCACTCGTCGGCGGCTTCGCCCAGGAACCCGGCCATCTCGTCGCAGCCCGAGCCGCACAGGGCATCGGAGCCGCCGCGCTGGCGCCGGCCGCGCTGGCGCTGCTGACGGCGACGTTCCCCACGGGCAGGGCCCGCATCCGGGCCTTCGGAATATGGAGCGCGATGAACGCAGCCGGAGCCGCCCTCGGCGTCCTGATCGGCGGCCTGCTCACCGAGTACGCCAGCTGGCGCTGGGTGATGTTCGTGAACGTGCCGATGGCCGCCGGCGCGCTGGCTCTGGCCTGGCGAGGCGTCGCCGCCGGCCCGCCCCCGGCTCGCGGTGGCCGTCCGGACGTGCTGGGCGCCGTCCTGGCCACGGCGGGCATGACCTTGCTGGTGTTCGGCGTCGTCCGCAGCGAGCAGTACTCGTGGACCTCGCCGGTCACAGTGACGACCCTGGCGGTCGCCGCCGCGCTGCTGATCGCGTTCATCCACGTCGAACGGACCACGGCCCGCGAGCCGCTGATCCGGCTCGGCCTGTTCGCCAACCGCTCGGTCGCAGGCGCGAACGCCTACAACCTCCTGGCCGGTGCGGCCCTGTCCTCAGCCTTCTACTTCATGTCCCTCTACCTCCAACGCGTCCTCGGGACGGGGCCTGCGCTGACCGGCCTCATGTTCCTGCCGTTCGCCCTCGGAGTGGTCGCCGGCTCCGTGCTCGCCGTCAAACTCGGCTACCGGCTGGCTCCCCGGACCCTTCTGGTCAGCGGCGGGCTCCTGTCCGCGACCGGATTCGCCTGGTTCGGCCTGATCAGCCCCGGCGGCACCTTCGCCACCGACGTACTCGGGCCCGCGATCATCGCCAGCGTCGGCTTCGGGCTCTCTCTCGGACCGCTCGTCTCCATCGCCACCACCGGCGTCGCCCCCCACGAGGCCGGCGCCGCCTCGGGCCTGCTCAACAGCTCACGCCAGATCGGCGCCTCACTCGGACTAGCCGCCCTGGGGACCGCGGCTCACCACCGCACGGGCCAGGTCGTCACGCCCGAGACCCTCAACGACGGATACGCGCTCGCCCTGACCCTCGGTGCCGCGCTCCTGGTCGCCGCCGTCCTCATCGCCTACAGCATCCTGCGCCGAACCGGCCAGCTCTCCCGGGTCGACCAGACCGAGGATCGCGATTCGCTCGCCGTCCGGGACTGATCGGCGATCCACCCCATGCCGCAACCCACCGGCTGAAAGATCATCGAAGGAAGGATGCCTCGGCATGGCCCTCACCCCGATCGATCTCTTCTCCTCCTTCATCCACCTCCGCCAAGGCGGCCAAGTGCACGCCGACCACTGGGAAGTCCACCCCGAGGCCGAGGAGATCGTGTCCTGCCTCATCGGGAAGATGCGCCTCTACCTCCGTCCGGAGCGGCCGGGACAACAGGAGGAGTCGACAATCCCGAAGGAGTATGCCCATGCGTAAGGTCTTCGCCGCACTGGCGGCCGTGTTGATGCTGGCGGTCGCCGTACAGTTCTTCCTCGCAGCCATGGGTTCGTTCGACACCGCGCCCAAGGACGAATCCTTCCAGCCGCACCGCGCGATGGGGAACGGGATCCTCTTGTTCGCGGTCGCGCTGACGTTGTTCGCCGCCGTGGCCCGATTGCCCGGTCGACTGATCGGGATGACCGGCTTGGTCGCCGGACTGATCCTGCTCCAGAGCGTGATCCAGGAGCTCGCCAACGCCTTCGGCGACAGCAGTGGAAGCACGAGCACAGCGGGTGAGCTCGTGTTCGGCCTGCACGCGGTCAACGGGCTGCTCATCGCGACCGTGGGCGGCAGGATCTTCCTTCGCGCTCGTGAGCTCGCGAGTTCCGGAGCCCCCGCAGAGACCGCGCCCGGTTCGGGAGCGCGAACGACCGAACGGACGTCATGACCACGATCCAGTGGATCCTGCTGGACCATGTCGCCGCCCTGGTGAGCGTCGCCACCTGGTTCGCGGCAGGCGTCACCACGGCCCTCAACCGCGTCCGGCTGGGCCTCGGCTTTCTCGTGGCGGCAGTGGTCGCGGCCCTGATTCGGGTGTCCACCGTGGTGATGCTCGCGCGCGCCGGCGGCTGGTGGTTCGCCCAGGAAAAGGTCCTGCTGGGGCTGCCCATGCTCGCCGTCACCGGATTGGCCGCCGCACTGATCGCCGGTCGACCTCTCCTCGACGCCCGGCAGGCCCCGGACCAGGTGCTGCCGGCCGGCAGTGTGGTGGCACTGCTGACCGCCGCCTACGCCGCGCTGGCCGGGCTCGTGGTGACCTTCTTCGTCGGATACCCCCTGACCTGGGGCGTCGCCCTGATCACGATCGCGATCGTGTGTCTCGGCGCACTGCTGACCGCTCGTGCGGTCGCGGCGAAGGCCGACGATGCCGCCGAGAGTGCGGTCGATGATGACGACCCGGCGGCAGCACTGACGCCGGACGGTCGTCCCAGGTTCTCGCGCCGCCAGGTCATGACGTTGGCGGGTCGTGCCGTTGTGGTCGGTGCGGGAAGTGCGGGAGCCGGCTTGTCGTTCCTGTCAGCCGAGTCGGTCACCACCGGCGGGGGCCCGGCGCACCTGCCCTACCACCGTCCGCACGTGTCGGTGGCTGATCTGCGCGGAGCGCGCAAACCTGCGCCGGGCGGTGCCACGAAACGACACGTACTCACCGCACAGAAGGCAACGGTACGGCTCCCGTCCGGGCGCGAACTCCACGCGTGGACGTACGCCGGTCAGCTACCGGGTCCGGCAATCGCCGCCACCGAAGGTGACCTGATCGAGGTGACGCTGCGCAACGCCGATATCGATGATGGGGTGACCCTGCACTGGCACGGTTACGACATCGCCTGCGGGGAGGACGGCGCGCCGGGCGTCACCCAGCACGTGGTGGCCCCCGGGGAGGAGTTCGTCTACCACTTCCGAGCCGACCAGGTGGGGACCTACTGGTACCACACCCATCAGGCTTCGCACGAGGGCGTGCGCAAGGGGCTCTACGGGACCCTCGTCGTGCACCCACGGGCTCCCAGGCCGAGGACGGCAGCCGCAGAGCTGGATCTGACCCTGCCCGTACACACCTTCGACGACACCGTGCTCATCGGAGATCGGGACGCACGCGCCGACCACACCGCGGCGGCAGGGACGCCTGTGCGGCTGCGCTTGCTCAACACCGACTCGGATCCGCACCGGTTCGCACTCGCCGGCACAGCATTCCGCGTCGCGGGCGTCGACGGCAGGGACATCGACCAACCCGGTGAGGTCAGCGAGGTCGGTCTCCGGCTGCCAGCGGGCGGCAGGTACGACCTGGTCTTCGACATGCCGGACACCTCGGTGGCACTCGTGGTCGACAACGATCGCAACGGTGGAGTACGGCTGCACACCGATCGCAACTCAGCAGCCGCCGAACCAGCCGTGGATGACACCTCCGACTGGCCTGAGCTCGACCTTCTCCACTACGGCGAGCCCGCACCCATGCCGTTCGATGGCGGCCATGCCGACCGGCACTTCACGCTCGTCCTGGACCGTGGCGTGGCAATGGTCGACGGGCGGCCGGCGTACGCACACACGGTCAACGGCCGGGGGCACCCGTCGATCCCCGATCAGCTCGTCGCGGAAGGCGACCTGGTCAGGTTCACCGTGGTGAACCAGAGCCTCGAGACGCACCCGTGGCACCTGCACGGCCACCCCGTGCTGATCTTGTCCAGGGACGGCACGCGCTCCTCCGGCAGCCCGCTATGGGTGGACACCTTCGACGTTCGACCCGGAGAGGTGTGGGAGGTGGCCTTCAAGGCGACAAACCTCGGGATCTGGATGAACCACTGCCACAACCTGCCCCACGCGCATCAAGGAATGATGCTCCGGCTCGCCTACGACGGGGTCGGCTCGCCGTTCGGTGACGCACATACGGGCCACGGATGAACGCGATCGGACGTCGCCTGGCTCCGGAGCAGCGGTTCCCGGCCGCGCT
>NZ_JABVEB010000356.1 GCF_014323665.1 Actinomadura sp. HBU206391 | reverse complement strand
CCACCGGAGCGGATCGCCTGCACCGCATTGATGCGCAGCCGGGTCACCTCCGCTGAGGTGGTCACCAGCGCACCAAGACCCTGGAAGCCTACGACTTCACCTGCGTAAACGCTGGGCCGAAGGATGCACCCTGCCCACCTGGCCCCCGACGAACGGCGCCAGATGGACGCGCTCACCGCCGCTTGCCCGCAACTGGCCGCGTTGCGCACCCACGTCCGCGACTTCGCCGAGATGATGATGCACCGCCAGGGCCAGCACCTGGCGGCGTGGACCCACATTCCGTGACGTATCCAGCGTCGGGTGGCAGGCTGTGCCGTGTGGACCATCCGAGACCTCCATCGCCTTTGTGCGTCCGAGGACTTCCGCTGCCGCCTCTGCTCCGGGAGATGCTGGAAGATGGGCGTTGGCGCCATCCCGGCGAGCAGGCACTCCTGAGGGTCATTCCGTGGCTGGACGAGAAAATGGAATTCATGTCGGTCGAGACAATGGAGGCTGAAACGACAGCCCTTGCCCGCGTGACCGCGGAATATGAAGGGCAGGCACAGATTTACTGGGTGGCGCGGGGAAGCGCTCAGGCCAAGCCTGCCGGGTTGCCCTGGCTCGACATCGAAGCCGCTTACCTCATCGTTGTGTCCCGTTACTCCGACGGCGATATGGTCGCCCTGGACTATCGAACCGGCGCCGAGAACCCTCGGGTGGTGGCTTTCGGCGAGATCTACGGGATCGACCTTCACCAGGGCGGCACCACGCTTTTCGGATGGCGCATGGTCGCACCGACCTTTTCCGATTTCGTTGCGGCTCTGAACCTGTAGCACCGGCAGACTGAAACTCACGGCCTGCGGCCGGTCGATCAGGGGAGCCCACGGAATGTGTGCCTGAGTCCGCTTTCAAGCGTCGTCGACAAGGCCTAAGATGCCCATGGTCGCTCGGTGGTCGCTCGGTGGTCGCTCGGTGGTCGCTCGGTGGTCGCTCGGTGGTTGCTCGGTGGTTGCTCGTATGCCATGCAACGCAACGGCACGACGCGGCATGATCTGGCATCGGAGCAGTGGAGTCGCGGATGAACCGACACAGTCCGACACTACGAGTGTCGGTCCGGTGCGCGTTGAGCGGCTTTTGATCCGTCGGTTCTGGGTTCGAGTCCCAGGCGGCCCGCCACCCGTGACCAGTCAGACGTGCTCGGTGAGGGGCGTTGAGGATCATGTCTGGGGCCGAGATGGGGCCATCCTGGGGCCGGGGCTTCGGGCGGCGCGGCGACCGCGACGTGCTCTCTCCACGTGGGTTCCGCGGCTACGGCAGGGTCGCACGCGCATCCGGTCGTTGTTCGGCGCCGAAACCGGCCCGGCGCTCCGGATCACGGAAGAACCAGAATGTCGCGACCAGTGTCCCGCCGGCGGCCCAGGCGAGGGTGGACCATGACCGCCGGGCGAGCGCAAAGCCTGTGGCGGCTGCCGACAACCATGGCGCGGAACTGCGGGCGGGCGAAGCAAGACCCCATGCCGCAGGCCGTGCCGCGCGGACGCGCGCCGATGTACGGCCCATTCCGAAGTTGGTATCGATCATGGTCTGCGTGGCGGCCGGACGGTCCAGTCGCGTCAAGGTGATGCGCGCCCGTACCTCGTCAGTCAGCGCGTTCTCGCGCGCCTCTAGCATGGTCTGGATCGCCTCGGCTTCGCCCTTGGCCTTCCCTGGCCGTGGTGGTGGGCGAAGTCGCTCTTGTACTTCGCGGGTTCCGCTGATCATCGCCTCCAGCAGCTGCGGGGCCGCCTGAGGCAGCACCGCGACCACTCCATCAAGAATCGCGCAGGTCGGCACACCTGTCTTGGTATTCGGGACAGCCCTAGAACTATTTCCCTGAGCCACCTAGCATCGTGCGACCCCCAAACGATCAAGGTGCGAACGATGAAAATGACACAACACTCGGCCGAGATCTCCTCGGCTCTCAGAAAGGCCAGCGTGAGGTTGCGCCGCAAGAACGCGCTCGTCAGCGTGATCGCCGCGATGGTCGTCCTCGTCGGTGGCGTGTCCTTCACTCAGGCGAGTGTCAACGCGTCCGTGAAGCCGAAACCTCATGGCGACAGCCGGCTCGACGAGATCCAGCGGCGCGGCTACATCCGAGTGTGCACTCCGGGAGACTACCGACCGTTCGCGCTCCGGCAGGCCGACGGCTCTTACGATGGACTCGACGTCACCATGGTGGACGACCTGGCGAAGGCGCTCGAGGTGAGCGTACGGTACGTCCCCTCGCCCTGGGCGGCGCTGGTTCCTACGTTCACTGCGCAGAAGTGCGACATCGCGGTCGGCGGAATATCGGTCACGTTGGCGCGGCAGAAGGACGTCTTCTTCTCGAAGACGGTGCTGGTCAACGGAAAAGTACCGCTGACCCGCTGTGAGAACGCGTCGAAATTCCAGACCATCGCCGACATGAACAAGCCGACCGTCAAAGCGATCACTCCGCCGGGTGGGACCAATGAGGCGTTCGCCCGCGCCAATCTGCCGCTGGCCGACTTGATCATCTGGCCGAACAACATCACGATCTTCGACGAGATCGTCGCCGGGCGCGCCGACGTGATGGTTACGGAGGCGACCGAGGCGGTCGTTCAGTCCAAGATCCATCCGGAGCTGTGCGCGGTCAGCCCGGACAAGCCATTGCAGTACGGCGAGCTGGGCTACATGCTGCCCAAGGGCGACATCATCTGGAAGGAGTTCGTGGACCAGTGGCTGCACCTGCTGGTCGCCTCGGGCCAGTTCCAGAAGTTCTACGACGCCGAGGTCAAGTAACCTCCTCACCCCCGAGCCGATGACCTGGCGGCGACCAGGCCAATCATTCACCGGCCCGCGCGCAGGCCCACATCACAGCTCGCCGGGTCCGGTTCGGCCGCGCGGGCCGGGCGGTTTCGCATCAGGGCCTGGCCCGCTGTGCCGCACACCGACTGTGTGCGGCACAGCGGTCAGCACGATCAGTCGGGTGGCGTGTTCGATGACGCCAGTCAGTACACCTTGGCGCAATTAGTACACCTTGGCGCAATTAGTCGTCGGTTTCCCTGCGGGGGACGCCCTGCGGGCGTGAAAATCGGGGGTGGTTGCTCGCCGACGTCGAGCGTGCTTGGTGCTGTGAGCCCGTCAATTAGTCTGACGCCGGGAGCCGCCTTCAGGGGTCCTGCATTGTTGCCTTGAGCACGCGATTCCGCCTCTGCCGTTCCCCGTTGGCTCCCGCGAGCAGCCGCTGGATTCCGTCGTCACCGCGCCGGGACAGGACGATCTCATGGACGAGATCACTGAGGAGGCTGCTGAGCTGGTGGAGCGGGTTGCCGCTCTGGATATCGGGAAGGCGTCGCTGGTGGCGTGTGTGCGGGTGCCGCACGACACGATCGGGGGCAGGCGCCGGCAGGAGGTCCGTACGTTCGCCACGACCACGGCGTCGCTGCTGGGGTTGCGGGACTGGCTGGTGTGCCAGGGCGTGACCCGGTGCGTGATGGAGGCGACGTCGGTGTACTGGAAGCCGCCGTTCTACCTGCTGGAGGACGACATCGAGTGCTGGGTCGTCAACGCCCGCGACGTCAAGAACGTGCCGGGTCGTCCGAAAACCGACAAGCTGGACGCGATCTGGCTGTGCAAGCTGGCCGAGCGGGGAATGCTCCGCCCGTCGTTCGTCCCGCCGCCCTGGCAGCGGGAGCTACGGGATCTGTGCCGGTACCGGCGCACCCTGATTCAGGAACGGACCCGGGAGAAGCAGCGGGCCGAGAAGCTGCTGGAAGACACCCAGATCAAACTATCCGCGGTGATCTCCGACCTGTTCGGGGTGTCCGGCCGGGCAATGCTGGATGCGCTGGTCACCGGGCAGCGCGACCCGAAGGTGCTCGCGCAGATGGCGCGGGGTTCCATGCGCGCCAAGATCAGCGTTCTGCAGGAGGCGCTGACCGGGCACTTCCGCGACCACCATGGCTATCTGCTGGCCATGATGCTGGAACGTGTCGACGTGCTGAGCGCCCAGATCCACCGGCTCGACGCCAGGATCGATGAGGCCCTGGCCCCTTTCGCCCGCCAGGTGGCTCAACTGGATGAGATCCCCGGCATCGGCAAGACCGGAGCCCAGGAGATCATCGCTGAGATCGGGGCGGACATGGATCGCTTCCCCACCGCCGGGCACCTGGTGTCCTGGGCCAAGTTCGCACCCAAGGCCAAACAGTCCGCGGGCCGCAACAAGTCCAGCTCCACCGGCAAGGGCAACCCCTGGATCGGCGGCGCGCTCGGTGAGGCGGCGATGGGCGCGTCCCGGACCAAGACCTTCCTCGGGTCCCGCTATCGCAGGGTCGCCAAACGCCGGGGCAAGAAACGCGCCCTGGTCGCCGTGGGCAACTCCATCCTCACCATCGCCTACCACCTGCTCTCCAACCCCGACGCCCACTTCACCGACCTCGGCGCCGACTTCCACGACCGCCTCGCCCCCGAACGCCGCAAACGCCAACTGATCCGCGAACTCGAACGACTCTCCGGCAAGAAAGTCACCCTCGAGCAAGCCGCCTGACCACACCGCTCCAAGGACCCGGCTCCGCTGACGCTCCGCCGGGTGCTGCCGCCTGCCCAGCTGAGCACCGATTTTCGATTCAGC
>NZ_JABVEB010000355.1 GCF_014323665.1 Actinomadura sp. HBU206391 | reverse complement strand
GCTCGCCGCGGGGATGGCCGTCCTGCTGTCGGTCGTCGTGCTCTACACGCCGCACGCTGGCGCGCTTGATCTCTCGGCCGTCCTCGCCGGTTCGCTTGCGCTCGTCGCGTGGCGGCGGGCGCCCCTGGTGTCGTTGCTCGTCAGCACGGCCTGCATGGCCGTGGTCGCGGCGCACATCCAGCCGGGCCCGGCGGCCGCCTTTCCCGTGATGGTGTCGGTGTTCGCCGCGGTCAGGGTCGGCCATCCGCCGGCCGCAGTGCTGGCGGCCATGGTCTTCCTGGGGACCGACCTGGCGGTGAACCTGCCCGGCGCCGACGGGTCCGGGCAGACCCTCCAGGACACCGCACTGCTGGTCGGCTGGTTCGTGGCGTCCGGCGTGATAGCGACGGTGACCCGGCACCGGCAGGCGTACCTGGAGGAGGCCGAGCAGCGGGCCGCCGAGGCCGAGCGGACCCGCGAGGAGGCGGCCCTGCGCCGTGCGGGCGAGGAGCGGCTGCGCATCGCCAGGGAACTGCACGACTCGCTCACCCACAGCATCTCGATCATCAAGGTCCAGGCCGGGGTGGCCGTCCACCTGGCACGCAAGCGCGGCGAGGACGCGCCCCCCGCGCTGCTGGCCATCCAGGAGGCCAGCCGCGACGCCATGCGCGAGCTGCGGGCCACCCTGGAGGTGCTGCGCGACGCCGACCGCTCTGACGGCGAGGCCCAGGCCAGCGGTCTTGACCGGCTCGACGACCTGGTGGAGCGGGCCCGTTCGACCGGACTGCCGGCCACGGTGACGATCTCCGGCACACGGCAGGAGCTGCCGGCCGAGGTGGACCGGGCCGCGTACCGGATCGTCCAGGAGGCGCTCACCAACGTCTCCAGGCATGCCGGCGGGGCAGCCGCGGCTGTGCGCATCGACTACGCAGGCGAGGAGCTGGTCGTGCAGGTCGACGACGACGGCAAGGCCGACCCGGACGCGCCGCCCGTGCCCGGCACGGGTCTGCTCGGCATGCGCGAGCGCGTCGCGGCGCTCGGCGGCCGGCTGCGAGCCGACCCCCGCCCCGAGGGCGGCTTCACCGTACGCGCCGAGCTTCCCCTTGGAGAACCATCGTGATTCGCGTGCTGATCGTGGACGACCAGGCGCTCATTCGCGGCGGCTTCCGGGCCCTGCTGGAGATCGAGGAGGACATCGAGGTGGTGGCCGAGGCCGCGAACGGCGAGCAGGGCGTCGCGCTCGCCCTCGAGCACCGGCCCGACGTCGCCCTCGTCGATATCCAGATGCCGGTGATGGACGGCATCGAGGCGACCCGGCTGATCGCCGTCGACGAGCGGCTGGGCGGCGTTCACGTCGTGATCCTCACCAACTACGGCCTCGACGAGTACGTCTTCAACGCGCTCCGCGCCGGCGCCTGCGGCTTCATGGTCAAGGACACCGAGCCCGCCGACCTGCTGCAGGGTGTCAGGGTCGCGGCCCGCGGCGACGCGCTGCTGTCCCCAGCGATCACCCGCCGTCTGATCGGCGAGTACGTCGCACGCCGTCCCGAGTCCGCGCCCGAGGGGCTCGACGTGCTGACCAACCGCGAGCGCGAGGTCACCGCGCTGGTGGCCCGCGGCCTGTCCAACGACGAGATCGCCGCCCACATGGTGATCAGCCCGACTACCGCGAAGACCCACGTCAGCAGGGCGATGACCAAGCTGAGTGCCAGGGACCGCGCCCAGCTCGTGGTGTTCGCCTACGAATCCGGCCTCGTCACTCCGCGGCGCGGCTGATCGCGTGCGGCTCGAGCAGCGAGTCGGGTCTGTGCCGGCGCACGTGAGCAGATCACAAGGCAACGACGTGTGAGCTCGCGGTGGCGTGCTCTCCCTCCTGGGCCGGCAGGGCAATGGCCGCGGGACGTGCGAGGTTCCCGGAGGTGAAGGCCTTGCGGGCTTTACAGTCGGTGGGTGGACACGTCACGGGTTCCGGCGCCGTCGCTGGCCGAGTGGCTGTTCTGTGTTCGGTGGGGCTGTTACGGCGTGGAGAACGGACCGGGCACCGGAGGCGAGGGGCCGTCGGCGGCCACCCCGTTCGTGACCCGCAGGAACTCCAACTTCTCCGCATCGGCGGAACCCGCGGCCACCGTGTAGACGACGAGCCGGACGTCGCAGCCTGGAACGGTGAGCACGTCGCAGTCGCACGTCACCTCGCCGACCTGGGGGTGCACGATTGTCTTGCGAGCCGAGACGTGCCGACCGACCGCACCCTCGTCCCACAGCCGGCTGAACTCCGTACTGCTGGAGCGCAGGCCCGCGACAAGGTCGATCAGTCCACGGTCACGGGGGTGGTCGACGAGAGCCGTGCGCAGATCGGCGACGAGTGCGCGGTTCAGGGCGTCGCCGTCGTGGAGCACGGGCCAGGCCGCGAGCCCTTTGGGTCCTGTGGTGAAGACCGCCCGCACCAGGTTGCGCTCGACCGGCGCCCGCGCGCCGGGATCGCCCAGCAGCACTGCCCACGCGGGGGTCCAGGACAGCAAGGTCCAGTCGGCACTGAACACGCCCACGGGGAACTCCCCGAGGCGAGCCAGCACCCGTTGGACCCCCGCTGGAACATGCGTAGAGATCGTCCCCTCCCGCGGCGGGAGGAGGCCGGCCAGCCGGTAGGCGTGATCGCGCTCCATGGGTTCCAGCTGCAGTGCCCTGGCCAGGCTCGCGACGACCTGCGCCGAAGGGTTCGTGGCGCGCCCCTGCTCCAGCCGCACCACATAGTCGACGGACAGCCCTGCGAGCTCGGCCAGTTCCTCGCGTCGCAACCCCACCGCACGTCGCCCGAGCCGTGCGGTCCGCCCGACGTCGAGGGGAGAAAGCCGGTCGCGCCAGCGGCGCAATGCCCTTCCAAGGGTCTCGTCCACTCGACCATCATGCCCGCTGGATTGCCGTATCTGCCTGGTACTGGCCGTCCCACCGTCGCAGAGGGCACTGGTTCTCCTCTCGTCACTGGCCGAGAGTGAACACATGACCACAACGTTCATCACAGGAGCCAACAGATCCCTCGGGTACGAAACCGCCCGCCGTTTGATCGAGACCGGCCACACCGTCCTCGTCGGCGCTCGCGATCCAGAGCGCGGCCAGGCGGCCGCCGACGCACTCGGTGCCCGTTTCGTCCAGATCGACGTGACCGACGACGCGTCGGTGGCCGCGGCCGCCGCGGACATCGGAGCCCATGAGGGGTTCATCGACGTCCTCATCAATAACGCGGGTATCCACGGGACGCACAAGCCCGCCGACCAGATAACGGCCGCTGACGCCGGCGCGGTGTTCGAGGTCAATGTCGTGGGGATCGTCCGGGTGACGCACGCGTTCCTGCCCCTACTGCGCAAGTCCGCGAACCCGGTCATCGTCAACGTCTCGAGCGGCATGGGGTCGTTCGCCGCGACCCACGACGTCGAGCGCGTCGAGTCGCGAATCGTCACGCCGCTCTACACGTCGTCGAAGGCTGCCGTGACCATGCTGACGACGCAGTACGCGAAGGCATGGACGGACGTGAAAGTGAACGCGGCCGACCCGGGCTATACCGCGACCGACTTCAACGGGCACAGCGGCCCGCAGACGGTGACCGAGGGGACAGACGCGATCGTCGAACTCGCCACCATCGGGGCGGACGGACCGTCCGGGACCTTCCGTGACCGTCAGGGTGCGATGGCCTGGTGATCCACCTTTGAATTCGGGGCGTGCCCGGCGACGGACGAGGATTCCTGGTGTCGGAGGATGGGGTGTCGACTCCCTGGTGGCGGATCGTGCCGAGGGCGGTGGCCAGGAAGGCGTACTCCTGGCTCAGGTGGGTCGGCTCACCCAGGGCGAGCAGTCGCGGTCGGACCGGGAGCACCCCATGACCGCGGCGGCCTCGACGGCATGGGCGGTGTCCTTGAGGTCAATAGCCACGCCTTCAACGGTATCATTGAACTCTCGGTTGAAACTTCCCCGCGATATCGGCAGGCTCATGGGACGAAACCTTCAAAACGGTGAGCGGCTCAGGCCGGTTGACCTGGCGCGCGGGTACGGTCTGTCCACGCAGGCGATCCGCAACTACGAGGAGGCCGGCATCCTTCCGGCCGCCGGTCGCACGGCCCACGACTACCGCACCTATACCCCGCTGCACGCGCGGGCTCTGCGCGCGTTCCTCGCTCTAGTGCCCGGCCACGGCCACCAGACGGCGACGTCGATCATGCGGGCGGTGAACCAGGGCGTGGTCGAGGAGGCGTTCCGCCTCATCGACGAGAGCCACGCCCAGCTCCTCGACGACCGCCGGACCCTACAGGCCGTGGAGAGCGCCCTCCGCGACCTGGAGCCCGCCACGGCGTCCGAATCAGACGCAGTGTCCGAGCCGGCCGCGGTGTCCGGGCCCGGCGGCACGTTCATCGGGCCGCTGGCAGGGAGGCTCGGGATCCGGCCTGCGACGCTGCGCAAATGGGAGCGTGCCGGGCTGGTGCGCCCGCGCCGCGACCCGCGGACCGGATACCGCGTCTACGACGAGGCCGACGTACGGGACGCCCGGCTGGCCCACCAGCTCAGGCGGGGCGGGTACCTGCTGGAGCAGATCGCCCCGCTGATCGCCCAGGTACGGGCGGCCGGCGGCCTGGAGCCGCTGGAG
>NZ_JABVEB010000354.1 GCF_014323665.1 Actinomadura sp. HBU206391 | reverse complement strand
GCCCAGCCCGGCGCCGCCCACGACGGCCGTGCCGCAGTCGGGTCCCATGACCAGCAGATCCCGGCGGGCCGCCTCTTCCTTGAGGGCGATCTCCTCCTCGACCGGCACGTTGTCGCTGAAGATCATGACGCTCAGCCCGGAGCTCAGGGCGTCCATCGCCTCGATGAAGGCGTACTGGCCCGGCACCGACACCAGCGCGAGGGTGGCGTCGGCGCGGCCGGCGGCGGACCCGATGGTGCGGGACGCGGGCAGGTCTCCGGGCCCGGGCTCGGAGACGGGTGCGCGCGAGGCGTCGGTGAGCAGCGCGTCAAGGGCCTCCCGGGCGTCGGCGAGCACCGCCTGGTCGACGGTCCGGATCGCCACGAGGAGGTCAGTGGGCCCGGCGTCGGCCGGGGGCTCGAACCCCATCTGGACGAGGAGTTCCCGGTTGAGCTCGGTGGCCATCGCGGTGAGCGCGTGGCTCACCTCGGCGCGCCCGCTCAGCTGACGGCTCACCCGCATGAGCGTGACCGAGTCGTAGTACACCCCGCGGCGTACCTCGACGTGGGTGCTCGTGGCCGGTTCCACGCGCTCGGCCGTCATGCGGTCACTCTGCGCCGTCCGGGCGCCTCGGTGGCCAGCGCGAGGGTGGCCCGGCAGCCGGCGAGCAGCCCCCAGGTCAGGTCGGCGCCGGAGGTGTGTCCCACACCGAGCAGCCTGCGTACGGCGGGGCGCAGCGGGACCTGCCCGGCGATCCCGCGCAGGACGGCCGCCACCTCGGCGCCGGCCTGTCCGCGGGACGCGCAGTGCAAGAGGGTCGCGGCCAGCGCCGTCGTCCGGGTTCCGGCGTGCGCGGTCACCGCCGCGCCGAGCCAGTCGGCCAGCCAGACGGCCCGGTCGCCCCCGTGCACCGAGCCGCCGAGCAGGCGCAGTGAGACGAGCAGCCCGGCGAGGATGTCGTCGCCGGTCGGGGTGAGCCCGGGGCCGAGGCCCACGATCCGTTCGGCGGCATCGACCGCATGCGCCAGATCGCCGTCGGCGCATCGGCCGGCGAGCAGTCCCGGGCCGGGGTGATCGGCAAGACCGCACCTCTCCTCGGACGTCTCCGCCGCGAGCCCCAGGGCGCCGTGCGCGAGCTGGGCCGGTGACACGGGTCCGAGCACGGGTGAGGGATCCCACCAGCGGCGCGTCCGCACCCGGATCCGCAGCCGCGACGTCGGGCCGCCGCCCGTTCCCGCTCCGGTGACCTCCACCACCCCGTCGCCCACCCAGGCGTCGTCGCCCTCTCGCACCGCCGCGAAGGGCAGATCCCGGCTGGTGGCCGCGACGACGATCGCGTTAGGAAGCCGTACGGCGTCCGAGCCCACCACGGCGAGGACCCGTGGTTCGGCGGGTGAGCGCATCTCGACGTAGACGGCGGACGGGAAGACCGCGATGACCCGTGCCACGCACCGTGGCCGGTCGAGCAGCTCGCGGAGGGTGAGGCTGGCGACGCCCGCCACCGGCGAGCGCGCCGGGCCGGGCGGGGCGAGCGGCTCGCGTACGACGGTCGAGGTCACGGTGCGGCCCTCCAACGGCGTCCCTCGGCGGACGGTGGGCGGTCGGCGGACGGCGGGCGGTGAACAGGCATGGGCTCCATTGGTGGCGAACGTAAACGGCGGCCGCCTCTCACCGTATGGAGAAAGATGCCAAGGATGGTTGTCAACGTTCGTATTTCTTGTCAGTGTTGATCGCGTGTCCGTAGCGATCATGACTTGTCGGGCGATGTGTGCTTAAGAGGCCAGGTGACCCCTGCATGATCTACACTCCCGCCGAGCCCAGCCCACCAGCGCTGCGGCTCGCGAGCACCGGAACCCTGACGTACGGCCTATCGGTCGGAGAGGTTCTCGGTGTCTCGACCCTCGCGGGCGCCCGCCTGATCGGTGGAGCGTCCGGACTGGATCGCATCGTCCAGCGCCTCAACGTCATGGAGGTGCCGGACATCCTCGCGTGGGTCAAGCCACACGAGCTCCTGCTGACCACCGGCTATCCGCTGCGCAACACACCGCAGTCACTGGGACGCCTGGTGACCGACCTGGACGAGCGCGGACTGGCCGCCCTGGCCATCAAACTCGGCCGCTACCTCGACGAACTGCCGGTCGAGATGATCGAGCAGGCCGACCGGCTCGGATTCCCCCTGATCCTGCTGCCCAATGACGTCGGCTTCGACGACATCCTCAACCAGGTGCTCACCGACATCCTCAACCGGCAGGCGGCGATCCTCGCCCGCACCGAGGAGGTGCACCGCGCGCTCGTGCAGATCGTGCTCGGGGGCGGAGGGCTCCAGGACGTGATCGACGAGGTGGCCACCCTGTTCGACGTCGCCGTCATCGCCGTCGACGGTGACCGCCGCATGCTCGCGGGCGCGGGCCCGGAGGAACACGTCAAGGCCGTGTGCGACGCCTGGGTCGACGGGCCCGGCTGGCCGGGGGCGCAGCCCGGCTACGGCGGCAACGGCGACCATGTCGTCGTCCCCGTCGTCGCCGGCGGGTTCGACCACGGCAGGATCATCGCCTACAGCGCCGGCGGGACGCTCCGTGAGACCGACGTCGGCATCCTCGAACGCGCCGCCACGGTCGCCGCGCTGGTCATCACCAAGCAGCAGGCCGTCGCCGCCGTCGAGAGCAAGTACCGCGCGGACTTCCTGCGCGACATCCTCGCCGGCCGGGCGGGCGCCGACGACCGCATCATCTCCCACTGCACGGGGTTCGGCTGGGACCTCGACCGTCCGGTTGCGGTGGCGGTCGCCGAGCTCGACCCCGAGGGCAGGGGCGGCGGCACCGCCGAGACCCGCCTCGGCCGGGCCGACCGCGTTCCCGAGCCCCGCACCGAGGACGGCCGCGCGAAGGGCGGCGAGGAGCGGCAGGCGCAGGACCGGCTGGCCACGGCGTGGACGGCGGCCGTACGACGCCGGGACCCCAAGGCCGCGGTGGCCAGCTTCGCGCACGAGGTCGTGGCCGTGGTCGGGCTGTCCGGCGACGGCGATCTGGCCGGCCTGGTCAAGGACGCGACCACGGTCTTCGGCGAACACCCGGGACGAAGACGCACGTTCTCGACCGGGGTCAGCCGGGTGGTCGCCTGCCCGACGTCGCTGCCGGAGGCCTACGAGCAGGCGGTCAAATCAGTACGGGTCGGCCGCCAGCTGCACGGGTTCGGCTCGCTCGCGCATTTCAACGAGCTCGGCGTCTACCGGCTGCTCAGCCTGGTCGCCGACGCGGGAGAACTGCACGCGTTCGTACGCGAGACGCTCGGCGAGCTGGCGGGAGACGACGATCCGGAGGCCGTCGACCTGCGCCGGACCCTGCAGGTGCTGCTGGAGACCAACCTCAACGTGGCCGAGACCGCACGCCGGCTGCACTTCCACTACAACACGCTGCGCTATCGCATCGGGAAGCTGGAGCGGATGCTCGGGTCCTTCACCGAGGACGCCCATCTGCGGCTCAACCTGACGCTGGCCCTGCACGTGCTGCGCATGCGCGGCATCTGATCCGCGGCGTGACCCGCACCGTCGTGCTCCGCCCCGGCGGTGGAGCACGACGTGCGGAACGCCGTACGGCACTCTGTGCGGCACGTGGCCGCCACCGCGTGCCGCACGCCGCCCGCGGGACCGGCGCCGCATGTCGCCCGCGATCCGGTCGATGTGTTCTCTTGCCAACCCGTGGCGCGGGCTTTGGCAGGTGTCGACGGTGCCCGCCGACCGGGGTACATCTAGCTTGCCCGCATAACGCGGGACCGTCGCGGCGGGTCGAGGACCGGGGGGACACGGGCCTGCCACCGAGCCTTAGGAGGCCGTGATGGCAGTCGGTTGGAAGGTCCATGGCGACGGGAAGAGCCCCGCGCCCGGACACGTGGTCAGGCCCGACGAGCGGCTGAGCTGGCCGCGGACGGCGGGGCTGGGGGCCCAGCACGTCATCGCCATGTTCGGCGCCACGTTCGTGTTCCCCATCATCATGGGCCTCGACCCGAACCTCGCGGTGATGATGTCCGGTGTCGCCACGATCGTCTTCCTGCTCATCACGCGCGGAAAGGTGCCGAGCTACCTGGGCACCAGCGCCTCGTTCGTCGGAGCGGTCGTCGCGATCCGGGCGGCCGGGGGCACGAGCGCCACAGTCACCGGCGCGATCCTGGTGGCCGGCCTCGTGCTGGCGGCCGCGGGGCTGGCCATCCACTTCCTCGGCACCGACGTCATCCACCGGGTGTTCCCGCCGGTCGTGACCGGCGCCGTGGTGATGCTCATCGGGTTCGGCCTGGCGTACGTCGTCGCCGACACCTACTGGCCGCAGGATCACTGGGTCGCGCTGGCCACCATGTGCTTCGTCTTCCTCGTCATGGTGCTGTTCCGCGGCTTCGTCGGCCGGGTCGCGATCCTGCTGGGGCTGGTCTTCGGCTTCGCGCTGTCATGGGTGCTGGACCTGACGGCCGGGCCCATCACCTCGCTGGTCCCCGCGCTGGCCAAGGCCGCGCCCCATGACCGGGTGAGCTTCGACGGGGTGTCCGACGCGGACTGGATCGGGCTGCCGGACATGCACGGGCCCGACCTGAAGATGTCGGCGATCCTGCTCGCGCTCCCGGCCGTCATCGCGCTCATCGCCGAGAACACCGG
>NZ_JABVEB010000353.1 GCF_014323665.1 Actinomadura sp. HBU206391 | reverse complement strand
GATCATGCAGTTGTTCGCTCCGGAGAGGCGAACAACTGCATGATCACGCCAGAAGTGGGCGGTGCCTACTTCACGAACCGGCGGCAGGCTTCGCGATCGTAGGGAAGCCCGACACGGGTGAAGGCCCAGCGGGCGTTGCCGATCCGCGTGTCCCACAACTCGTCATTGGCGACCAACGCTCCCAGGTAGGCGCGCTGGGCCTCGGTGAGCCGCGCGGGCGGCTCCGGCGGGTCGCCCGGATCGGGAAAGGCCGCCCTGAGCAGCGGCCCCCAGTCTGAGTCGACGGTGTACGCATTGCCGACGGCGGCGACCGCCACCGCTGCGGGGAGCAGCTCCTCGAATCGGGAGACGCGCGCCGCGGCGGCCGCGATCAGGGTGAAACGGACGTGCCCACGGAACTGCGGAGGCCGGTTCGTGAACCAGCCGTCCGCCGCGCGCGGATCGGCGAGAGCGGCGAGGATCTCACCGGTCGCCGCGACTTCGCCGGCCAGAGCCGGGGCGAGTGCGGCACAGGCTCGTACGGCCGGGTCCGGGTCGGACAGGAACGCACGCGGTGCGGCACCCAGTTCGCCCATGGCCATCACCAGGGCCGCCCGCTCGTCCCTGTGGGCGGCCAGGTGCGCCGCCGCCTCCATCCGGGTGGTCAGGGCGTCGCGGCGATCCGCCATCCCGGGCAGCGCAGCCAGGGCGCTGAGCGCATGAGCCGCGTTGACGCGTACCCGGGAGTCGTCGTCGACCAGGCACGCGCCGGCCGCTTCCATGATCGCTGGTGCCGCCGCCCGGATCTCGACGACCACCCGATTCATGATCGCTTCGATCTCGTCGGACTCCCAGGCCTCGCCTTCGTCATCCGCGAGGATGGCCTCCAGCGCCGCGGCGATCTCGGGCTCCCGTCCGGGCGGAAAGGCCGATGCGCTGAGCTCGTCGTCGCTGAGGCCGGGGAGCCCCGCCGCCGCCACCGCCGCGAGGAAGCTCAGCAACGTGGCGCGTAGCGGCGGCGGGTCAGCGCCCATCGCAGCACCGATGGAGCCGGCCGCAGGCGTCGACATGGACGGGGCGGCGAGCAGCCCCGCCACGACCAGAGCCGCGGGAGGGGTCACCGACCAGGGCGTGCCCTGATGGATCACCGCACTCCACAGATGGTCGATCGCCGCCCGCCGATCGTCGCCGTCGTCGCTCGTCAGCGCCCGCAGATGTGCCGGCGTGTCGGCCGCCATGCCGTACGCATGGAAAAGCCTGGACCACTCGACATCCGCGACCGCGTCCCACCCCACCGTCATGCCGACGTATTGTGCCGTCCGCTACCGACAAATCGCCACAAGATCACCCGATCGCCCTCCGTGACGGCGAGGTATCGCACTCGCCTACCGGGGACGGCCGGTCCGTTCGGCCCGGGCGGCGGTCACCGGTTGGCAGGGATCTCCGTACGCCCGGTGAGCCGGGCGATCCGCGCCAGTGCGTTCCACATCCGCCGTTGCACGGGCAGTGGCAGACCGGACAGGAAGAAGGACGTGTCCGGGCCGTGGTTGAGCGACGCGATCCGCAGGATCGGCGGCACCCTCGACTCGCCCTGGATCCGCAACATCTGCTCGAACGCCAGGGCCGGGGTCATCCGCACCACCATCCTGACGGGCTTGTCGCTGCGGTTGGCGAAGGTGTGCACGGTGCCGGACGGAACAGTGACCGTCTCTCCGGCGCCGAACTCACTCCAGTTCCAGCCCGAGCGCACACGCAGCAGTCCTTCGACCACGGTGAAGGACTCCTCCTGACCCACATGGAGGTGGGCCGGCGGTCCGGAGCGTCCGGGCGCCAGCACCGCTTCGAACTCGAAAAGCGCGCCATCCGTGTCCCGTGCGGTGTGCCTGATGGTCGCGAGGTCCCCGCCCGGCAAATGGAACGTTCGGTCACCCGACATCGGCTCCCCTTTCCCGTCGATGACCACAAACTAATACGACTATCGGTAGTACTACAAGCCGTAGTTTAGAGCGGTCGATCTCCGCGAGAGAGGGTCAGGAAGGCCAGTGACGCGGCGGCCGTGAGACCGCCGACGACGATGCTCATCGGGACGGCCGTGTGCGAACCGGCGATGCCGACCAGCGGGGCGGCGGCGCCGCCGATGACGAACTGGGCGAGCCCGATCAGGCCGGACGCGCTGCCGGCGACGCCGGGCGGCCGGCCCGACAGCGCGAGGGCCGCGGAGTTGGGCATGATCAGGCCGATGGCCGACACGACGAGGAACAGCGCGGGCAGTACGCCCGGCAGCCCGAGCCCCGCGAAGACCGCGACCTGCAGCGTCACGCCGCCGGCCAGCGACATGCACAGGCCCGCGGCGAGCAGTCTGCGCAGTGCGACCCTGCCGACGAGCCATCCGCCGATCTGGCCGACCGCCACGATCCCGAGCGCGTTCATCGCGAAGATGAGGCTGTAGGTCTGCGCGGACAGGCCGTAGATGTTCTGGATCACGAACGGCGAACCGGAGATGTAGGCGAACATCGCCGCGAACGCGAGCCCGCCCGACAGCGCGTACCCCATGAACGCCCGGTCCGCACAGAGCCCGGCGAACGTCCGCAGCGTGGCCGCGAGCCCCCCGGTGTGCCGATCGAGCGGCCGCAGCGTCTCGCGCAGCCCGACCAGCACCGCGACCGTCATCAGCGCGCCGATGACCGCGATGACCACGAAGACTCCGCGCCAGGACGTGAAGCGCAGCAGCTGGCCGCCGATGACGGGCGCGGCCACCGGCGCGACGCCGTTGACCAGCATGAGCAGGGAGAAGTACCTGGCGGCGGCCGGCCCGTCGTGCAGGTCGCGCACGATCGCACGGGCGATGACGACGCCGGCCGCCCCCGCCGCGCCCTGGACGAACCGCAGCGCGATGAGCAGATGAACGTCGGGGGCGATCGTGCACAGCAGCGAGGCGATCGTGTAGAGCGCCACGCCGGCGATGAGCGGACGCCGCCGCCCCCACATGTCACTGACCGGGCCGGCCACCAACTGCCCGGCGGCCAGCCCGACCAGGCACGCGGTCAGGGTGAGCTGTACGCGCGACGCGCCAGCGGACAGGTCGTGGGTGAGGCGGGGCAGAGCCGGCAGGTACATGTCGATCGACAGCGGCCCGATGCTGGTCAGCGCACCGAGAATGAACATCAGCCGGAGCCGCGTCGTCCTGGTCGGGGCCACCTCTTTCCGCCCGTCCGCGATCGCGGTCATCCCTGGCCCTTCGTCGAACACCACACGCACGGATCGAACCCGCCGGGACGGCAGGCGCATTCCCGTACGGCGGCGACTGAGGGTCAGGGCTGAGAGCGCAGGCCGTCCAGCAGGAAGGACAGCAGACGGTCGATGTCCTGCGGCGGCGCGTGCTCGGTCGCGACGGACAGCGCGTGGATCAGCTTGAGCAGGTCCGGGACGGTCAGGTCGGGGCGTACGGTACCGCTCTCCTGGGCACGGGCGAGCACGAGGCCGACCGCCTCGCGGATCTCCTCATGGCAGCGGGCGAACAGCTCGGAGTGCTTGTCGATGACGGCCTTGAGCGTCTGCATGAGCCCACGTTTGGTCCTCGCGGACTCGACGAAGGACCGCATCCAGGCCGCCAGCGCCTCACCGGGCGGAAGGGTCTCGGCCAGGTCGTACGCCGCCGCGACCAGCGATTCGACCTGATCGCGGTAGACCGCCTCCTGCAGCGCCAGCCGCGTGGGGAAATGACGGTAGAGCGTTCCGATGCCCACGCCGGCGCGCCGGGCGATGTCCTCGAGCGGCGCGTCCGCGCCGTGCTCGAGAAACGCCCCCTTGGCCTCGGTGAGCAGACGCTCGTAGTTGCGCCGCGCGTCGGCACGCATCGGACGCTCCTTGGCCGATGTCGACATCGCGCCTCCTCACACGGTTGCGAAACGGAGGATACCTCCGTATCGTTCCGGAGGCATCCTCCGTTTAGCCTGGGCGACCCCGACAGCCACTTCGGGGGACGCCCGGAACCTTCCTGCAGAAGGAGTCTACGACTCATGCCCCAGCAGACCATCCCTTCGGGGGACACGCTGCCCGCCGACCCGCCGGGGCGGCGACGCGGTCATCACTCGGGGATCTCGCTGGCCGTCATCCTCGCCTGCCAGCTGATGGTCGTGCTCGACGCGACCGTCGTGTTCGTCTCGCTTCCCGACATCCAGCACAGCCTGCACTTCTCCACGACCGGCCTGTCGTGGGTGACCAACGCCTATTCCCTCGCCTTCGGCGGCCTGCTCCTGCTGGGCGGCCGGGCCGGCGACATCCTCGGCCGCCGCAGGGTCTTCATCGCCGGCATCGCGCTGTTCACACTCGCCTCGCTGCTCGGCGGATTCGCCACCTCCCCGGCCTGGCTTCTGACGGCGCGCGCCGTCCAGGGGATCGGAGCCGCCTTCGCCGCACCCAGCGCGCTGGCCCTGATCGCCACCAACTTCGCCGAGGGGCCCGAGCGGAACCGGGCACTCAGCATCTTCTCGGCCACCTCGTCGGCGGGCGCGTCCGTCGGCCTCATCCTCGGCGGAATGCTGACCGAGTGGGCGTCCTGGCGCTGGGTGCTGTTCATCAACGTCCCGGTGGGAATCGTCGTCGTCCTCATCGCGCCGAGAATCCTGCAGGAGACCGAACGAC
>NZ_JABVEB010000352.1 GCF_014323665.1 Actinomadura sp. HBU206391 | reverse complement strand
GCGAGTTGCGTCTTGCGGGTGCAGACCTCCAGCGCCTCGAGCGTGAGGTCGGGCACGTACGACTGGATGCCCAGCATGTCGGGCTTGAGCGCGCCTCCGGGACTGAGCGTCCGGATCGCCTCGATGATCCGGACGGCCGGAGTGCCGGACTCGGGGTCGAGCATCTCGCGGATCTGTTTCACCTTGGCCGGCGACAGCGGATTGCGCAGATCCTCTCCGAGCACCCGCAACGCCATCTTGAGCACCGGGTCGGGCGGCTCCGCGGTGACCCGTGGATAGGCGGACTGGCCCTTCGGCTTCGCCGGCGTACCCCAGTGCTCGGTGATGCGGTCCAGCTGGTGCGTGACCCAGGTCGAGCCCGGGCGGGCCTCGAATTCCCGCTCGAAGTGGTAACGGACCCACAGCTCGGCCGCGAGGTACTCGAGCGTGGTGGGCCCCTCGTCACGCTCGGCCAGCAGTGTGCAGGTGTCCTCGTCGCGCAGGGGGTTCAGTGGGTCGGCCATGGCGCATCCCCTAGGACACGGTGCCGAGGTTGGAGGTGAGCGCGATGTCGACACCGGAGGACGGGGTGTACTCGTTCCATTCGGCGATCAACGCTCCCTTCGTGCCCGGCTGAAGGATGGGGAACGGGGCCGCGGTGCCGTCGTGCGGTCTGCCGAGCGCGCCGACCACGATGTGGGTGGAGTCGGGGATCGCGATGATCACCTGGCTCTCCTGGATGCGCCGTTCGTCGGCGACGTCGATGACCACGTGCGCTCCGACCAGGAAACCGGCGCTCGATTCGACCTTGATGTTCACCGGCCGCCCGGGCGTCACCGCGACGGCGGCGGTCGTGTAGACCGACTCTTCGAGCCGCACCGCGCTGCGCCCCGGGTTGGCCGGCGGGATGCCCGGGTAGTTCCGGCTGTCATAGGCCGCGATCTCCTGGGCGATGGTGAGGTATCGCGGATCGGGCTCGACCGGCGGGTCGGAGTCCTTGAAACCGCCTTCGGCGAAGGCGAGCCACCTTTCCTCCCAGCCCTGGCGCACGGTGAGGACGACGCGCGCGCTGCCGGCGCGCAGGAACGCCTGGCGGGTCGCGTCCGGGTGCTGGATCTGGCGGACGAAATCCCAGCTGGGCGGCACGTCCCAGAAGTAGGAGTACAGGAAGGTGACGACGTTCTCCCATTCGATGGCCTGGTTGATGAGACGCACCAGCTCCTCGTGCTTGCGCACCGTCGCCCACTGCAGCGCGCTCAGGCCGAGGCCGTTGCCGTCGAATCCGATGCCGTGCGCCAGATCGACGCCGGCCGCCGTGAACGCGTCGATGACCTCCTGCGGCATGAAGTCGAAATCCGGTCCGAGCAGGAAGCGGAGCACGCACTTCATGACCTCGTCGCTCTCCTCGCGGCGCAGGGTCAGGGTGTCGACGCTCGCGAGCTTCTCCTCCAGTGCGGCGATCTTGGTGGCGATCTCCTGCTGCCGTTCGTAGTACTGGGTCTGCGCCGCGTCACGCAGCGCGTTCCACACCTCGGCCTGCCAGGCGGTCCTGGCCTGCTGGCCCTTGGCCTCTTCGAGGGTGGCGACGACCTTGATCCAAGTCTGCCTGTTGTTCACCAGGCGGAACGAGATCGCGACCGGCCCGGTCGCGTGCAGGAGGAACCTCCCGTTCTCCTCGGTGGTCAGGTCGATCGGCCCGTGACTGCCCTGGGCCTCGTTGAACTCCGGAAGCTCCGATCCGAGCACCTTGAGGTTGTAGTTGAAGTCGCCGGTCCTGCTCTCGGAGGCGAACCAGAGGTTCAGGTTCTTGATCCAGTAGCCCTTCGGGATGTCGAGGGCGGGCGGCGTGAAGATCCTTGCTCCGTCGGTGTTGTCCGCCGTCACGTTGAAATAGGGGTCCGGCGGCGGTACCGGGAAATCCGGCACGACCGCGCCGTACCGTTCGGCCAGCACCCGGTAGTGCGGCTGCGACTCGCCCTCGAGCACCCGCTCGGTGACCGCGTAGTGCGGGACGTTGAACTGGAACGGCCCGATCTGCGACTTCAGGTCCTCGAGCTCCTTGTGCGCCTTCCGCAGCGAGGCCCCGGGCTCGGGTACGACGAGGTCGTAGGTCAGCCGCAGCCCGTGCCGGTAGAGCCGCACCCGCCACTTGCGCATCATGCTGAAGTAGTCGATGCGGACGGGGTCGGTCGGGCTCGGGTTCCGCAGCTTCCTGGTCGTGCTCTCCTCGCTGCCGGTGACCGTCTTGGTGGAGATGGTGACCTTGTGCTCCTGCTTCGCCCGTGCGGACGCCTTCTTCGTCAGGGCCGTGGCGTGCTTGGTGCTGGTGGTGGCCGACTGCGACCTCGAGTCCTGGGCGGTGAAGCCGGCCGATGACGATCCGGAGATCACCGGGATGCCGCCGGACACCGTTCCGGTGATGTTGAACTGGTTCGAGTGCTGCGCCTGCGAGGTCGTCGACTGCGCCAGCTCGGTGTTGTCGGTCACCCCGGTCTCGCTGGTGTTCTCCATCGAGTCGGTCACGATCGAGGTGAACTCCTTCGACTGCACCGACCATTCCTTGTGGGTGACGGCGGTCTCCTCCAGCGGCGCCAGCGGGATGGTCGCGATGAGCTCGCCGCGTTCGATTCCGGCCGGCGCCATCTCCAGCCGCTCGAGGTTCAGCATGCCGATCGGCGTCACCGCCGCATTGACCTCGAGTGCCTTGACGGCGACGACGGCGCTGTGCAACGCCTGCCGGCCCTGGCCGACTTCGGCCGAGGGCACCGCCCGCACGCCTTCGGCCCGTACCTCGTCCAGCCGTTCGGCGCCTTGGCGCCGCAGGTCGACCACGGCCTGCCCGAACGCGTGCAGCGCGGCGACGGAGACGTCGGCGAAGTCACCGGGCGGTGGCGGCGGAGAGAGCAGCGCGGGCCGCTCGAACGAGGCAAGCAGCTCCAGCAGAGAGTCCGGCACCACGGTGCCTTGAGCCCGGGCGGCGGTGCCCTCGGCCCGCAGGCGGCCGCGTACCGCGTCGACCTCGCCCGGCCGCAGGTCCAGCTGCCGTACGAACCCGGATTTGATCATTACCTGCCCGCTGGCCGGCGGAGGGAGCTCCAGCTGCACCAGGGTGGCCTTGGCCATCTCGCGCGTCGCGCTGGTCAGCACCGGTGCCGGCCCCGGCGGCGCCGGCGGACTCGGTGGTCCCGCGGCCTCCGCGATGGTCGATGTGTCGTTTCGTCGAGTGCTGGACACGTCCTGTGCCGTCATCTGCCCCTCCGCACGGCTCACCCTGCACACCGGCGCAGACCTGCCGTCGACCCCTGGCGCCGCTGTCCGGGCGACTGAGCGCCGCCCGCCCAAACCATCGCTCCGGCGACGGCCGCGGCACATGAGTACCCCCTACTCGAATGGCGGAGGGGCGCCGCTCACCGGCTGGTGACGAGCCGGAGGACCGCGACCGCGAGGGGTGCCAGATCGACCGCCTCGACGGTTCGCGAGCGATTCCCCAGCAGGTCGACCGCCGGCGTCGCAAGCGCGACGGAGGCCGGCTCACCCCCGTGATTCAGCAGGAACAGGTAGGAGTGTTCCGCGCCGCTGCGTACGACGGCCTGCACACCGGCCGGCAGATCGGGCAGCACGGGCGGCGCACCCGCGTCCGCACGGGCGAGATCGAGCACCGCGCGCATCGCCGGCGGTTCCGGCCGGGTGCCCAGATACCACGCGACGCCGTCCCCGTACTCGTGCCGGGTGACCGCCGGCCGGCCGGCGAGCTCGCCCTCGGCGAACGTCGCGACGACCTGGGCGCCTTCGGTCTCGATCCACTCCGACCAGATCGCCGCGGTGCGGCGCTCGCCCGCCAGGTCCAGCCGCACGGTCCCGTTCACGGGCAGGGGCCAGAACTCGTCGACCCGCAGCCCGAGCACGTCGCGGAGCGGCGCCGGATATCCGCCCAGGTGGACCCGCTCTTGTTCGTCGACGATGCCGGAGAAGAACGACACCACCAGGCAGCCGCTGGCTCGCACGTAGCCGGTCAGCCGGGCCGCGACGTCCGCGGACATCAGATAGAGGTTCGGCACCACGACCATCTTGTAACCGGACAGATCAGCGGTCGGCGGTACGACGTCGCAGGTCACGTGCGCGTCGAAGAGGGGTGCGTAATGCGCCCGGTGCGTCTCCAACAGATCGAGGACGCCGGGATGGGCGTCGCCCTCCACCGCGCGCCAGTTGTCCCAGTCGTGCAACAGCGCGACATCGGCGTGCACACGGGTGCCGGCCAGCTCTGCGACACCCGCGAGCTCCGCGCCCAGCTCCTTGATCTCCCGATGGGTCCGGGTGCCCGGCCCGCCGTGGGGCACCATCGCGGAGTGGAACTTCTCGGCGCCCCCGGCGGCCTGCCGCCACTGGAAGAACAGCACGGCATCGGCCCCCTGGGCGACCGCCTGCCAGCTCCACAGGCGCATGGCGCCGGCCGGTTTGGGCGCGTTGCGCTCACGCCAGTTCACCGCGCTCGGCGCCTGCTCCATCAGCAGCCACGGCTGCCCGGACCGGGCGGATCTGATCAGGTCGTAGCCGAAGGCCGCGTCGATGTGAGCGCGTGGGTCGTGGGGATCGGGGTAGCTGTCCAGGCTCACCACGTCTTGTTCGGCGGCCCATCGGTAGGAGTCGATCGGCTTGTGCACCAGCCCGGTGAAGTTCGTGGTGACGGGGACTCCGGGGGAGTGCCG
>NZ_JABVEB010000351.1 GCF_014323665.1 Actinomadura sp. HBU206391 | reverse complement strand
GCAGCTCCGCCCATTCCGCCCAGCAGATTTCAGACTCGGCGACGGTCATCGGAAAGCACCTCCCTCAGCCATACTCTCAGCTTAGTCAGCAATAAGATCGAACGCACTATCGAATGCAATTCGCTAGAGAATTATGACCAGTCCACTCGCGAATAACCTGGATAAAACGACGAGGCCAGGACAATCTCCGGCGTCCGTTCGTACATCATCAGGCTGCGACCGCACCCCGGTCGAGCATGGGCCTCCTGGTCAGATCTCCAAGTCCGAGGCATCCTGCATGAGTGTCCAGCCACGAAACCCTGACCTGGTCCGCCACGCACGAGCGCTCAGGATGTCTCGCGGGAGCGCTCGCCGGCCTGTCGGCGGGCATGATCATCATGGTCGCGCCGGCCCTGATGTTCTCGCTTCAGGCGTCAGCCCTCTTTCTCATCGTGGGGATATTCGTCGCCGGTGGCGCGCTGGTCGGCACATTCGCCGGGCCACGAGAGGTCCATGCGGCGGAGTTCACCAGAAGGCGGGTGCGCCTGGTGAGTGCGGTCGCTTCCCGAACAATGGAGATCGCCGATCTCACCGAAATTGCCGTGGAGCACTCTGGAGACACCGAGACGGGCTACGCGCGGACATCGCTGCGGTTGAGGTGGCCCGGCGAGACCGGCGTGAGGCTCGTCGGTCATTTCGACGCTGAACTCGTCCGGTCACTCGGCAGAGTGCTCGGGCCCGGTCGCCATGTCGAAGAAACGTGGAAGGACCTTGAGTCGCCGCCCGCCGGCGCCTGAGAAGAAGGGGCCGGCAAGCTGGCGGCGATCAGACCTTGATGGCGGCCAAGTCCGGACTTGGCAACGGGCCCTAGCCCCAGACGCGCTGGGCGGTGTCGACGACGAGTTCGAGCTTGCGGCGTTCGTCGTCGACGGTCAGCAGGTTGCCCCGCTCGGTGGAGGCGAAGCCGCATTGAGGGCTGAGGGCCAGGTTTTCAATGGGCACGTACTTCGACGCCTCCTCGATCCGGCGGCGCAGTTCGTCCTGGGATTCGAGCCGGGGCGTCTTCGAGGAGATCAGGCCCAGGACGACGGTCGTTCCCCGCGGGATGAAGCGCAGCGGCTCGAATCCCCCCGCGCGCTCGGTGTCGTACTCGAGCAGGAACCGGTCCACGCCGACCTGTCCGAACAGCTTCTCGGCGACGGGCTCGTAGCTTCCCTGGGACATCCATGCGCTGCGGTTGTTCCCACGGCAGATGTGCATGCCCACGGTGACGTCGGGATTCTTCTCCTTCGCGGCGCGGACCACGGCGGCGTCGACCGCGACCGTCGCGTCGAGGATCTCCTCGGGCTTCACCCCCGTCATCCCCATCCCCTCGCGGAAGTCCTGGTCGATCACGAAGTTGTAGCCCAGTGAATCCAGTTGGATCCAGGTGACCCCCTGGTCCAGAAGACCCTCGATCTCCTTGATCTGAAGAGCGACCAGGTCCTGCATCATCTCCGTCGGCGTCGGATACGCCGCCTCACTGATGCCCGGCTGCCACAGGATCGCCCCCATCGAGGAGCTCATCATTGTGATCTTGAACTGCCCCGGCGCGTGCTCGGCGAGGAACGCCGCCTCGACGCTCGTGTGCAGGGCCTTCTGGTAGAGCCGGTCGCTCACCGAGACCATGTCGAAGTGGGTCTCCTCGGCCGACGGCTCGTCACCGCCCCGGTACCACTTGGCGGACCGCGGAGCGGCGGGGCTCACTCCGCCGAGCGACTCCAGGAGACCGGCCATCCATGTGCCACGCCTGACCTCTCCGTCGGTGAAGACCTGGATTCCGGCCTGCCGCTGAACCTCGATCGCCGCCAGCGCCGCACAGTGCTCCAGCTCGCGCAGCCGCTCGGCGTCCGGCTCTCCACGCCTTTGCGCCGTACGCGCCTCAAGCAGCTCAGGCGTACGCAGCAGGCTGCCGACATGCTCGGCGTGGGGGTTGGCGGCCATGGCCCTCTCCTCGATCGTCGGATGCGGAAAAGCCGGTGGGACAGGGACGCCGGACCGATCGCCGGAGGCGGCCCCGAGCCATACTCTCCGCCAATCGGGCGACGAAGTCCACGGGCGGATCAGCCGTGCGGTCCGGTACGTGGCAGCACCCCTCGTGGCGGGCGGCGAGCGCTCGGCCGATGGCGGCGTCAGGGGCCGGCTTTCACAACTTGTATCTCAGTTGTGTCTTGACGTGACCTGAGGCACATGTCGTAATGATGAACCGAATGTTTCAAGATCCGAACAAGTGCTTCCGTATGGCGGAAGTCAACTAGTGCCCTATCGCGCAAGGGGTTCCCCGATGTTCCAACCCGTGCTCGACCCACTGGCAGACTCACTCGGCCTGTCGACGCTCTGCGCCGTGCTACCGCTCATCACCCTCTTCGTGCTGCTCGGCGGGCTGCGTGTCCGTGCGCAATGGGCGGCTCTGGCGGCGTTGGCCTGTTCCCTCCTCGTCGCCGTACTGATCTACGACATGCCCATCGGGCAGGCGGGGAACGCGGCCGTCGAAGGCGCGGCCTTCGGGCTGTTCCCGATCATGTGGATCGTGGTGAACGCGATCTGGATCTACAACATGACGGTGGTCACCGGCCACTTCGACGTGCTGCGGAAGTCGGTCTGTTCGATCTCGCCGGACCTGCGGATCCAGGCCGTGATCATCGCCTTCTGCTTCGGCGCGCTCCTGGAGGCGCTGGCCGGGTTCGGCACTCCGGTGGCGATCACCTCGGTGATGCTGATCGCGCTCGGCTTCCGCCCGATGAAGGCGGCCGCGGTGGCATTGGTCGCCAACACCGCCCCCGTCGCGTTCGGCGCGCTGGCCACCCCGATCATCACGCTCAGCAAGCTCACCGGCATGCCGGTGCACGACCTCAGCTCGGTGGTGGGCCGGCAGACCCCGGTGCTGGCACTGTTCGTCCCGGTGATCCTCGTGTTCATCGTGGACGGCCGCCGCGGGGTACGGCAGACCTGGCTGCCGGCGATGGTCGGCGGCGTGGTCTTCGCCGTGGGCCAGTTCATCGCGTCCAACTTCATGTCCGCGGAACTGACCGACATCATCGCCTCTCTCGCCGGAACCGCGTCGATCGTGCTGCTGCTGAAGTTCTGGCAGCCGCGCCACGTTCTGACCGGCGAGCAGGCCGACGACGTGGAGGTGTCGACCCGTATCGCCGAGGCCACGGCGGTGGCCCACGAGGTGGAGGGCGGCGGCCGCAAGGGCGGCAAGCACAGCGGGCAGCGGTCCGGCGGGCAGGAGTCCGGTGCTCTGACCTCCGTACAGGAGCGGCCGCCGGCCGCGGACGTGGCTCGGGCCTACGCGCCGTACGCCGTGATCATCGCGATCTTCTCCATCGCCCAGTTCGGGCCGGTGAAAGAGTTCCTCGCCAAGGCGACGAAGACTTTCGCGTGGCCGGGTCTGGACGTGCTGACCCCCGCGGGCACCCCGGCGAGCGCGACGACGTTCAAGTTCGACTGGCTGGCCGCCGGCGGAACCCTGCTGCTCATCTCGGGCGTCATCACCTTCCTGATCCTCCGCCTGTCGCCGGGCGAGGCGGTGCGCACCTACGGGCGCACCGTACGCCAGCTCGCCTGGGCCATCTTCACCGTGGCATGTGTGCTCGGGCTGGCCTACGTCATGAACCTGTCCGGCCAGACCTTCACGATCGGCCAGTGGATCGCGGGCGCGGGCGCCGCGTTCGCCTTCCTCTCCCCGATTCTCGGCTGGCTCGGCGTGGCGGTGACCGGCTCGGACACCTCGGCCAACGCGTTGTTCGGCACGCTGCAGGTCACGGCTGCCGAGAAGGCCGGCCTCGATCCGCTACTGCTCGCGGCGGCCAACAGCTCGGGCGGTGTCCTCGGCAAGATGATCTCGCCGCAGAACCTCGCCATCGTCGCGGCGGCCACCGGGCTCGCCGGGCGGGAAGGTGAGCTGTTCCGCCGAGTGTTCGGCTGGAGCATCGCCCTGCTGGGCGTGATGTGCGTACTGGTCTTCCTGCAGTCGACCAACGTGCTCAGCTGGATGCTCCCGTAAAACGCGTACCGGCCCGCCCCTCGCCTGCATCGAGGCCGGGGGCGGGCCGGCGGCGGTCCGGTGTGAAATCCCGATCCTGTGGCCATAATGGACGGACTTGGTCGGGGTGCCCTGGTTGGAGGAGCCGTGGCCGCACAGGGACGAATCGGCCGCCGGTCGGCGGCCAAGGACCGGGCCTACGACTTCGTCAAAAAGCGTGTGCTGCACGGCGGCTATGCCGGTGGGGCACTGATCAGCGAAGGCGAGGTCGCCGAGGCTCTGCGGATGTCGCGGACCCCGGTGCGAGAGGCGTTCCTGCGGCTGGAGACCGAAGGCCTGCTACGGCTCTACCCGCAACGCGGGGCGCTCGTCGTTCCGGTCTCGCCGGATGAGGTGCGTGCGGTGCTGGAAGCACGGCTGGTCCTCGAGCAGTTCTCCGCGGAGAGGGTGATCGAGAACGGGCCGGTCGTCGCCGAGGCGGTCGCCTACCGGCTGGAGGCCCACCTCAAGCTGCAGCGTGAGAAGGGCGAGAAGGGCCGTTTCGACGAGTTCCTGGAGGAGGACCGGCTCTTCCACACCAACCTGGTCGAGGCCGCGGGAAACGAGCTGTTCACCGGCCTGTACGTGTCGCTGCGCGACCGCCAGGTGCGGATGATCGCCGAATCCACGATGCGAGACCCGGA
>NZ_JABVEB010000350.1 GCF_014323665.1 Actinomadura sp. HBU206391 | reverse complement strand
CCACCTTCACCGGACCCACCATGCAGGAGCTGCTGCATTCCGCGACCGTCGCCATCGTCGGCGAGGTGCCGCTCGATCGTCTGCGTCAGGCTGTGCCTTCGTTCCCCACGGTCAGCGAGGTCTGGCTGTATCTGCTCGAACGGCTCGAACACTAGTAGGAACACTCGGGCCGCGCCCGGCCGCATCGGCCATCCGGCGCGTAGCCCGAGCCGACGCGACGCGCCCAAAGGTGCCCAGGAGGGAACATGAACGTACCTCGAGGGCAGGCCCTGGTGCTGTACGGCATCTCGGGGGATCTCGCCAAGAAAATGATCATTCCGGCGCTGTACCGGCTCACCGCCCGCGGTCTGCTCGACCTGCCGGTCATCGGCGTGCATCACGACGATCTGGACACCGCCACACTGCGGGAACACGCCCACAACAGTGTCGCCGCCGCGTACGAGCGGGTCGACGAGGAGGTGTTCGACGCGTTCGCCGACCGGCTGGCGCCTGTCATCGGCGACGTGACCGATGCCGCGCTCTACGAGGAACTCGCGCGGCGCACCCCGGAGGAAACCTTCGCCGTCCACTACCTGGCCGTGCCACCGGCGCTGTTCGGGCCGATAGCGGAGGGACTGGGCGCCGCGGGGCTGAACACCCGCGGCCGGCTGGTGGTGGAGAAGCCGTTCGGCCACGACCTCGCGTCCGCGCGGTGCCTCAACACCGAACTGCACCGGTACTTCCCTGAGGGGCAACTGCTGCGCGTCGATCACTTCCTCGGCAAGGAGCCGGTTCAGAACCTCGTGATGTTCCGCTTCGCCAACAGCCTGCTGGAACCCATCTGGAACCGCGATCACGTCGACGCCGTGGAGATCACCATGGCGGAGGCGTTCGATGTCGCCGACCGCGGGGCGTTCTACGACGCCGTGGGCGCCGTCCGAGACGTGGTGCAGAACCACCTACTGCAGGTCCTGGCGTATCTGACCATGGATCCTCCGACCGACGAGAGCGCCGAGATGGAACGCGACGAGAAACGCCGGCTGATGTGCGCCATACGGACGATCGACCCTGATGACGTGGTCCGCGGCCAGTACGCCGACTATCTCCACACACCAGGTGTCTCCGCCGGTTCGACCACCGAGACCTACGTGGCCTTGCGGCTGTGGATCGACAACTGGCGCTGGGCCGACGTGCCCTTCCTGATCAGGACAGGTAAGGCGCTGGCGGCCACGACCACCGAGATCGCCGTCCGGCTCCGCCAGCCGCCGCGCATGCTGTTCCTGTCCGCCGACGCCGGCCGCCCCCGATCCAACATCGTGCGGTTCCGGCTGGAACCGGATCCCGGGGTCACGTTCGACCTGCTGGCCAAGGCCCCAGGACAGGAAGAGGCGATCCGCGAGGTGCCGGTCTCGGTGGACTTCACCACGCAGCTGGGCCAGGTGGAGAGCGCCTACGAACAGATCTTCGCCGACGCGCTGTCCGGCGATCCGCGGCACTTCGCCCGCCAGGACACGGTGGAAGAGCAGTGGCGCATCGTCGATCCCGTCCTCGACGGCAAGACACCTCCGGAGCCGTACGAGCGCGGCGGCTGGGGACCGGCGGGCGCCGACCGCCTGAGCGCCGAAGGCCGCTGGATGCCCACACAGGTACAACAATGATCACGCCTGGAGGGGGCATCATTATCCCCGGCCGGGGTGAGTGATAAACGTTCCCGACGTCCCTGAGTTTGCGGTCGCCCGACTCTTCCCCGACGGGGCGAGACCGGTAAAGCCTGAATGACGGATACGTCAATGTCGGCACCGCGCACCAGAACCGGCGCGCCAGGACCAGTACTCCAGGACCAACGTCGACCCGTGAGTTCCGAGTCGGATCGGCACCGCCCCCGCCGACCGCCGGCTTTTCGGGTCGGGGGAGCCGCTGCAGAACCATGACCGATCTCGACACCCTCTCCATCAACACGATCCGCGGCCTGTGCATGGACGCGATACAGGCGGCGGACTCTGGCCATCCCGGCACTCCACTGGACATCGCTCCGGTCGCGTACACGCTGTGGCAGCACGCCTCGGCCCTGCTCTGGTCGCTGCTGCATCTGAGCGGAGTGCATGCCGTCGATCCCGACGACGAGGTACTCGGCACCCGTGCGGTGACGCTCGAGGACCTGAAGACGTTTCGCCGGCTCGGCTCGCACTGTCCCGGCCATCCCGAATACCGCATGACGAGCGGCGTGGAGACGACGACCGGCCCCCTCGGCCAGGGCGTAGCGACCTCGGTCGGCATGGCGATCGGGGGCCGGTGGCTCGCCGCGCGCTACAACCGGGACGGCTTCCCCCTGTTCGATCTCGACGTGTACGCGCTGGCCGGAGACGGATGCATGATGGAGGGCGTCGCCTCCGAGGCCGCCTCGCTCGCGGGCCACCTGCGGCTGTCCAGACTCTGCTGGATTTATGACTCGAACCGGGTGACGATCGAGGGCGACACCGGGATCACCTTCACCGAGGACGTCGCCGCGCGGTTCATCGCCTACGGCTGGAACGTCACGACCGTGGCCGACGCCAACGACCTCGACGCGGTGAGCCGGGCACTGCACAGCTTCAGGGCCGAGACCGAGCGCCCCACCCTCATGATGGTGCACAGCCATATCGGCTACGGCTCACCGGTGGAGAACACGCCGAAAGCACACGGGGAGCCGCTGGGACCCGAGGGCGTCCGGGCGGCCAAGCGTTTCTTCGGACTGCCGGAGGACGCCGACTTCTTCATCCCACCGCAGGTCTACGACCGGTTCGCCGAGGGCGTCGGCGCACGCGGCGGCAGCGCCAGAGACGCCTGGGAGGCGATGTTCAAGGCCTACAGTGACGCCTACCCGCGGGCGGCCGACGAACTGGACCGCATCCAGCGCCGGGAACTCCCGGACGGCTGGGAGGCGGCGCTGCCCACTTTCCCACCGGACCCCGAGGGAATGGCCACCCGTGACTCCTCCGGGCGTGTGTTGAACGCCCTGGCCCAGGCGGTGCCATGGCTTCTGGGCGGCTCTGCCGACCTCGCCCCGTCGACGAAGACGCGGCTCGTCTTCGACGGCGCCGATGACTTCCGATCCGCCGACCACGTCGGCCGCAACCTGCATTTCGGCATCCGCGAGCACACGGCGGCCGCGATCGCCAACGGCATGGCGCTCACCAAGCTCCGGCCGTACTGGTCAGGATTTCTCATCTTTTCGGATTACGCACGCGCCGCCATCCGGCTGTCCGCCCTGATGGAGATACCGGTCCTGCACATCTTCACTCACGACTCCATCGGCGTCGGCGAGGACGGTCCCAGCCACCAGCCCGTCGAACAGCTCGCGTCGTTGCGCGCCATGCCCGGGTTGCCGGTATTCCGGCCCGCGGACGCGAACGAGGTCGTCGAGGCCTGGCGCGTCATCGCCGGGCTCCGCCGCGAGCCCGCGGCACTGGCGCTGTCCCGCCAGGCTCTGCCCACCCTCGACCGGTCGGTGCTGGGCGCGGCCTCCGGAGTCGCGAAAGGCGCCTACGTGCTGGCCGAGGCCTCGTCGGGAACCCCGGACGTGATCCTGCTCGCCACCGGCTCGGAGGTGGCGCTTGCGCTTGCCGCCCGTGAGGAATTGTCCGCCGAGGGCATCGGCGCCCGCGTCGTGAGCATGCCGTGCTGGGAGCTGTTCGACCGCCAGCCCAGGGACTACCGCGACCAGGTGATCCCGCCGGAGGTGCCGGCCCGGGTCGCGATCGAGCAGGCGGCGACGCTGGGCTGGGACCGCTACGTCGGCGATGGGGGCGCCGTCGTCGGGATGCACACCTTCGGCGCCTCCGCGCCGCTCAAACAGTTGCTCACCAGGTTCGGGTTCACTCCCGAACGCGTATCGCAGGTCGCTCGCGAGCGCGTGGCCGCCCGGAAGGGCGAGGGATGAAGGCGACCCAGACTCTGCACGAACGCGGGCAGAGCCGGGGTTGAAGCAGGACTAGGGGGATTCGATGACTACGGACAGACCGATGCGACTCGGCATGGTAGGGCTCGGCAGGATGGGCGCCAACCTGGTCCGCCGGCTCATGCGAGACGGCCACAGCTGCGTGGTGCACGACCTCAGCGGAGAGGCCGTTCAGGAGCTCGTGGGCGAGGGGGCGATCGGCGCGACCTCACTCGGGGACCTCGTGGCGAAGCTCGAAAAGCCGCGTGCCATCTGGCTCATGCTGCCCGCCGCCGTCGTACAGACGACGCTCGACCAGCTCGTCCCACTGCTCGATGCCGATGACACAGTGATCGACGGGGGCAACTCCTTCTACCGGGACGACATCGTCCGCGCGAAGCAACTCGCCGAGCGGCAGGTCCACTACGTGGACTGCGGGACCTCGGGCGGCGTCTGGGGCCTCGAGCGAGGTTACTGCCTCATGATCGGTGGCGATGACGCCGCCGTACGGCGGCTGGACCCGGTGTTCCGCACCATCGCGCCCGGCAGAGGCAGAGCGGAACCCACGCGCAGCAGGAGTCGGGACGGCACCGCACCCGACGGCTATTTGCACTGCGGACGCAGTGGGGCCGGTCACTTCGTGAAGATGATCCACAACGGCGTCGAGTACGGGATGATGGGGGCGATCGCCGAGGGGCTGTCCATCATCCGGCATGCCGACGTCGGCATGAAGGAGCGCGCCACGGACGCCGAGACCGCCCCGCTCCGCGATCCAGAGGCCTACCAGTACGACATCGACGT
>NZ_JABVEB010000035.1 GCF_014323665.1 Actinomadura sp. HBU206391 | reverse complement strand
CTGCCGGACCGCTACATCGAGGGCACCTGCCCGATCTGCTCCTACGACGGCGCGCGCGGCGACCAGTGCGACAACTGCGGCAACCAGCTCGACCCCATCGACCTGATCAACCCCAGGTCGCGGATCAACGGCGAGACGCCCAAGTTCGCCGAGACCGAGCACTTCATGCTCGACCTGCCCTCGTTCACCGACGCGCTCGGCTCGTACCTGCGGTCCAAACAGGGCGAGTGGCGGCCCAACGTGCTGAAGTTCTCGCTCAACCTGCTCGACGACCTGCAGCCACGGGCGATCAGCCGCGACCTCGACTGGGGCGTGCCGATCCCGCTGGACGGCTGGCGCGACCAGCCGAACAAGCGGCTGTACGTGTGGTTCGACGCGGTCATCGGCTACTTCTCCGCCTCGGTCGAGTGGGCGCGCAGGTCCGGCGACCCCGAGGCGTGGCGCGCCTGGTGGCAGGACCCCGAGGCGCTGTCGTACTACTTCATGGGCAAGGACAACATCGTCTTCCACTCCGAGATCTGGCCGGCGATGCTGCTCGGCTACAGCGGCCTCGGCGACAAGGGCGGCGAGCCGGGCTCGCTCGGGAGGCTCAACGTGCCGAACGAGGTCGTCTCCTCGGAGTTCCTCACCATGGAGGGCCGGAAGTTCTCCTCGTCCCGGCAGGTCGTGATCTATGTGCGCGACTTCCTGGAGCGCTACGACGTCGATGCGCTGCGCTACTACATCGCGGTGGCCGGCCCCGAGAACCAGGACACCGACTTCACCTGGCAGCACTTCCTGGAGCGCAACAACAACGAGCTCGTCGCCCAGTGGGGCAACCTGGTGAACCGGTCGGTGACGATGGCGGCCAAGGACTTCGGGGCGGTTCCCGAGCCCGGCGAGCTCGGCGACGCCGACCGCGCCCTGCTCGAGCGCAGCCGCAGCGCCTTCGCCGCCGTCGGCGCCGAGCTGAACCGGTCGCGGTTCAAGAACGCCGTCACCGAGGCCTTCGACGTCGTACGGGACGCCAACGCCTATCTCTCACAGCAGGAGCCGTGGAAGATCAAGGATGATCCCGCGCGCAAGGGGTCGGTCCTGCACGTCGCCCTCCAGGTGGTCGACGACGCCAAGACACTGCTCACCCCGTTCCTGCCCAATTCCTCGGGCAAGGTCCACGAGATGCTCGGCGGAGAGAGCGGCTGGTCCGGCATGCCGGAGCTCCAGGACGTGTCCGAGGACGGCGCGACCTACTCGGTGATCACCGGCCGGTACGACGACGAGGCCCGATGGGAGCACCGCCCCATCAAGCCGGGGACCCCCCTCGCCAAGCCGACGCCGCTGTTCAAGAAGCTCGACCCCAAGATCGTGGACGAGGAACTCGCCCGGCTGGAACAGGCGTGACCGATGGCTCGTTGAGGTCACCGAGGCGGGCCGGGCCGCGATCGACGGCGCGCAGGATCTCGGAGGCGAGTGGAGCCATCCATGAGCAGTAATCGCGGCAGCGACGGCTTCCAGGGTGCGGCCTACCCGCCACTGCCGGACCGGCTCCCCGTCGAGGTGTTCGACAGCCACTGCCACCTGGACCTGCTCGATCTGCCGGTGCCGCGGGCGCTCGCGGCGGCGCACGCCGTGGGCGTACGCCGGGTCATGACGATCGGCTGCGACCTCAAGTCGTCTCGGTGGTCGACCCGGGTGGCGCGCGAGCACGGCGACGTCTACGCGGGCGTGGCGATCCACCCCAACGAGACCACCGGCATCCGCGAGGACGTCCTGGAGGACATCGCCGAACTCGCCCTGCAGCCGCATGTCGTCGCGGTGGGCGAGACGGGGCTCGACTACTACCGGGACTGGGCGCCGGTGGAGGACCAGCAGCGGTCCTTCCGGGCGCACATCCAGATCGCCAAGCAGACCGGCAAGGCCCTGGTCATCCACGACCGTGAGGCCCACGACGACGTGCTTCGCATCCTGGCCGAGGAGGGCGCGCCCGAGAAGGTGGTCTTCCACTGCTTCTCCGGCGACGCCGAGATGGCCCGGGTCTGTGCCGATCGGGGCTATGTGATGAGCTTCGCCGGGAACGTCACCTTCAAGAACGCCGCGGCGCTGCGCGAGGCCGTAGAGGTGGCGCCGTTGGAGCTGCTGCTGGTCGAGACCGACGCGCCGTTCCTCACCCCCGTCCCGCACCGCGGCAAGCCCAACGCCTCGTACCTGATCCCGCTGACCGTCGGCTGCGTGGCCGAGGTCAAGGGCGTCGACGTCGCCGAGGTGTGCACCGCCATCGCGGCCAACGGAGAGCGCCTGTTCGGCCCCTGGTGACCCCCGCGCCCTTCGGTGACCCACACTCGCTCGGCGGCGGCGCCCCGCCCGTCGGTGGGCGGGTTCCGGCCGTCCCCGCCGGTGATTTCGTGATCATTCCCGGGTTCGTCGGGGCGATCCGTCCCGTCTCACCCGTCCCACGCGGTTTCGTCGAATGAGTGGCGGCGGGGGGCGCGGTGACCGTACTGTCTGTGGCTGGTGAGCGGGGGGCTGCCGAAAGTTATCGGAGGACAGGTGCGTCGTTCCCCCAAAGTCATGATCATCTTGGTCGCGGGAGTCGTGGCGCTGCTCGTCGTGACGACATCCGCGTTCATGGTCTTCAAGGACGAGGATTCGCCGCAGACGGTCGCCGATAACGCCCGGGCGGCGCGACCTCCCGTCAAGGTGGTCGTCTTCGCGGATCGTGGCCGAAAGGAGACGATGACCACGGCCGGGACCGTCCGCGAAGTGCTCAGCGAGCTGGGCATCGAGGTTGGCCCCTACGACCTGGTCCGGCCGGCTCTCGACCAGCCGCCCGCGGCGCAGATCAAGGTGTACCGGCTGCTGTCCAAGCCCGTGACGCGGACGCTCGCCATCCCGCCGCCCGTGATCAAGAAGAAGAACAAGACGATGTTCGTCTGGGACGAGAAGGTCCTGCGCAAGGGCCGTCCCGGCATCAGGGTGGTCCGGGTCGCCTACGTTCCGCGGAAGGGCAAGAAGGTCAAGGCCATCATCGCCCAGCGGATCAAGCGCAAGCCGGTGGCGCAGATCGTCGCGGTGGGCACCAAGGGCGCACCCACGGGCGGGGCCGCCGCGCGGCTCAACTGGAAGGGCCTCGCCGACTGCGAGTCGAACGGCAATCCCAAGGCGATCAACTCGGCCGGCTACTACGGGCTCTACCAGTTCTCCCTCGCCTCGTGGGCGTCGGTCGGCGGCACCGGCCGGCCCTCCGACGCCACCCCCGCCGAGCAGACCTACCGGGCCCAGCAGCTCTACAACAGGGTGCAGGGCCGCTGGCAGGGGCAGTGGCCGCATTGCGGCAAGTACCTGTTCAGCTGACCGCGCCCTCCCGGCCATTGCATCCGGATCCGCCCGGGCGGCTCGGCGGCGGAGGGCGTACCGGGCGGCTGAGAGACTGTGCGGGTGCGTGAGACAGAGACGCCGCTGCTCGGCCCGGCGGACATACGGCAACTGGCCGCACGGCTGGGCATCCGGCCGACCAAGACGCTGGGTCAGAACTTCGTCATCGACGCCAACACCGTGCGCCGTATCGTGCGGGCGGCGAACCTCGGCCCTGACGATGTCGTCCTCGAGGTCGGGCCGGGGCTGGGGTCGCTGACGCTGGCCCTGCTGCCCGAGGTACGGCGCGTCGTCGCGATCGAGATCGATGGGACGTTGGCGGCGGCGCTGCCCGGCACCGTGGCGGATCGCACACCTGAGCGGGCCGGCAAGCTCGACGTCATCAACGCGGACGCGCTGCAGATCGACGGCGTACCGGGACCGCAGCCCACCGCGCTGGTCGCGAACCTTCCGTACAACGTCGCGGTCCCTGTCGTCCTGCACCTGCTCGCCACTCTTCCATCGCTACGGCACGGCCTGGTCATGGTGCAGGCGGAGGTCGCCGACCGGCTGGTCGCCGCGCCGGGCAGCAAGATCTACGGTGTGCCCTCGGTGAAGATGGCCTGGTACGCCGAGGCGCGCCGTGCCGGACCGGTGGGAAGGGCGGTGTTCTGGCCGATGCCCAACGTGGACTCGGGCCTGGTCTCCTTCACCCGTCGAGAACCGCCGGTCGCGGCGGTGTCGCGCGAAGCGGTGTTCGCGGCCGTCAACGCGGCGTTCGCGCAGCGGCGCAAGACCCTGCGGGCCGCGCTCGCCGGGTGGGCCGGATCACCGGTAGCGGCCGAACAGGCCCTTCGTGCCGCGGGCGTCGATCCCACGGCACGCGGCGAGGCCCTCGACGTGAACGCCTTCGCCCGCATCGCCGAGCACCGCCCCGTCACCCACCCGTGATCATGCAGTTGTTCCCAATGCTGAGGCCAAGAGGGGAAGGAGTCGGCATGACGGCGATGGCCTACGAGTCGCATCTGCCGGAGGACGTCCTTCTTGAGGGCTTTCTGGCACTGCGGACCCCTGATGGCTTCAGGGCCGAGCTGATCGATGGGGAGATCATCGTGTCGCCGCCTCCCGGGGGACATCACGAGCGGGCCATCAGCCGGATCGTCCGTCAGGTGATGCGGATGTCGCAGGCGGAGATGGACTTCTCCGGCAACCGGGTGCTGGTCCTGCCGAGCGGCGGTTCTTGCCCGAAGAACCATGCGATCCCCGACGGCGTCTTCGCGCCCGTGGCACTGGACCTTTTGCCGATGAGGCCGCCTACATGCGCCCGGATGGTCTCGCGCTGATCGTCGAGGTGACGTCGTCGCGTCCCGACAACGACCGCGAGGCCAAGCGCCACTGCTATGCGCGCGGCGGCATCCCCCTCTATCTCCTGGTGGACCGGGAGAGGGAAACCGTGACGCTGTTCAGCGAGCCGGCCGGCGATGACTACACCGAGAGCCACTCCGGGGTGTTCGGGAAGACGATCGAACTACCTGCCCCGTTCTCCTTCAGCCTGGACACCGGCGACATGATCTGATCTCGGCGAGCGCCACGGCTCCGGTCGTGCCGCGACGCGTCTGGCGGGCTCAGGGCAAGGGGATGCGGACGCCGTTGCTCAGGTCGGCGTCGTGGAGTTCGACCGCCTCAGGCTTGAACCCCGTGCCCACGTCGAAGACCAGAACCCCCGAGAACGTCTCGCCGGGTGCCAGTGGCGTGGCGGGGGCCTGCGTCAGTCTGTTCTTGGTACCCACGCGCATGAGCAACCTGGCATCGATGACGGTGCCGCTGTCCTCGATGAGCTTCTGATGGTTCGGTGACAGTGTCCGCTGGTCGGTTCCGGTGTTCTCCACGGTCACCCGCACCTGGCACAGCTGGGCGAGGGCGGGTTGTACCCCCCGGATCGCGGCTTCTTTGCCGCATCTCACCGGGCTCCGGACGATGAAGGTGAACTGGCCGTCCGGGGCCGGCCGGCCGACCCTGCCCTCGGTGGGCTGCCGGTCGCGGAAGGCGATGGCCGCGACGATGATCAGGCCCATCACGATGATGAGGACGATCAGGCAGCCGATGGGTCCCTTCCGGCGCGGACGCCGCCTGGGCGGCGGCGGGTAGTTCGGCCGCATCATCGGCGGAGGCGTCTGTGCCCGTGGAGGCGCCGGAGGCGGCTGTAGCGGGACCGGCGGCGGCGTGTACTGGTGGGACGGGATCGGGACGCCGCGCGGCGGCGACGGCGGCACCCACGGCGGTGGGATCAGGTCCGGCGGCAGCGCCTCGGCCACCCAGGTGCGGCCCAGCTCCTGATCCGCGACCTGGTCCGCCACCGCTTGTGCGTCCTGGCCGGTCGACGGCTCCTCGGCGCCGCCCACCAGGGAGAGCAGCAGCTGCTGTGCCGAGGGCCGCCGCTCGGGCTCGGGGTCGAGCGCCCGCGTGACGAGGCCGAGCAGTTCCTCCGGCAGGCCGTCCAGGTCGGGCTTGTGGTTCTGCGCCCGGGCGGCCATGGTGACGAGCGTGCCGGTGCCGTACGGATGGCGTCCGGTGCCGGCGAAGGCGACCAGCGTGCCCCACGCGAAGATGTCGACCGCCGTGGTGGTCTCACCGCGCATCACCTGCTCCGGCGCCATCCAGCCGGGGCTCCCGACGACGAAGCCGGTCTGGGTGTGCTGTGCGGCGGCGTCGGTCGCCCGTGCGATGCCGAAGTCGATCACTCGGGGTCCGGACACCGACAACATGACGTTGGACGGCTTGAGGTCCCGGTGCACGAGCCCGACGGAGTGGATCGCGGTGAGCGCCGCCGCGACCCCGACCGCGACGCCGTGCAGTGTGCCCGGAGGCAGCGCACCCTGGTTCGCGATGTACTCGTCCAGCGGCTTGCCGTCGACGTACTCGGTGACGAGGTAGGGGCTGCCGTCCTGCTCACCGTGACCGAGCACCTGGGCGGTGCAGAACGACGCCACCCGCTGCGCGTTCGTCACCTCGTCCTGGAACCGGGCGCGGAAGGTCCGGTCCGCCGCCAGTTCCGGGCGGATCACCTTGACCGCGACGAACCGGTTGCCGGCCCCCCGGCCGAGGTAGACGGCGCCCATGCCACCCTCACCCAGCCTGCCGACCAACTCGTACGCGCCGATCGCCGTGGGATCGCCGGATCTCAGCGGTTCGGCACCGCTGGGCAGTTTCGCCTGCCCCTTCTGCTCCTGCACCGGGCAAGCCCCTCCATGCTGTCAATGTAGGCAAACCGTACCCAAGTCAGACGTACGCGCGGGGCTCGATGGTGCCCGGAGATCGCCGGTTGTCGGGGGTCCCCTACGCTTTCTGAGTGTGACAGCCGTAAGCGTGCGTGTGCCCGCGAAGGTCAATCTCCAGCTCAGCGTGGGGCCGCTCCGCGATGACGGCTACCACGACCTGGTGAGCGTCTTCCATGCCGTGTCGCTGTTCGACGAGTTGACCGCGACCCCAGCCGACGATCTCTTCGTGCGTGTCGAGGGCACGTCGGCCGAGGAGGTCCCGGCCGACGACGACAACCTCGCCGCCAGGGCCGCCCGGCTGCTCGCCGAGCGGATCGGGGTGCGGCCCGCCGTACGGCTGCGGATCCACAAGGCCATCCCGGTGGCGGGCGGAATGGCGGGCGGCAGCGCCGACGCGGCCGCCGCGCTCGTCGCATGCGATCGCCTGTGGGGGGCGGGGCTCACGGCGGCCGAGCTGGCCGAGCTCGGCGCGGCGATCGGCAGCGATGTGCCGTTCGCGCTCCTCGGCGGCACCGCCATCGGAGTCGGGCGGGGGGAGCGGCTGACCCCCGTACCGGTGGACGGCCGGTTCCACTGGGTCTTCGCCCTCGCGGACGGCGGTCTGTCCACGCCCGCGGTCTACGCCGAATGCGACCGCCTTCGGGAGCGGCACGGCGAGAAGGTGCGCCCGCCCGAGGCGTCCGACCGGCTCATCGACGCCCTGGCGACCGGGGACGTCAAGGAACTGGGCTCGGCGCTGACCAACGATCTGCAGCCGGCCGCGCTCGCGCTGCGCCCCTCCCTGCGGCGGACGCTCACAGTCGGCCGGGAACTCGGGGCGCTCGGCGCGCTCGTGTCCGGATCCGGCCCGACCTGCGCGTTCCTTGCGGAGTCGGACGCGCACGCTCTCGACCTCGCGGCCGCCCTGTCGGACGCGGGCGTCGCCCGGTCGACCGTGCGCGCGTACGGGCCGGTGCCGGGAGCGATTGTCGTGTGAGCATCCGGCCGGCCGGAGACGGCGGTCCGGTCCCGGGATCCGACCATGGATCTCCGACATGATCTGGTTGTGACCGTCGGCGGTTGGGGTAGTGTCCCCGTGCTTCCGTGCCGTGGCGACAGACCGTGGGAAGGGTCTCCATGAGCGTCATCAGCCTCCTTATCATCCTGATCTTGCTGGCCGTCGTCATCGGGGCGATCGTGGCGGTGGTCATGGCCGTCACCCGGTCCGGACGCGGGCAGGGTGGCCCACCTGCGTATCCCCCGGGTCCGCACGGCGCTCCGCAGCGGGGGTACGGTCCGCAGCAGGGATCCGCCGGTCAGCACGGGTACCCGCCCTCGTTCGGCCCAGGTCTGCCAGGCCGGCAGGGGTACGGGGACCCCCAGGGCTTCCCGCCGCCCGGTCACGGATCCGAGCCCGGCACGCCGCCCGCCGGACCCGGCCCGTACGGCCAGGGCGGCCTTCCCCACCAGGGCGGTGGCCCGCCGTACGGCGGCGCCGGCCACCCCGGCGGCCAGGAGGGCTCGCCCGGCTCCGACTAGGTCAGCCGGGCCTGGAGGCCGAACGCTCCGCACCACCTGGCGCAGCCACTAGCCTTGTGGGTGTCGTGAACCTCATCAATCTCGAGACCGTCAGCAAGGCCTATGGCCCCAGCCCGCTGCTCGACGCCGTGTCACTCGGCGTCGAGGAGAACGAGCGCATCGGCGTCGTGGGCCGCAACGGCGGCGGCAAGAGCACCCTCGTGTCCATACTCGGCAAGCTCGTCGACCCCGACGACGGCCGGGTGACCCATGCCCGGGATCTGCGGCTCGGCTACCTCGGCCAGCGGGACGAGTTCCCGGACGGAGCGACCGTTCGTGACATCGTCATCGGCGACCGGCCGGAACACGAGTGGGCGGGCGACACCCGCACTCGCGAGATCCTCACCGGCCTGCTGGAAGGCGTCGACCTCGACTCCTCCCCGAACGGGATGTCCGGTGGCGAGCGGCGCCGTGTGGCGCTGTCCAGGCTGCTGGTGCCCGAGAGCGACGTGCTGGTGCTCGACGAGCCCACCAACCACCTCGACATCGAGGCGATCGTGTGGCTGGCCGGGCATCTCAAGGCCCGGCGCTCGGGTGTGGTGGTCGTCACCCACGACCGGTGGTTCCTCGACGAGGTCACCGAACGCACGTGGGAGGTCGTCGACGGCCGGGTCGAGCGTTACGAGGGCGGCTACTCGGCCTACGTGCTCGCCAAGGCCGAACGCTCCCGCATCGCCGCGTCGGCCGAGGAGAAGCGGCAGAACCTGCTGCGAAAGGAGCTCGCCTGGCTGCGCCGTGGTCCGCAGGCCCGCACGTCCAAGCCGAGATTCCGGGTCGAGGCGGCACAGGCGCTGATCGCCGACGTCCCGCCGCTCCGCGACAAGGTCGAGCTCACCCGGTTCGCGACCGCACGGCTCGGCAAGACCGTCTACGACGTCGAGGACGTGAGCCTCCAGCTCGGCACCCGGCAGATCTTCGAGCGCGTGACATGGCGGCTCGGGCCTGGCGACCGGATCGGAATCGTGGGGGTCAACGGCAGCGGCAAGACCACGCTGCTGCGGCTGCTCGAGGGGTCGGTCACGCCCGGGGGAGGCAGGGTCGTCCGCGGCAAGACCGTGCAGCTCGCCCATCTGTCCCAGGACGTCGCGCAGCTCGACCCCTCGCGCCGGGTGCTCGAGGTCGTCGAGGAGATCAAGCGGCGGATCACCGTCGGTAAGCGGGACTTCACCGCCGGGCAGCTGCTGGAACGGCTCGGCTTCCGCGGCGACGCCCAGTGGACGCCGGTCGGCGACCTGTCCGGTGGGGAGCGCCGTCGCCTTCAGCTGCTGCGGCTGCTCATGAGCGAGCCGAACGTGCTGCTGCTCGACGAGCCGACCAACGACCTCGACATCGAGACGCTCACCGAGCTCGAGGACCTCCTCGACGGCTGGCCCGGGACGCTGGTCGTGGTCAGCCACGACCGCTACTTCCTGGAGCGGATCACCGATCACGTGGTGGCTCTGCTCGGCGACGGCGGGCTCCGGATGCTGCCAGGCGGCGTGGACGAGTACCTCGAGCGCCGCCGCTCGGCCCGTACGGGCCCGGCGGCTCCGGCGAGCGCTCCGGCCGGCCGGGCCCCGGCGGCCGGGGCCTCCGGTGCGGTAACGGGCCCGTCGAGCGGCGGCTCCGGGGGCGGGGCGAGAGGCGGCGGGCAGGACTGGAAGGCCCGCAAGGAACTGGACAGGCTGGATCGCAGGCTCGAAAAACTCGGCCGACGTGAGAGCGAACTCCACGAGCTGCTCGTCGAGCATGCCACCGACTACGGAAGACTCCTGGAGCTCAACGCGGAGCTGAAGTCCGTGCAGGGCGAGCGTGAGGAGACCGAGGAACAGTGGCTGCTCCTCGCCGCCGACCTCGACGCCTGAGACCGGCGGGGGTACGTCGTTGACTTGCGGCGTGTCGTTGGTCGTCCGCCGTTGAGACCCACGACACGCCGCAACTCGACATCGACGTGGCCGGGTTACGCGGGCGGGCCGGGTTCAGCGGCGTCGGCGTCGAAGGGGACGATCAGGGTGCGCAGCAGCCCGGCCAACTGCCGCTGCTCCGCGGAGCTGAGCCCGCCCAGCAGCCCGCGCTCCCGCTCCAGCAGGTCGGCGAAGGCCGCGTCGACCCGACGGCGGCCGGCCTCGGTCAACCGGACCTGCACGCCGCGCTTGTCCTGTGGATCCGGGTGGCGCTCCACGAGCCCCGCCGCCGCGAGCCGGTCGATCCGGTTGGTCATGGTGCCCGAGGTGACGAGGGTGGCGCGAAGGAGCCGGCCGGGGCTCAGCTGATAGGGCCGCCCGGCCCGGCGCAGTGCGGTGAGGACGTCGAACTCCCACGACTCCAGGTCGTGGGCGACGAACGCCGCGCGTCTGGCCCGATCCAGATGCCGCGCGAGCCTGGACACCCGGCTGAGGACGTGCAGCGGCTCGATGTCGAGATCGGGACGCTCCACCCCCCACGCCGCGACCAGCCGGTCGACCTCATCCTCCACACCCTCCACAGTGGACGAGCCTACCTGTCTCGACGTCGAGATAATGTATCGGCGTCACGATAGCGGTGAGGGGAGGCTCCTCGATGTCCGGACAGGCGCACGGCGATGCGTGGGACCCGAGGCAGTACGGCTTGTTCGGCGACGAGCGGAGCAGGCCGTTCTTCGAACTGGTGAGCAGGGTGCCTGCCACGGATCCCCGGCGTGTGGTGGACCTCGGCTGTGGATCCGGTGAGCTCACCGCCTCGCTGGCGAAGCGTTGGCCCACCGCCGAGGTCGAGGGGATTGACAGTTCGGCCAAGATGATCGCGGCGGCTCAGGAGCACGCCGCTCCCGGGCTGCGCTTCACAGTGGGCGATCTGGCGGACTGGACACCCGGCGACGGCCGGCCCGTGGACGTGATGGTCTCCAACGCGGCGCTGCAATGGGTGCCCGCGCATCGTGACCTGCTACCGCAATGGATCAAGGCGCTGACGCCGGACGGCCGGCTGGCCTTCCAGGTGCCGGGGAACTTCGACGCCCCGAGCCACGCACTCTTGCGGGAGATCTGCCGGTCGCCACGGTGGCGGGCCCGGCTGGCCGACGTGATGCGATGGCATCCGGTCGGATCACCCGGCGAGTACCTCGAACTGCTCGCCGGGCACGGGTGCCGCGTCGATGCCTGGGAGACGACATATGCCCAGGTTCTGCAGGGCGACGATCCGGTGCTGGAGTGGGTCAAGGGCACCGCCCTGCGCCCGGTGCTCAGCGCGCTGGACGCCGAGGACGCCGCCGAATTCCTCGGGGAGTACGCCGCCCGGCTGCGGGACGCCTATCCCCGCAGGCCGTTCGGGACGGTGTTCCCGTTCCGCCGGATCTTCGTCGTGGCTCAGCGGGTGCGCTGAGAACCAACTTTCGGAGGACCCCGGTCGGTGACCCGGAGGGGGTATCGGGCCACCGATCGGGGCGGTCACCTGCCGACGTTCCGACGCGCGGTCACCGGTCCTCCCCGCCGGCCGAGGCGGCACGCCATGCTCGGTGCAGCCGGGACGACGCGCCGCGGAGCGAGACGATCCCCCCGTACAACCGGCGCAGCCGGCCGGCCAGCTCCTCGGTCGCGACGACGCCCAGATCGGGTGTCTCCAGCAGCGACTTGGCGTCGTCGACCCGGAGCACCAGCTCGACCAGTGCGCGTGGGGTCGCGCGGCCGACATGAGCGGGGCTCAGGGCGGCGAGCGCCCGGTCGAGCGGCACCAGCAGCTCGGCCAGCCGTTCGTTCGTGGGCTCGCTGACGCCGAACCGGTGCAGCTCGGTGACGGCTAAATGGATCTCACGGCCGAGTGGGTCGGCGGGCACGGCGTCGCGGTCGATGGCGGCGAGCGTGTCCGCGAAGCGCTTGATCTCGGCCCGGTCGAGCACGGGCGCGACGGAGCAGGCGGTCGGAGCGGGGATCGATGCCGGAGTGTCCATCACTCACCCTTCGTTCGAACTGACATTCGAACTCTAGGGTGTGGCTCGGACGCTTTCCGGGCGACCGCTCAGGCCGGTCCCGGGCTCTCGGCCTGCTGTGGGACCCAGGGCGCCTCGGGTGCGTCGTCGTCGCCCTTCCGGTTCCTGCGCTCTGCCTTGGCGGCCGCCTTCTCCGCCCTCTTCTCCAGCTTCTCGCGCTCCTTGCGCCGTCGCCGTGGGTCGAGGTACGGCTTGGGCTCCAGCCTCGACAGCCCGTTCCACGCGAGGTTCACCAGATGTGCGGCGACCTCCTCGCGCTTGGGCTTGCGAGCCTCCAGCCACCACTGGCCGGTGAACGCGACCATGCCGACGATCATCTGCGCGTACATGGGCGCGAGCTTGTCGTCGTAGCCGTGGCGATCGAACTCCCGGCCGAGGATGTGCTCGACCCGGTGGGCGATCTCACTCAGGAGGCTGGCGAAGCTCCCGGTGCCCGCGGCGCCGTGCGAGTCGCGCACGAGGATGCGGAACCCGTCGCTGCACTCTTCGATGTACTCGAGCAACGCGAGGGCTGCCTGCTCCAGCTTGTCCCGGTAGTGGACGCCGTCGGTGAGCGCCCGGGTGACCACCGCGAGCAACCGCTCCATCTCGCGGTCGACCACGACCGCGTAGAGGCCTTCCTTGCCGCCGAAGTGCTCGTAGACCACGGGCTTGGACACACCCGCCTTGGCAGCGATCTCCTCGACCGACGTGCCGTCGAAGCCGCGCTCGGCGAACAGGCCACGGCCTATGTCGAGCAGCTGTTCACGCCGTTCCTTCCCGGTCATCCGCTTCCTGCGGGACCGAGGCGCTGGTTCAGTCACGGGATCTATGATGGTCCGCCTTTCACGGGAAAGAAGTGATCATCCCGCATCTCCGGCCGCTCGCCCGGACGCCGGCGGAAAACATGAGCGCCCTGCCGGACCGTTCGCGCCGGCGGCCTCGGTCCTGCCGGACCGAGGCGCAAGGTCGAGGGATCAGCCCTGGCGGACCGCACGCTTGTTCGCCAGCCGTGCGGCGTTCGGCCACCGGACGTCGCTCGCCCAGCGGAACTTCTCGAACGTCCAGATGATACGGGCACTGATGTCCACCTGGCCCGGGAGCACGCCATGCCGCGCGCACGTGGGGTCGGCGTGGTGCAGGTTGTGCCAGGACTCGCCCAGGGACAGGATCGCCAGCCACCAGACGTTGCGGGACTTGTCACGGACCTCGAAGTCCTTGACGCCGAAGGTATGGCAGATCGAATTGATCGACCAGGTCACGTGGTGGACCATGGAGATCCGGACGAAGGAGGCCCAGAAGAGCGCGGTCAGCGCACCCTGCCAGGACATGGTGATCAGGCCGCCGAGCACGGCGGGCAGCAGGAACGAGACCGCGACGAGCGCGGGGAAGGCCCGGTCGATGCGCCGGATGTCCTTGTCGGCGAGCAGATCGGGGGAGAACCGCTCCTGAGAGGTGCGCTTCTCGTCGAAGAACCAGCCGTAGTGCGCCCAGAACAGCCCCTTCGTCAGGGCCTTCCAGTCCGAGCCGAACCGCCACGGCGAGTGCGGGTCGGCCTCTTTGTCCGAGTACTTGTGGTGCCGGCGGTGGTCGGACACCCATGTGATCACCGGCCCCTGGATGGCCAGGCTGCCGGCCAGCGCCAGCGCGATGCGCAACGGACGTACGGCCTTGAACGAGCCGTGCGTGAAATGCCGGTGAAAGCCCACAGTGATGCCGGCCGCAGTGATGAAGTAGAACACCGCGCCGATCGCGACGTCGCTCCAGCCGAGCAGTCCCCAGGTCCATGCCAGGGGGACGGCGGCGAGAAGCGCCAGAAAGGGGACGCCGGTGAAAACTCCGGTGAGGACACGTTCGAACGTGCCTGAGGGCTCCGGCTCGATCTCGGAACGGACCTGTGCAGATGCGCGATCGAGGACGGGAGCTTCGGTCATGGGACACCGCTCTCTCTGAGGGAGACCTTACCTACGCAACCGTAACCTACGCTCGCGTAAGTAAACCAACCCCTCGTGGCTGAAGCCGACGTGAACGTGTGGCACACCCGACGTGACGTGGCTTTTATAACGGATTGGTCTCATGATTCTTACCCACCGACCCGCCCTCGACTCGCTGACCGGTCTATCGGTCGGCGACGCCTTCGGCGATCAGTTCTTCCTGCTGTCCAATCGCGGCCTGTCCGCCTCGGTCGATCTCCCTGCGGCCCCCTGGGAATGGTCGGACGACACGGAGATGGCGTGCTCGGTCCTCGATGTCCTATTGCGCTGCGGGTCCATTGACCAGGATGCCCTGGCGCGGGCCTTCGCCACCCGCCTGGACATCGGACGGCGCTACGGCGCCGGAGCGCTGGAACTGCTGGAGCGCGTACGGGACGGCGAGCGCTGGCAGACGGCGTCGGTGGAGGCGTTCGGGGGCAACGGGTCGTACGGCAACGGCGCCGCCATGCGGGTCGCGCCGCTCGGCGCGTACTTCGCCGGCGACCCGGAGCGGGCGGCGGCCGAGGCGGTCGCCTCGGCGGAGGTGACCCACGCGCACCCCGAGGGAGTCGCCGGCGCCGTCGCGGTCGCCGTGGCCGCCTCGCTCGCCGCTGCGGGCTCTGCCTCGGAACCCGACTCGGGGCCGGCCCCGGGGTCCGGCCCGCCCGACGCGTCATCGGGCTTCGTCGCCGGCGACCTCATCGAGGCGGCTCTGGATCTCGTACCGGCCGGTCAGGTGAGGCGCGGGCTGGATCGGGCGCTCGGTATGCGCGGCCACTCGGTGGAGCGGGCCGCACACGATCTCGGCAATGGCTCGCGGATCACGGCACCCGACACCGTGCCGTTCACCCTGTGGGTGGCCGCCCGCCACGGGGACGACTACGAAGCGGCGGTCCGCGCCTGCGTCGCAGTCGGGGGCGACGTGGACACCACTGCCGCCATCGTCGGCGGGATCGTGGCGGCCCGGGTCGGCGCGGAGGGGATCCCCGCCGCCTGGCGCGCGGCCCGCGAGCCACTGCCCGCCTGGGCGCCGCTCGGATGAATGGTCGCTCGCGGCGGAAAGACGCCGGCGGCGGAATGGCAATGGCCGGCGCCGCGCATATCGCGGCCGAGTCTTCGGCCATCGAGCGGCCGTCAGGTGGTATCGGTACGTCCGGCGCGGGGAGCGCCCGCACCGGGACACGGTCCAATTGGGTTGTGGGCGAACCCGCCGGGGCCGGTATCGTTGGCCTTGACCGAGGCTCTTCCTTTTGCTGAAGAGATGTCCGCTCGATCCGCCGTAGCGTAATTGGCAACGCAGCTGGTTTTGGTCCAGAAGACTCCAGGTTCGATCCCTGGCGGCGGAGCACACCGATGTCCACAGCGCATGCCGCCCCCGTGGTGCGGCAGGGCAATCACAACCTGTCGGAGTGACAGCGACAGGCCGGACGGTATCCTTCGATGGTCGGGCGGGCCGTGGCCTGCCATCACTGGTGTTCACGCAGGTCGTCGGCCATATGGCGCCTCCCGTGCGGCCCGACTGTCCCGTCCGCGACGCCGAGGAGTCTCCTCAAGTGAGCCCGGCTGCTGTAATCGTCCTCGCCGCTGGTGAGGGCACCCGGATGAAGTCCCGCACCTCCAAGGTCCTGCACGAGCTGTGCGGCCGCAGCATGGTCGGCCATGTGCTGACCGCGGCCCGCGAGCTCGACCCGCAGAGCCTGATCGTCGTGGTCGGCCACCGCCGCGACCAGGTCATCGCCCACCTCAAGGACATGGCTCCAGACGCCCAGCCCGTGGTCCAGGACCGGCAGGGTGGCACCGGGCATGCCGTACGCATGGTCTTCGAACAGGTCGGAGCCCTCGCCGGCACCGTCGTGGTCACCAACGGCGACCACCCGCTGCTGCGCGGCGAGACCCTCCGGGATCTCGTCCGCGTCCACGAGCAGGAGGGCAACGCGGCGACGATCCTGAGCACCGACATCCCGGACGCGACCGGTTACGGCCGCATCGTGCGCGAGGGCGACGGCAGCGTCAGCGCGATCGTCGAGCACAAGGACGCCGACGAGTCCCAGCGGGCCATCAGCGAGATCAACGTCGGCATGTACGCCTTCGACGGCGTGCTCCTCGGCGACGCGCTGGGCCGGGTGACCACCGACAATGCCAAGGGTGAGGAGTATCTCACCGACGTGATCGCCATCCTGCGCGGCGACGGCCACCGGGCCGGCGCCCACAAGGCGGCGGACTGGATCGAGACGCAGGGCGTCAACGATAAGGTGCAGCTGGCCCAGGCGACGAGGCAGCTCAACGACCGGCTGCTCGAACGGCACATGCGCGACGGCGTCACCGTGATAGACCCGCAGACCACCTGGGTCGACGTCGACGTCACGGCCGAGCCGGACGTCGTCCTCCACCCGGACACCCGGCTGCGCGGCCGTACCCATGTCAAGGCGGGCGCCGAGATCGGCCCGGGCACCACCCTGACCGACACCCTGGTCGGTGAGGACGCCACCGTCGTCAACGCCGTCTGCGTCGGCGCCGAGATCGGCCCGGAGGTCGGCGTCGGGCCCTTCGCCTATCTGCGGCCCGGCACCAGGCTGCGCCGCGGGGCCAAGGTCGGCACCTACGTCGAGATAAAGAACGCCGTAGTGGGGGAAGGCTCAAAGGTGCCTCATCTCACATACGTCGGGGACGCCGACATCGGAGCGGGCTCGAACATCGGCGCCGCGTGTGTCTTCGTCAACTACGACGGTGTGGAGAAGCACAGGAGCACCGTGGGCGACCACGTGAAGGTGGGCAGCGACAACATGATCGTCGCACCGGTCGAGATCGGCGACGGCGCCTACACCGCCGCCGGTTCGGTGATCGTGAGTGATGTCCCACCAGGGGCGATGGCGGTCGCCCGAGGCCGGCAGCGCAATATTGAGGGGTGGGTCGAGCGTAAACGCGCTGGGACCCCTGCCGCCGAGGCGGCACGCCGGGCCAGGGAAGCGTCCGCCGGCGAGTCATGAAGTCCAATGAGGGTGGGAGCGGAACGTGAGTGGCATGAAGGCGACCGGAGCGAAGAAACTGATGCTCTTCTCCGGCCGGGCGTACCCCGAGCTGGTCGAGGAGGTCGCGGACAACCTCGAGATCGAGTTGACTCCGACAGCGGCCTACGACTTCGCCAACGGCGAGACGTTCGTTCGGTTTCTGGAATCGGTGCGCGGGAGTGACGCCTTTGTCATGCAGAGCCACACCGCCCCCATTAACCATTGGATCATGGAGCAGCTGATCATGGTGGACGCGCTCAAGCGCGCGTCCGCCAAGACGATCACCGTGGTGGCCCCGTTCTTCGGCTACGCCCGTCAGGACAAGAAGCACCGGGGCCGCGAGCCCATCTCGGCGCGGCTCATGGCCGACCTGTTCAAGACCGCGGGGGCGGACCGGCTCATCACGGTCGACCTCCACACGGCGCAGATCCAGGGGTTCTTCGACGGGCCCGTAGACCATTTGTTCGCGCTCGACATCCTTGCGAGCTATGTCGAGAGCAAGCTCGACCCCTCGCAGGTGACCGTGGTGGCTCCGGACGCCGGCCGCGTGCGGGTCGCCGAGCGATGGACCGACCGGCTGGGCTGCCCGCTGGCGATCATCCACAAGCGGCGCGATCCAGAGGTGGCCAACGAGGTCAAGGTCTTCGAGGTCGTCGGTGAGGTCAAGGGCCGGACCTGTGTGATCGTCGACGACATGATCGACACCGGTGGCACGATCGTGAAGGCGGCGGACGCCCTGTTCGAGCAGGGAGCGGCCAAGGTCGTGGCGACCGCCACGCACGGCGTGCTGTCCGGCCCGGCGGTGGACCGGCTCAAGAACTCCCGGATCTCCGAGGTGGTTCTGACGAACACCTTGCCGATCCCCGAGGAGAAGCAGTACGACAAGCTGACGGTGCTGTCGATCGCGCCGCTGCTCGCCCGGGCGATCAATGAAGTGTTCAGCGACGGTTCGGTGACCAGTCTCTTCAGCGGCCAGTCCTGATCGCCGCCCTGATGCGGCCTGCGGGCCGTATATCGGCTAGACTCTTGGGACTGCGTGCGCCCCACGCTGTGCTGTACGGTCCCGTACGCCGCAGGGCGCGCCCCGACGATTTTCGACGCCGATACGAGCATCGAGTATCGGATCAGCACCGACCAGCTTTTATTCGACGAGGAGTTTTCGCCGTGTCCGAGGTACGCATCGCCGCCGAGCCGCGCACCGAGTTCGGTAAGGGTGCCGCCCGGCGCACCCGCCGGGCCGGCAAGGTGCCCGCTGTCCTCTATGGTCACGGCACCGACCCGCAGCACATCTCACTTCCCGGCCACGACCTCATGCGTGCCCTGAAGACCCCGAACGTGCTCCTCCGTGTGCACGGCCTCAACGGCGGCGAGGAACTCGCGCTGCCCAAGGACGTGCAGCGGGACCCGATCAAGGGTTTTCTCGAGCACATCGACCTTCTGCTGGTCAAACTGGGTGAGAAGGTCAACGTCGAGATCCCGGTGCAGGTGACCGGTGACATCGCGCCCGGCGGCATGCTGGACCAGCAGGTCGTCCAGATCGCGGTCGAGGCCGAGGCCACCCACATCCCGCAGTCCGTCGAGGTCGACGTCGAGGGCTTCGAGGTCGGTACCGCCGTCCTCGCCAAGGACCTGAAGCTCCCGCGTGGCGTCGCTCTGGCCGCCGATGACGAGCTGCTGGTCCTGCACGTCGTCGCGGAGAAGACCGCCGACCAGGTCGAGGCCGAGATCAGCGGCGAGGCGCCCGAGGCCGCCGAAGCCGAGCCCGCGGCCGAGGCGAGCACCGAATCCGCCGAGTGACCCACACCGATCCCCATCGGTGACCGAGCAATGCCCGAGAACGCCCCGTCCGACCAGGCGGGGCGTTTCGGCATGATGAGGCAGACGCCGCCCCAAGACCGTCCCGAGCCGACGAGCGGGGCGAACGGATGGACACTATGAGGGGCCCGGCGTCGTCTGGCCCCGAAGGCCTGCGAGGGGCGCGGCGGTGTCTGGACTGAGGAGCGAGCGAGTGCGAGGAACGAGCGCTCGTGAGCGACGAGGGAAGACACCGCCTCGAAGCGCCCCGAGCCGCCGCGCCGAAGGCGTGGCCATGAGCACAGCCCGAGCCGCCGAGCGGAGCGAGGCAATGAGCACAGCACCATGGTTGATAGTCGGGCTGGGCAACCCCGGTCCGGCGTACGCGGGGAACCGGCACAACGTCGGTTTCATGGTGGCCGACGCATTGGCCGGTCGCGTCGGTGGCCGGTTCAAGTCGCACAAGACGCGCGCCGAGGTCGTCGAGGGGCGTCTCGACGTTCCCGGCCCGAGCGGTGCCGGCACACGTGTGGTGCTGGCGAAGCCGCGGTCCTTCATGAACGTGTCCGGTGGGCCCGTGGCGGGGCTGCGTGACTTCTATAAGGTGCCGCTCGATCGGATCATCGTCGTGCACGACGAGCTCGACATCCCGTACGGCTCCATCCGGTTGAAGCGGGGCGGCGGGGACAATGGCCACAACGGGCTCCGGTCCGTCACCAAGTCGCTGGGCGACCGCGACTATCTGCGCATTCGATTCGGGGTGGGGCGCCCGCCCGGCCGGATGGACCCGGCCGATTTCGTTCTGCGCGACTTCTCCGCGACCGAACGCAAAGACCTCGATGTGCACGTCGAGCGCGCCGCGGACGCGGTGGAGGCGCTCATCGGGGCGGGCCTCGCGGACGCGCAGAACGCCTTCCACGGGGCTCAGTCACTGTGATCTCGATCACGTCGGGCCTCTCCCGTCACCCTGGATGATCTATTGAGCTCCCGGTCAGGCCCATGTCTGGACGAACGCGCCCGTCGGCCTTGCGGCGCCCGTAAGATGCTCGCCACATGAGGTTCGTGCGCTAGGTGAACCAAAGGTGCCCATCAGGCGTCCTTGTGACGTCTGAGTGGTGAGCAACTGGTGTGGCGGGGCGTGATGTACGTATGACAGTGGTCGATCGGGTTCTGGCTGATTCCACTTCCGGGCATCGGCGAGAGCAGGCGACCTCGTGGCCGAACTGGTATGTCCGCGCTGCGTTCGGAGTCGACTTCCTGAGCGTGCTCGCCGCGGGTTTCATCGCCTTCATCGTCCGGTTCGGCGCGCCGACCGCCTACAGCACCCGGTACGTCGTGGTCACCGCCTCGCTGCCGGTCCTCTGGATGGCGACGCTGGTGATGTTCCGTGCGCATGAGCGGCGCCTCATCGGTGTGGGGTCGGAGGAGTTCCGCCGGGTCCTGCAGGCCGGTTTCACCTGTACCGCCTCGCTGGCCATCCTGTCCTACGCCACCAAGACCGAGCTGGCCCGCGGTTATGTGGTGCTGGCACTGCCGCTCGCGACCGTACTGAATCTCTTCGGCCGCTTCCTGCTGCGCAAGCACCTGCACCGGCTGCGCAACGCCGGCACCTGCATGCGGCGCGTCGTCGCGGTGGGACACCGGGGTGCGGTGGCCGACCTGGTGCGCCAGCTGCGCCGCGAGCGCTACCACGGCATGGACGTCGTCGCCGTGTGCCTTCCCGAGGCCTTCGCGGCCGGGAACGAAGGGCTCAGCGAAGTCGAGGGCGTCCCGGTCATGGGCGCGTTCGGCGAGACGGCGCTGGTCGTCGATTCCATGAGGGCCGACACCGTGGCGGTGCTGGCCTGTCCCGAACTCGACGGGGTGGCGCTTCGTCGCCTGGCCTGGCAGCTGGAGAAGAACGACACCGACCTGGTGGTCGCGCCGGCCCTGATGGACGTGGCGGGCCCGCGCACGAGCATCCGCCCGGTGGCCGGTCTGCCGCTGCTGCACGTGGAGCATCCCGAGCTGAGCGGTAGCCGCCAGCTGCTCAAGAGCCTGTTCGACCGGGCCGCCGCGCTGTTCGCCGTGCTCCTGCTCGGTCCGCTGTTCGGCGCGATCGCGGTGGCGATCCGCCTCACCAGCAAGGGCCCGGCCCTGTTCCGGCAGACCCGGGTGGGCAAGGACGGCCACGAGTTCACCGTGCTGAAATTCCGCACGATGGTGCCCGACGCGGAGAAGCGCAAGGCCGCCCTCATCGCGCAGAACCAACACGACGACGGTGTGCTCTTCAAGATCAGAAGCGACCCGCGGGTGACCCCGATCGGGAGCTGGCTGCGCCGCTACTCCATCGACGAGCTGCCCCAGCTGATCAACGTGCTGCGGGGCGACATGTCGCTGGTGGGGCCCAGGCCGCCGCTGCCCGACGAGGTCGCGAAGTACGGCGACGACGTCCGGCGGCGTCTCGTCGTCAAACCGGGCATGACCGGTCTGTGGCAGGTCAGCGGGCGAGCGGATCTGTCCTGGGAGGAATCTGTACGCCTCGATCTGCGCTATGTGGAGAACTGGTCCCTCGCACTCGACCTGCAGATCCTGTGGAAGACCTGGTCTGCGGTCGCGCACGGGTCCGGTGCGTACTGAGCCGGTGAATCCGTAGCACCGCAGCCTCCGTGGTGTCGGGTCGTGTGAGTCTCGTCTCATGGGGCTCGGGTGTGCGGGATCGCCGGCCGGGCGTGATCAGGCCGATAGACCCAGCGGCGATGCCGCGCGACGACGAAGGCACGATGATGACGGAGCTCTCGGGGGACGGCCCGGTCGCGGCTGACGACCACGCGCTGGCGGCGGAGCTGGCCCGTTCGGCGGGGCGGCTGCTGCTGGATCTGCGCGCCGACAAGGGATTCGACGACCCCCGCGATCTGATGGACGCCGGCGACCAGGCGGCGCACGAGCATCTGATGGCGGCGCTGGCGAGATACCGGCCCGGGGACGCGGTCCTCAGTGAGGAGGGACCCGAAGGCCGGGCGGACCCGGCCCGGCTGGGCTCCGAGCGGGTCTGGATCATCGACCCGCTGGACGGCACCCGCGAGTTCGGCGAGGACGGCCGCGACGACTGGGCCGTGCACGTGGCCCTCTGGACGAAGGGGAGCCTCGTCGCGGGCGCCGTGGCGCTGCCGGCCTGGGGCAGGACCCTCGCGACCGTGTCGGGCGGCGCCGAGATCACCGACGAGAGCACGTCCGAGCGGTCACCACTGGTCACCCGCGATCTGCCGGACCTCAGCCGCATCCGGGTGACGGTGAGCCGCAGCAGGCCGCCACGGTTCATGCAGAGCCTTCAGGCCTACCTCGAGGCGCGGGGAGTGACCGCCGACATCGTCCCCATCGGATCGGCCGGCGCGAAGATCTCCGCGGTGCTGGTCGGCGAGGTCGACGCCTACGTTCACGCGGGCGGCCAGTACGAATGGGACTCGGCGGCACCGGTCGCCGTGGCGCTCGCCGCGGGCGCCCACGCATCCCGGATCGACGGCTCCGAGCTGGTCTACAACCAACACGACCCCACACTGCCGGATATCCTGGTTTGCCACCCGGAGTTGGCGCCGATGATGCTCGCCGGCATTCGGGAGAGCAACGGTGGCGATTGAACGTCGCCCGGGCGACGTCGTTTGATGGACGTCGTCTGTTGAAGCCGAATACCGAATCCACCTGCCCAGGCGATGCCGCCCGACCACGCGGAGAGAGAGCTCTGTCCCATGCGCAGTGACTACCTGCTGTCCCAGCTCGCTGTTCTGGAGGCCGAGTCGATCCACATCATCCGTGAGGTGGCGGCCGAGTTCGAGCGCCCCGTCCTGCTGTTCTCGGGGGGCAAGGACAGCATCGTGATGCTGCGCCTGGCCGAGAAGGCGTTCTGGCCCGCGCCGATCCCATTCCCGGTGATGCACGTCGACACCGGCCACAACTTCCCGGAAGTGATCGAGTACCGCGATCGCCGGGTCGCCGAGATGGGCGTACGGCTGGTCGTCGCGTCGGTGCAGGAGGCGATCGACAAGGGCCGGGTGGTCGAGGAGACCGGGCGGCGGGCCAGCCGCAACCGCCTGCAGACGGTGCCGCTGCTCGACGCGATCGAGGAGCACGAGTTCACGGCGGCGTTCGGCGGGGCCAGAAGGGACGAGGAGAAGGCTCGCGCCAAGGAGCGCGTGGTGTCCTTCCGCGACGACTTCGGCCAGTGGGACCCGAAGAACCAGCGGCCGGAGCTGTGGAACCTCTACAACACCCGGATCCGCCGGGGTGAACACGTCCGGGTCTTCCCGCTGTCGAACTGGACCGAACTCGACATCTGGGACTACATCCAGACCGAGGAGCTGGAGATCCCGCCGATCTACTTCTCGCACACCCGCATGGTCTTCGAACGCGACGGCATGCTGCTCGCCGACAGCCCGTACGCGGCCCGCGGCGAGGACGAGCCGGCGTTCGAGGCGTTGGTGCGTTATCGCACGGTCGGCGACATGAGCTGCACCGGCGCCGTCAAGTCGACCGCGTCGACCCTCGATGAGGTCATCGAGGAGATCGCGGCGACGCGGATCACCGAGCGCGGCCAGACCCGCGCCGACGACCGGGCCAGCGAGGCGGCCATGGAAGACCGCAAGAAGGAAGGTTACTTCTAGTCATGTCCATGGACATTCTGCGGTTCGCCACCGCCGGTTCGGTCGATGACGGGAAATCCACGCTCATCGGCAGGTTGCTGTTCGACTCCAAGTCGATCTTCGAGGACCAGCTCGAGGCGGTCGAGCGCACCAGCGCCGATCGGGGCGAGGAGTACACCAACCTCGCGCTGCTCACCGACGGCCTCCGGGCCGAGCGCGAGCAGGGCATCACGATCGACGTCGCCTACCGCTACTTCGCGACGCCGAAGCGGAAGTTCATCATCGCCGACACTCCCGGCCACATTCAGTACACGCGGAACATGGTGACCGGGGCCTCCACCGCGGATCTGGCGATCATCCTGATCGACGCCCGTAAGGGGCTGCTGGAGCAGTCGCGGCGGCACGCGTTCCTCACGACGCTGCTCAAGGTGCCGCATCTGGTCCTCGCGGTGAACAAGATGGACCTGGTCGACTACGACCAGGCGGTGTTCGACCGCATCCATGACGAGTTCACCGCGTTCGCGGCCAAGCTCAAGGTGGGCGACCTGACGTTCATCCCGATCTCGGCGCTGCACGGCGACAACGTGGTCGACCGGTCGGTGAACATGCCGTGGTTCGACGGCCCGTCGCTGCTGCACCATCTGGAGAACGTGCACATCGCCTCGGACCGCAACCTCATCGATGTGCGCTTCCCCGTGCAGTACGTCATCAGGCCGCACAAGTCGACCGATCCGGAGCTGCACGACTACCGGGGCTACGCGGGTCAGGTCGCCGGCGGCGTTCTCAAGCCCGGGGACGAGGTCGTGCACCTGCCTTCGGGCCTGAACACGAAGATCACCTCGATCGTCGGCCCGGACGGCGGGCCGGTCGACGAGGCGTTCCCCCCGATGTCGGTGACGCTGCGGCTGGCCGACGACATCGACATCTCCCGGGGCGACATGATCGCCCGGCCCAACAACCGTCCCCGGGTGGCTCAGGACCTGGACGCCATGGTCTGCTGGATGAGCGACACGCGGGCGCTGACCCCCCGCACCAAGCTGGTCATCAAGCACACGACCCGTACGGCCAGGACCATGGTCACCGGCCTGCAGTACCGGCTGGACGTGAACACACTGCACCGCGACGAGAACGCCGAGTCGCTGGGGCTCAACGAGATCGGCCGGATCAACCTGCGCGTCACTCAGCCGCTCTTCGTCGACGACTATGGACGTAACCGGCTGACCGGAGGATTCATCCTCATCGACGAGGCCACCAACGCTACCGTTGGCGCAGGAATGATCACCGACGCCAGGTGACCGGGTGACCGACGCCCCGGGTGACCGACGTTCCGGGCAAGCGACGTTCCAGCCAACAGACGCCAGATGACAGAGGCCGGCCATGGACACCCCCCGACATCTCCCGCCCCAACCGACCGGCGTCCGGCCCTCCGTGGGGGTCGTGCTGCCGACGCACAACCGCCCGGAACTGCTCCGTAAGGCGCTCGACGCGGTGCTGGCCCAGGAGTACGACGGGGAACTGCGCGCGGTCGTCGTCTACGACCGGGCCGAGCCCGACCAGAGCCTCGCCGGCGACCGCGTGCGGCTCATCACCAACACCCGTTCGCCCGGGCTGGCCGGAGCCCGCAACAGCGGAATCCTCGCACTCGACACCGACCTGGTCGCCTTCTGCGACGACGACGATGTCTGGCTGCCCGGCAAGCTCGCCGCCCAGGTCGACGCGCTCACCGCCGATGCCGGAGCGGAACTGGTCAGCTGCGGCATCCTCATCGACTTCGACGGGGAGCGGATCCCGCGGCTCGCCGAGACCGACCAGGTGACCTACGACCAGCTCGTACGGTCCCGGATGGTCATGGTGCACTCCTCCACCTACGTGGCCCGGCGCACCGCGCTGGTCCAGATGGGGATGGTCGACGAGGAGATCCCGGGCAGCCAGGGGGAGGACTGGGATCTGGCGCTGCGGGCCGCGCGGCGTCACCCGATCGTTAACGTCGATCATCCGTACGTCCAGGTGCTGTGGGGCAGAACGTCCTACTATGCCCAAGCCTGGGAAACGAAAATCGCGGCCCTTCAATGGTTCCTCGACCGGTACCCCGAGATAGCACGGTCACCGGTCGGCGGTGCCCGGGTCTACGCGCAGATCGCTTTCGGCCACGCCTGTGTGGGGCGGCGGCGCGAGGCGGTGCGATGGGCTGGCCGTGCCCTGCGGGCGAACTGGAAGGAGCAACGGGTGCCGTTCGCGCTGGCGGTGGCGTCCGGGCTCGTCTCCGGTGAGCGGGTGCTGCTCGCACTGCACGCTCGCGGCCGCGGCATCTGACCGAGCGGAGGAGAATGTGAAGGCGCGTACGCGCGCGGCGACGGCGATGTTCGCGGCGGCGGCGGTCCTGCTTCCCATGGGCTGTGCCGGCAGCGAGGCCAAGGCACCCCAGATCAAGTCCACGGTCCGGCCCGGTGTCGCTCCCACGCCGTCGGCGCAGGGCGCGTACTTCGGCGCCTTCGTCGAACCGTCGCGGTCCTATCGCGGGCGGCCCGGCCCTCTCGGCGCCGTGACCGGTTTCGAGGCCAGCCTCGGCCGGGAGATGGACGTGGTGCACACCTTCCGGAACTGGGATCAACCCTTTCCGCGCGAGGCCGATACCGCCGTACTGAACAGCAACCGCTATCTGCTGCTGTCCTGGAACGGCACCGACACCAAGGTCGTCGCGTCCGGAGCGGGCGACCGGGTGATCCGCGAACGGGCGCGGGCGATCAAGGCGACCGCCAAGCCGATCTTCCTTCGCTGGCAGCCGGGGATGGACCGGTCGGCGCTCAGGTCCAGGATCAACTCGCCCGCCGACTACGTCGCCGCCTGGAAGCACATCCGGGCGGTCTTCCGGCAGGAGGGGGTCGACAACGTCGCCTGGGTCTGGTGTCCGACAGCGGCGGGCTTCGCTGACGGCAAGGCCGCCGAGTACTACCCCGGCGACGAGGAGATCGACTGGATCTGCGGGGACGCCTACCCGGGCACCGGCGCCGACTACCGGGATGTGTCCGAGGCGATGAAGAACTTCATGGACTGGGCCAAGTCCCACCCCAAGCCGATCATGGTGGCCGAGTTCGGCGTGCCGCGGTCCTACGCCGGGAGGCGGGCCGAGTGGCTGCGCAAGGCGGCCAAGACCCTGCAGAACCCGCAGGTCAAGGCGGTCGTCTACTTCGACTCCGACAAGGCGGGCAAGACGTCCGCCGAGCGCTACTCGCTCGGCGGCGACCAGGCGGCCACGTCGGCCATGCGCGAATTCGCGACCACGCCCTATTTCAACCCGCGCAACCTGCCAGTCAAGAGCACCTAGCGGGCCGGCCTGGCCCGGAAGGCGGAGCCGGCCGCCATGTCCCGCCAGGCGGCCAGAGCGGCCGGCGACGTGCGGTAGTCGAACTGGCATGGCTGTCCCGACGGCGGACCCGTGTAGCGGTCGTCCCAGTGCGCCAGAGCACGGTAGGCGCGGTACTTCGGCCGGTCGAACAATGCGGCGGCGTCGCGGATCCACTGGGCCTTGCGCCCCGGCCGGGACCGGTCCTCGACCGAGCCCCACTCCAGCACCATCAGGTCCTTGCCGGGATGCCGCAGACCGAACCGCCGATGCGGTTCGATGAGGTCGGCCAGGCTGGTCCACCGGCCCCTGCCCCCGCGGCAGTCGTACCAGTTGTAGGCGTCCACGGCGATGCCGTCGACATAGCGGTCACCGGGATAGTACTTGTCGGCGTAGCCCTGCTGGAACGCCTGGTCGGTCATCGTCCAGACATACCGAACGTTGGTGACCCCGGCCTCGCGGTGGGTGGAGACGAGCCGCCGCCAGGCGGCCACGAAGTCGGCCGGCTCGCCCATCGGCCGCGACGTCTTGGCGTCCGGCTCGTGGTTGAAGATCAGATAGACGGTCGCCCGGAAGCTCTTGAGCTCGCGCGCCTGCCGGTGGAGATCGGCGTCCAGCGGGCTGCCCGGAGCGGCGTTCGCGATATCGCGCCATCGCAGCAGCGACCCGTCCAGGAGCCGGGACTTCACCGACAGGAACACCGTGTGATGCGTGCGCTTGGCCCATCGCTGGTCGGCGCCGATCAGCGGCTCGTTCCAACGTTTGAAGGCCCGGATGCCCTGGACCCGGCGCCCCGTCTCTCGCTCCCGCTCGATCGTCTCGGCGCGCGAGTTGCCCACTGCTCCCAGGATCACGCCGTCCTGGTCGCCGGACGCCCCTGTGCGGTCCGCTCGTCCCCGCGCGTCCGGCGCGCGGAAGGCGTCCCCGGCCGCCAGGCCCGGGATGAGGACGGCGATGGTGAGCGCCGTGACAGCCGCCCCCCGCCCGGCTCTGGCGATGAACGCTCGCATTCGCCTACGGGCGAGAACGCACGCAGGCGAACAGGTGCCGCCCGTAGTTGTCGGCGTACGGGGGCCGCGCGTCGTCATCGGGGCCGAGGTCGACGATCTCGTCGAAGGAGGTGTTCGCACGGAGGAAGTCGGCGATGGTGGCGGGGTTCCAGCCGCGCAGCGAGCTCTTGAACCATGCCTCGTTCTCCTGGCCGGTGTCGAAGAACAGCACCCGGCCGGTCGCGTCGTCCAGCAGCTTGATGAGTTCCTCGTGGCCGACCGAACCGCGCCCGAGCACGAAGTGGTGCAGGAGGCTGAAGCAGGAGACCACGTCCCAGGGACGCTCGGCGGCACGGAGCACCTCGACGCAGTCGCCGGTGCTGATCACTCCGTCGGGCAGCCCGTAGACGGCCTGGCCCAGCGGTACGGCGAGGGGGTCGCGTTCGATGCCACCGGCCGTGAAGCCGGCCTGCCGCAGTTGGTCCACGAACCAGCCGTAGCAGCTCGCGACATCGAGATAGGTGGCCGGAGCGCCGATGCCGCGCTCCTGGAGGAAGGCCAGCATCTTGTCGCGCCGGTCGGTGCAGCGGCGCACCGTCGTCCATTCGTCCTGAAGCTCCGGGGCGTCGATCGGCTGGTAGAGCTCCTTGGTCCCGTCGAGCCAGCTCATCTTCAGGAGCAGGTCCTGCAGCGGCGTGGTCACGGGCGCCCACTTGGCGACGACCCGTGCGGTGGTCTCGCCCCGATGGGCGGCGAGCGCCAGCCGGTGATGGCCGTCGAGCACCTGGTAGTACGAGGAGTTCCGGACCGGCGCCACCAGCACGGGGTCGAGCGATCCGCTCTGCTGCGGGCGCCGGTCGCCGCCGGCCTCCGCCCCCCGCGACCGGCCGATGAAGGCGCGGGCCGAGGCGACCACTCCCGCGTCGTCGGTGGCCCCGAAGTAGTCGCCGCCGGCCTCGATGCACCGTCGCCCGAGGCGGCCGTACGGGCTGTCCAGCAGTTCCTCGTCGGTCGGTTCGCCGGCGGCCGCCTGTCGCAGCAGTGCGACGTGCGGGCCCTCGAGCAGCGGCGTCGACGGCCAGAGCAGATCATCCGTACGCTCCGCGAAGCCCCGCGCGGTCCAGCCGCCCTGCGCGCCCACCAGCAGCCGGTCCAGGGGGACGGAGATCCGCCAGGGGCGGCGCAGGATCGCCGTCGAGATGAGGACACGGGCCTTCGGCGGGACGGGCAGCGCGCGGCCGGTGTCGACGATCCGCCCGTACACGGGCCCGCTCGGAGCCAGCCCCGCCTTGCGCAGAGCCGTCCGCGACTTGCGGCGTACCTGGTCAGGAACCGTGGACATGAACACTCCTCATCGGGACGGCGTCGGGTGGAGCGGGGGGCGTGGGCGCGGCCCGGCCGGGCAGCAGCGAGCCGAAGGCGTTGAGTCCGAGGCGTTGCCGGGCGACCCACAGCAGCGTGACGTACAGGGCGGCGCCGGGGATCAGACCGGCGCACACGGCGCCGACCCCGGTGCCCAGGCCTGCCCTGGACAGCAGCGGGAGGGCGGCGAAGCTCACCGCCGCCGAACCTGCCGCCCACAGCAGCCCGGCGCTCATGGGGCTCATGCCGAGGATCCGGCGCACCTGAACGAGCGGCAGCAGATTGCGCGTGACGATGGCGGCGGCCCATGCGACCGCCGCGCCCACGATGCCGTAGTGCGGGATCAGCAGCAGGTTGAGGACCAGGTTGACCGCCAGCGCGGCGGCGTTGTTGACCAGGCTCAGCCCGCTGCGCCCGGCCATCAGCAGCATCACGTCGACCGGCCCGCTCGCGGTGGCGAGCAGCATGGTGAGGGCGAGGATCACGGTGGCGGCCTGCCCCGCGTCGGCGTAACCCGCGCCGAAGGAGCTCAGATAGGCGGGCGCGGCCGTCGCCACGGCAAGATGCACCGGCCAGGTGAGCGCTACGGTCCAGGTCGTGCTCACCGCGAACACGCGGCCCGCCGTCGCGTCGTCGGACAGCGTCAGCAATCTGCTCACCGCGGGCTGCATCACCTGCTGGATGGCCTGGGTGCCGAGCTGTCCCACCACCATGAACCGGGTCGCGGCGGTGTAGATGGCGGCGTCACGTGCGGAGCCGAGGGCCGCGATGAGCACGATGTCGACGCGTTGCAGCGCGGTCTGGAAGATCTGCGCGACCGCGCGGGGCGCGGTGTAGGACCAGAATTCGCGGATCGGTCCGTGCCCGGCCGGGGCCTGCGGCGTCTCGGGGGCCCGCGTGGCGGGCTCCTGAGACGCCGGGGGGCGCTTGCCGACCGCATGAAGAGCGGAGGCGGGGATGGCCGCGGTCTCGGCGGCCGCCACGCGCTCGGCGGGCGACACGGCGGCGAGCCGGCGGTACCAGACGGCGGCCGCGATCGCGCCGGGCAGGTAGGGGAACGCCCAGGCCAGGGCCAGTGCGGCGGCGTGGTCGGAGACGAGCGGCGCGATGGCGACGCCGGTGACCTGTGCCGCCTGCCGGAAGATCTTCTCGATCAGGACGGTGGGGCGCATGGTGGCATGCCCGCGGGTCGCCGCGAGGAGCCCGTCGTGCAACGCCGCGATCGGCAGGAAGATCGCGAGGACCCGCAGCATGGCGGTCAGCTGCGCGGCATGGGCGTCGTCGATCACCCCGGCGGCCCAGGGCGCGGCCACCGCCACGGCGAACGCGGCGACGCAGGCGGTGGCCAGCACCGGGATCAGCGCGATCGGGACCGTGCGCCGGGCCGCCGCCCGATCACCGAGCGCCAGGTGCCGGGGCAGCCACCGGACCAGCCCCGCGTCGGAGCCCAGGCCCGACACGGCCCCCAGGATGATGAACAGCGACGTGGCGGCGAAGAAGGCGCCCGCGACCTGCTGTGAGTAGACGTGCGCCACCACGACGACCAGGGCCAGCCCGAGTACGCCCGCGGACACCGCGCCGGCGAGGTTGAGCGCTCCACCCCGGGCGAGCCGGTTCATGGTGGGCTCCATGCGTGCGGAGCTCATGTGGCGGCCGGTTCCTAGGCGCCGGGCTCGGAGGGCCGGCGTGCCGCCCACTCCGCGGGCGGCTCTTCGGTGGCCTCCTCGACCTCGCCCGGAAGCGGTCCGCCCACGCCCGGAAGCGGTGCGCCAACGCCCGGGCCCCCCGGCAGGTCCCTGAGCGGGTCGGCCGCCCGGTGGCCGGGGGCGCCGAAGCTCGCCGGGGCGCTGCGCCTGGACTGACCGGCCCGGGCGTCGTGCCGGGGCGCCGAGTTCCTGCGCATGTCGGCCAGGTGGATCCGGTCCATCTCGAGGCTCTCCACGACCGCGCCGATGACGGTCTTTCCGGCGCGCTGCACCTCGGTCCGCGCCTGGGCGACGTCGTCGCGGGTGGTCACGCCCAGCGTCACGACGAGCACGACCGCGTCGGCGAGGGTGCAGAGCGCCTGAGCGTCCGCGTCGTGCAGGCTCGGCCCGTTGATGATGACGAAGTCCGCGCGTTCGCGCAGGACCGCGGCCGCGTCGCGCATCCGCGGGCCGCTGAACCGCTGTGAGGACTCCTCGGCGTGACCGCCGCGCGGCAGCAACCGCAGCTGCGCGGCACCGTGCACCAGCAGCGTGGCCGGGTCGACTCCGTCCAGCAGCGTGTCGGACAGGCCCTTGGGGCTGCGCAGCCCGAACAGGGCCGCGGAGTCCACTCCGGCGGTCCCCGCGTCGATCATGATCGTGGCGGATCCGGCGTAGGAGAGGGCGAGCGCCAGATTGGAGCTGGTCAGCATGGCCGTACGGCGGGGCGTCGCGCTGGTGACCAGCACGGTGACCGGGGTCTCGGGCAACGCCGCGACGGTGGCGGCGCGCAGCCGGCGGTAGGAGTCGCCGACCTCGCTCTTGGGCGCGTCGACGAGGGCCAGCGCCTCGGCGGGGTCGTCGAACGGCGGGACCACGGTCAGCACCCGCAGCCCGAGCCGCTCCAGCGCGTCCGCGTCGGCGACCCGCCGCTCCAGGCGATCGCGCAGCACGGCGATGCCCGCACCGAGCAGCAGTCCGGCGACCAGGCCGCCGACGCCGCCCAGCACCGTGCCGGTGATCCGCCCGGTGCTGCCCGGCCGGATGGCGGGCGTGATGACCTGGCCCGGATTCACCGTGGTGCTGGCGATGTCGTTGGACTGTTCGTCGATGATGCCGAGCTGGTTGGTGTAGGCGGCGATGCGCTGGTTGAGGAACGTGCGCTGGGAGCCCGAAGAGGCGGGCAGCTTCGCGTTCGTCGCCTGCATCTCCTGCTGGACCCGCTTGGACTGCTCCTCCAGCTTCTTGAGCTTGCCGTCCAGGATGCTCTGTGAGCGCTGCCGGCGATATTCGAGGTAGGACTCGGCGAAGGCCTGGGCGCCCGCGCGGGCCTTCTCGGCGCTCGAGCCGCTGTAGCCGATGTTGAGCACCTGGGTGTTGGGCGGGTTCTCCACCGACACCTTGCTGCGCAGTGCCCGCGGGTCGCCGGTGCGCAGCCGGTCCCTGGCCATCTTCGCCACCGCGTCGGTGCTGACGATCTGCGCCTCGGTGCCGAGATTGACGATGTCGTCGCCGCGCCCGACCGGGGAGTAGGGGTTGCCCTCCAGCGGGGTCACGAGGACGGCCGCCGACGCCGTGTAGGACGCCGGCAGCATGAACCCCACCACCAGCCCGGCCATGAGCCCGAGCAGGCCGACGAGCGCGATGAGCCCGCGGTGCCGGGCCAGCAGGGTGGCCAGCTGTCCCGGCGCCTCAGCCGACTGGTCAACCGCCACGTTGGGTCCCCTCTGGGTGCTCGACGGTGAAACCGCAAGGGTCACCTGCTTCCCAGCAGGTTATCTGGAGTGGGCCCGCCGCCGGGCCCGGTCGGGCCCGGTTCACGATCGCCTCCGCTGGTTCGCCGGGTCGATGAGAACGAGTCCCCTGGCCGGCGCCGCGGTGTAGGCCAGATAGGTGGTGTTCCAGATCAGCTCGTCGGCGGAGACGCGGCCGAGCTCCACCGTGAGGAAGGTGAGGTCGCAGATCGTCGCGAACGTCGCCGTGTCGGAGCTGTGCAGTGGAGGGCCGGTGATCACGACCAGGTCGGATTCGCGCCGGGCCTTGCGCACGGCCGCCGAGAGCTGCCTGTCGCCGCCGGAGGGGATCGTGCGCACGGTGACGCCCTCGGTCGCGTCGGCCCCGCGGTGGGACTCGACGGCGCCGTTCGCACCGTTCACACCGGCGGCGGGCCCGGCGACCACGTTCTCGTCCGCGTCGACGCCGACTCGCAGAAGCATCGTCGACGTGCCGCCCAGGGCGCAGACCGAGGCCAGCATGCGCGCCACCTGCTCGGTGGGAGCCTCGGCGACGCCGGTGAGCAGCACCGTGGTGGCCTGTTCCTCGTGGATGATGTTGCGCAGTCTCCGGCAGGCGTCGCGCAGCAGGTCCGGCCGGTCGCGCGCCTCGGCGAGCACGGGCAGCGCGCCCACGCGCCGCACGTCGGCGGCGGTACGGATGCGCCGGGGCCGCCGGTCCTGGATCAGGCCGAGCAGCAGGCCGGCGAGCAGCCCGACGCCCAGCCCGGTGCTCAGTCCCACGTCGCCGCGGCTGTCGTCGGCGCGCAGCGGCACCTCAGGGCTGTTCACGACCTCGCCGGACTGCAGGGTCCTGTCCTCGGTCTGCGCCAGTTGCCTCTGCATCACACCGATCTGCTTGGTGATCACCTGTCGCCTGCCGCGGGCGGTCAGCCGGGCGATGTCGGTGGGCTTTCCGTCGATGGCGTGCAGCTCCGCCCGGAGCAGCGACAGGTTCCGCGCCACGGCCTGGCGGTTGCGTGCCTGGATGCCGGCGATGATCTCCTTGCGCAGAGCCAGGTAGCTCCTCGTCAGCGCGCGTGCGCCGTCCCGCGCCGTCTTCGCGTCGGCCGCACGGACCTGGAGGGTCAGCACTCGGGTGTAGGCCGGCACGGTGACGGTGATGCGCTTCCTCAGCGCCACGCGGTCGGCCGGGAAGCCCCGTACCTTCGCGAGCGGGGCGAGCGCCTTCTCGGACAGGGCCAGCTGAGCCTCGGTGTCCATGGTCGACTCACTCGGCGGATCCTGGTCGCCGGTCGCGGGCGTCGCGGGCAGGATCGCGGTCACGCTCGCGCCGGAGTGCAGCGCGACGGCCGGTGCGAAGATCTCGACGGTGGAGGTGTAGGTCCGATCGGTGAACGCGGTGCGCAGCGCGCCCGCCGAGACACCGAGGATCAGTGCCAGGACGACGATCGCTCCGTTGCGCCGCAGGAACGCTCCGTAGCGGCCGAAGGGCACGGCGTCCGGCCCCGCTCTCGGGGCGGTGGACGTACGCGCTCCGGCGCGATCGGTCATTCCTGGATCACCGCCGCCAGGCCGGGACCTCGCCGAGCAGCGTGGTGAGCCTCTCGTCGTACGGCTCGAAGTGCTCGGTGAGGCGCTTGCGCAGATCCTCGGGCATGGGCGAGCGGGGCCGGGCGTTGTGCCGCTCGAACGCCGCGGGCCGCCAGCGCGCCAGCCCGAGGAAGTCCACGACCCGGTCGTAGCAGGGCTCGGGCTCGCCGAAGAAGTCCTCGGCGAAGACGACGAGCACCCGCTCGCGGGGGAACCGCTCGAAGAGCGCCTCCAACTGCTCGACGTACTGGCCGCGGTCGACGTAGGAGTGGTGCCGGTGGCTGTGGCTGGTGTAGCCGGGCTCGGCGCGGATCCGGTCGACCTCGCCGGCGAGCCGCTCGGGCTCGAGCTCGAGGGCCCGTTCGAACGACTCGGTCTCGAAGCCCCGGGCCAGTTCGTGCTTGTGCGCCGAGTAGGCGCGCTCGACGGGGTCGCGCAGGATCGCGAGCAGCCTCACCTCCGGCAGGTCGCGTGCGATGCGCTGGGGCGCCAGTGGGTGGTGCATGTAGTAGCCGGCCGACTCGAAGGCCAGCGGGCCCCCGCCGTCGCCGGTCGCCCGCCGCCGCGCCACCGCCCGGACCGGGAAGTGGCCTTGGTACCAGCCCTGCCCGCGGTGGTAGTTGACGTCGAAGTAGTGAACGCCCTTGTGGAAGTTCGGCGTGACGACACCGGGGTGCTCGGCCAGTGACCGGAACAGCGACGTGGTGCCCCCACGCTGCGTGCCCACCAGCAGGAAGTCGGGCAGCATCCGCGCGCCCGAGGTGAGCCGGCCGGCGTTGCGGCTGGCCGCCCGGCCGGCCTCCTTCACCCACTGCGGCGCGTCGCGTCGCGTGATCATGAGCTTCTCCCCGCGTTCATCTGGAGCAGTGTGAGCAGGCGCTCGGCCTGGGTGCGCAGGGGTGCGCCGATGGGTCCCTGGGCTGCGAGCAGATAGCGGCAGCACAGTTCGACGAAGTAGAGCTCGAGGGTGGCCGCGGCGTCGCGGCCGGTCACCCCGACCTCGGTGAGGGTACGCACGCTGCCGGCGGGCCACGAGGTGTACGGCTGCTCGCCGGCCGAGCGCATCGCCTCCTGAAGGCGGCAGTGCAGCAGGTCGAGCCCGGCCGGAACGTCGCGGGCGAACCGTTCCCAGTCCCACAACTGCACCTTGCCGCGGTGCCACGCCATGTTCCATGGCGTCCAGTCGCCATGCCAGGCGCCGAACCGCAGCGTCTGGCCGCCGTACGCGCGGCCGACTCGCTCGATCACGGCGTCCAGCCGGCCGGCCTGTTCGGGATCGGACACCCGCGACGGGACCTCGCGCAGGCGCGCCAGGAAACCGCTGTCGGCGAGCGGACCGCTCGTCACCCCGGCGGCCGCGAACACCTCTCTCATCGCCTCGATCGGGACGTTGCGGCGGGGACGCCAGCCGCGCGCGCTCGTCGGCAGGGGCGAGAGCACCAGCAGGGTCATGCCGTTCCACGGTCCGTGGTGCAGCACCCGGGGCACTGCGACGCGCTCCAGCGGGACGCCGGCCAGGAACTCCAGCGCGGCCGCCTCCTGAGTGATCAGATCGCGGGCGGTCTCGGTGTCGCCCACCTTCACGAACGCGAGGGGACGGCCCGAAGGGCTGAGGACGTGCAGGATCGGTTTGCGGTTGGCCCGCGCGGTGCCGAGGCCCACGCTCACGACCACCGCCTCGCCGAGCAGGCCGCCGAGCCGGTCCTCGATGGACCCGCCCTCGCCGTCCTCGACCACGCGGAGCCGGTCGCGCAGCGTCCGCTGCGGCAGCCCGGTGCGCATCGCGGTGGCGGTCAGGCTGCGCGACACCCGCTGCGGGATAGTCAGGTCATGGCTGTAGCGGCGCAGCGCGGTGGCCGCCGCCCGGGGGCTCCCCGGCAGCAGCAGCCGCGGCCGGTCGGCGTCCGGCAGGAACGCGAACTCCCGCTGCGTGGCCTGCGCGCCCCGCGTGCCCGGGCTCACGACGTCGACCCGTGCGCCCGGCCACAGCGCCTCCACCGTCTCGAGCCAGCCGTCCGCGGTCATCGCGGCACCCGGCTCTTGAGGGTGTCGCGCTGCGCCCGCCACATCAGCGCGACCGCGATCATCACGGTGTACAGCGGTACCTCCACGAGGTCATAGATGAGCGTGAACAGGGCGAAGGACAGCAGGGCACAGCAACCAGCCATGCCGTAGGCCGATCTATCCCGCCAATGTCGTACAAATCGTATGGCGAAGAAGAACAGGAACGCGGCCGCTCCGACGAGACCGTTCGCAAAGATCAACAACCACAGGTGGCCCTGGGTGCCGAGCGGCGGGGCGCCGCACGCCTTGCAGTCGGGACGGCTGCCGCCGCCCAGCGTGACGAGGTTGCCCTGGACGTTGCGGGTCGTGCCGAACCCGACGACGGGCGAGCCGGCCAGCGTGCTGCGCACGGTCTGCTCGGTGAGCAGGTATCTGCGGTTGTTGCTGTGCGGGTTGTCCAGCCGCTTCTCGATGAGACCGGGCAGCGGCGAGGCGGCGGCGACGACCCCGCCCACGGTGAGGACCACCAGGGTCCAGGCGATCGCCCGGCCGCCTCGCCAGAGGATCATTTTGAGGATGACGAAGGCGGCGATGAGCCCGAGCGCGACCCACAGCCCGCGGTCGAGTGAGTAGACGACCGGCCACAGCGAGACCAGCAGGATCGGGCCGGCGGCCAGCCGCCGCCACTTGTCGCCTCGCACGATCCAGGTGATGCCGAAATACGGCAGGAAGAACGCGTAGGCCGCGCCCCAGGTGTTGGCGTAGGCGAAGGGGGCCATCGGACGGGCCTGCATGACCCCCGTGATGGTCTCCATCGTGGCGGTCTTGGGATGGATCGCGTCCCTCAGGAAGTCGTTGGTGGCGAGGCCCTGCGGCAGCACCATCTCCATCAGCGAGGTCAGCTGCAGCTGGGGGAAGAACGAGCCGAGCAGCCCGCCGGCGGTCGTGACGACGAACATGTAGCCGAGCAGCCGGCCGATCCGGTCGCTGGGCAGCTCGTCCTCACGCAGGTTGCCGACGTACAGCAGGGCGATCGTGCACGACAGGTACCAGGTCATCCGCCAGCCGAAGACGAGCATGCGGTTGACCCCGCCGCCGCCCGGCACCGCTCCGGGGGCGTCGGCCCACAGCACCGCCACCCCGAGCAGGGCCCAGAACAGGAACAGCAGCCAGGCGCCGAAGCCACGGGGGACCACGAGGGTCGCGCGCCTGCGGTAGAGGAACACCGCCATGGGCAGCGCCATGATCATGAAGATCAGCGCTCCCAGGCCCAGCACCCACCACAGCGGGAAACCGAGGAAGACGACGGTGAGCGGCCAGCCCGCGCGTGACCGCGCCCGCCGTCCCGGTGGCGCCGCCGGAATGACCGGCGGGGTCGGTCGCACGATCGCGGGTGTCGTGGCAGTCACAATCCGGATCCCCGTCTCTGTGCCGCGAGGGGCTCGTCAGTGCCGCAACGCCGTGGTGCGCTGGCCGGTGCGGCGGCGTGGAAGGCCGCCGCCCAAGATGGCCGTCCGCCGGGCGAACTGTACCGCCAGCCCGACCGGCCCGGGGTCGCCCTGGGCCGGTCGGCCCTCCGCCGGAGCCGGTCTCACCGCGCCGCAGAGGGCGGAGGGCCGGCCCCATCGCGTCACCTCGCCGTAGGCCTGAAGTCCCGTTGGCGGCTCAGCTGACGGAAGGCCCTCAGGGTGGCCGGGTCGGTGTGGACCTGCGAGTCGCCAAGGCCGCCGTGCGGCGCCTCGAAGTACACCAGCGCCTTGAGCCGCGGGAAGTCCTTGATCTGGCTGCCCACGCTGCGGAAGAAGGCGACCCGTTCCTCGGGGGTGGTCTTGTCGTTCAGAATCCCCCATTCAGCGATCATCAACGGCTTCCCGGGCATTCGGGTCTGCGACCAGGTGTAGAAGCCGGGGTAGCCCTGGTCGTGCTCGAGCGGCGCGGCCTTGTCGATGAGCGAAGCGAAGTCGGGTGTCTGCGGGCCCTTGACATAGGGATCGAACGCCACCCAGTCGACGACGTCCGCGCCGGGGTAGAGCTGCATGAACCACGGCTTGATGGTCCAGTTCGAGTAGCCGCGGTAGGCCACCGTGAACAGCGCGTTCTTCACGCCGTTCTTGCGGAAGCGCTGCACGACGTGCCGGAACATCCGGCTGTAGTCGGCCGGGGTGTAGCCGGAGCCGGGCTGCAGCTTCACCTCTTCCTCGGGCTCGTGGTGCAGGACCAGCCAGAACCGCTCGCGGTAGTTGGCCTTGATGTACGCGGACAGCTGGTCGATGTGCGCGTCCATGGAGCCGTTCGCGACCTTGGCCCACGACTCGCCGTCGTCGGGCTTCCAGTTCAGCAGCAGCTTGCGGTTCTTGCCCGGCTCGCGGGCTATGGCGATCTCGGTGGGGGTGGGGAAGAACTGCTTGCCCTTGTGGAAATAGTGGAAGATGTCGACGGTCCGGCCGGTCCGCCGCTCGAAGTTACTGAGGGCCCGCTGCGGACGCTGCCCGCTGAACGCGCCCGGCGTCACCCCCCACCACGCGCCGCACGAGGGTACGAGCAGCGCCGAGACGGTGCACTTGCGCGGCTTCGCGGCGGGCTCGCCGCCCTTGCCGTCCTGCGCGTTCGCGGCCTGCGAGCCGGATTCGATGGGATCGGCGGCCGCGCTGGGCGAGCCGGTATCGACGACGGCGACCCCGATGGCCAGTGCACAGGCCAGCCCGCCCGCCGCGGCGATGCCTCCCCAGAGCCACTTACGGCTCTTCGGTGCCGATCGGCGGGGGTTCCTTGGGGCAGTCATGGCGGTGAATCATAGTTTTGCCGCGACCACTAGGCCACTCGGATCGACAATCTGGTGAAACGCGAGTGGCCACCGAGTTAACTCGGTGGCCACCTCGTCGGTCATGGCCCGATCGGCTGCGGCTGAATCGGCCGCGGCTCGGGCGTCGCGGTTCAGGAGAGCGGGAAGAACCCGACCCTGCCGTGGTACTCCTTGCCGAGCTGGTCGGTGTCGCTGCCGACCCACAGTCCGGTCGACGTGGCGACGAGCGCCTCGACGCCGTGTCCGCGGGAGCGGGTCGGGTTCCAGGCCAGGGCCTTGCCCCCGACCGGGTTGAGGGCGGCGATGCCCTCGCGCGAGACCGCGCCCGGCCCCGCCTTGTCCTTGCCCTGCGGGTTGTCCTGCCAGCGCTGGTGGCCGGCGACGTAGACCGCCGCCCCGGTGACCGACACCGACAGGAGCGTGTCGCCGCCGGTGTAGTTCACCCAGGTCGGCTGCTGGCCGGCGCCGGTCTTGTTCGTCTCCCACCGGGCGGCGCTGTCGCACAGCTGCGTGGTGCCGAAGGGGCCGCCCGTGGTGACCACCACGAAGTAGGAACCGTCAGGGGCGAAGTCCATGCCCCGCATGTAGGTGTCGAAGGAGTTGATGTTGCAGGGGGAGGCGTAGCGCTCCGTCGACCAGCTGGTCAGCGCGGCGGGCGTCTTGGTGGTATCGATCATGGCGATCTGGTAGCGGCGGGTGCCGGCGACCATGGTGAAGGTTCCGTTGATCACCAGCCGGGTGTCCTGCGGGTTCACCGCCAGCTCGAAGACCTTCAGCTCACCGGCGCGCGGCATGCTCACGCTCAGGTTGAAGTTGGCGTCCGGTGCCCCGCTGGTGCCGTCGATCCTGGCCAGGCCGGTGCGGGCCTGGCCGGCCACCTTGGTGAACTTGCCGCCGATGTAGATGCGCGTGTTGCGCCGCACCATCGTGAAGACCAGGCCGCCGCCGACGCGCGCCTTGAACTTGGCGACCGCGGTGCCCGCGGGCACCGACAGCTGGGTGAGCGCCCCCAGGGCGACGCCGTTCACGTTGGCGAACGCACCGCCGGCGTAGACGGTGTTGGACGGGCCCGTCTCCAGGGCGTACACGGTGCCGTCGACCTTCGGCTTGAAGGTCGTGTCGACCTTCCCGGTCTTCGAGTCGAAGGCGAAGATGTTGTGCCGCGCGATCGTCGGCTTGCCCGTGCCGGCCTCGCGCACTTTCTCGAAGTTGCCACCGACCACGACTTTCGTGCCGACGACGGCGATCGCCCGGACGGTGCCGTCGAGCACATGCGGAGTCGTGTTCGCCGGGTTGGTCGACACCACCTTGGTCTGCTTGAGATCCGCGCTGGCTGCGGGGGCAAGGCTCATTGTGCAGGCCAGGACCGCGGTCGACACCGCGATGAAACGTCGGCGCATGTTGTGGTTCCTTAAGATACGACTGGCAAGAGTTCCGCATGATGATGGCACATATCCGGCGGGGTCCGAGGTGCGTTTGCGCGATCGAGATGTTGGCCGCCTCGGGTGCCTGTCCGCGCGTGCATATTCGGCGAGAACGCCGCACTGCCAGGGCGGTACGGCTTTATGACGAAGAAGGAAACGAAGCAGGAAACGAAGCAGGAAACAACGCCGTTCCGCGACGTCGAATGCCGTCGCGGCGATGACCCCCGTGCGCTCAGGAGGGCGCGCTCAAGGGGCAGGTCAGGAGGGTGCGATCAGGAGATCGGCCGGACCCAGCCGCCCGCCTCCAGAAGGTCGAGAACGGCCCTCACCGCCTCGTCCGGCGTGAGCTGAGAGGTGTCGAGCACGAGGTCGGCGTCGTCCGGCTCCTCGTACGGGTCGGAGATCCCGGTGAACTCGGGAACGAGTCCAGCGCGTGCCTTGGCGTAGAGACCCTTGCGATCGCGCCGCTCGCACTCCGCCAGGGGGGTGGCCACGTGGATCAGCACGAAGTCTCCGGCTGCCGAGACCATGCGCCGTACCTCGGCCCGCGTCGCGGCGTAGGGCGCGATGGGCGCGCAGACGGCCACGCCACCATGACGGGTCACCTCGGCGGCGACATAGCCGATCCGGCGGATGTTGAGGTCACGGTCGGTCTTCGAGAACGTCAGGCCGGCCGACAGCAGCCTGCGGACGACATCGCCGTCGAGCAGGCTGACCGTACGGGAGGTGTGCTCGATGAGCGCGTCGGCGAGCCCGCGCGCGATCGTCGACTTGCCCGAGCCGGACAGACCGGTGAAGAACACCGTGACACCTCTGCGGTGGCGTGGCGGCCGGGCGGCGGCGAGCTCGGCCGCGACGGCGGGCGGCGTGAACCACTCGGGGATCGGGTCGCCCCGGTCGAGCATCTCGTCGATGTCGGCCCGGGTGAGCTCGACCCTGGCGTGATCGGCCTCGATCTTGGCGACCGGGCGCCACACCTCGACGTCGGCGTCGTAGGCCCACGGCTCGGGCACGATCAGCGGGACGGCCGTGCCGTGCGTCTCGGCGGCGAGCCCGGCGCCCTGGTGCGGGCCGGCGGCCTCGGCCACCTCGGCCGGGTCGCCGAACAGGTGCGTGGCGCCGTACGCCTTGGCCACGTGCGAGCGCAAGAGCAGGTCGCGTACGGGATCAGTGCGCCTGGTCAGCGGCACCGGGACGATGAGGGCGCCCTCCGGCAGTTCGCGGCGGACCGCCAGCAGCGAGCGCACGAGCGCGTCGTCGTGCTCGTCGGACATGAGCGCCAGCACGAGGATCCGCACGGCCTCCGGGCCGGCCGGGGGACGCAGCCCCGCTCCCGCCGCGAGCTTCTCGGTGACCTGCTTGAGCTGGCCGAGCTGACGGCGGTGCAGCGGCTCGCGGGTGGCCACCGCGAGCACCACGCCGGTCTCGGACGGCGCCCTGGAGCCCTCGGCGCTCTCGGTCGCGGGCCCCGGCGCGGCCTCGGCGATGAGCCTGGGGTCGCCGGGCCGGTGGCGCAGACCGCGGAACGGGCCGTGCGCCGGGGCGCCGAGCGGCTCGACCGGGCCGGCCAGCCGGTGCGTGCCGGTGGCGGAGTCCTGCCAGGCCTCGGTGACGCGCAGCACGGCGAGCGGCAGGCCCTCCGGGTCCTGCAGGACGAGCCGGTCCTCCTTGGTGAGCTCCTCCGGCACCGTGAGCACGACGGGGACCGGCCACGGCGTGCCGTCGGCGAGCCGGCCGCCGGCGATCACCGCGGCGGTGTCGATCGAGCCGAGGAAGCCGGTCAGCGGAGTGAAGGCCCCGGACAGCAGCAGCTCGAGGTCGGCCAGCTCGGCGAAGTCGGGCGCCCACGTCGGCAGGTCGGAAAAGTTGTGTTCGGCGGTCACATGACTCTCCGCTCAGATCAGCGCACGGATCCAGCCTTCCAAACGTTAATGCTGGTCAGGCCGAGGTGCACATCCGGGGAACACAATGGGAGGGTCCTGCCCCAAAGCCCGTGATCTCAGGAAGTTTCAGATGACGCGGGCGAGGCGGTTCTCCGGCTTGCGGATGACCAGCGTGACCTCGCTGTGCTCAGCGGTCAGCCGTCCTCGGGACAGCCCCGCCACCGCCCGGCAGACACCGTTGACAAGGTGGCTCCAGCGGCCGAAGGCGGCCATCGCGTCGACGGAGGTGTACTCCTCGGCGATCATGAGGCCGCGCATCACGCAGTACCACTGCATGCCGCTGAGGGACGCGATCGTCTCGTAGACCGCGGGCGGCGGCGTGCCCTCCGGGCCGAGCCACCTCTCCGGAGCGTCCGGCCGGCGGCCGGGGTCGTCGTCGCCCGGGTCGCCCGTGCGCCGGGACATCACCTGCCACGCGAGGGCACGCAGCCAGCCCGGCAGCGCGCGGTCGACGAAGCCGTAGGCGGTCTCGCGATCGCGGAACCGTACGAGCAGCAGCCCGCCGGGCTTCAGCGCGGCGACGAACCGGTCGAGCACCAGTTCCGCGTGCGCCACCCGTTCGATGAGGAAGTGGGCGTGCACGATGTCGTACATGCGCGGTGGCATGGGGACGGTGCGCAGATCGCCGAGGTGCCAGGCGTCGAGATCGGCGCGGCCGCTGGTGTGCGCGCGGACCGCCGGGGTGTCGACGTCGACACCGGTGACGTGGCACTCCTTCGCACCGAGATCGAGCCCGTGCCCCCAGCCGCAGCCCGCCTCGAGCACCTGGATGGTCTGCAGGGGCTTGTGGTAGGCGTATTCACGCGCGCGCAGGGAGAACAGCTGGATCGGGTGGCGGGGCCCGGTTGACTCGCCGTCGTTGACCGGCGGCGTACGCAGATCGGTCACGGACGCAGCGTAGCCAGGCGACAGCGGAGTGTCCGTCATTTGCGGGTCCTTGACGTGTCTTATGGGCGTGCCAGGGCCGATTCGCAGGGCGATTCGCAGGGTGATTCGAAGGTATCCGCAGGGCGGGTCGAAAGGCGGTCCGGCGGGCGCCCGCCTGGGGAATCGGCCGGGCGGCGCGAGGGGGATCCGGCGGGCGACGGGAACGGCGACCGGGGCCGTGGGCGGGCCGCGTAGGCTGGTGACGATCCCCGGGTCCATCACGTTCCCGGGCGGTTCGGGCTGCACCGACCCGGCGCGATGCCCCCGCCTGACCTCGGCAGAAATATTCTTGGCTGAAATGACGCTCTCCGGACTTCTCGATCTCACCCGATCCGACCCCGCCCTGCGGCGTGCGCTCGACGCCGCGCGCGGCGGGCCGGTCACCACCTACGACCTCGTCGCCCCGACGTCGCTGCGGCCGATGCTGGCCGCCGCGCTGGCCACCGAGATCGCCGGCACGGAGGGCACAGTGCTCGCCGTGACCGCGACCGGCCGCGAGGCCGAGGATCTGACCGCCGCCCTCACCAGCCTGCTCGACCCCGCCGCCGTCGCGCACTTTCCGGCCTGGGAGACGCTGCCGCACGAGCGGCTGTCGCCGCGCTCCGACACGGTCGGGCAGCGCCTGGCGGTGCTGCGCCGGCTCGCCAACCCCGACCCCGCCGACCCCGCCGCCGGTCCGCTGCGGGTCGTGGTCACCCCGGTGCGGGCCGTCCTGCAGCCGATCGTGTCCGGCCTCGGCGACCTCGAACCGGTGCGGCTGCGGACGGGAGACGAGACGGGGCTCGACGACGTGGTGGGGCGGCTGGTCGACGGGGGCTATCACCGGGTCGACCTCGTGGAGAAGCGCGGCGAGATCGCCGTGCGCGGGGGGATACTCGACGTGTTCCCGCCCACCGAGGAGCACCCGCTGCGGGTGGAGTTCTGGGGCGACACGATCGAGGAGATCCGCTACTTCAAAGCGGCCGACCAGCGGTCCCTGGAGGTGGCGCAGGACGGCCTGTGGGCGCCGCCCTGCCGCGAGCTGCTGCTGACCCCGGAGGTACGGGAACGCGCCAAACGGCTCGCCGACGAGCACCCGTCCCTGGTCGACATCCTCGGCCGGCTGGCCGACGGCGACACGGTCGAGGGCATGGAGGCCTTCTCTCCGGTCCTCGCCGACCACATGGAACTGCTGCTCGACCTGATGCCGAAGGGCTCATACGTCCTCGTCTGCGACCCTGAGCGGCTCCGTTCCCGCGCGATCGAGCTCGTACGGACCAGCCAGGAGTTCCTGGAGGCGTCGTGGGTCAACGCGGCGGCCGGCGGAGAGGCGCCGATCGACCTCGGCGCGGCGGCGTACAAGAGCCTGGAGGAGATCCGCGAGCGCGCCGCCGAGCTGGACCTCCCGTGGTGGAACGTCACGCCGTTCGGGCCCGCAGACGAGGAGCAGGCGGCCGACGAGACCGGCGGGTCCGATCTCGTGGCGGTCATCGGTGCGCACGCGGCCGAGGCCTACCGCGGCGACACCGGCAGGGTGATGACCGACGTCAAACAGTGGATCCACGACGGATGGCACGTCGTTCTGCTCACCGAGGGCCACGGCCCGGCCGAGCGGCTCGCCGAGGTCGTCCGCGAGGAGGGGCTGGGCGCGCGGCTGGGCGGGCTGCCGGGGCCGCCCGAGCCGTCGATCGTGCACGTCGCCACGGGACGGCTGGAGAACGGCTTCGTCTGGGACGCCGTCAAGCTGGCGGTGCTCACCGAGACCGATCTGTCCGGGCAGAAGTCCTCCACCAAGGACATGCGGCGGATGCCGTCCCGGCGCCGGGGCGGCATCGACCCGCTGCAACTGCGCACCGGCGACTACGTGGTGCACGAACAGCACGGCGTCGGGCGCTATGTGGAGATGGTCAGCCGTACGGTGCAGGGCGCCACCCGCGAGTACCTGATCATCGAGTACGCCAAGGGCGACCGGCTCTTCGTGCCGACCGACCAGCTCGAGGAGATCACCCGCTATGTCGGCGGCGAGTCGCCGTCGCTGCACCGGCTCGGCGGCGCGGACTGGCAGAAGGCCAAGGGGCGCGCGCGCAAGGCGGTCAAGCAGATCGCCGGCGAGCTGATCCGGCTCTACTCGGCCCGGATGGCCTCGCCCGGCATCGCGTTCGGCGCGGACACGCCGTGGCAGCGCGAGCTCGAGGACGCCTTCCCCTATGTCGAGACGCCCGACCAGCTCGGCGCGATCGAAGAGGTCAAGCGCGACATGGAGAAGCCGGTGCCGATGGACCGGCTGATCTGCGGCGACGTCGGGTACGGCAAGACCGAGATCGCGGTGCGGGCCGCGTTCAAGGCGGCGCAGGACGGCAAGCAGGTGGCGGTGCTCGTGCCGACGACGCTGCTCGTGCAGCAGCACATGTCGACGTTCAGCGAGCGGTTCAACGCCTTCCCGGTCGTGGTCAAGCCGGTGTCGCGGTTCCAGACCGACGCCGAGGTGGCCGAGACGCTGCGCGGCGCGGCCGAGGGCACCGTCGACGTCGTGATCGGCACGCACCGGCTGTTGTCGTCGCAGAGCAGGTTCAAGTCCCTCGGCCTGGTCATCATCGACGAGGAGCAGCGGTTCGGCGTTGAGCACAAGGAGGAGCTCAAGCGGCTGCGCACCCAGGTGGACGTGCTCGCCATGTCGGCCACGCCGATCCCGCGGACGCTGGAGATGGGGTTGACCGGCATCCGCGAGATGTCCACGATCCTGACGCCGCCCGAGGAGCGCCATCCCGTCCTGACGTTCGTCGGTCCCTACGATGAGAAGCAGATCGCCGCGGCGATCCGGCGCGAGCTGCTCCGTGAGGGCCAGGTCTTCTTCGTGCACAACCGGGTGCGGTCCATCGACCGGGTCGCGCAGACGCTGCGCGAGCTCGTGCCCGAGGCGCGCATCGCGACGGCCCACGGGCAGATGAACGAGCAGCAGCTCGAGCAGGTCATGGTGGACTTCTGGGAGAAGAGCTACGACGTGCTCGTCGCCACGACCATCGTGGAGAGCGGGCTCGACATCCCCAACGCCAACACCTTGATCGTCGACCGGGCGGACATGTACGGCCTGTCACAGCTGCACCAGTTGCGCGGGCGGGTGGGTCGCGGGCGTGAGCGGGCCTACTCCTACTTCCTCTACCCGCCGGAGGTGCCGCTGAGCGAGACCGCTCACGAGCGGCTGGCGACCATCGCCCAGCACACCGAGATGGGCGCCGGGATGTTCGTCGCGATGAAGGACCTGGAGATCCGCGGTGCCGGCAACATCCTCGGCGCCGAGCAGTCCGGCCACGTCGCGGGCGTCGGTTTCGACCTCTACGTCCGCATGGTGGGCGAGGCGGTCCGTGAGCTGCGCCACGAGGGCCCGGCCGAGACGGCCGAGGTGAAGGTCGAGCTGCCGATCGACGCGCACGTGCCGCATGGGTACGTGCCGGGGGAGCGGCTGCGGCTGGAGGCCTACCGGCGCATCGCCGGCATCGAGTCGGCCGACGAGATCGCCGCGGTGCACGAGGAGCTGAAGGACCGGTTCGGACCGCTCCCGGTGGCCGTGCTCAACCTGCTCGAAGTGGCGAGGTTCCGCGCCAAGGCACGTCGGGCCGGTCTCACCGACGTGACGCTTCAGGGCAACCACATCAAGTTCGCCCCGGTCGAGCTGCCCGACTCCAAGCAGGTACGGTTGCAACGGCTGTACCCGAAGAGCCTGCTCAAATCCGCTCAGCGGACCCTGCTGGTGCCGACACCCAAGACGGCTCCGCTCGGCGGCCGCCCGCTCCGCGACCAGGAGCTTCTGGCATGGTGCACCGACCTGGTGGAGGCCCTGCTGCTCGAACCGGTCAAATCTGGAAACTAGACTGCCGACCGCTGATCGTGCCGAACTGTGATCATTGGTCACGGACGTGATTGGAAGCTCGTGTTCCGTACATCCTGCAAAGCTGTGGCCGCCGCCGCGGCCGTTCTGGCCGGAGTCACGCTGACCGCCTGCCAGCCGGTGAAGCTGGGCGCCGCCGCGACCGTCGGCGACCAGCGCATCACGGTCTCGCAGCTCGAATCGGTCGTCGACGACTGGCAGCGCGAGTTCGCCGCGAACCCCGACGCCGGGCAGCTCCAGCAGCGGTTGCAGCAGCAGGGTCAGCAGATCCCGTTCGACCCCGACTCACCGATCCGCAGCGCGCTCTACCAGCTCATCGAGATACGGGTGTGGGACCAGGTGGCGAAGGACAAGAACATCACGGTCGGCCGCGGCCAGGTGGACGAGATGATCGCCCGCAACGGCGGCGATCGCGTGATCCACGCGAACCTGCTCGCGGGCTCGCTGCCGGTCCGCTACAGCCGTGACTTCGTGCGCTCGGGCCTCATCCTCCAGGCCGTCGCCCAGCAGGCGGGCGCGACCGTGGGCGCCCAGCCGCAGGCGAACCAGCAACAGCAGCAGGAGGCCCTGCGCCGGCTGCAGGAGACGTACCTGAGCGCGGCCAAGACGCTCAAGATCAAGATCAACCCGCGGTACGGGTCGTTCGACCCGCGACAGGGAGGGATCGCCCCGATGGTCCATACGCTGTCCAAGAACGGTACGGACATTCGCTGACCATGGCTCTGGTCATGCTCGCCACGACCCACCGGGTGGCGCCCGGCGTGCTCACCTGGCCGGCCTGGCAGACCCTGCGGTCGGCCTCTCGGGTCCTCGTGGGCTCAGAGGATCACCCGCAGCTGCCCTATCTGCGTGAGGCGGGCGTGCCGGTCGAGGTCGTGCCGGCCGATCCACGCACGCTGATCGAGGCGGCGCGATCCGGCACGGTCGTCTGGGTGGCCGCCCCCGACGGGGACGAGCGGCTGCTCCGCGAGATCGGCACGCTGGTCGTGTCGGGCGGTGCCGAGACCGTGGACATCGAAGTGCTGCACGCCTCCTACGATCTGCCCGGCGCCAGGCTGCTCGACCTGGTGACGGTGATGGACACGCTGCGCCGCGAGTGCCCGTGGGACAGGGAACAGACGCACGCGTCGCTCGTTCCCTACCTCCTCGAGGAGTCCTACGAGGTGCTCGACACGGTCGAGAGCGGGGACCTGCACGGGCTGCGCGAAGAGCTCGGCGACGTGCTGATGCAGGTCGCCTTCCACTCGGTCGTGGCCTCGGAGCGCTCCGACGACACGCGCTTCACGATCGACGACGTGGCGGGCGGCATCGTCGACAAACTCATGCGGCGCCACCCGCACGTGTTCGGCGACGTGACGGTGGCCGACGCCGACGAGGTCAACGCCAACTGGGAGCAGATCAAGGCGGCCGAGCGGGCGGAGAAGAGCGAGGACCACTCGATCCTCGACGGCGTCCCGATGGGTCAGCCCGCGCTGTCGCTCGCGGCCCAGCTGCAGCGGCGCGCCGCACGCGCCGGCGCGCCCGAGGAACTGGCCGCCGACCTCGGCGAGGGCCTCGGCGCCGACCTGTTCGCGCTCGTCGCGAGGGCGCGCGCGGAGGGGCACGACGCGGAGGCGGACCTGCGCGACATCGCCAGGCGTTTCCGTGACCGTGTCCAAGAGTGGGAACAGGATCGTTAGGGCGGCGAGATCTCTGCGCTCTAGGCTTACCCTGTGGTGTCACGCGGGGAGGCACGGGCAGGAGCGTCACTGCGCGCCCTGAGCCGTCTTGCGGGGATGGGCTCCGTCGCCGGCGTACTGGTCGCGCTGATGCTGCTGCCAGTTGCCTGCACGACGGGCCTCGGCGCGCGCGACGGCGCCCGCTGGTTCCAGAACATCCCGGACGATCTGGAGACGCCGGCGCTGCCCCAGCGATCGAAGATCCTCGCCGCCGACGGCTCCACCCTGGCGACGTTCTTCTTCGAGAACCGGGTGGAGGTGCGGCTCGACCAGGTCGCCCCGATCGTGCGGCAGGCCGTCCTGGCGGTCGAGGACAGCCGGTTCTACGAGCACGGGGCGCTCGACTCGCAGGGCACGCTGCGCGCACTGGTGCAGAACGCACAGGCGGGCCGCGTCACGCAGGGCGGCTCGGGCATCACCCAGCAGTACGTCAAGAATCTGCTGTTCGAGCAGGCCACGACCGATGAGGAACGGCGGGCGGCACTGGAGGTCACGCCCGCCCGCAAGGTGCGGGAACTGCGCTACGCGGTCGCGCTCGAGCGGCGGCTGTCGAAGGACCAGATCCTGCAGAACTACCTCAACATCGCCTACTTCGGCGACGGGGCGTACGGCATCGAGGCGGCGGCCCGGCACTACTTCTCCAAGGGAGCCGCGAAGCTCAACCTCCGTGAGGCGGCGACGCTGGCCGGGCTGGTGCGGTATCCGCACGCCTACAACCCCCGGCTGCACCCCAAGGCCGCGCGTACGCGCCGCGATGTCGTGCTGACCCG
>NZ_JABVEB010000349.1 GCF_014323665.1 Actinomadura sp. HBU206391 | reverse complement strand
GCGTGCGGGCCCGGCCGGCCACGCCATGGCGGGTCGTCGGGCTGCGGCCCCGCTGGGCCGGAAGGTCCCCACACCACGTGGTCATCGTAGTCGCGCCGCTCGTCCGGGCACCGCCGGGACGAGCGTTCGGGCCCCGTGGGGGCAGGTTCGCCGTGAGCGGACTCAGGGAAGGATCACGCCGCATGCGCGGCGCGTTGCCGGGACAGTAGGGTCATAAGCAGTTCCATGGTGCGCCGGGACACCCCGGTCCACGGTGAAGAGGGAAGGAGTCGCGTGGCGTCTCACGATTCGCACGCTGGACGGCTCCCGGGGGTATTCATGAGCCCTGGGCCGTCGTCCTTCACAGATTTCCTCGGGTCCTACCGCCCTGAGCTGCTGCCGAGCGGGCGCACACCGCCGGGGGCTCCGGCGGGGGAGGAGATCCCGCACGGCACGACGATCGTCGCGGCGACGTTCCCGGGCGGTGTCGTCTTGGCCGGTGACCGGCGGGCGACGGCGGGCAACGTGATCGCTCAGCGTGATATCGAGAAGGTCTTCCGCGCCGACGAGCTCTCCGGCATCGCCATCGCGGGCACCGCGGGGATCGGGCTGGAGATCGTCCGGCTCTTCCAGGTGGAGCTGGAGCACTACGAGAAGATGGAGGGCCGCATGCTCTCCCTCGAGGGCAAGGCCAACCGGCTCGCCACGCTGATCCGCGGCAATCTCGGGATGGCCATGCAGGGCCTGGTCGTGGTGCCGCTGTTCGCCGGTTTCGACGAGGACCGCGGCGGGGGGCGGATCTTCAGCTACGACGCGGCCGGCGGCAAGTACGAGGAGCACGACTTCTACTCGATCGGGTCGGGATCGGCGTTCGCCCGCGGCGCGCTGAAGAAACTGTGGCGGCCCGGGCTCACCGAGGCGGACGCTGCGATGGCCTGCATCCAGGCGCTGTACGACGCGGCCGACGACGACGCCGCCACCGGCGGACCCGACCTCATCCGCCGGATCTTCCCCCTGGTCGCGTCGGTGACGGCCGACGGGTTCAGGAGGCTTCCGGACGAGGAGGTCGGCGAGATCTCGCAGACCGTCGTCGATAGTCGATACCAGGCGCCGGGCGGTCCGGCCGCCCCGCTGCGATAGAAGGGATCCCCACCGGTGTCCATGCCGTTCTACGTCTCGCCCGACCAGCAGATGAAGGACAGGGCGGACTACGCGCGTAAGGGCATAGCGCGGGGCCGTAGCGTGGTCGTGCTCCAGTACGACGACGGGATCCTGTTCGTGGCCGACAACCCGTCCCGGGCTCTGCACAAGGTCAGTGAGATCTACGACCGGATCGCGTTCGCCGCGGTCGGCAAGTACAACGAGTTCGAGAACCTGCGGCTGGTCGGCGTGCGGTACGCCGACGTCAACGGCTACATGTACGACCGGAGCGACGTCACCTCCCGAGGGCTGGCCAACTTCTACGCGCAGATGCTCGGCACGATCTTCACCGAGCAGAACAAGCCGTACGAGGTCGAGCTGGTCGTCGCCGAGGTGGGCGAGGACGCCGCCACCGACCAGATCTACCGGCTCACCTTCGACGGATCGGTCGCCGACGAGCACGGCTTCGTCGCGATGGGCGGTCAGGCCGAGGCGGTCGCGGAGGCGCTGAAGGAGCGCTACCGCGATGGTCTGGGGCTCGCCGAGGCGTTGCGAGCGGGCGTGCACGCCCTGGAGCAGCAGGACGTCGACCGGCATCTGGAGGCCAAGGCGCTCGAGGTCGCGGTGCTCGACCGCAACCGCGAGCACCGTCTCTTCCGGCGGCTCACCCCGGTGCGCATCGAGGAGCTGCTGACGGAGGCCGGCGCGGGTGCGCCCTCGGCGGAGGGCGCCGGAGACGGCGATGGTGGCACGGAGGGTCCGGAAGGCACCGAGGGGCCGGAAGACACCGAGGGGCCGAAAGACACCGAGGGGCCGAAAGACACCGAGGGGCCGGAAGGCACCGCGAGCAAGGAGGGCCCGAAGGGCGACTCCTGAACCGGCAACGCCCGCCTCGATCACGAGGCCGCCGAAGACACTGCCGTTGAGGACGCGGAGGCCGCGAGGCCTCCGCGTCCTTTCTGTGTCGGCGCTGTGTCGGCCGCGGACGGGGCGTCGCGCCGCGGCGCCGGCCCCCAGGATGGCGGGTCCGCTGCTCCCGAGCCGGATGCGGTCCGTCGGTCGCCGCGCGTGCTATTTGACGATCTCATGGCAGCTTGCCGCCGCTCGGCCAGGGGAAGAGCGGATGGCTTCCTAGCGTCTGCCCCGTGACGACACTCGACGGGTGGATGTGCCCGGCGATCCCGTTCTATGGCGAAGACCATGAGCGCCGATGCCCGCTGTCACCGAGGCGCTCGATCTGGCCGCCCGAGGCTGCTGGAGGAGGGGCTGTTCGTCACGCTGAACAGCGACGACCCGCCCATGTTCGGCACCGCTCTGAGCGACGAGTACCGGATGGCGGCGCGGGCCGACGGCCCCACGTCGCCGGCGGCCGTACCGAAGGCCGAGGCCGTCACGGCGCGGGAGGCAGCCCCTCGACCTCGACCCGGTTGTCATGGAACACGGCGCCGCCGCCGATGTCGGAGTCGCGCTCGTCCACGGTGGCGTTGACGTTGCTGCCGCCGGTGAGCTTGGCCCAGTGGCCCTTGGTCGTGGCGGCGACACCGGGCCTGACCCGGTCGCCGACCTCCACGACGGCATCGAAGGATCCGCGGTCGTTGCGGACCCGGACCCGGTCACCGCTCGTGAGGTGACGCGCGGCGGCGTCCGCCGGGTGCAGGGTGATCGTCGGCGCGCCGGCCCGCCGGCGCAGCTCGGGATTGTTGCCGAACACGGTGTTGAGGAAGTGGTGCGACGCGGCCGACACGAGCGTGAGGGGGAAGCGCGCCGCTCGCTCGGTGTCGGCCACCTCGGCCGATGGAACGTAGACCGGCAACGGATCGTGCCCCTCCCGCGCGGCCCGCGAGGAGACGAACTCCAGCTTTCCGGACGGCGTCGGGAATCCGTCGGCGAAGGGCAGGAACGGCTTGGGCACGTTCAGCCGCACATGTCCTTCCTTGCGCAGCCGGTCCAGCGTGACGCCGACCAGCCAGGGGTGGCCCGAGCCGAGAAGTTGCCGGGCGAGTTCCTCGTCGGAGTCGTACAGGCTCGGCTCGGTCAGACCGAGGCGGCGGGCCAGCCGGCGGAAGGTCTCGGAGGTGGGCAGGCACTCCCCGGGAGGCGCGACGGCCTGCTCGTTCCACACCAGGTAGAGGTGGCCGTAGCCGTTGTGCACGTCGACGTGCTCGTGCTGCATCGTCGCGGGCAGGACGATGTCGGCGTAGTCGACGGTGTCGGTGGGGAACTGCTCCAGCACGACGGTGAACAGATCTTCGCGGGCGAGGCCGCGCCGGACCTTGTTCTGGTCGGGGTTGCTGGCCGCCGGGTTGGCCGCGATGACGAACAGCGCCTTGACCGGCGGATCGCCTCGTTCGAGCAGGTTGTCGCCCAGCCGGGTCATGGACAGGGTGCGGGTGGGCCGGGTGAGCAGGTCGTCGCGCACGAGTGCGGCGCGGTCGAGCGGGAAGTGGCCGCCGGTGGAGTACGACAGCCCGCCGCCGGGCCTGGACCAGTCCCCGGTGACCCCGGGAATGCAGGCGAGGGCGCGCAGGGCGTTGCCGCCTCCCGCATGGCGCTGGATGCCCATGGTCGCCCGGATCGCGGTGGGGCGGGTGCGGGCGATGCGCTCGCCCAGCGCGACGATCGCCTCGGCGGGGACGCCGGTGATGGCCGCGACCCGCTCCGGGGGGAACTCGGAGACGCGCTCTCTGAGCTCGGCCCAGCCGAGCGTGTGCCGGTCCAGGAACTCCCGGTCCTCCGCGCCCAGACCGGCGATCACGTTCAGCAGGCCGAATGCGAGCGCCGCGTCGGTGCCCGGGATCGGGGCCAGGTGCTCGTCGGCCTGCTGGGCCGTACGGGTGCGCACCGGATCGATCGCCACGACGTGCGCGCCTTCGGCGCGGGCGCGCTGGATGAACTTCCACAGATGGTGACCGCTCGTGAGCGTGTTGGTGCCCCACAGGATGATCAGCTTCGAGAGCGCGAGGTCCTCGGGGTCCATTCCGGCGGAGGTGCCCATCGTGTACTTCAGACCGGTGCTGCCCGCCACCGAGCAGATCGTGTCGTCGTGCTGCGACGCGCCCAGCACGTTGAACAGGCGGCGTCCGGCGTTGCCCTCGAGGCCCTGCAGATAACCGAGCGTGCCCATGCCCCAGTAGGGCCACACGGACTCGCCGCCGTGCTCGTCGATGATCGCGGAAAGCCGCTCGGCGATCTCGTCGAGTGCCTCCTCCCAGGTGATCTGCTCGAACCGTCCGGATCCCTTGGGCCCGGTCCGCCGCAGGGGGTGCAGGATCCGGTCGGGCGCGGCGGCCTGCTCCAGAAACCGGTTGACCTTGACGCACAGCGCACCGCGGGTGAACGGATGATCGGGGTCGCCGCGCAGGCCGACCGCCTGCCCGTCCCGTACGGTCACCACCCAGCCGCAGGTGTCGGGGCAGTCCAGCGGGCAGGCCCCCAGCACGTTGAGTTCCGTGCCGGGCGGTGCGCCGGTCACGCCGGACGGCTCGGTGACCGTCATGGTCGCTCCTCCGGTGGTCGATGGATCGATCCCTCTAGTGTGCGGCAAGCGCGGCAGGAGTGTTACACCGGGACGGGCATTACCTCGCC
>NZ_JABVEB010000348.1 GCF_014323665.1 Actinomadura sp. HBU206391 | reverse complement strand
CCCCAGGCTGCGGGCGAGCGACGGGCTCGCGGCCGCGGCCTCCACCGACCGCCGCCCGCGCACGAGCCGCACGCCGTACTTGTTCTCGAGCAGCGCGTAGAGCGACTGATCGGTCAGGTCCTCATGAATGAGTCCGGGTGCGAGGTCGGCCGGCACGTGGGTGAGGGTGAGCACCCAGGGCTCCTCGTCGACGTACCGCAGCCGCTCGACCACGGTCACCGGCGTTCCCGGTTCGAGGTCGAGGTCGGCCGCGATCTGGGCGTCGGCGGGGACCACCGCGAGCTTGCGGACATCGCTGCGCAGATGCCCGCCGCGCGCCGCCACGTCCTCGTACAGGCCGGTGAGCGACTGGACGAGTCCCTCCGCGGTCTTGGGCTTGGCGAAGAAGGTGCCCCGGCCCTTGATCCGCTCGATGACGCCCTCGGCCTCGAGTTCGGCCAGCGCCTGGCGTACCACCGTACGAGAGATGCCGTACCGGACACAGAGCTCGTGGTCACCGGGCAGCCGGTCACCCGGCCGGCAGTCCTGCCGCTCCATCTCCGCGAGAAGGATCAGCTTGAGCTGGTGATAGAAGGGCAGTGGTGAGGCCCGATCGATACTTGACTGCATGTCATTAGAGGATAACAAGCAGCGCCGGGCTTGTCCCGCCTGAACCGGGCCGGACACGGGTTGTTCACCCGCCCCATGGGGACGACCCATGTGCGAAGTTCGGACCAGGCCGCCCGAGTGCCTCAGGAGCGCGTCGGCAGTAGCAGCGCGCCCGCATGGCGAAGGTCGGCGACCGTCGAGAGCACCCCGTTCAGCCGGGGCCGGCCCACCGCGGCGACTCCGACGACCCGGCACCCGGCCCGGAGCGCCGCCATGACCCCGGCGGGCGAATCCTCGAACACCAGGGCGGTGGACGGATCCACCCCGAGGCGGCGTGCCGCCTCCCGGTAGACGTCCGGCGCCGGCTTCGGCGCCGCCACCTCGTCCGCCGCCACCACGGCGCTGAGCGGCCCCCTCAGCCCCAGGGCGGCCAGCACGCCGTCGAGGATGACGCGCGGGGTGTTCGAGGCGACCCCGACCGGGAGGTGTTCGGCGAGCCCCTGGACCAGTTCCACCGCTCCGGGCAACGGGCTGGCCCCGTCGCGCAGGATGGGTGTCGCCAGGGCGAGCAATTCACGTTCGAGCCGGTCAAGCGGTGGAGGGGCCTCCATCAGCTCCGCGAAAAGCGCGACCGAGGCGCGATTGGAGAGCCCGTGCGTCCGGTGCCGCAGTTCGTCGCTCCACGGCACGCCGTGCCGTTCGCAGAGCAGGCGTTCGGCCAGCCCCCACGCGTCGTCGGTGTCGGCGAGCACGCCGTCGCAGTCGAAGATCACAGCGTCGTACGGAGAGAGCGTGATGCCGTACGGGGGTGGCCCGGTCACCGGCGGCTCCAGGCGAGGAGCCGGGCCGGGTTGTCGACGAGCACGGCGCGCACCAGGTCGGCGCCGCCCTCGCGCTCCAGCCGGGGAATGAACCGCGTCGGGAGATAGGCGAGCCCGGGCATGCCGCCATAGGCCACGTACCTGGTCCGTCGCGCGACGTCGCCGCCCAGCAGCAGGCGGCCCGCACCGCCGAGCGCCGAGACGCGGAGGAGGCAGTCGAGCAGCGCCGAGTCCGGCCATTCGCGGGTGCGCGCCATGCCGTCGTAGCCCAGGTAGGCGCCGGTGGCGGCGAGTTCGGCGTGCAGACCCGGGTCGGGGTTGCGATCGATGTGGGCGAGCACCACCCGGTCGGCGGGCACCCCACCGGACGCCAGGATCTCGAGCACCTCCGCCGCCGCGCTGCCGTGTTCGAGGTGGACCATCACCGGTGCCCCGGTCGTCCGGTGCGCCGTGGCGACCGCGTCGAGGACGCCGCGCTCGAACCGGTTGATCGACCAGTAGCCGATGCCGGCCTTGAGCAGACCGGCTCGCACGGGCTCTCCCCGCGGGGAGCGTGCGGGAGCGGACTCGCCGGGGCCGTCCGTAGCCGGAGCGCCGTCCAAGAGATCCGCGACGAAACGCCCGGCCAGCGCGCTCGGATCGAGGCCGGTCAGCCAGTGGCCGGAGGGGTAGTGCGCCTCACGGTGCGCTCCCGTCGTCAGCACGATCCCCAGCCCGGTGCGCGCGCTGATCCGGGCCGTAGCGGCCGGATCGCGGCCGAGACCGGTGGGCGTGGCCTCGACCATCGCGTCGATACCCGCGGCACGCAGCAGCCGCGCCTCCTCGCCGCTGGGGCCCTCGTCGTCGAGTTCGTCGCCGGGCAATAGCGGCGTGACCTGGAACAGGTGCTCGTGGTAGTCGGTCCGGCCCAGCGTCTCAGGCTCGATGTCACCGAGCACGGTGCGGACCCGACCGGTCACCTGAGCTCCTGCGCCATCGCCGCCAGCCGCTCGACCGCCGGTGCGTCGAGGTCGAGGTGGAACACCTCGGCGATGACCTGGGTCCAGCCGTGGATGAAGTAGCGCCACCCGTCGATGACGGTCAGGTCGCGTTCCGCACGCTGGGCGAGGGCCTGCTGCAGGAAGTCGAGCCGCCCTCGGTAGTTGAGCTCCCAGACCAGGCCGTGCTCGGGGAAGCGCGCCCCGTCGGTCAGGGGCGATCCGGGCCGGTCCTTGCCGAGCCCGGTGGCGTTGACGACCAGGGTCCCCGGGGCCGCGGCCGCGACCAGGCGGTCGCCGTCACCTGCCGATTCCACCCGTTCGTAGCGGAAGACGCCGGGATCCAGCCCTCCGCCCACGTGCACGTCGCGCAGATGGGCGAGCCGCTCGGCGGAGACGTCGGTGCAGACGATCCGTCCGGGGCGGTCCGGCCGCCGGGCGAGGTACCAGGTGAGGGCGGTGCCGGCGCCGCCGGCACCCAGGCACACCACATCGGCGCCGGTGTGCCTGAAGTGGTCCGGCGGCAGGAACTCCTCCAAGGACAGTCCCGCGGTCACCGGGTCCTTGGCATGGCCGATCAGCCGTCCGCCGTCCTTCGAGATCGAGGAGATCTCGCCGCAGAGCCGGGCGAAGTCGTCGACCTCGTCGAACAGCTCCGCCGCAGCCTGGAACACACCGATCTTGTGGGTCGTCACGAGGGCGCCGAGATGCGCGGGGTCGTCGCGGATGGCGGCGACGAGCGTCCGGTAGTCGGCGTCGCTCGCATCGAGCGGCAGGTCGTGGCCGGCCAGCCGCCGGGTCGGCAGCCCCAGCGCCTGCGCCCACCGGGGGAACACCTTCATGATGGACGACCCCGCGGTGAGCACCCCGACGAACCCCATCTTCAGGTCCGTCTCGGGGCCGGTCTGCGGGTCGCTCTGCGCCCCGGTCTCGGCGGCGGTCCGTGGGCTCACGCCGCCCGCCACTGCCGCACCGCCTCGGCGAACCCGCGCGCCCGGTGCTCGATGTCGCCGTACCGGCCTGCGGCGAGGTCGGCCGTTGAGCACAGTTCCCCGCCCGCGCCGACGGCCACCGCGCCGGCGCTCAGCCACGTCCCGACGTTCTCCTCGTTGACGCCGCCCGTCGGTACGAACGGTACGGCCGGGAACGGCCCGCGCAGCGATCGCAGATAACCGGGGCCCCCGAGCGACGCGGGAAAGATCTTCACCGCGTGGGCGCCGAGGGCGGACACGCGCATGACCTCGCTCGGCGTGAGCGCGCCGAGAAGCAGCGTCACACCCGTGGCGAGCATGGCCCGGCCCAGCTCGTCGGTGCTGCCGGGACTCACCAGGAACCGCGCTCCGGCGTCGACGGCCTCGATCGCCTGCTCGGGAGTGGTCACGGTGCCGGCGCCGAGGAGGACGTCGTCGCCGTGCCGCCGGGCGATCTCGGCGATCACCGAGGGGGCGTCCGGGGTGCTGTAGGTGATCTCGATGCCGGTGACGCCGCCGGCCACGAGCGCCTCGACACCGCGCACTGCGCTGCTCGGGTCCGGCGCGCGCAGGACCGCCACGACGGCGGCGTCGGCCAATGCTTGGAGACGTGCTTGGAGATCACGTGCTTGGAGACCCGGCGCCCGGTAATCGGTTGCCTTGGGTTCGGGGGGCTGGGTCACTGTTCCTCCTGGACGCTGACGGGGTGAGCCGGTGCGGCTCCGCACAGCACCGCGAGCACGTCGGCCGTCGCGGCCGAGCCCATGCGGTCGACGGCCTCGACGGTCTGCGCGCCGATATGGGGGGTGATGACGACCCGCTGCGCGAGGTCATCGGCGAGCAGCGGGCTCTCGGCGGCGGTACCCTCCGAGGTCAGGGTGTCGGCGGCATAGCCCCCGAGCCGGCCGGAACGCAGCGCGGTCGCGACCGCAGCCTCGTCGACGAGATCGGCTCGCGCGGTGTTGACGACGACCAGGCCGGGCCTGGCGCGTTCCAGCCACGGCGCGTCCACGACGCGGGAGCCGCCGGGCGCGTGCAGTGAGACGGCGTCGCAGCGGGCCGCCAGCTCCTCGAGCGAGGCCGGCCGGACGCCCAGCGCCTCGGCGTCGTAGTGGCGCAGGTACGGGTCGTGGGCGAGGACCTCGGTGCCGAATCCGGCCAGCCGGCGGGCGACCGCCTGGCCGATCCGGCCGAAGCCGACGACGCCCAAGGTCAGCGACCCCAGCTCACGGCCGCGGCGTACGCTCCAATCGCCGGCGCGTACGCCCCGGTCCCCGGCCACGATGCCGCGCAGGGCCGCCAGCAGGAGGCCGATGGCGTGGTCGGCGACGGCGTCGCTGTTGGCCCCCGGTGTGTTCGTCACGGTCACC
>NZ_JABVEB010000347.1 GCF_014323665.1 Actinomadura sp. HBU206391 | reverse complement strand
GGCGTAGTCGCCGATGTAGAGCGGGCCCTTGAGGATCGCCTCGGGGTCGACGTCGGCGCCCTCGGCGACCCAGACTCCCGGTGACACCTCGAACCCGTCGATCTCCACGTCGATCTTCCCGGAGAGCATGTCGGCCTGTGCCTTGAGGTAGCTCTCGTGGGTGCCGACGTCCTCCCAGTAGCCGTCGGCGATGTAGCCGTACAGCGGCGCGCCCTCCTGCAGGAGCTTCGGGAACACATCGCTCGACCAGTCGACGGACTGACCCGGCGGAAAGTGGTCGAGGACCTCGGGCTCCATCACGTAGATGCCGGTGTTGACGGTGTCGGAGAACACCTGCCCCCAGGTCGGCTTCTCGAGGAACCGCTGGATGCGGCCCTCCTCGTCCACGATGATGATGCCGAACTCGAGCGGGTTGGGCACCCGCTTGAGGCCGATGGTCACCATCGCGCCGTTCTTCTTGTGGAACCGCACCATGTCGGACAGGTCGATGTCGGTGAGCGCGTCACCGGAGATCACCAGGAAGCGCTCGTCGCGCAGCGCGTCCTGGGCGTTCTTGACGCTGCCGGCGGTGCCGAGCGGCATCTCCTCGGTCGCGTAGTGCAGCGACATGCCCAGCTCTTCACCATCGCCGAAGTAGTTGCGGATCAGCGCGGCGAGGAACTGGACGGTGACGACCGTCTCGGTGAACCCGTGCCGCTTCAGCAGCCGCAGCACGTGCTCCATGATCGGCCGATTGATGACGGGCAACAGTGGCTTGGGCTGGTTCGCGGTCATCGGACGCAGCCGCGTCCCCTCCCCGCCTGCCATGACAACGGCCTTCATCGAGACGCCCTAACTCCTTTCATGCCCCTAATCCGGGGGTTGCGCCCCGCACCTGCGACGGGTCGGTGGGCTCGAGCCCATGACCCCGATTCGGCGGGGGCGTGCGGCCGCCGAACAGACGCCGCATCTGGACGGCATAGAGCAGAGCCGCCCACCAGTACAGTGCCGTTCCCCAAATGGCGAAAGACCAACCGATGATCTTCGCCGTCTCGGCCGCCCCGCCGGGATGATCTCCCCACAACAGCAGCGGGAACGCGTAGAGCAGGCACAACGTGGCCGCCTTGCCGACGAAGTGCACGGGGAACGCCTCATAACCGAGCCGCCGCAGCACGGCCAACAGCAGCGCCATGAGCACCTCGCGGGCCAGCAGCAGCACCGTCAGCCACAGCGGGACGATCTCACGGATGGTCAGCCCGATGAGTGTCGCGAAGATGTAGAGCCGATCGGCCGCCGGGTCGAGCACAGCGCCGAGCCGACTGAACTGGTCCAGCATCCGGGCGAGCCGCCCGTCCAGCCAGTCCGACATCCCCGCGGCGACGAGCAGCCCGAGAGCCCACCAGTCCGCCTCGATCAGGACCAGCCAGAAGAACACCGGGACACCGAGGAGGCGCGCGAGGCTGAGCGCGTTCGGTACCGTCCAGATGCGGTCCGGCGTCTGCGCGGGCTCAGTGCTCTGCTGACTCACGGTGACTACTTCTCCTTGCCGTTGACCCCGACCCTATCCGCCGGATTCCCGCTTCTAGCGATAGCGTCCCGGGTCATGCGCTGGACTTTTCACGGGGAACGATCCATTTACCGCAGCCCGTGGCTCGATGTCCGCCTGGCCGATGTCGAGCTGCCGGACGGCCGCCGCTTCGAGCACCACCTTGTCCGGGTCCGGCCATCGGCGGGCGTCGCCGCCATCGATGCGCTGGGGCGGGTCCTGCTGATCTGGCGCCACCGTTTCATCCCGGACACCTGGGGATGGGAGATCCCCGGAGGACGGGTCGAGCCGGGTGAGGACGCCGCTCAGGCCGCCGCGCGGGAGGTGCTGGAGGAGACCGGATGGCGGCCGGGGCCCCTCCACCCGCTGCTGGAACTACGGCCCTCACCCGGCCTGACGGATGGCCTTCATCACATCTTCCGGGCCGACGGCGCCGCGCGCGTCGGCGAGCCGACCGACGTGGAGGCCGAGCGCATCGAGTGGGTGCCCCTCAGCGCGGCGCCGGAGCTGATCGCCCGCGGCGATGTGGGGTCGGCCTCCACGGCCTCCGCCCTCCTCTACCTGCTCACCACTACCGGCGGTGAAGGAGCCGGTGCGACCTGACCCGCCCCCGCGGGTCGGGACGGCGTGCGGCGGGCTGCCGCCCGAGGTCAAGACCGGGCTACTATGCGCTTCCCGCCCCGAGGAGGCACAGGTGCCGCACCTCGCCGAAGCGGCCTTCGGGCGCCGGCCGCAGGCAGTGCGGCCGAGGCGTGCGGAGATCATCCCGTGACCGGAGCACGGCCGAGCCACGTCCGCCCGGGGGTGCCCCGACGGCACGGAAGGCACGCGGCGCCACGCCGCCGCGTCCGGCCCGGACCCGAGGTCCGGCGCCGCCGGCTCGCGCTGGCGGTCGTGCTGATGGCCGCGTTCATGGACCTGGTCGACGTCACCATCGTCAACGTGGCCCTGCCCCGCATCCACGACGACCTCGGCGGCTCGGCGTCCGCCGGCCAGTGGGTGGTCGCCGGGTACGCCCTGGCCTTCGCGCTGACCCTGGTGACCGGCGGGCGGCTCGGCGACATCGCCGGACGTCAGAAGATCTTCCTGATCGGGGTGCTGGGGTTCACGGTCGCCTCGGCCGCGGCCGGCGCCGCCGTCTCACCGGGGATGCTCGTCGGCGCCCGCGTCGCCCAGGGCGTCTTCGGCGGGATCATGGTGCCGCAGGTGATGTCGGTGATCACCACGCAGTTCCCGGTCGGGCGGGCGCGCACCACCGCGCTGAGCCTGAGCGGCCTGGTGCTCGGCCTGGCCACGGTCAGCGGCCCGCTTCTCGGCGGCCTGCTCACGTCCCTCGACGCCTTTGGTCTCGGCTGGCGCCTGGTCTTCTACGTGAACGTGCCGGTGGGGCTGCTCGCCCTGGCCGGCGGCGCGCTGTGGCTGCGGGAGTCCCGGTCGGAGCAACCGGCCCGGCTGGACCTGCCCGGCGTGTTCCTGCTGGCCGCCGCGTCCTTGCTGCTGCTCGGCCCGCTGTTGCAGGGCCGCGAGCTGGGCTGGCCGTGGTGGCTGCTCACCGCTCTGATCCTGAGCGTCCCGGTGACGGCGCTGTTCGTACGGCATGAACGACGCCGCGAGCGGGCGGGCGCCTCTCCGCTGGTGCCGCCCCAGTTGTTCGGCCTTCGGTCGTTCACACGCGGCACCGCTCTGAGCACGGCGCTCAACTCCAGCACCACGTGCTACTACCTCGCGCTGACCTGGGCGCTGCAGAGCGGGCTCGGGTGGACCCCGCTGCATCTGGGGCTGACCCTGCTGGCCTGGCCGCTCGGGATCGCCTGCACCGGGCAGTTCACCAACTGGTACGGCCACCGGGCCGGGCGGCTGTTCGTCGGGGTCGGGGCCAGCGTGATGATCCCCGGGCTGCTCGGCCTCGTGGTCGCCCTCCATTGGAACGGCACCGGGCTGGGCAGCGCCGACATCGTTCCGTGGCTGTTCCTCAGCGGGATCGGCATGGGCATGATCGCTCCCGTGCTGCCGCACGTGACGCTCAGGGACGTGCCGGCCGGCCAGGCCGGAGCCGCCTCGGGGGTGTTCAACTCGGCCGGCCAACTGGGTGCGGCGATCGGCGCCGCGGTCACCGCGACGATCTTCTTCGCCGGCGGCCCGGCGAGCGCCGCCGATCACCTGCGCGCCGCCGAACGCACGCTCCTGTACAGTTTCGCAATTCTCGCGGCGACGGCCGGCGTGTCGCTGATCCCCCGGTACCGTCGCCGCCGCCGATGAACCACCGGCCGTTCTCGGACGTCCGCACCACCATCCCGATCACCCGGATCGTCAGGAGGCCGACATGGATGAGCCGTACCGCGCGACGCTGGCCCGCTCCGTACGGCTGCTCAGCGCCTTCCGGGGCGAACAGGCCGACCCGGAGCGCTTCTACGGGCTCATGGCCCGCGACACGGTGGCTCAGCTCCGCTCCTACACCGGCCTGGACGGCGCGACCGTGATCGACGTGGGCAGCGGCTCGGGGTTCTTCACCCGCGAGCTGCGCGCCGCCGGGGCCCGCTGCGCGGGGGTGGACGTCGACGCCGGCGAGATGACCGCGTTCGGCGCAGCCCCTGGCGACAGCGTTCTCGGCAGCGCGCTGCAGTTGCCCTTCCGCACCGACGGAGCGGATGTCTGCTTCTCCTCCAACGTGCTGGAGCACGTGCCAGAGCCGTGGCGGATGGCCGGCGAGATGGTGCGGGTGACCCGGCCCGGGGGGATCGTCTACCTCTCGTTCACCAACTGGCTGTCGCCCTGGGGCGGGCACGAGACCTCGCCGTGGCACTATCTCGGCGGCGACCGCGCCGCGCGCCGATACGAGCGCAGGCACGGCCGGCCGCCCAAGAACCTGCACGGGTCCAGCCTGTACGCCGTCTCGGTCGCCGACACGCTCGCCTGGGCCCGGAAGCGGCCCGACGTCGAGGTGCTCGACGCCCTCCCGCGCTATCACCCGCGCTGGGCCAAGGGCGTCACGCGGATTCCGGGCGTACGCGAGGTCGTCACCTGGAATCTGGTGCTCATCCTGCGCAAGCGACGACGCGAGGCCACGGAGGGCTAGCCGTTCTGTCCCGTGAGGGTGGGCAGCCGGCCTCGGCCCGGACGACACACCACCCCGTGCGGGGATATCCTCCCGTTCTGTCCATGGACGACGAAACGACCACAGCCGATTGCGGGTGGCATGGAGACGCG
>NZ_JABVEB010000346.1 GCF_014323665.1 Actinomadura sp. HBU206391 | reverse complement strand
CGCGACCGGCGGAGGTGGGGCGGGGCACGGCCCAGCGCCGGACGGGTCAGCCCTGTTCGGCCCCGGTCGGCGAGACCGGCAGGTAGATCCGGCCGCCCGAGCCGGTGAACTCCTCCGCCTTCTCCCGCATCCCGGCGGTCAGCGCCTCCGTCTCGGTCAGGCCGGCCGCGTCCGCGTACCGCCGTACGTCCTGAGTGATCTTCATGCTGCAGAAGTGCGGGCCGCACATCGAGCAGAAGTGCGCGGTCTTGGCCGGAGCCGCGGGCAGCGTCTCATCGTGGAACGACCGCGCCGTATCCGGATCCAGCGCGAGATTGAACTGATCCTCCCAGCGGAACTCGAACCGGGCGTCGGACAGCGCGTCGTCCCACGCCTGCGCTCCCGGGTGGCCCTTCGCCAGGTCGGCGGCATGTGCCGCGATCTTGTACGCGATGACGCCCGCCTTCACGTCATCCTTGTCCGGCAGCCCGAGATGCTCCTTGGGTGTGACGTAGCAGAGCATCGCGGTGCCGTACCAGCCGATCATCGCGGCGCCGATGGCCGATGTGATGTGGTCGTACCCGGGCGCGATGTCGGTGGTGAGCGGGCCGAGCGTGTAGAACGGCGCCTCGTCGCAGAGCTCCATCTGCAGATCGACGTTCTCTTTGATCTTGTGCATGGGGACGTGCCCCGGTCCCTCGATCATGACCTGGTTGTCGTACTCCGCCGCGACCTTCGTCAGCTCGCCGAGAGTGCGCAGCTCGGCGAGCTGGGCCTCGTCGTTGGCGTCGTGGATCGAGCCGGGGCGCAGGCCGTCGCCCAGCGACCACGTGACGTCATAGCCGGCGAAGATCTCACAGAGCTCCCGGAAGTGCGTGTAGAGGAAGTTCTCCCGGTGATGGGCGAGGCACCACGCCGCCAGGATCGAGCCGCCGCGCGAGACGATCCCGGTCTTGCGCCGCGCGGTCAGCGGCACGTACGGCAGCCGCACGCCCGCGTGGACGGTCATGTAGTCGACGCCCTGCTCGCACTGCTCGATCACGGTGTCGCGGTAGACCTCCCAGGTCAGCGCCTCGGGCCTGCCGCCGACCTTCTCCAGCGCCTGGTAGATCGGCACTGTGCCGACGGGGACCGGCGCGTTGCGCAGGATCCACTCCCGGGTGGTGTGGATGTCCCGCCCGGTCGACAGATCCATGATGGTGTCCGCGCCCCAGCGGGTCGCCCAGGTCATCTTGTCGACCTCCTCCTCTATCGAGGAGGCCACCGCCGAGTTCCCCAGATTGGCATTGATCTTGACGAGGAAGTTCCGGCCGATGATCATCGGCTCGGACTCGGGATGGTTGACGTTGGACGGCAGCACCGCACGGCCGCGCGCGAGCTCGTCCCGCACGAACTCGGGCGGCACGCCCTCGCGCAGCGCCACGAACTCCATCTCGGGGGTGATCTCACCGCGCCGGGCGTAGGCGCGCTGGGTCACCGCCCCGCCGGTCGCCCTGCGAGGGCGGCGCGGCGGAAAGGCGGCCTGCTCGCGCAGCGGGTCGGGCGATCCGCGCCCGTCGCCGGGCGGGCCGGCCGGCCCGCCGTCGTACTCCTCGGTGTCGCCGCGCTCGGCGACCCATTCGGTGCGCAAGGCGGGCAGGCCGCGGCGGACGTCCGGTTCATGCGACGGGTCGGTGTACGGACCGGACGTGTCGTACAGCACGACGGTCTCGTCGTTGGTGAGCGGGACCTCCCGCATCGGCACCCGGAGGTCGGGTCGCGATCCGGTCACATAGGTCTTGCGGGCGGGCGGAACGGCGGACTCGGTGGACTCGGTGGTCGCGTGGGCAGGCGGAACGGTGGAATCGACCATGGTGCTACGACAACTCCCTACGCCGGCATTACCCGGTCAGGTTCGAGCGGTCGGCGACCCCTGACGTCGCCCTCTCAGCCCGGTCATGGCCGGGCTCCCGCGTCCTGTCGTCGGTGACGGTAACCCGGCGCCACCCCCTTGCCGCAACCCTTCGCCCTGAGGTAAAGACGCCCGCTTCGCTACATTTCGGTAATTCCTGACACGGTTGTTGACCTTGTGAAGAGTTCCCCGCAACATGTCGAAGTGATCATGTATGGGCGTCTTGTTCTCGTACGGCGCCCATGCCGGATCGGCACGCTCCAAGCTCGGTCACCCGGAACACCTGGGAAGGATGGAGATGCGCGCCTCCCTCCGGAGAATGGCCATCGCCGCGATCGCGGCGATCGCCCTGCTCGCGCCCTCGGGCGCGGCGCTGCAGACGGTGTCGGCCTCGGCCGGAATCCCCGCCCCTGACGACTACTTCGGTTTCCACATCGGGTCCGACGGCAACCTCGCGACCGCCGACAAGATGCTGAGTTACTTCCAGCTGATCGGCAAGAACAGCGACGAGGTCGACTACGCCAAGCTCGGCGACACCACCCTCGGCAACCCCTACTACATGCTCACCATCAGCTCGAAGAAGAACCTGCGCGATCTCGACCGCCTGCTCGCCATCAACAACCGGCTGGCCGACCCACGCGGCCTGTCGCAGGCTCAGGCGCAGAAGCTCGCCGCCCAGGGCAAGCCCATCTACTACATCCAGGCCGGCATCCACGCCAACGAGGTCGGCAACTCCCAGGCGATGATCGAGATCGCCCATCGGCTCGCGACCGAGAAGTCGGCCTACATCAGGCACATCCTCGACAACGCCATCATCCTGATGGTGCCCACGCAGAACCCCGACGGGCTCATGCTGGTCAACGACTACTTCAAGGCGACGGCGGGCACCAACTACGCGCGCACCTATCCCGACCTGTACCAGAAGTACACCGGCCACGACGACAACCGCGACTGGTTCATGTTCACCCAGGTCGAGAGCCGGCTGATGGTCTCGATCCAGAACAAGTACCACCCGCAGGCGTTCCAGGACGCGCACCAGGCGGGAACGGGCGCTCCCCGGATGTTCACCCCGCCGTACCTGTCGCCGTCCGATCCCAACATCGACCCGATCACGGTGCAGCAGACCAACGCCCTCGGCATGGCGATGCAGCGCGGCATGACCGCCGCGGGCATGAAGGGCGTGGGCTGGGGGATGACGTACGACTACTGGACGCCGTCGCGCCAGTACCAGGTCTACCACGGGTCCGTGCGGATGCTCACCGAGGCGGCGAGCGTCTCCAACCTGGCCTACCCCTACACGAGTACCCGCCCGATCGGCCAGCAGCAGGCCGACACCAACTTCATCGAGCCGTACGACCAGAACGTCTGGCGGCTGCGCCAGATCCTGGACTACACCTCGCAGACGTTCTACTCCGGCGTCGAGGCGCTCGCGAACGACCCGTACAACTGGCTGTACAACTTCTACCGGGTCGGCCAGAAGGCGGTCTCGAGGACCGACGCCTATGCCTACGTCATCCCGGCGAACCAACGCGACCCACAGGCGATCCATGACGTACTCGGCATCCTCCGCACCGGAGCCGTCGAGATCCAACGGGCGCGCACGGCCTTCACCGCCGGCGGCAAGGAGTACCCGGCCGGCTCGTACGTGATCTACCTCGCGCAGCCCTACGGCGCGTTCGCCAAGACGCTGCTGGAGGTGCAGCACTATCCCGAGCTCCTGGAGTATCCGGGCGGACCGCCGCAGCGGCCGTACGACGTGACGGCGCAGACGCTGCCCATGCTCCTGGGCTTCAAGGCGGACCTGGTCAAGGACCGGTTCTCGGTGCAGGCGACCCCGGTCGGCCAGGCCCGGCCCGAGCCGGTGACGATGCCCGCCGCCCCGGGTGACGACGGCGCCTATGCCGTGGGTCCCGAGTCGTACGGCGTCTTCCGGTTCGTCTCCGCTCTACAGCAGCAGGGCGTCCCGACGTTCCGCGCGGCGGAGAAGTTCACCGACGATGGCCGCGACTTCCCTGCCGGAACGTTCGTCGTCCCGCCGACCGCGCAGGCGCGGCAGATCCTGCAGGCCCAGTCCCAGAGCACCGGCATCCCGGTGTCGGCGATCTCGAAAGTGCCGGAGATCTCGGGCACCGAACTGAAGCCGGGCACCCGGATCGGTCTGCTCAAGCCGACCAACAATATCCCGGCCGGCTGGCTGATGTGGATGTTCGACCAGTACAAGGTGAACTACCAGACCCTGAAGGCACAGGACTACCAGGGCGACCTGAGGTCGAAGTACGACACCATCGTCATCCCCAGCGAGGTGAGCAAGAACAACATCGTCAACGGGCTGAACGCCGCCAGCTACCCACCCGAGTGGAGCTGGGCCTTCGGTGTCGGTGAGGCCGGCTGGAACAGGCTGCGCGACTTCGTCAACGACGGCGGGACGCTGGTCACGTACGGCAGCGCCACGAACACCGCCGACCAGCTGCTCGACCTGCCCATCGAGTCGGTGCTGCCGACCAGTTCCTCGACCTTCTACTCCCCCGGCTCGCTGCTCAGCCAGCGGATCGACACGGGCAGCCCGGTCGGTTGGGGAATGGATCCCGAGAACCCGGTGTGGTTCGAGGGCGACGACGCCTTCCGGGTGACCGACGCCGGCAAGTACGACGTCAAGGTCGTCTCGAAGTACCCCGAAAGCGGGTCGCAGTTGCAGAGCGGCTGGCTGATCGGCGGCCAGTACCTCAACGGCGCCGCCAACGCGATGACGTTCAACGTGGGCAAGGGCTACGTGGTGACGTTCGGCAACCAGGCCGGGTTCCGCACCTGGAACCGCGCGGAGCAGAAGATGATCTTCAACGCGATGTACCACGGGCCATCGGAGAAGCTCACCGCGGACCGGTTCGCGCGGCTCGGCGGCTGATCTGGAGGAGCGGCCGCGCCGGGTCGATGC
>NZ_JABVEB010000345.1 GCF_014323665.1 Actinomadura sp. HBU206391 | reverse complement strand
ACGCCGCCTCGATTCTCTTCGCCCTCGTGGCGATGCGACTGGCCGCGCGCCCGCCGCGTGGTGGCTTCACCTTCGGGCTCAAGCGCGCCGAAATCCTGTCGGCACAACTCAACGGCGCCACGCTGCTCATTCTGGCCGGACTCTTTTTCTACGAGGCGATCCGCCGCCTGATCACCCCGCCCGACGTCGAGGGCGGACCCGTGCTGATCACCGCCCTGGTCGGCATTGGTGTCAACCTCGTGGCGACCTGGCTGCTCAGCAAGGCCGACAGGTCCAGTCTCAACGTCGAGGGCGCCTACCAGCACATCCTCAACGACCTCTTCGCGTTCATCGCCACCGCCCTGTCGGGTCTGGTGGTGCTGCTGACCGGGTTCCTGCAGGCGGATGCCATCGCCACGCTCATCGTGGCCGCGCTCATGCTCAAGGCCGGGTGCGGACTCATCCGCGACACCGGAAGAATCTTCCTTCAGGCCGCACCCATGGGGCTCGTTCCGGCTGAGATCGGTGCGCGGCTGGCCGGACAACCGGGCGTCGCCGAGGTCCACGACCTGCATGTCTGGGAGCTCACCTCCGGCTACTCCTCATTGTCGGCCCACGTGTTCGTCCGGCGTGAAGGTGACCCCCTCGCGGTGCGGCGCCGCCTTCAGGACCTCATCGCCCGGTCCTACGGGATCACGCACACCACGTTGCAACTCGAGCCCGTCCAGGAGGACGGCGCGAGTGCCGGCGGCCGTGTCGATACCCACCATTGCGCCGATCCTCATGGCCCCCACTATCTGTCTCCGCGTGCCTGAGCAACGGCTCCTCCCATGCCGGAAAGGGGGCGTGAGATGAAAAGACCGTATGCCTTTGCCTCAATGGTCCTCCTATGCTTGACGTCCGCGGCGTGTTCCGGCGCTCCGAGCAAGGACACCCTGGAGCGAGTGCGCACCGCAGGGGTCCTCAGGGTGGCCCTCACGCAGGCGAATCCACCATGGAATTTCCTCGACAGCGGCAACCGTCCGGTGGGCTACGACGTGGACGTCGCCCACGAGGTGGCCAGGCGAATAGGCGCCGGCGGTGTCAGATTCATCGGGACTGACTTCGCCAACTTCGTCGGAGGCATCCGAGCCGACAGGTTCGACATCGTCATCGCCGGCCAGACGATCACTGCGAAGCGTCGCGGGGAGGTCGACTTCTCCCGGCCCTACGCCGTCAACGGTGTCGCGATTTTCGTCCGCAAGGGAAACACCGGCATCGGCGGGCTGAAGGATCTGCCCGGCAAGAGGGTCGCAGTGTCGGAGGGCACAGTGCAAGCGGAGTTCGCGCGTACCCGAATTCGCAATGCAAAGGTCAAGACCTACAGGAACGCCACTCTCGTCCTCACCGATCTGTCGTGGGGTCGCGCCGACGCGGCGCTGGTGTCTCGTCTCCAGGGCACCTATCTGGCCGCGAAGAAAGGACTGGCCATCACCCCCGTGGGGCCGATCTGGCACAACTACCCACTCAGCATGTCCTTCCGGAAGGGGTCTCCCGCGTTCAAGCGGGCCGTCGACAGCGCCATCAATGACATGGTCGGCGATGGCACCCTGTCGGCCATCTCCCGCCGATGGCTCAACGGGCTCGATATGGCGGCCGAGCTCCGCGGCATGTCGCCGAATGCGGCTATTCGGCAGTCCGGAGGTCGTCTGGAAAGGAGTGCGGTCTGATGGACCTCGTCGTCCTGTCAATGCCCAGCCTGCTCAAAGGTCTGGGCGTCACAATTCTGCTCGGCGTGGTGTCGTTCATGCTCGGGTTCATGCTCGGTGTGCTCATCACCCTGGCCAGGATCTCCCGGTCTCCGGTGCTCAAAGGAGCGGCGATCTCCTATGTTTCGCTGTTCCGTGGTACCCCACTGCTCATCCAGGTCATGATCGTGTACTTCGGGCTGCCCCAGCTGGGCGTGCGGATTCCGCCCATCCCGTCGGCGATCCTGGCCTTCACTCTCTACTCCGCCGCCTACCTCAGCGAGAACCTCCGTGGCGGGATCTTGGCCATCGACAAGGGCCAGTGGGAGGCCGCCGGCTCGATGGGCATGACCTACGGCCGGAGCCTTCGGCGGATCATCTATCCGCAGGCCCTCCGCGTCGCCACCCCGGCGATCGGCAGCAGGTTCATCGCCCTCATGAAGGACACCTCGCTGGCCTCGGTCATCACGGTCGTGGAGTTGACCCGGGTGGCCGAGAGCGTCGGCAGCTCCTCCTTCCGCTATGTCGAGGCCTTCGTGCTGGCCGGCGTCGTCTACTGGCTGATCAACGCTGTTCTGTCCGTCGGGCAGGCGGTCCTGGAACGACGTATGGGAAGGGCGTACACATGATCGGCACGGTGGCCATCGACGTACGAGGACTGCACAAGCGCTTCGGCTCGCACGAGGTACTCAAGAGCGTGGATCTCACGGTGCACAGCGGTGAGGTGGTGGCGGTCATGGGCCCGTCCGGCGCCGGCAAGACCACGCTCATGCGCTGCCTGAACCTGCTGGAGGAACCCGACGCCGGAACCATCACCGTCCACGGCCGGACCGTTGACTGCACACCCGCGCGGAGCACCCGCCACCGCAACCGGCTGATCCGCGACATACGCACCCGTACCGCGATGGTGTTCCAGAACTACAACCTGTTCCCGCACATGACCGTTCTCGAGAACATCATCGAAGCACCCATCTCCGTACGGCGGCTACCTCACTCCTACGCGGTCGAGGTGGGAGAACGCCTTCTCGCCCGCGTGGGGTTGACCGACAAACGCGACGAACACCCTGCGAGACTGTCCGGCGGCCAGCAGCAGCGCGTCGCCATCGCCCGGGCACTGGCCATGGACCCCGAGGTCATCCTCTTCGATGAGCCCATTTCCGCGCTCGACCTCGAACTGGGCGCGGAGATCCTCCACATCATGAAGAACCTGACCGCCCGCGGCATCACCATGGTGATCGTCACCCATGAGATCGCCTTCGCACGCGAGGTCGCCGATCGGGTGGTCTTCATGGACGCCGGTTACATCCTCGAAGAACAGCATCCCAGCGTCTTCTTCGACAACCCCTCCACTCGCCGTGCCAGGTCATTCCTGCGCCTGGTGTCGGAAGGCGACGGTTCTCTCCCGGAACTGAAGCAGACGAACGGTTGACCGGTCGTCAAGTCAGCTCGAGTCCGCCGTCGACGGTGAGGACCTGTCCGGTGAGCCAGGCGGTGTGGCCGTCGGCGAGCCGCAGGATCCATGTGGCGATCTCGGCGGGGTCGCCGCGACGGCCCAATGGGATGGCTGCCGCCTCGTCGATCTTGACCTGGTCGATCACGGTGTCGGGGAGGCCGGCGGCGGTCAGGGCCTCGCTCTCGGTCGGGCCTGGGGCGACGGCGTTGACCCTGATGCCGTCGGGTGCCAGTTCCAGCGCCCAGCTGCGGGTCAGTTGCTCGAGTGCGGCCTTAGAGGCGCCGTAGTGGGCGGCGCCGGCCGCAGGCCGGTGCCCGAAGGTGCTGGAGATGTTGACGATCGCTCCGCGGGAGACCTTCAGATATGGCAGCGCTGCGCCGGCGAGCAGGCTGGGCGCGACGACGTTGGTGGCCAGTACCTGGGTGATGCGGGGGCCGGTGACCTGACTCAGCGGCATCGCGGCGAATACCCCGGCGTTGTTGACCAGGACGTCGATGCGGCCCCACCGTTCGACCGCTGCTTCGATGACCGCCTCGGGGCCGCCGTCCTGGCTGACGTCGGCGGGGAACGCCGCGATGGCGGGATGCAGGGCGGCGGTCGCCGTAAGGGCTTCGGCGCGGCGGCCGACGCCCAGGACGCGAGCGCCTGCGGTGGCGAACGCGGCCGCGGTGGCGCGGCCGATCCCCGAACCCGCCCCGGTCACGATCACGACCTGGTCGGCGAGGTGGCTGGTGGACGGGTTCGGGCGGATCACAACACCCCCAACGTTCGATGTTCGTAGATTATCGAACGAAGGTACCATGAGAACGTGAACGATCCGCGGCATCCCGAACCGAGCGAGATCACACTCACCCGCGTGCTGGCTGCGCTCAGCGATCCGATCCGGCTGGGGGTGGTGCGACTGCTGGCTGATGGTCAGGAACGCGGCTGGGGTGAGTTGCGTGCTCCGGTCGCCAAATCCACCTTGAGTCATCACCTGAAGGTCCTGCGGGACGCGGGCATCACCCGGACCCGCCAGGAGGGCACCCGCTGCTTCGTCCGGCTGCGCCGCGATGACCTCGACACCCGATTCCCGCAGCTGATGGCAGCGCTTCTCGCTGTGGCGGTGGCCGACGGCGTCGGCGAGGACGTCACCGTGGCCGGGTGAGAGCGGGGTCCCGCAAAGGGGATGTCCGTGGGAGGCGTTCCGGTGAGCGGCCTCATGAGCGGACAGGAGCGAGAGGTCCTATGCCTCGCCCGCAGTCAGCCATGTACTGATGCCGGCCAGCGCGCCGGGGCCGTAGTCGGAGCTGACGTCGCGGGCCAGGTCGGCCACGGAGATGGATCGCAGGGCGTCCCGCCAGACGGTTTCGGCCCCGGCCATGGCGCGGGTGATGGCACAGGGTGCGGTGCAAGACTCCGGCGGGGCGGCCATCGGGCCGCGTTGGCGGATCTCGGTGCAGGAGAAGGCCGGGCCGGGCCCGTCGACGGCCTCGACGACGTCGAGCACTGTGATCAGCGCGGGGGAACGGGTGAGGACATAGCCGCCCGCATTGCCCTGGACCGATCGGACGAGCCCGGCGCGCGAGAGGGCCTGGAGCTGCTTGGCGAGGTAACTGGGCGAGACGTCGTGCAACTGCGCCAACCGCGCGGCCGGCACCGGTTCATCCACCGAAGTGAGCACGACACAACAGTGCAGAGACCACTCGACCCCACCGGACATCTTCACCTCATC
>NZ_JABVEB010000344.1 GCF_014323665.1 Actinomadura sp. HBU206391 | reverse complement strand
CGCGACGCCGCCCGCGAGGCGCTCGCCGAGACCCGCAGGGTCGTCGGGCTGCTGCGAGCCGACGACGAGGCGGCCGAGCGGCGCCCGCAGCCGGGCCTGGACCGGCTCGAGGAGCTCACCGGGCGCGCCCGCCAGTCCGGCCTCACCGTCCACGCCCAGGTCGTGGGCGTGCCCCGGCCGCTTCTCGCCGGGGTGGACCTGTCGGCCTACCGCATTGTGCAGGAGTCGCTCAGCAACGCCGCTCGGTACGCGCCGGGCTCACGGGTCGACGTCGAGGTGCGGTACGGCCCCGAGCTGCTGCGGGTCCGGGTCGTCGACGACGGCGCCCGCACTCAGCCGCAGGAGTCCGGCGGAGGCCACGGGCTGGTCGGGATGCACGAACGGGTGGCGATGCTCAACGGCAAACTGTCGGCGGGACCCGACCCGGGCAACGGCTGGTCGGTCGTGGCCGAGCTGCCCTACGGCGATCCGCGGTGAACGGCCTTAAGGTGACCCTTGTGGCTATTCGCGTGCTGATCGCCGACGACCAACTGATGATCCGAGACGGACTGGCGTCGCTGCTGTCCTCGGACCCGGAGATCGAGGTGATCGGACAGGCGGGCAACGGCCGCGAGGCCGTCGACCTGGCCCGCGAGCTGAAGCCGGATGTGATCGTCATGGACATCCGGATGCCGGAGATGGACGGCCTCGCCGCCACCGCCGAGATCGTCGGCGATACGCCGGGCGTGCCGTCGGAGGCGCCGAAGGTCCTCGTCCTCACCACCTTCGACCTCGACGAGTACGTGTACGAGGCGCTCGGCGCCGGGGCGAGCGGCTTCCTGCTCAAGGACGCCTCGGCGGCCGACCTCATCTCCGGCGTACGGATCGTGGCGGCCGGCGACGCGCTGCTGGCGCCCTCGATCACGCGTCGTCTGATCAGCGACTTCGCCCGCCGCCGGCGGCACGAGCGGCCGAGTCCCAACGCCACGTCGACGCTGACCCCGCGTGAACTGGACGTCCTGCGGCTGATCGCGCGCGGCCTGTCCAACGCCGAGATCGCCAAGGAGCTCTTTCTCGCCGAGCAGACGGTGAAGACCCACGTCGGGCACGTGCTGACGAAGCTGGCCCTGCGCGACCGCACCCAGGCCGTCGTCTACGCCTACGAGAACGGCCTGGCCGGCTGACCGGTCCGCGCTCCCGCGCCATCGCCGACGCAGGCGAGGGTCTCGTTCGCGATCTCCAGCTCCTCGTCGGTCCGGATCACCAGCACCGCCACCTCGGCGCCCTCGGGCGAGACGACCCGGTCCGGACCGCTCACGCCGGCTCCGCCCACCTCGCCGTCTGATGCGTCGTTGCGGGTCGGGTCGATCGTGATGCCGAGGCGGTCCAGGCCCGACAGCGCGCCGGCGCGGACGCGTGCGTCGTTCTCCCCGACGCCGGCGGTGAACACCACCGCGTCGACCCGGCCGAGCACGGCGTAGTAGGCCCCGACATAGTGGCGGATCCGGTGGCAGTAGACCTGCACGGCCAGGCCGGCGTCCGGATCCCCGGCGTCGACCCGGCGCCACACCTCGCGCAGGTCGTTCGCCCCGGCCAGGGCGAGCATTCCGCTCCGCCGGTTGAGCGCCGTGTCGATCTCCTCGGCGGTCAGGCCCGCCCCGCGGCGCAGGAATCCGGGCAGTGCCGGGTCGACGTCGCCGGACCGGGTGCCCATCACGAGGCCTTCGAGCGGCGTCAGCCCCATCGAGGTGTCGACGCTGCGGCCGCCCGAGACGGCCGTGGCGCTCGCGCCGTTGCCTAGGTGCAGGACGATCAGGTTGAGACCCTCGAGCGGCCGGCCGAGCAGGGCCGACGCGCGCCGCACCACGTAGGCGTTGGAGGTGCCGTGGAAACCGTAGCGGCGCACGCCCAGCTCGGCGGCCCACTCCTTCGGCACCGCGTAGGTGTACGCCCAGGGCGGCAGCGTCTGGTGGAACGCGGTGTCGAAGACCGCCACGTGCGGCACGCTCGGGAACACCCGGCGCGCCACCTGGATGCCCTTCAGGTTCGCGGGGTTGTGCAGCGGGGCGAGCGCGCCGAGCTCGCCGATCACCCGTTCGACGGCGTCGTCGATGAGCACGGGAGCACTGAACCGGCTGCCCCCGTGCACGACGCGGTGCCCGATGGCGGTCACCCGGTCGAGCGCCGGCCCGGCTGCGTCGAACGCGGCCAGCATGGCCCGCAGCCCCTCGTCATGGTCTCGGTACGGCTCCACGCGCCGGTGGTCGCGGGTGCCGCGGTGGGTCAGCGCGCTCTCGCCCTCGCCGATGCGCTCCACCAGGCCGGCCGCGAGGCGGCCCACCGGCTCGGTGCCGAGGAGCCGGTACTTGATCGAGGACGAGCCCGTGTTGAGCACCAGCACCTGACCCCTCCCGCCCGCCGGTCCGGCCTGCCCGTCGTACGGGCTCCCGCCTCCGGTGGCCGTGGCGGGCGCCTCTCGCGCGTCGCTCACTCGGTGTCTCCCTGCGCCTGGATCGCGGTGATGGCCACGGTGTTGACGATGTCCTGCACCGTCGCGCCGCGGGACAGGTCGTTGACCGGCTTGCGCAGGCCCTGCAGCACCGGTCCGACCGCGACCGCTCCGGCACTGCGCTGCACGGCCTTGTAGAGATTGTTGCCGGTGCCCAGGTCGGGCACGATGAACACCGTCGCCCGGCCGGCCAGGCGGCTGCCGGGAAGTTTCGTGCCGGCCACGCCGGGGTCGACCGCGGCGTCGTACTGGATCGGACCTTCGACCAGCAGGTCGGGACGGCGCTCGGCGACGATCCGCGTCGCGGCGCGCACCTTGTCGACCTCTTCGCCGTGGCCGGAGCCGCCGGTCGAGTACGACAGCATGGCGATCCTCGGCTGGACGCCGAACCGTGCGGCGGTGGCCGCCGAGGAGATCGCGATGTCGGCGAGCCGTCCGGCGTCCGGATCCGGGTTGACGGCGCAGTCGCCGTACACCAGCACCTGGTCGGCGAGGCACATGAAGAACACGCTCGAGACGATGCCCTCGCCCTGGGCGGTCTTGATGATCTCGAAGGCCGGCCGGATCGTGTGGGCGGTCGTGTGCACGGCCCCCGACACCATGCCGTCGGCGAGCCCGAGATGCACCATGAGCGTGCCGAAGTACGACACATCCGTGACGGTGTCACGGGCCAGATCCAGCCCTACGCCCTTGCCGGCCCGCAGCGTGGCGTACTCCTCGGCGAACTGCTGGCGCAGCTCGCGGTCGTACGGGCTGATCACCTTGGCCGCGTCGATCTCCAGCCCGAACTCCCCCGCCCTCGCCCGGATCTCCTGTTCGTCGCCGAGCAGCGTCAGATCGGCCACGCCGCGTCGCAGCAGGATGTCGGTGGCGCGCAGGATCCGCTCCTCGGCGCCCTCGGGCAGCACGATGTGCCGTCGGCGGGCGCGTGCCCGGTCGACGAGCTCGTACTCGAACATCAGCGGGGTGACGGCCTCGGCCCGGGTGACCTGAAGACGTTCGAGCAGGACCTCGCCGTCCACATGCTCGGCGAACAGCCCGAGCGCGGTCTCGATCTTGCCTTGTGCGTCCGGTGTGAACCGCCCTTCGACGACCGACAGCTCCGTCGCGGTGTCGAAGGTGTCGTCCTCGGTGATGATCACCGGCAGGCGCACTGACATGCCGTCGAACAGGCGGGCGACCGGATCGGGCAGGTCCATGCCCCCGCTCAGGATGAGCCCCGACAGCGCCGGGAAGGTGGCCGCGCCGTGCGCGGCGGTCAGGCCGGGCAGCAGCGAGGCGGCGCGGTCCGAGGGGATGATGACCGCCGCCCCCTCGGTGAGCCGGTCGAGGATGTTGGGCAGCGACATCGCACCGACCATGAGGCCGCCGACCTCACGGGCGAGCTGGCGCTCCTCGCCGAGCAGCAGATAACCGTGGCACGCGGCCATCAGGTCGCTCATCGTGGGGGCGGACAGCCGCGGGTCCTCGGGCAGCACGAACGCCGGAGGGCTCTCGGCCGCCCTGCCGCCCGCGGCCTTCTCACCGGCCCTCTCGCCGCCGGCCGCGCCCGCGAGCCCGCCGGTGAGGAGGCCGCGGAGGACCCGCATGCGGTCCGGGGCGACGCGGGTCACCACGGTCGCGAGCTCGGTGGCGTGCTCGTGGCGGAGCTCCTTGCGGGTCAACTCGACGGCGGAGACGATCTCCTCGGGCGAGCGGCCGAGGCCGTTCACCAGCAGCAGCACGGGGGCGGCGAGGTGGGCGGCGAGGGCGGCGTTGAAGGAGAACTCGGCCGGCGCACCCACGTCGGTGTGGTCCGTGCCGACGATGACCACGACGTCGCAGCCCTCGGCCAGCGCGCGGTAGCGCGCGACGATGTCGGCCGTGGCGCGCTCCGGATCGGCGTGCACGTCCGCGTAGGAGACGCCGACCTCCGAGCGGACGATCCCGAAGCGGCTACGCAGCGTCTCGACGATGTTGTCGGGCCGGTCCGGGCGGACCACCGGCCGGAAGACCCCGACGCGCCCCACCTGGCGGGCCAGCAGCTCGGTCATGCCGAGCGCGATCGCCGCCTTCCTGGTGGCGGCGGCACTGGCCGCGATGTAGACCGCGCGCGTCATCGTCATCCTCCGTGACCGTGCTCCGTGGAGGCGGCGCGTCCCCGTGCCCCGAATTCCAGTGCCTCGAGTTACAGTGCCTCGAGTTCCAGTGCCTCGAGTTCCAGTGCCTCGAGTTCCAGTGCCTCGAGTTCCAGTGCCTCGAGTTCCAGTGCCTGGAGTCCAGTGCCTCCCGGCCCCAGCCTACGCGCCATGATCTCCCGGCCCCGGTCATGGCGGCGGATGCGCGCGTGCCGCCTAGGTCAGGGTTCCTCGGCGCGCGGGCCGGGTACGCCGCGGAAGCGGAACGGCT
>NZ_JABVEB010000343.1 GCF_014323665.1 Actinomadura sp. HBU206391 | reverse complement strand
GTGTGCCGTGTCGCCGGCGGCCCGTGCGAGGCCGGCCGGCCCGCCGGGTCCACCGCCGCCCCGAGGCCCGCGCTCAATCCGCCATCACATGGCCGGGAGGGCGCGAACGGCGCGGACGGCGGCGGTGACGACGATGACGGGACTCATCTGTGCAAGAACCCCTTGTGGGGCCGTGACGACGACGGATGCCTCCGGCATCCGATGGTGAAGTTCGTACGGGGAGCGGCGCTCGGCGGATGGGACGCCGTCAAGGGAGCCTGGGAAGGCGCCGGCTCTCTGGGCTGCCTGCTGCACGCCTGCAGCCACCAGGGCTTCAAGGACGATTGGAGCGGGCTGAAGGACTCGTTCAGCCTCGACGGGCTCAGGTCGATGTGGGAGGGGATGACCGAGCACTGCCGCAAGGCGACGGTCGAACAGGGAACGCGCTGCGCCGTCAACTGGGCGAGTGCGATCTTCGGTGCCGGCGGCGCCGTCCGTAAGCTCACCGGCCACCCGGGCGGCGATCTACTGGGGCGGCTCGAGAAGAGCTTCGGCCCGGTCGCCCGCCGGCTCGAAGCGCTCGGCCTGTCCGGCGTCGTGATCGAGCGGCTCCTCGAGCAGGCCAGGCGGAACGGCGTACAGAAGCAGCTCGAGAGCATCGCCGACCACGCGGTGAGCGGCACGATACCCAAAGATCTGGCCCAGAAGGCGCTGTACGACCTCGATGACGCGTCGCGGAGGGGCCGTCTCGACGCCGACACCTACCGTCGGCTGCTGCGCGAGCTGGCCGACGCCGGCGACGAGGCTACCTTCCGTGTCGCGCACGCCCGGCTGCAGTCGGTTTTCGCGCAGCGGGCTCTCGTCCATGGCGACGCCGCCGGGGCCAGGCAGGCCGCCGACGCCGCCGAGGCGGCGTTGGCGGAGGCGAGAGGGCGCTATCGGGCGGACGACCCGTCCCTTGCCAGGATCGAGGCCGAGACCGTCCAGGCTCAGCGCGTCGCCGACCTCGCCGAGCAACTGCGGGCGCTGGGACGGCTCGACGCGGGCACCCTCGAACTGCTCAAGAGGCATGGCGTCAACCTAGAGATCGTCAGAACCGGCGACCCCGGCAGCCGGTCCTTGACCGTGACGCGCACCCACTACAACTCCGACGACAACACCCTGGTGATCCGCTCCGATCGGGCGGGCCGGCCGGTGACCGATGAGTTCCTCCGTTTCACCGACGAGGAACTGCCGGACCTCGCCGCAGAGAGACGGCTAGCGGGTCAGCCGATCACCGATTGGGACGGCCTCGACACCTGGTGGCAGGGAGCACGCCACCACCCCACCGACCGGGCGTACCGGGAGTGGGTCGACTCGACCTTGCGTCCGGTGTCCACGGGCCTCCCGAACCGATCGCGGCAGGCCATCGCGCGTTACCGACTCGACGACAGCTACCAGCGGATCAATGGTGCCCTGCGCGGGGGGAGAATGAGCCCGGCCACCGAGCGGGACATCGCGGAAATGGACGAGGCGATGCTGCTGTCCCGGGTCCCGGAGGACCTGATCGTCACCAGGCGGGCCGGAGCCGACGGATTCGACCGGCCCATTGATCAGCTCGAGGGCACCGTGCAGGCCGAGCGCGGCTTCCTGTCCACGTCGACGCAGAAGACCCCGCTGCTCATGACGCATATGAAGAACAATTCCGCAGAGCTGGCGACGATGTACCTGCGGGTCCCGAAAGGGACACCCGGAGTGCACATGAGCGGAATCCCGTATGCGGGGCGGGGCAACACCGAACTCCTCCTCGCCCGCGGCAGCCGCTACCGCATCGACAAGGTCGTCCACGAGGACGGAAGGTGGAAGGTCTTCGGCACGGTCGTCCGTGACACCGACGCGGCCGCACCATCCTGAGCGAACCGGTCTTCTTCAAGATCACCAATTGATCGGAAGGCCTACGCCGGCACGGGGCGGTACATCGGCCCCGGCTCCGGCTCGAACTCGTCGTAGGCTGGCGGAGCCAATGAGCTACGTGATGACGAACCCGAACATGACACGTATCCGGCTCGGTTCGCACCTATCTCACCACCGGCGAGCGGCCGGGCGGCCTGGAGTGGGTCCAAGAGCGAGCCGAACTGGGATTCCTTCAAGATCGCCAGTTAAATCGCCGTTAATTCGGTAAAGCCGCCGTTCCAGGGCGCTATGGCGCGGACTACCGTCGTGAACTGTGCTGATCAGTCCCCACGAGCAAGAGCGCCTGCTCATTCACGTGGCCGCCCAGGTGGCCCGCGAACGCCGTGCCCGCGGGCTGCGGCTCAACCATCCCGAGGCCACCGCCATCATCGCCGTCTTCATCCTCGAGGGCGCCCGCGATGGGCGCACCGTGGCCGAGCTGATGGAGTCCGGCCGCACAGTGCTGACCCGCGAGGACGTCATGGAAGGGATCCCGGAGATGCTGGACTCGGTTCAGATCGAGGCGACCTTCCCGGACGGCACCAAGCTCGTGACCGTGCACCGGCCGATCCCATGAGCGGCGGCGCACCGGAGGCCACCGGAGGGCTGGTGCCCGGGCAGGTGATCCCCGGCGATGAGCCGGTCGAGCTCAATCCCGGGCGTGCCCGCACGAGCGTCACGGTGGTCAACACCGGGGACCGGCCGATCCAGGTGGGCTCGCACTACCACTTCGCCGCGGCCAACCCCTCGCTCCGATTCGACCGCACCGCGGCATGGGGACACCGGCTGGACGTTCCCGCCGGCACGGCGGTGCGATTCGAGCCCGGTGTCACCCGTGACGTCTCCCTGGTGCCGCTGACCGGCCGCCGCGTCGTACCGGGTCTGCGTCTCGAGCACGCGGGAGAACTGGATGGCTGAGATATCGCGGGCCCGCTACGCGGAGCTGTACGGACCGACGACGGGCGACCGGGTGCGGCTGGCCGACACGGACCTGTACATCGAGGTCACCGACGACCTGAGCCGCGGCGCGGGCGCCGGCGACGAGGCGGTGTTCGGCGGGGGCAAGGTGATCCGCGAATCGATGGGCCAGGCGCGTACCACCCGCGCCGACGGTGCCGCGGACCTGGTGATCACGGGCGTCGTCGTCCTGGACCACTGGGGCATCGTCAAGGCCGACATCGGCGTACGCGACGGCCGTATCGTCGCTCTCGGCAAGGCGGGCAACCCCGACACGATGGACGGCGTCCACCCCGACCTGGTGATCGGGCCGTCCACCGAGATTCTCGCCGGCAACGGCAAGATCCTCACCGCGGGCGCGGTCGACTCCCACGTCCACCTGATCTGCCCGCAGCTGCTCGATGAGGCGCTCGGCGCTGGTGTGACCACCCTCATCGGCGGCGGCACCGGCCCGGCCGAGGGCACCAAGGCCACGACCGTCACGGGCACCTGGTACCTCGGCCGCATGCTCGAGGCACTCGACTCCTGGCCGGTCAACGTGGCCCTGCTGGGCAAGGGCAACACGGTCGGCGAGGAGGCGCTCTGGGAGCAGCTGCGCGCCGGCGCGTCCGGCTTCAAGCTGCACGAGGACTGGGGCTCGACCCCCGCAGCGATCGACGCGTGCCTGCGGGTGGCCGACGCCTCGGGCGTCCAGGTGGCGCTGCACACCGACACCCTCAACGAGGCGGGCTACGTCGAGTCGACCCTGGAGGCCATCGGCGGCCGGTCCGTCCACGCCTACCACACCGAGGGCGCGGGCGGCGGGCACGCACCGGACATCATCACGGTGGCGTCGCACCCCAACGTGCTGCCGTCGTCGACGAACCCCACCCGGCCGCACACGGTGAACACGCTCGACGAGCACCTCGACATGCTGATGGTCTGTCACCACCTGAACCCGTCGGTGCCGGAGGACCTCGCGTTCGCCGAGTCGCGCATCCGGCCGACGACGATGGCGGCCGAGGACGTCCTGCACGACCTGGGTGCCATCTCGATCATCGGCTCCGACTCGCAGGCGATGGGCCGCATCGGCGAGACGGTGATCCGCACCTGGCAGACGGCGCACGTCATGAAGGCCCGCCGGGGCTCGCTCGGAGGTCCCGCCGACAACCTGCGCGCCCGCCGGTATGTCGCCAAGTACACGATCTGCCCGGCCATCGCGCACGGCCTGGACGATGAGATCGGCTCGGTCGAGACCGGCAAGCTCGCCGACCTCGTGCTGTGGGACCCCGCGTTCTTCGGCGTACGCCCGCACGCGGTGGTGAAGGGCGGCATGATCGCCTGGGCCGCGATGGGCGACGCGAACGCCTCAATTCCGACCCCGCAGCCGGTGCTGCCCCGCCCGATGTTCGGCGCCGTTCCCGCCGTGGCCGCGAGCACCTCGGTGCACTTCGTCTCCCCCGCCGCCGTCGAGGACGGGGTCGCCGACCGCCTGAACGTGCGGCGGCGGCTGACGCCCGTACGCGACACCCGCGGGCTCGGCAAGGACGCCATGCCGCTCAACGACGCACTGCCCAGGATCGACGTCGACTCGGACACCTTCACGGTGGCGATCGACGGCGAGCAGATCGAGCCGGCCCCGGCGGCCGAGCTTCCCATGGCACAGCGATATTTCCTGTTCTGATGGACACCCGCCTGCTGTTGCTCGCCGACTCGCGCCTTCCCGCGGGCGGGCACGCGCACTCGGGCGGCGTCGAGCCCGCCGCGTCGGCCGGCGCCGTCACGGATCTGGAGAGCCTCGCGGACTTCCTCGCCGCCCGCCTCGCGACGGCCGGCCTCGTCACCGCCGCACTCGCCGCCGCCGCCTGCTCCCTCTCCTCCCCCCTTCCCCGCCGTGATCATGCAGTTGTTCGCGCCGGAGAAGGGGAACAACTGCATGATCACGGCGTAGAGGGGGGGCGGTGGCGGCTGCTCGACGCGGAGGCCGACGCGCGGATGCCCTCACCGGCTCAGCGTGGGGCCTCGCGAGCCCAGGGGCGGGCCCTGCTCCGCGTCGCCCGTACG
>NZ_JABVEB010000342.1 GCF_014323665.1 Actinomadura sp. HBU206391 | reverse complement strand
CGTCCCCAGGCCCCAACCCCCGGTCGGAGGCACCTCGTTGACTCGCTTCCTGGCAAAGCGGTGCGGGCAGGCGCTCGTCGTCATCTTCCTGGTGACAGTGATCGTCTTCCTCCTGCTGCACTCGGTCCCCGGAGGGCCTGCACGCGGCATTCTCGGCCCACAGGCCAGCGCGCAGACGATCGCGGCCTTCAACCACGAGCACGGCTTCGACCAGTCCCTGATCCAGCAGTACTGGTCCTACCTCAGCAGGCTGCTGCACGGTGACCTCGGCGACTCCTACACGCTCAACCAGTCGGTAGGCTCGCTGATCGCGCAGCGGCTCCCCAAGACCCTGATCCTGACCGGCCTGTCGACGCTGCTCGCGCTGGTCATCGCGATCCCGCTCGGCGTGTGGCAGGGCCGTCGCCGCAAGGGCCTGGCCGACTACGCCGTCACCACCGTGGTGTTCATCGGCTACGCCACCCCGGTCTTCCTGCTCGCGCTCATCCTGGTGGTCGTCTTCACCGAGAAGTTCCCGATCCTGCCCGTGCAGGCGCCGCAGGCACAGTCGCTCTCCGGTCTGTTCGCCGACTCGCGGGGGCTGATCCTGCCCATCCTCGCCGGGGCGATCGCCACGATCGCGGCGTTCAGCCGCTACATGCGCTCCGCCGTGCTGGACAACCTCGCCGAGGACTACGTGCGCACCGCGCGCGCCAAGGGCGCCTCGGAGCGCCGCGTCGTGTGGCTGCACATCATGCGCAACTCCCTGACGCCCATCATCGCGATGCTCGGCTACTACCTGCCGGTGCTGTTCGGCGGCGCGCTCGTCATCGAGTCGGTGTTCAACTACCCCGGCATGGGCCTGCTCTTCTGGAACGCCGCGCAGACCTCCGACTACCCGATCCTGCTCGGCGCGGTCCTCGTCATCGCGCTGGCGACCGTCATCGGGTCCCTGCTCGCCGACATCCTCCAGGCCTTCGTCGATCCCCGGGTACGAGGAGCCATCAAATGACCGTTTCCCTGCCCCCCATGGCCGATCCGGCTCCCACCCCGGCGACCGGCCCGCCGCTGACACCGGCGGCCGGGCCCTACCGGCGCATGGTCTCGCTGTTCTTCGCCAACCGGCTTGCCGTGACCGGGCTGGTCGTCCTGCTGGCACTGGCGCTGTTCTGCTTCGTCGGACCACTGATCCACCACACCGACCAGGTGCACACCCGGCTGGCCGACGCCAACCTGTCGCCCGGTACCGGAGGGCACCTGCTCGGCACCGACGACGTCGGCCGCGACGTCCTGGGCCGCCTGATGATCGGCGGTCAGACGTCGCTGGAGATCGGCGTCGCCGCCGGGCTGCTGGCCACGCTGATCGGGACCGTGTGGGGAGCGATCTCCGGCTATGCCGGCGGCTGGGTGGACGCGTGCATGATGCGGGTGGTCGACGCTGGCATCGCGATCCCCGCGCTGTTCCTGCTCCTCGTGACGGCGACCATCCTCCGGCCCACCGTCCCGGTGCAGATTCTGATCATCGGGTGCGTGTCGTGGCTCGTCCCGGCCCGGCTGGTGCGCGCCGAGGCGCTGTCACTGCGCAGCCGCGAGTACGTACAGGCGATGAAGGCGATGGGCGGCAGCCACCGCCGCGCGGTGTTCCGGCACATCATCCCGAACGCCATCGGGACCGTGGTGGTCAACGCGACCTTCCAGGTGGCCGACGCCATCCTGTTGATCGCCTACGTCAGCTTCCTCGGGCTCGGCGTCGCCCCGCCCAAGACCGACTGGGGCGGCATGCTCAGCAAGGGGATCTCCTACACCTACGACGGCTACTGGTGGCTGATCTTCCCTGCTGGATTCGCCATCGTGCTGGTGGTGTGCGCGTTCAACGCGATCGGCGACGGCCTGCGCGACTCCTTCGAAGTACGTCTCCAGGGCCGATGAGGAGGATCCGGTGAGCGAGTCTCCAGCGCTGGCGATCAAGGACCTGACCGTTTCGTTCACGGGCGGAACCGAGGAGGTACGGGCCGTCGACGGCGTCAGCATCGACGTGCGGCCCGGAGAGGTCGTCGCCGTCGTGGGCGAGTCCGGGTCCGGCAAGAGCGTCACATCGATGTCCACGCTCGGCCTCCTCCCGCCCACCGCGACCGTCACCGGCAAGGTGCAGGTCGGCGGGGTCGACGTCACGACGCTGGACGGGCGGCGGCTGAGGGCGATCCGCGGCGCCGAGGTCGCCATGGTGTTCCAGGAGCCGATGACGGCACTGAACCCCGCGTTCACGGTCGGCTGGCAGGTGGCCGAGGCACTGCGCCTGCACATCCCCGACATGTCCAGGAAGCAGGCGCTCGAACGGGCGGCGGAGCTGCTGGAGATGGCCGGGATCCGCGACGCGCCGCGCCGGCTCGGCCAGTTCCCGCACGAGCTGTCCGGCGGGCTGCGCCAGCGCGTCATGATCGCGATGGCCATCGCCTGCGAACCGAAGGTCCTCATCGCCGACGAGGCCACCACCGCGCTGGACGTCACCGTCCAGGCGGAGATCCTCGACCTGCTGCGCGACCTGCGAGCGAGGTTCGGCATGGCGATGCTCGTCATCACGCACAACATGGGCGTCGTCGCCGACATCGCCGACCGGGTCGTCGTGATGCACGAGGGAAAGGTCGTCGAGCAGGCCACCGTCGAGGACCTGTTCGCCCGGCCGCAGGCCGACTACACCAGGAAGCTGCTGGCCTCGGTGCCGCGGCTCGTCCCCGGCCGGCGCCGCGCGCGTACGGCACCGGCCGCCGAGAAGCCGGAAGGACAGGCGTCCGGCGGCGCCGCCGCGCTCGCCCTGGAGAACGTGGTCGTGGAGTTCCGCGGCAAGGGCGCCGCCAAGGTACGAGCGGTCGACGACGTCTCGCTCGGCATCGCTCCGGGCGAGGTCCTCGGGCTGGTCGGCGAGTCCGGGTCGGGTAAGTCCACCGTGGGCCGGGCCGCGATCGGGCTGCTCAAGCCCGCGTCCGGAACGATCCGGCTGCTCGGTGAGGAGCTGACCGGCGCCAGGGGCCGTGACCTGCGCCGGCTGCGCCGCCGGTGCAGCATCGTCTTCCAGGACCCGGCGTCGTCACTGGACCCCCGGATGACCGTGGGCGACTGCATCGCCGAGCCGCTCGTCATCAACGGGATCGGCGACCGGACCGACCGGGTCGTCGACCTGCTGAAGAGCGTCAAACTCGACCCGTCGGTACGGCGGCGCTACCCGCACGAGCTGTCCGGCGGGCAGCGGCAACGGGTCAGCATCGCGCGGGCGATCGCGCTCGACCCACAATTGATCATCGCCGATGAGCCGACCAGCGCGCTGGACGTGTCCGTTCAGGCGACGGTGCTGGACCTGTTCCTGGAACTCCAGGACCGGCTCGGCTTCGCCTGCCTGTTCATCACCCACGATCTTGCCGTCATCGGCATGGTCTCAGACCGGGTGGCGGTGATGAACGGCGGCCGGATCGTCGAGGAGGGCGTGACCGACCAGGTGCTGTTCGACCCGCGTGAGGACTACACCCGGCGGCTGGTGGCGTCGGCGCCGGTACCCGACCCGCTCGATCAGCGGCAGCGGCGCGCCGAGCGCCAGAGCCTCTGACCGTCCGGACAGACGATCTCGGCGCCGGCGTCCTTCGGGGGAGATGCCGGCGCCGAGATCTCGAATCTCGCGTCCGGTGTGCGCGTCCGCCCACGTCACCGGCCGCAGGTGCCGCACGGCGCACGGGTGCGGCGGGCGTAGGCCACCGCCGCGACGGCCATCCCGGCGCCCCACGTCAGATAAGCGGGGACCGCGATCCAGAAGAACGTCTCGGGCAGCGCGAGGCCGCCCTCGGCCGGGAACGGGTTACGGCCCTGCAACCGCTCGAAGATCATCTGGAGCTGTGTCAGGCCGAAGTACACGATCAGCCCGCCCGAGATGCCGCACGCAGGCCACAGCACCAGCCGGCGCGGCACCCGGCGCCCGGCCAGGCGCGGAACCCAGCGTGGCCAGAACCGGCCCCAGCCGTGCACCAACGAGAGCGGCAGCACGGTGCCGCCCAGCACGAAGCCGACCTCGAACAGCATCGCGGACGCGCCGGCGGACAGCGGTGACTGGGCGAAACCGATCCGGACCTGCGCGATGATCCGCACCAGGCAGCCCGCCACCGAGAGGTAGGCGGCCCAGAAGGCCCAGCGCGGGGTACGCCGCAGCGGGCCGGCCGACGACGCCGTCCGCCCGCACGCCGCGCAGCCCTCCCGGGTCCGGCGCTGGTAGGACCGCGCCGACAGCACCACCAGCACCCCCGCGCCGACACAGGCCACCCGGCTCAGCGCGCCGAGAGGGTAGAACCGGATCCCGAGACCCGGCAGGATCCCGCCGATCACGTCGAGCAGCAGCATGGCCCCGGCCGCCACGAGCGAGACGCCCGCCGCCCACGCCGCGAGCAGCAGCGTCCAGCGGATCAGCCCGCTCCCCCGCACGGTCATCAGGGCGATGAGAACGAGTGCCGCCGCCGCGCACAGGCCGACCGACGGCCACCCGGTGAAGGCCACGAGGTCGGGGCCCACCGGCGACAGGTCGCCGGGCATGTGGCCGAGTTCCCAGTGGATCCGGAGCGCCCCGTACAGCGTCACCCAGACCAGCCCGATCTGCGCGCTCCACCTGCGCCACGACGGCGCGGCGGGCGTCGCCTCGTCAACGGGCGTCGCCTCGACAGTCGCATGTGCGGGTTCCGTCACGGTCTTCGCCATGTCCGTCATCCTGACCCGAGGGGGCTTTCACGACCTCCCCAGCCAGGCCTATACGCTTCCCCCCAGAGGGGGAAAAGGATGATTCGTCGCTGGAGCCCGGCCGGCCTCGCACCGCCGATCGGTAAGTACAGCCACCTTGCTACCGTGCCCGCCGATCACGACCTGGTGTTCATGTCGGCTTCAGCACCGGCCTGCATAAGGGCGTACTGGCCGTACCGGTCACCGCCCTGC
>NZ_JABVEB010000341.1 GCF_014323665.1 Actinomadura sp. HBU206391 | reverse complement strand
TGGTCGACGCCGAGACCAAGCGCGGCCTGGTCGCTGCGGGCTGGGCCGTCTGGCCGTGCCAGGCGACGCTCCAGCCGGGGAGCGACATCGTGGTCCGCCCGCTCGCCGGAGACCCGGTGCGAACGCGCCATCTGGTCACGTGGGATCCGGCGGGTCCCCTCGCCGGGCCGGCCGAGCCCCTGGTCCGGCTGGTCAGGGACGCCTACGCGGCCGTGGTCGACGGCTGCCCGGCCTATCTGGACTGGCTGGCCCGGCGTGGCCGTACGGTCCACGCTCCGTGGGGGCCGTGACGGCGTGCACCGCCTCGGTCAGCGCGCGTTGTGCGGGCCGGGCCGGCGGGCGAGCCAGCGCGCGTAATGCGGGCGGCCGCCGGCGGCGTCAGCCTGCGCCCGCGCGGCGATCCGGCACAGCTCTTCGGCGGCGGGGGCGAACGGGCCGTCGTCCCGCCAGGCGACCACATGCCGCAGCCAGAGGGGGTCTCCCGCCAGTGGCCGGACCACCACGCCCGTACGGTCGCGGAAGGTCGCGCGGCACGGCGCGATCACGCCGCCCGCGACGATGAGCTCGCACAGCGCGGACGGTTCGGCCATCCGGTGCGGCACGTCGGGGGTGAAGCCCGCCTGTTCACAGGCGTCGAGGAAGGTCTCCGGCCAGCCGGAGCCGTCCGGCGGGGGCAGCACGCAGGGCTCCGCGGCCAGCTCCTCGAGCGGCACCGTCTCGCCCGCGGCGAGCCGGTGATCCGCCGGAAGCGCCACGAAGACCGGTTCGACGGCGACCACCCGGCTGCCGATGCCGGACAGGGCCGGAAGCTCCCGCCCCGGGTAGTCGATCAGAGCCGCGGCGTCCACCCGGCGGCCTGCGAGCAGGTCGTGCACCAGGCGGGGGGAGTGCTCGGTCTGCACCGTGATCCGGGTCGCGGGCAGCAGCGTGCGCAGGCCCTCCAGTACGGTCACCAGCGCGGGCCCCGAGACACCGCCGAACCGCGCCGTGCCCGCGTCGTGGCCGGCGCCGGCGGTGAGCTCGTCGAGATTCATGAGCGCCGTGCGTCCCCGGGCGATGACGAACTCCCCGAACGCCGTCGGCGCCACGCCGAGCCGGCTGCGTTCGAACACCGGTCCGCCGAGCAGTGTCTCGATGCGCCGCACCTGGGCGCTCAACGCGGGCTGCGAGACTCCCAGCACGGCGGCGGCCTTCGTGAGACTGCCCGCGACCGCGATGGCGCACAGAGTGCGGAGATGCCGGAACTCGAGCTGCACAGGCGGAGGCTAGGCCGCTTCGGCCGCCTCCGTCCACCCGCCCGCCGGCGATCCCGGCGGTCGGGTGAACGTGCGTCCGGCGCCCGCCCGTCCCCCGGCGCCGCGCTCGGCGGGCCGGGAACGGGCACGGGCATCGATCACCCGGACTTGCGCAGGGTGACGGTGAACTTCTGCGTCGGGCCGACGTTGCCAGCGGCGTCGATGCCGCGGTACTCGATGGTGTGGCGCCCGTATCCCGGTGCGACGGCATCCCATTCGACCGTGCGGACCGGCTTGCCCAGCTTGCCGTAGACGAGATCGTCGATGTTCGTGCCCAGCGGGGTGAACAGGAACGGCGCGTTCGAGTCGGTCGGCCAGCCGAAGTAGCGGTACCAGCCGTCTCCGTCCACCTGGAACTCCGCCAGGGGCGTGCCCGACCCGGTGTCCGAAGGCGTCAGCCTCATGGTGAACCGCTCGTCGAAGACGTACCCGCGGTCGCCGGCCGGACCCGTCGTCCGGGCCGGCTGGGACAGCGTGGAGGCCACGGTCGGGCGCTGCGCGTCGACGGTCCAGGCGAGCGTCTGTGCGCCGCCGCGCGGCGCGGCGGGGTCGGTCACGGTGGCGGTGATCCGGTGGGTGCCCGATCGGAGCCGGAAGCGCTTCAGGTCCAGGTCGCGGTCGTTGCCCGTGGTGCGGACCCGCCGTCCGTCCACGGTCCAGCGGACCACGGGGACCGACCTGGCCGGATGGGTGGTCTCCGCGTGGACGACGTTGTGGGCGGCGAGGTTCCAGTCCTGCGGGGTGGTGCCGGTGAAGCCGGGCGCGACCGCGTCCGGTGCCGTTTCGATCCGGGTGTCGATCGTCCAGGTGCGGGTGCGGGTGAGTGCGGCCGAGGAGCGGATCGCCGGGTCGCGGACGAAGGAGGTCGGATCGAGGACCGTCACCGTGAGGGTGTGCGTTCCGGGCTTCAGCCGGAGCCGCCGCAGGTCGAGGTTGTGCTCGTCGCGGCTGCCCGGCACCTGCCGGCCGTCGAGCGTCCACGTGACGCGCAGCGTGTGGTCGGCCGGATGCAGCGTCTCGACCCACACCACCCGGTCGGACCCGATGGCGGCCGTGGTGGGGGTGTGGTCCTGGATCAGATCGACCTTCGCCGCGATGGCCTGGGTCATGGCCTCGCGCTGCACCTGGTCGTGTTCGTAGCCGAGCACCTTCATCATCGAGTGCTCGCTCGGACGCCACACCTGTGACGTGGTGTAGAGACCGCCCTCGTATCGGCCGATGACCCCGCCCGAGGTGCTCTTCTCGCCCAGCCAACGCCACCACTTCACCCGCTGCTCGCGCATCTGCCGCTCGGTGAGGAGGGTGTGGTGGATCGAGTCCGGCTCGCCGCCGGTGTAGGCGCCGCCCGGGACACCGCGCGCGTAGTAGGTGTACTCGTCGTCCAGCCGCCCGAGCGAGTGCCCGATCTCATGCGGCATGATCAACGAGGAGAGTGCGTTGCCGCCCGAGGCGGTGGCCTTGCTGCCGCCCGCACCGCCGTACGTGGTGCTGTTGGCGAGCGCCAGCACCTGCCGGTTGGCGTTCGTCGTGCCGGTCACCAGGTTCGCGTACGTGTCGAACGCGGCGTTGTTCCCGGTGAGCAGGCGCTGGACGCTCGAGGGATTGCAGCCGCCCCAGAAGCCCATCTTCAGCGGCGTGGTGCGCCGGGCGGACGTCAGGTCCGGGTCGCAGCTCACGCCCGACTCGCCCGAGACGATCTCGACGGCGTAGACGTTGACGTAGCTGCGGTAGGTCTTCCACGGCTCGAAGGCCCACAGCGTGCTGAGGTGCTTGTCGACGTCGGCCCGGAACTTCGGCATGTCCGCCTCGGTGTAACCGTCACCGAGGATCACGAAGTTGAACCGTTTCGCGGGATCACCGGTGACCTGGATCGGCACGACCGTGGCGTCGCCCACCTCGTCGGCGTTCGCCGCCTCGGCGCTGAGGACCTGTCCGCTCAGCAGCGCCAGCTGCACCGTCGCCGCGAGTGCCAGCGCGGGGGCGGCCTTGGCCGCCTTCCCTCTCCACATGGACGAGACCTCCCTGTTGCCTGGTTCGTCGGCAATCCTTGATCAGGAGGTACTGCTCGTCTCATCTCGAAAGCGCATAATGCCCGGGTTATGGCACGGCCACGGGCCGCCCGCGCCGCCGGCCGTTCCCGGTCAGCCGTCAGTGGGTTCCAGGGCGTCCACCGGGACGACGTCGCGCAGGAATCCGCGCATGTCGAGGAACTGTGACAGATGCTCGCGGTGCTCGTCGCAGGCGAGCCACACCTTGCGCCGCTCCGGCGTGTGGATCTTGGGGTTGTTCCAGCGGAGGCCCCAGCGCGCGTCGGCGCCGCAGCCCTTCGCCGAGCACAGCGGGGCATCGCCTTGGGGATCGGTCACGACGCAAGTGTGTCAGGCCACGCCGGCGGTCGACGACGCCGGTCCGGGCGAGGCCGGTGGGACGGCGAGGCCGGTCGTCACGGCTCTCCTGCCACCGGGAAGGCCCCAGAGCCGGCGGTGGCGGGATAACGGTCGGAAGTCGTGGCCGATCCCGGCCAGACAGGTTCAGAGCCGGTGAGTCAGAGGACCGGTCAGGATCACGTCAGGATCATCGAGGCGACGGCCTGGGGGCAAAATGAAAGCGACGCCGGGTGGATACGGGGGCAATCCACCCGGCGTCGCATCATCGGTGTTCCGACGGGGGCCCGGAACACCGGCACGGGCGCTCCGACGGGGGACCAGAGCGCCGGTACAAATCGTACACCGAAACCCCCATGGGTTAGTCAAGGGAAGTCACGACTGGATTTCTGGGGGACGTCCGGAAATCTCATTACGGTTCGGGCTTTCGCGCTCGTCGAAGTGCGCCACGCTCTCGGGCTCGCGGCCGCCGTTGGCGAACACGACGCTGACGTACGGCAGCACGAGCGCCCCGACGATGAGCACGCCCACCACCCAGAGGGGTGCGTGCCCGGTCAAGAAGAGGGCAAGGAGGAAGCAGGCCGTCCGGATGCCCATGGACACGAGATAGCGCCGCTGCCGATGGTCGATGTCCTCGGACATCGGCCGGTGCGCGTCGGTGACCGTGTAGATATCTACACGGCGCCGGGGAATGACCCTCACGCCTCCAGATTAAGCCCAGCACTTGTCAGAAGCGACTTCAGGAGGAATCAGTGACGGATCGTACGTATCGAGTGACCGAGATCGTGGGGACGTCGCCGGAGAGCGTGGACGCGGCCGTCCGCAACGGCATCCGCAGGGCCGGTGAGACGCTTCGCCACCTCGACTGGTTCGAGGTGACCGAGGTGCGCGGTCAGATCGTCGACGGTGAGGTCGGGCACTTCCAGGTCGGCATGAAGGTGGGGTTCCGGCTCGAGGACTCCTGATCCACGGCCGCGCACGCCGCCGGACTCAGCGTTCGACGAGGGTGAGCGCGAAGGAGTAGCGGCTGGCGCGGTAGACGTGGGTTCCGTACTCCACGGCCCGCCCCTGGTCGTCGTAGGCCGTGCGGGTCATGGTCAGCAGCGGCGCGCCGCGGCGCTCGTCGAGCAGGCGGGCCTCCGCCGCGGTCGCGCCGCGCGCACCGATCGTCTGGTTGGCGATGCGGAGGTTCACCGCGGCCGCGCGCAGGAGCTCGTACAGGCCGTGCCGGCACAGGTCGTCGGCCGTGACGGCGGCGATGTCGCGAGGCAGGTAGTTGGTCAGGACG
>NZ_JABVEB010000340.1 GCF_014323665.1 Actinomadura sp. HBU206391 | reverse complement strand
GGGGCTTCTCTGACTACGACCTCAACGAAGCCGCGACAGCCTGTGCCGCTCGATTATCGGGTTCGGTCGCTGACCTGCACGTCCAGTAACGGGCCTGGACACTTCATAGGCACCCGATCGGTACACCCCTACCGGCCGCGCGCCCACGTTCTGTCCATGCCGGACTTGAGCCACTTAGGTCACCGCTGCCAGGCTCCGGCCGGACTCCACCGACGAACCCAACGAGTTCCCCGACCGGATTCAACCGAAACCAACGCCTACAAGGCGGACCGATGCTGATCGTGTATCGCGACCGAACGCCGTCGCCGGCCCCAGAAGAACCAAAGATCTTTTACCGCGCTCCCCCGGTTCGTGCTCACACTGCTCCCACCCGGAGCAGGGAGCGGCGGGAGCACGCATGGTTCCTGAACCGTCCCGAACAAGCGTCAACGAGCCTCATCGGACGGCGCTGACCTGCGGCATCTCGAAGAACCGCAGGTCAGGGCATGATTGGTACGACCTTGACACGGTAGAGGTCACGAGCGGGCGTGATTGCAACCGCGCGCTGGTCCCGCGATTCGGGGTACGTGGTTGCTCGGTGGTTGCTCGTATGTCTTGGAACGGAGCGGCACGACGCGACACAACCCGGCATCGGAAACGGCGGACTCGCACACAAAATGGCATAGACCGACAGCGGGGATACCGATCTGGCACGGGAGCAGCGGACTCTTAATCTGCGGGTTCGGGGTTCAAGTCCCTGACGGCGCACCCCGTCTGACCTGGGCATTCTCAATGATCATGAGAGTGCCCAGTTGTCGTTTTGGGGGTGGTTTGAGACCCGTGGTTGCTCGTTGGTTGCTCGGATGTCGTGATCTTGTCGCCACACGTCGTCGGAATCAGCCTTCCGGGGCCGCCAGCGCCATCCGAAAGAAGATCAAGCCAAGACCCCCAGGGCAAGCATGGCCAATCGATCAGCCGTCACACTCAGTCTCCAGCCCCTCACGTCTCGCAACGATTCCAGTAGCGACGCGGTAACTCCGTAGAAGGACCGCGCAACCTTTAACCACGGCGGTCCCATCAACGTGACTTGACCCGCAGGATCAAGTCGAGCGTTCATAGCCTGCGCCCTGGGCGGCAGGCCACCTAGGACCGGCACGCGGTCCACCCCCGACCGCGTGCAGAGGGGGAGGCGGATCCTGGCCAAGGCCACCGCCCAGGGCGCCTACAACCGCTGGCCATCCAGAGCATGCATCATGGTGCCGACATCGTCACCGCGCTCGACCTGCTGAAACAGGCCGCCGCGAGAGCCGGCCGAACCAGCTCGAAGCCTGCCCGCGCCATCCGCAATGAGTGCACGCCGAACTGCAGTACGACCGGTTGGCTATGACGGCTTCCAACTGCTCCAGTAGGGCGGCTTGAGCTGGCCCCACCTGAAGACCTTTCGGGGCCAGCGGGGCGGCTTGAAGTGCCCCCATCCTGGAGCTACTGGACGGGCATGCCGCCGTGTGGGCTGTTGACCACGAGAGGCAAGGACCCCTCACCGATGTAAGGGTGACCGTGTTGCCGCCGAAGGACGACTATCTCCGGCACACCGATGGGCTCAAAGGCATCAGCGAGATCGGCACCGCCGCCACGCTATCAACCACGCGAGCGGTCATGACGCTGCCTCGGTCGTGCCCCTGGGGTTGCCGTCGCCGGGTGGGACAGGCTTGAGTGCGCGAGGCCGCTGCCTGCGTTTGCCCGCGTTCACGATGATGGCAGCGGCGTCTTCGGCGGACTCACGTGCCAGGTCGGGCAGCACCGAAGTGTAGGTGTCGGAGGCGATGGTGATTGAAGACAAGCCAAGGGTCTCCTGGACGACTTTCATGTCGTGTCCAGCGCGGAGCAAGATCGTGGCCGCGCCGTGCCGCAGGTCGTGCAGGCGGATGGGTGGCAGGCCGGCTTCCATCGCGAGCTGCTCGAACTGCTCGGTCACATACGCCGGGTGCAGCGGCTCCCCAGTTTCGGTGGTGAACACGAACCCCGTCTCCATCCAGGTGTCGCCGGCGGCGAGGCGTTCGGTGTTCTGCCGGGCCTTGTGAGCTCGGAGTTGGTTGATGGTGTGTTTGTCCAGCGAGATCTGCCGTTCCCCGGCTTCGGATTTCGGCTTACCTTGGTCGGTTCCGTTGCCGTGTTGGACGATCTGCCACCGCACGGTCGCTGTCCCTTCGTCGAGGTTGAGGTCGGGGCAGCGCAGCCCGCAGGATTCGCCTCTTCGTAGGCCGCGGAAGGCGATGAGGTAGTACTGCCCGTACAGCCGGTGGGTTTGGGCTCGGTGCAGGAAGTCCGCGGTGTGTTCGGGTGTCCACACCACCACCGGGGACGGGCGGGGCGTGCCGATGTAGGCGTCGAGCCGATTGATTCGGGTGCCGTGCCGCTTGTCAGGTTCGAGCTTCGACAGGCGTTTCTTGCGCTGCTCCATCAGCGTGATGTGGCGTTCGTAGGTTTGTCTCCATTCGGCGATTCGCTCCGGCGTCCAGACCAGCGCTTTGGGGCGCTTGCCGGAGGGTAGTTCGACGAGCGAGGCGACGTTGAGGTCGATCCGCCGCTCCCGGATCGCCTTGTTCAACGCCGCCCGCAAGGTGGCGCGGATCCGTTGCTTGGTGGCCGCACCGACCAGCCGCCGTCCCTTCACTTTCGCCCGCAGGACCAGGTCACCGCTGGTGCGGGCTTCGGTGATGATGTCGTTGTGCTCGTCGATCGCCTCGAACACGCTCACCACGTCCGACACCCGCAGCCGATCCAGCCGGATCTTCCCGATGTGGGGTTGGTAGTAGAGGCGGATGTGGCTTTCGTAGCAGCGGACGGTGCCCTTCCGCAGGCCCTTTCGTCCAGAAAGCCAGGTGTCCAGCCACTCTCCCGTGGTGATGGTCGTGTCGAGGTCCTGGCCGGTGCGGACCTTACGCCGCACCTCCTCCGGCTCCGGCAGCGTCTTGGTCTTCTTGACCGTTGTCGCGCGTCAGACTTAGTGGCGCAGGGGTTAGTTGGGACTCCTGAGCCTGGAAGAGAGACGCATCGTGAGTCGCCCTCCACAGTTGCCCGTCGAGGACAAGCTGCGGATCGTGTTGTCCGTGCTCGCGGGTGAGATGACCATCGCCGAGGCCGCTCGGCGTAACAAGACCTCTGAGACCTCGATCGGTAAGTGGAAGGCCCAGTTCCTGGAGGCGGGCAAGCAGGGCCTGGTCGCGGGCGGGGCGGCTCGGCCGTCCAGTCGCGAGGAGCAGCTGGAGGCCGAGATCGCCGAGCTGCACACTGCCCTGGGTGAGGCGCATGTGCAGCTGCGGGTGTGGAAGAAGTCGGCCGAGGGTCGTCTGGCCCCTTCGCGGACCTCGAGGTGATCCGCCAAGACGCGGCGATGCCGGTCTCGAGGTTCTGCCGGCTCACCGGCATCCCGCGCCGCAGCTACACCCGCTGGCGTGCCAAGGCCCGTGCCCAGGCGGCGGCCGGCCGCGCCGCCCAACGGGCCGTGGCCGGCACCGGTCGTCGATGAGATCGAACCGGTGGCGGCCAAGTACGCCGCCGACTGGCCGGCCTGGGGGCACCGGAAGATCCACTGGCTGATGGCCGCCGACGGGATCGAGGCGTCCGCCTCCAGCGTGGAACGGGCGATGCGCCGCCGCGATCTGCTGCAGCCCATCGATTACCAGGGCGAACGCCGTGAGCTCGCGGCGGCTCGCAAGGCCGCGTTCACCGATCCGCCCACCGCGCCGAACCAGGTGTGGCAGCTGGACTTCTCCGAGTACGAGACCACCACCGGCGGCGTGTGGCGGCTGGCGGGGGTCACCGACCACTTCACCAAGTACGAGCACGGCTGGCACATCGCCCCGAGTTGCACCGGAGCCGACGCCATCGCCGCCGTGCGCATCGCCATCGACCAGGCCCAAGCCCTGGCCGGCTGCTCGCTGGAGGAGGCCCTGACCGACCCGGTCACCGGCGAGGTCCGCAAGATCAAACTGGTCACCGACAACGGCAGCGCATTCAAAGGGGCCGCGTTCGCCCGCTTCATCACAGGCCGGACCGAGCTCGTCCACATCCGCACCCGACGCAGATCACCCGGCCAGAACGGCGTCCGCGAGCGCGCATTCGGCTCGCTGAAGTACGAGCACCTGTACCGGATCGAGATCGAAGACCTCCCGGCCCTGGCCCGCGAGGCCGAGGCCTACCGGCAGATCTTCAACCACATCCGACCCCACCAAGCCCTCGGCGGCCACCGGCCCATCGAGATCTACACCAACCCAAGCCTGCATCCCCAACTTTCAGACCAAGATTCTTGAGCCAACTTCTTGACGCGGGACACCGTGGCCAGGATCAGATCAGCGATCTGGATCTTGCCGTTCAGCTCAGCGGCAATGGCCAGCAACTCAGCCGCCATGCCCATCTCCGTTTCGGCGGCGTCCTGCGTGGCGAACCCACCTCGGCGCAGTGGGTTCCGCCGACGGCCGTCTGCGGCGGGAGGTAGTTCAAGCTGGTAGTACCAAGTGCCGTGGATCTGGCTCCACGACCCACCCTTGCGCCTCAGCTTCGGGCATTTCTTCCCCAGCTGCTTTCCTTCCTCGGTGCGGCATCCGCACAACTTGAAGGTCGGTCCGGCAGCCATACGTTGTTCACCTGTCTTCCGGTGGAGGCTGCGCCGCAGATGCGTCGAGGCCGAGCAGGCCGAGTAGCCCGGCGGTGGGCACCAGGTAGGTCTTGCCGACGCGCAGGACCCGGCAGGGGAACTCCCCCGCACGAGCCAATTCGTAGGCCTTGGTGCGTCCCAGGCCGAGCGCTCGTCCTGCCGTGACCAGATCGACCACCGCGGGCAGCGTGCTGATCTCCGCCGGTGTCAAACCGCGCTTCACCGCACACCCCCGTCATCGCCCGCGCGGTGGTGGTGGGCGGGCCACCATCCAGCGGCGTGCGTGGGATGGGTGTCACGGGTGTCCTCCAGCGGATCGGGGCCGCCCCGGGCGGTGCGCGGACCGTTGCGTCGCCCGCTAGGCGGGGCGCCAGCGGTGTCCCGCTTGGCCGCGTCGGGGTGGCCGCATC
>NZ_JABVEB010000034.1 GCF_014323665.1 Actinomadura sp. HBU206391 | reverse complement strand
GCCCAGCCCGGTGCCCCCGGCGCCCGAGCCCGTGCCGCCGCCCGTGCCCCTGCCCGAGCCCGTGCCGAGCCCGCCCCCGGGCCCGCCGGCACCCGACCCTGCGCCGCCCGATCCTGCGCCGGACCCGGCACCGCCGCCGCCGGCCGATCGCGGACGGATGAGGTGGGTCACAGGCCAGGGCCCCGCAGCCGCCGGGGACCGAGCTCGGGACGCGGTCCGACCGGCCGCGCCAGCCCCAGGGTCGCGCCCGCCACGGTGACGCCGGAGGGTGAGACCACGACAGGGTCGAGCTCCAGGCGGGCCACCTCGGGCAGATCGTCGGCGAGCTGCGACACGCGGAGCAGCAGGTCCTCGAGCCCGTTGACGTCGACCGGGTCGGCGCCGCGGTGGCCGAACAGCAACGGGGCCGACCGCACCGCCCGCACGAGTTCGGCGGCCTCGACGTCGGTCAGCGGGGCCAGGCGGTAGGCCCGGTCGTCCAGCAGCGCCGCGGTGGCGCCCGACAGGCCGAAGGACACCACGGCGCCGAAGGACGGGTCCTCTCGCGTGACGATCCGCACCGCGATGCCCGAGTGACCAGAGGGGCCCGAGGGGCCAGAGGGATCGGTCGCCCCGCCGGGCGCGGCGACGGTCACGCCATAGGAGGCCAGGAGCGCCGCGACGTCGGCAGGCGCGACGACCACCTGGCCGTCCTCGGTCCGTCCCTCCGGGCCGGAGGAGGGGGCGGCGTCGTCCGGATCACCTGCGCTCTTCGGAACGCCCGCGCCGTCCGGCCCGTCCGCGCTGTCCCGGTCGTCCGCGATCTTCGGGCCGTCGGCCGCGAGCAGCCGCCCCACGAGCGCCCGGGCCCGGTCGCGGCCGGCCACGTCGCGCTCGGGCAGTCGCCCCTTGGGTCGCCGCCGCCACGCGGCGTAGCGCATGACGTAGGCCAGGGCGCGCATGGCGTCCTCCGGCGTGGCGTACGACGGGACCGAACCGGGGCCCGCCACCGCATCAGGGCCGCAGATTCGCAATTCGGCGGGCATCCCGGCCAGACCGAGATAGGTCGCCACGATCGGCTTGGGACTTCCGGCCGACAGGCCCGCCACCGCCTGCGCCACCGTCTTGGTCCCGGCGTTCCCGCCATCGGCCGACCCGGCCGCTCCCGCCGCGACCGCCGCGTCGGCCGCTTCGTTGATCCGGCCCATGACCGGCGGGGTGAAGACGGTGACCACGGCGTCGACGGAATCGTCGGCGAGCGCCTCGGCCAGCGCGGACTCGTACTCCCCCGCCCCCGCCCGCGGGCCGAGGTTCACCGGAGCGATCGGGTCCAGGCCCAGCGTGGCTGCGGCGTCCTGGGCGAGCAGGCCGAGCGAGTCGGAGTTGTCGATGATCGCCACTCTGTCGCCGGCGGGCAGCGGCTGGTAGGCCAGCAGCTGTGCCACGTCGAACAGCTCGGACAGCCCCTCCACCCGGATCACCCCGGCCTGCGCGAACAGGGCGCTCACCGCGTGGTCGGGCAGCGTCAGCGCGCGGGCGGCGTGCCCGAGCGGAACTCCCTGGGTCGTACGACCCGACTTCACCGCCACGATCGGCTTCTTGCGGCTCAGCCGACGGGCGAGCCGAGTGAACTTCCGCGGGTTGCCGATCGACTCCAGGTAGAGGAGGACGGCCGTGGTGGCGGGATCCTCCTCCCAGTACTGCATGAGGTCGTTGCCCGACACGTCCGCCCGGTTGCCGGCGGAGACGAAGGTGGACAGGCCGATGCCGCGCTCGGCGGTGCGCTGGAGGATCGCGATGCCGAGCGCGCCGGACTGGGAGAAGAAGCCGATCGGCCCGCGGCCGGGCATGGTCGGCGCGAGGGTCGCGTTCAGTCGTACGCCCGGATCGGTGTTGGCGATGCCCAGGCAGTTGGGGCCGACGACCCGCATCCCGTGTGCGCGCGCCAGCCGTACGAGCTCCTCCTGGCGCGCCCGGCCGGCCGGGCCGGTCTCACCGAAACCCGCGGACACCACCACGAGCCCGTGCACTCCCTTGCCCGCGCTCTGCTCGACCACCTCGTGCACGGCGCCGGCCGGCACGGCGACAACGACCAGGTCCACGTCGTCGGCGATGTCCAGGACGGTCGGGTGGGCCCGGACACCGGCGACGGCGGTGGCGGTCGGATGCACGGGGTAGACCGGACCCGAGAAGTCCCCCGTGAGCAGATTCCGCAGGACGGTCTGGCCGACGCTGTGCGCCTCACGGCTCGCGCCGACCACCGCCACCGAACGGGGGAACAGCAGCCGCTGGATCGACCGGGACTCGGCACGGTGCTCGCGTGCCGTCATCACCTCGATGGAGGTCTCGGTGGGCTCGAGATCCAGGGTGAGCCGGATGACGCCGTCCTCGAACCGCTGCTCGGCGCGGTAACCGGCGTCGCGGAAGATCTTGGCCATGCGACGGTTGTCCGGCAGGACGTGCGCGACGAAACGGCGCAGCCTGCGCTCGCGGGCGGCGGCGGCGATGTGCTCCAGCAGCACCGAGCCGATCCCCCGGCCCTGGTGGGCGTCCTCGACGAGGAACGCGACCTCCGCGACCCCCGGCTCCTCACGGAGCTTGTCGTAGCGCACGACCGCGAGCATCGAGTCGCCGACGGTGGCGATCAGCGCCGCCCGCTGGTCGTGATCCAGCGTGGTGAAGTGCGTGATCTCCCGTTCGGACAGTTGCGGCCGCGGGCCGAAGAAACGGTAGTAGATGGTTTCCGAGGACAACCGGGCATAGAACGAACGCAACGATTCCGCATCGTCGCTCCGGATCGGTCGCAGATGGGCCGTACCCCCGTCCGCGAGGACGACATCGGCCTCCCAGTGATCCGGATACTTCACCTACCAAAGAGTAGGGGACCCGAGATGTCCGGTCTGCCCCAGCCGTGTTCGGAGTTGGGTCAGAGTTCCGGGTTTCGCTGCGCGTTCGAGACCTCATTGGGGGCGCTGAGCTGTTACGGTCGGCACACGCCCCGGGGAAAGCTGTCAACCGGGCCGTGTCAATCGAGGTGATGACGTCATGACGCGCGTGGTCGTGATCGGTGATCTCATGACCGATGCCGTTGCGCGAGCCGCCCTTCCCCTGGCCAAGGGAAGCGACACGCCGGCCGCTGTGACCATGCACGGTGGCGGATCCGGGGCCAATGTGGCCGCGTGGCTCGCCGTCGAAGGGGTCGAGGCCGCCTTCGTGGGACGCCGTGGCTCCGATATCGCCGGCCGCAACCGGGACATGGAACTGATGGGGTACGGCGTCGACGCCCGCCTCGTCATGGACCCGGAGCGCCCGACGGGCACGTGTGTGGTGCTGGTCACCCACAAGGGTGATCGGACCATGCTGTCCGATCCGGGCGCCAACGCCGCGCTCCTGCCGGAGGACATCCCGCACGACCTGTTCGCCGCCGGGTCGCACATGCATCTGTCCGGCTACTCCCTTCTCAACGAGGGATCCCGGCAGGCCGCGTTGCACGCCCTCAGCATGGCGCGCAAGAGCCAGATGTCGATCTCGATCGACGGCGGATCCTCCTCGCCGCTCAAGCGCGTGGGCGCCGAACCGTTCCTGGAGTGGACGCAGGGCGCCCGGCTGCTGATGATCAACGCCGACCAGGCCGAGGTGCTCACCGGACGCGACGTACCCTCGCAGGCGGCGAAGGTGCTCACCGCGTGGTACCCGCAGGTCGTCATCAAGATGGGCGAGGACGGCGCGCTGTGGTACACCAACGGCCGGGCCGAGCCGATCCAGGTGCCGGCCGAGCCGGTCAACAAGATCATGGACGGCACCGGCGCGGGTGACGCGTTCTGCGCCGGCTTCCTGCCGCCCTGGCTCGACGGCAAGCCCCCGGCCGAGGCGCTCGCCGCCGGCTGCCGGCTGGCCGCCGCGGCCATGGGTGAGATCGGTGCCCGTCCCGGACTCTGATCCAGCGCGACCCCTGACCCGGTACGGGTCCTCTCCCGTGCCGGTGCGGTACTCCCGGATCGAGCGCGGGTCAGGTCTCCTCGAGGGCCCTGGTCAGAGTGCCGACCGTGGTCCCCCCGTCCTCGGCGGCGACCACCAGCATGTCCATGACGGCCAGATATCTCTCGACCTCCTCGAGCTTCTCCAGATAGACGGCGCTGTTGAGCTGCTCGAGGTAGACCACGTCGGGCAGTTCGGGCTCGTTGAACCGCAGGATGCTGAACGGTCCACCGGCCGCGGCATGCCCTCCGTACCGGAGCGGCATGACCTGGATGGCCACGCCGGGCGTGGCCGCCAGCTCGATCAGGTGCTTCAGCTGCCCGCGCATCACCCGCCGATCGCCCAGAGGACGGCGCAGTGCCGCCTCGTCGATGACGGCCCACAGATGGGGCGGGTCGGATGCTTCGAGGATCCGCCGCCGGATCATCCGCACCGCCACCCTGCGCTCGATCTCCTGCGGCGAGGCGTCCGGGTGGCCGAGCAGCGTGACGGCGCGGGCGTAGTCCTCGGTCTGGAGCAGTCCGGGGACGAACTGCACCTCGTAGGTGCGGATGCGCGATGCCGCCTGCTCCAGGCCGACATAGACCTCGAACCAGGGCGGCACGACGTCGGCGTACTGACTCCACCAGCCGGGGGTGTTGGCCTGCCGCGCCAGTAGCAGGCAGGTCTCCCGCTCGTCGCCGTCGGTCATCCCGTAGAGGGTGAGCAGGTCCGAGATGTCGCGCTCCTTGAAGCCGACCCGTCCCAGCTCCAAGCGACTGATCTTGGATTCCGAGGCCCTGATCGCGTAGCCGGCCGCCTTGCGGGTGATCCGGTTCGCCTCTCGCAGCCGGCGCAGCCGGGCTCCGAGCATCATGCGCAGAACCGTGGGGCCGCCCGCCGCGGGGGAGGGAATCTCAGACATCTCGGGACCGCCGTCCGGCTGAGCCGTCACCTTGTCCCACCGCGGGACGCACAACGGCCCAGCATTCCATCCTGAGCGTCCAGGGCAGGGCCCCGGAGCGCGCGAGCATGATCTCTCCCCCTGATCAATTCCGTGAGGCATTCATTCGACCACCTCGAACAGAACAGCGCCACCCATTGCCGGAATGTCACAATCATGGCGATCGGTGCCTGCTCGATCGCCTCGATGCCGGGCATCCTCGGCCGACCCGCCGTGGTCGCGCCCCGGAGGCACCGTGGACGCTGCCGGTGTACGACTTCCGCCTGGTCGGACTTCACGCTCGAGCAGAACCGGCTCCAGTGCCTTTCCTGAACCCCCCGGGCAACCGCCGGAGCGTCGCCGCAGGCCGCGTCAGCCGGATGTTTGGAACGATCCATATGCGAGCTCCGCCGAAGAGTGCGAGCATCGCCCGACGACCTGAAAGGTGGAATGGCGTGAGTGAGCCTGCGGTTCGCAAGAACGAGACGACGGTGCCGTTGATGCCGTGCGCGTCGGTGGAGGAGGCCCTGGCGTTCTATGCGGCGCTGGGGTTCGAGGCGACCTACAAGCAGAGCAGGCCCTATGTCTATTTGGTGCTGCAGTGGAGCGGATTCCAGCTGCACTTCGGCCCGGCGCCCAAGGGCCTGGATCCGGCCCGGGAGGAGTCCGGAGGCTGCCTGGTCATGGTCGACGCCGTGGCGCCGTACCACGCGGCGTTCGTCGCGGCGATGCGCCGGGGCCACGGGAAGGTGCTGAGTTCCGGCCTTCCGCGGATCACCCGCTACCGGCCCGGCGCGTCCCGTTTCACGCTGATCGATCCGTCCGGGAACTCGATCATCTTCATCCAACGCGACGAACCCGCCGAGCTGGAGTACGGCGGCTCGAAGAAGCTGGTGGGCCTGGCCAGGGCGCTCGACAACGCCCGGATCCTGCGCGAGTTCAAAAACGATGACCTGCAGGCTTTCCGTGCGCTCAAGTCCGCGGTTCGCAGGCACGGCGCGGACGCCCCGGTGGTCGAGCGGGCCATCGCCCTGTGCCACCTCATCGACCTGGCCATGGTCCTCGGCGAACCTACCGATCCCTGGATGGCCGATCTGCGCGGTCTGGAACTCACCACGGGCGACAGGCAGCGCATCGAGTCGGAACTCGGGCATCTTGCCGAACTGCCGGAGTGGCTCCCCAAAGTGATGCCCCTGAGACCCGAAGTGGCCGATTCGCACCATTAGTGGACGGGAATGAATGCCTAACCGGCGGGATAGCGAGAATGGCCGCAGCATTCGATAGTGTTTTCGATGACGGGAAATCCTTCTGAGGATACGGCCTAGATGCTGTCGGAGCCCAAGCGCCACCCGGAAATTGCGGGAGCCGGGACCTGGGAACTGTGGAGGGAGGTGCTCTGCCGATGCCACCGGCGATGGTCATCGATATCCTTTCCGGATCGGAATGGGAAGGGCGGGCGGAGTTCCCTCCCGGGCCGCAGCTCGCGTGCGCACTTGCCGGACAGCGACTGAACGATCTGTCCGATGTGGAGCTGACCGAGCTGATGGCGGCCGCCCACCGCCAGACCTCCTGGGCACAGGCGCTGGAGCTGTCGGCGGTGGCCGAGCTGTCACGCCGACGCCACCATGACGATCACGGTCCGGCCGCCGCCGGGCACTGCACCTCAGAGATCCATGAGATCGTCACCGAAGAGGTCTCCCTCGCCCTCACCGTGACCGGTACGTTCGCGTCCGGGCTGGTCGTTCTGGCCGAACAGCTTGCCCAGCAACTCCGCCGCACCCGTGCCGCTCTGGAGAAGGGGCGCATCGACCTGCCTCGCTCCAAGGTCATCGCCGATGCCCTCCGCGGCCTCGACGACGCCCTTGCCGACTCGGTCGAGGCGGCGGTGATCGACGAGGCCACCGCGATGACCACTGCCAAGCTCCGCCACCGGGTGAGACGAGCGATCAAGGATGGAAACCCCGACGCCGCCGAGAAGCGCACCAGGGCCGCCGTCAAAGACCGTCGGCTGGAGTTGTTCGACAACAGCTCAGGTACCGGTGACCTGGCGTTGCGGGATCTGCCCGCAGAGGACGCCCACGCCGTCTACAACCGGATCAACGCCGCCGCTCAGGCTCTCAAAGCCGACGGAGACGAGCGGCCGATCGACATCCTCCGGGCCGACCTCACCCAGGCGCTCCTGCGCGGGCTGCCGCTCCCCGAGGCCGTCCGGCACATGCTCATCGAGCTCGCAGGCAACCTCGACCCGGGCAGGTCTCGACCGACCGGCCCCCACGACGACGGCACCCGCGATGATGGCTTCGCCGACCGGACCGGCACCCGCTCTCAACGGGAGACCGGGAGGCGGACGCCCGATGACGGCGGATCAATGGACGCCATCGAGCGGCGGATCGACGAAGCTCTTTCGCACAGCATCGATCAGCGCCTCAAGCGGCTGCTGCGCCAGGCCCGAACCGCCGGGCGCCTCGACGGCCTGGATCTGCTCATCGCCCAAGCCGTACAGGTCATGCACGACGGCCTGGCCGAGCTGAAGCACACCTGGTGCCGAACCACCGGGCCAAGGCCCGGAGCGGGGCCGGGCCCAGGAGCCCGGCCGACCCCCGGAGCCGGGCAAGGCGCCGGAGCAGGAGCGGACCCGGGAGCCGAGCCGAGGCCCGAAGAGCACGGCCACAGGGGCTACCGGCCACCTGCGGGAATGCGCCGGCTGATCGAACGGCGGCATCCCACCTGCGTCTTCCCCACCTGCAATCGCCAGGCCTCTCGTTGCGACATCGACCACACCATTCCGTGGCACAGAGGCGGACTTACGTGCCGATGTAATCTGTCGCCCTTGTGCAGGCGCCATCATCGGCTGAAACAACATCCTGGTTGGAAACTCCACCAACCGTGGCCGGGCCTCCTGGTGTGGATCACGCCCTCAGGCACATGGCACGTCGTCACACCCCAATGAGCCCGCCCGCCTCCCGGGCGACTCGGCCGTTCGGTTCGATCAACCGGTCCCCGGCGATGATGCACGCGTGCGCGACGTAACGCTCGACGTCGGGCCTCTCGACGTCAGGCCCGGAGGCGTGCCGCCGCGCAGCCTGAGCGCCGCGAGATCGAGTGCCGCCTGGGCGGGGGTGATCCCGGTGCGGTCCGCGGCCGCCAGTACGTCATCGACCGTTTCGCCGACGGCGTGGACCCGCGCGAGGGCCTCCTCGGCGGTGCTGTGGCGCAGTTCCACTGACAGGGCGTGGATGACCCCGCCTGCGCTGACGACGTAGTCGGGCACCCAGACGATCTTCCGCCGGTGCAGCAGGTCGGCGACGGCCGGGCCGGCCAGCTGATTGTTGGCCGGGCCGGCGACGGCCGCACAGCGAAGAGCGGGCACGACGTCCTCGGTGAGGACGCCGCCGAGTGCGGCCGGCACGAGTATGTCGACGTCCGCGGTGAGCGCCTCGTCAGGGCCGACCCACGTCGCGCCGAGCTCGGTGGCGAGCGCCTGCTTGGCCGGGTCGACATCACTGACGAGGAGCTCGGCCCGCTCCGCGGCGAGCAGGCGGGCCAGCCTTCCGCCCACGTTCCCGAGGCCGAGCAGCAGCAGGTCACGGCGGCGGCCCGCGTCGAGCACGGCGTCCGCGGGCACGGCGACGACGGTCTTGCCGCCGCCGTTGGGCAGCCCCGCGACGGCGCACTTACGGGTCATGGCGTCGGCCAGGAGCAGGGCGTCGGCGACGCCGTCCCGCCAGTCCGCGTAGCGCCAGATCCGGCAGCCGCCGACCGCCTGCCCGAGGACGGTCGAGTGCACGGCGACGATGACGGGAAGGCCGGAGCGCGACCCTCTGCGGATCACGACCTCCTCGTGGTCGAGTATCGACATGTCGGAGCCCTTCATCTGAGCGGTATCTCAGTCAGAGCATCGATCGACTGCCCGGAGAAGGGAATATCCATCGAACGAATGACCGGAATCGCTGGCAGACTGCCGCCCATGGACGAACTTGATTCGGAGATCATCCGGCTTTTGCAGACGGATGCACGACAGTCGAACCGGGAACTCGCCAGGCAGCTCGGCGTCGCTCCCTCGACCTGCCTCGAACGGGTGCGCGCCCTCACTCGGCGCGGGGTCATCCGCGGCTACCACGCGGACATCGATCTGGCGGCGCTCAACCGCGGCGTGCAGGCCCTCGTCAGCGTCCAGGTCCGCCCGCTCAGCCGCACCGTCATCGACACCTTCAAGGACAGCGTCAGCCGGTTCCCCGAGGTGATGTCGGTGTTCGTGCTGGCGGGCGGCGATGACTTCCTGCTGCACATCGCCGTACAGGATCTCGATCACCTGCACGGCTTCCTTCTCGACCGGCTCAGCATGCGCCGCGAGATCGTCGGCTTCCGCACCTCGGTGATCTACCAGCGGGTGCACAACACCGCGCTGAGCCGGCTTCCGGCACCGGCATCGGCCGGGACCTCATGAGGCGGTGGCGCAGAGGAACGGCGGCCACGGCGGTCACTGTGGGGCCCCGTCGTGGTGCTGGTCGACATCATCCTGCCGCTCCTGCGAGACGGCTCACCGCGGCCCTGGCTGGGCTGGACGGTACTGCTTCCCATCCCGTACATGGTGCTCCTCTGCGATGACCTCGATCACGGTGTCGGTGACGGCACGGAATCCGTGCCAGGTGTTCGGAGGCATGATCGCAATGTCACCTTCACGGCAGCGTCGGCGCTCGTCTCCGATGCGGACGAGGAGTTCCCCGCTCAAGACCCGCAGGACCTCGTCACCGGCGTGCAGATGTACAGCGCCGTGGTCATCGGCGGCCATGCGCCCGGAGGCGAGCAGCAGGCGGGTCAGGCCATTGTCGCGGCCTGCGAGAACACGGAAACCTGGTTCTTGAGGCACCTGGAACCGCTCGAACCATGTCATGGCCTCATCTCCGATTCTTCAGTTGACCACGGCGAGGACGAGCGGCAGCACCGCTGGAGCGCCGGCCTCACGCAGCAGCCGGGCCGCGACGGTCATGGTCCAGCCGCTGTCGATCCGGTCGTCGACCAGTAGCACCGGGCCGCCCAGGTCGGCGATCGCGGCGCGCAGCTCGTCCGGCAGCACCAGGGCGTCGGCCACCGACCGCAGGCGCTGGGCGCTGTTGTGCTGCCGTGCCATCGGCGGGCCCTGAGCGACGAGGTCCCCGAGGTACGGCAGCCGCCCGATCCCGGCGATCCGCCGCCCGAGATCGCCGACCAGCCGGGGCCGGGTGCGCGAGCCGACGCCCACGACGCCGGCCGGGCGCTGAGCCCAGTCCCACGCGCCCAGTACCTTCACGACCGCGTCGAACACCTCATCAGGCACCGGACCGTCCGGCTCGCCCTCCGCGAACATCTGCCGCAGGCGGTTGCCCCAGCCGATGTCGGTGAGCCGGCCGAGCGCCCGGCCCGGCTCTGCCATGACGCCGGCCGGGATGCGGCCGGAGAAACCGAGCTCCTTCATGCCGGTGGGCCACATCCGCCGGGGCGTCACCTCGACCCCGGGCCGGCGCAGCCGCTCGCGGGTGCGCGCGGCGCCCTGATCGGAGACGTCCACGGGCCAGTGCCGTCCCGTGCAGTTGTCACAGCGCCCGCAGGGCACCGCCTCGGGATCGTCGAGCCGGCGGCGCAGGAACTCCATCCGGCAGCCGTCGGTGGCGATGTAGTCGAGCATCGCCTGCTGCTCATGAGCGCGCTCGGCCGCCACCCGGGCGTAGCGGTCCCGGTCATAGCCCCACTCCCGGCCGGTGGCGACCCAGCCGCCGCGCACCCGCCGTACGGCGCCGTCGACGTCGAGGACCTTGAGCATCATCTCCAGCCGGCCACGGCTCAGGTCGACCCTCGGCTCCAGCGCGCCGGTCGACAGCGGGGTCTCGCCCAGCTCGGCGAGCGTCGCCCGGACGATCTGCTCGGGCGGGAAGGCCAGCCCGGCGAAGTAGGCCCAGATGTCGCGGTCCTCCACGCCCGGCAGCAGGATCACCTCGGCCCGCTCGACGCCCCGCCCGGCGCGGCCGATCTGCTGGTAGTAGGCCACCGGCGACTGCGGCGCGCCCACATGGACGATGAAGCCGAGATCGGGCTTGTCGAACCCCATGCCGAGCGCGCTGGTGGCGACGAGCGCCTTGAGCTTGTTGTCGAGCAGATCCTGTTCGGCCTGGAGCCGCTCCGCCTGCTCGGTCTGGCCCGAATACGCGGCGACCTCATACCCCCGGTCGCGCAGCAGCCCGGCCACGTCGTGCGCGGCCGCGACCGTCAGGGTGTAGACGATCCCCGAGCCCGGCAGCTCGCCGAGCCGGTCGGCCAGCCAGGTGAGGCGCTGCTCGGCCACCGGCAGCCGAACGACGGCCAGCCGCAGGCTCTCGCGTTCGAGCGCGCCTCGCAGCACCAGCGTCTCGCCCGCGTCGGCGGTGGCGAGCTGCTCGGCCACGTCGTGGGTCACCCGGGCGTTGGCGGTGGCGGTGGTGGCGAGCACGGGGATGCCCGGCGGAAGCTCGGCGAGCAGGGTGCGCAACCGCCGGTAGTCGGGCCGGAAGTCATGCCCCCAGTCGGAGATGCAGTGGGCCTCGTCGACGACGATCAACCCGGCGCCGGCGGCCAGCTTGGGGAGCACCTGGTCGCGGAAATCGGGATTGTTGAGCCGCTCCGGGCTGACCAGCAGCACGTCGACCTCGCCCGCCTCGACCTCGGCGAAGACCCGCTCCCAGTCCTCGGTGTTGGCCGAGTTGATCGTACGGGCGTGGATGCCCGCCCGGTCGGCGGCGTCGATCTGGTTGCGCATGAGCGCCAGCAGTGGCGACACGATCACGGTCGGCCCGGCGCCACGGCCGCGCAACAGCCGGGTCGCGACGAAGTAGACCGCCGACTTGCCCCAGCCGGTGCGCTGCACCACCAAGGCCCGCCTGCGGTCGACCACCAGCGCCCGGATCGCCGTCCACTGGTCGTCGCGCAGCCGGGCGTGCTCTCCGGCGAGGGCCCGCAGGCACCGCTCCGCCTCGACGCGCAGGCCATCGGCGGCTTCGGGCTCGGGCTCCTGGGAGAACTCCGTCTCGGTCATGTCCTCCTTGCTATCAGCCGCGCCGGACAACTCAGACCAGAAAACGCTGTTCGGAGGTACGGAAGTTCTCGCGCCGCCGGGGCCGCGGGCGTCAGAGCCTGCCGGCCTCGGCGAGCGCGAGCGCGTCGGCCGCGGCGCGCGTAAGGAGTACTGGCTGTCAGTCCGTGCTGTCTGTGTGGTCGGTGCCGCGATCGAGGATCGATTCGGCGTACGGGTCGAGCCCGCGGCCGTACGCGAACTCGGCCGCGAAGGCCGTCTCACCGAGTACGGCCCGGACACGGGCGGTGACGCGGTCGACGTCGCCGCGCTCGGCGGGCGGCAGCGGCGCTCCGACCCCGTCACGAGTCGCGGCGGCGGCGCCGAGCAGCCGGGCGGCCTCGGCGTGACCGCCCGCCAGAGCACGCGCACCGGCCAGCCCCTCCAGGGCCAGCGCGATCGCCCGCGGGTCACCGGTGCCGCGGGCCGCCTGCAGACCGCCGGTCTGCAGTGACACGGCGGCCTCGGCGTCACCGCGCAGCTCCGCGACGAACCCCAGCTCGGCCAGGATGAGGGCGATGCCCGCGGTTCCGCCGACGTCGCGCAGCCAGGGCAGCCAGGCGCGCAGGTGCGTCTCGGCGGTGCCGAGCTCACCCTGCCGCCTCGCCACGAGTCCCAGCCCGACCTCGGCGAACTCCTCCGCGGGCTTGCTGGACCGCCCGGCCGCCAGGCGCCTGGCCCGCTCGTGCAGCTCCCCGGCCGCCGCCAGGTCGCCGGTGAGCAGGGCGATCCGCCCGAGCCCGGACAGCCGGAACGACACCTCGGTCCACATGCCGAGGGCCTCTGCGACCCGCAGCCCCTCGGTGAGCAGCCCGGCGGCCTGTTCGTAGTCGCCGGTGATCTCGGCCCAGCGACCCAGCGCGTCCGTGGCCTCCAGCCGTCCCCACGCGTCGCCGAGCTCACGGAACAGCGTCAGGCTCTCCTCGGCGTCGCGTTTGAGCGCGGCGAGATCGCCGTGGACGATCGCCAGCTTGGCCCGCGTGCTGAGCGCGACGGCCGTGCCCCAGCGGTCGCCGAGCTCGCGGAAGGCCGCGAGGGCCCGGTCGACCCGGCTCTCGTTCACGGCCAGGTCGCCGTAGGCCCACAGGATGAAGCCGAGGAACCACTCCGCTCGGGCGCGGGCGCGCGGGTCGTCGACGTCGTCGTACAACTCCAGCGCCGCACGGCTCAGCTCCTCCGCCTCCGTCCCCTCGCCCGAGGCCATGGTCATGCCCGCCTGCCAAGTGACGGCCTCGGCCAGGGCGGCGGAGGAAACCGGGCGGGCACCGGGCGGGTGACTAACGTGCACCGCCGCTCGGCCGATCGACACGGCGCTCTCCAGCGACCGGCGGGCCTCGCGGTACCGGCCGCGCAGGAACCAGTACCAGCTCAGCGCGTTGACCAGGCGCAGGGCCAGTTCCGCTTCACCGTCGCGTACGGCGCCCTCCAGCGCCTCGCGCAGGTTCGCGCCCTCCCGGTCGAGACGCTCCAGCCACCTCGCCTGCTCGTGGCCGCGCAGGTGAGAGCAGGCTCTTTCGGCCAGCTCGGCGTAGTACCGGCCGTGCCGCCGCCGCAGCACATCGCCCTCGCCCGCCTCGTGCGACCTCTCGTGGCAGTACGCCGAGACCGACTCCAGCAGGCGGTAGCGGGGACCGGTGGCGTCCTCGGCGACCACGACGAGCGAGCGGTCGATGAGCCGGGCCAGCACGTCGAGCACCTCCGTGGAGCGCATGCCCTCCCCGGCGCAGACCTGCTCGGCGGCTTCGAGCGCGCAGCCGTCGGCGTGCACGGCCAGCCTTCGCAGCACGACGCGCTCGGGTTCGGTGAGCGGCTCCCAGCTCCAGTCGATCATCGCCCGCAGCGTCCGCTGCCGCGCAGGGGCGTCGCGTCTGCCGCCCGTCAGCAACCGGAACCGGTCGTCCAGCCTGGCGGCCAGCTCCCGTACACCGAGCGCCCGTACGCGGGTGGCCGCGAGCTCCAGCGCCAGCGGGATGCCGTCGAGGCGGGCGCAGATCGCGGCGACCGCCGGGGCGGTGGCCGCGTCGAGCGTGAAACCGGGCGCCGCGTCGGCGGCCCGTGCGGCGAACAGGCGTACGGCGCTGAACTCGCGCAGCGACTCGGGCCGTGCGGCCGCCGAAGGGCCGGGTGACTCCAGCGGGGGCACGGACTGCAGGCGTTCGCCGGCGATTCCGAGGGGCTCCCGGCTGGTCGCCATGATGCGCAGCCCGGGAACGGCGGCCAGCAGCCGTCCGGCCACGTTCGCGACGGCCTCGATCACGTGCTCGCAGTTGTCGAGTACGACCAGAAGCCGCCGGGTGCGCAACGCCTCGGCGAGCCGGTCGGCCGCGTCGGCGGCCGGCCCGCCGGGGTCGGCCTCGTCGCGCACACCGAGTGCCGCCGCCACCGCCTCGGCCAGGTCCGTGGTCGAGGACCGCCTCCTCAGCGCGCCGAGCTCGACGATCCATACGCCGTCGGGATGGTCGCCGGCGCTCTGTGCGGCCGCCTCCAGGGCGAGGCTGGTCTTGCCCACGCCTCCCGGGCCGGTGAGCGTGACCAGGCGACCGGCCGCCAGGAGCGCCCGGGTCTCGGCGACCGTCCGCTCCCTGCCGATGAGCTCGCCGAGCGCGGCGGGCAGGTTCGTACGGGGACCGGCCGCGGGCGGCGTGAGCGACGGGTCCTGCTGAAGAAGCGACCGGTGCAGCGCGACCAGCCCGGGGCCGGGGTCGAGGCCCTGGTCCTCGGCGAGTCCGCGCCGTAGCTCGGCGTAACTCGCGAGCGCCTCGCTCTGCCGTCCGGCGCGGTAAAGGGCGAGCAGGTACGCGGCGCGCAGCCGCTCGCGCAGCGGATGCCGGGCCACCAGGCCGGCCAGCTCACCGGCGAGCACGTCGTGCTCGCCCAGCTCCAGCCGCGCCTCGGCCTGCTCCTCCAGCGCGACCAGGCGCTGTTCCTCGAGGGCGAAGACCGCCTCACGGGCGAACTCCGCGTCGATGAAGTCGGCGAAGGCCGGGCCCCGCCACAGCGCCAGCGCGTCGGTGAGCAGCGCGGCCCTGGCGCGCGGATCGGCGCTCCGCCGGGCCCGCGCGGTCAGCGCGGCGAAACGGCCGGCGTCCACCGCGTGGGCGTCGGTCTCCAACGCGTAGCCGGGCGGTCGCGACACCACCAGCGCGCGGGTGCCCGGTTCGGCCTCGTCCAGAGTCCTGCGGAGCTGCGAGACCCTGGCCTGCAGGGTGCCGCGCGCGTCGCGCGGCGGCCGCGCGCCCCACAGGTCGTCGATCAGCCGGTCCGTCGAGACCGGCCGCCCCGGGTTCGTCAGCAGGTCGGCCAGCAGCGCCCGCACCTTCGCCTCGGGCACGCGTACGAGCCGTCCCGTCCCGCGCTCGTCGCCCTCGGCCCAGACCGCCAGCGGGCCCAGCACCCCGAAACGCATTGCGCCAGCGTAACCCTCCTCCCGAGGCCGGCCCGCAGCCGATCCGAGGCGATCCCGAAGGTCCGGTCCGCAGAGTGGACACCGGCAGGGGGCGACAGCCGCCGACAACGACGGGAGCACATGAATGTCGACGCACACTGGAGGCGACCGCGCGCCGGTCACGGTCATCGGCTTGGGCGCGATGGGCTCGGCGATGGCCGAGACCTTCCTGCGGGCAGGTCATCCGACGACGGTATGGAACCGTACGGCGAGCAGGGCCGATCCCCTGGTGGCCCAGGGTGCGGCACTCGCGGCCTCGCCCGCCGACGCACTCGCGGCTAGCGATCTCGCCGTCGTCAGCCAGGTGGACTACGAGGCGATGTACGACTCCCTCGGCCCGGCCGAGGGGGCGCTGAAGGGCCGGGTGCTGGTCAACCTCAGCTCGGGCACCCCGCAGGAGCTGCGCCGCGCGAGCGCGTGGGCGGCCGGGCACGGGGCCGAGCTGCTGCCCGGCGGGATCATGGTCCCGCCGCCCGGGATCGGGCGGCCGGGCGCGTACGTCTTCTACAGCGGGTCCGAGGCCGCCCTGGATCGTCACCGGCGGACTCTGGCGGCGCTGGGCACGCCCACCTACGTCGGCGCAGACGCCGGGCTGGCGATGCTCTACTACCAGGCGATGCTCTACGTCTTCTGGTCGGGCCTGAGCAGCTATTTCCACGCCGCCGCCCTGGTGGGCACGGCGGGGGTGCCGGCCAAGGAGCTCCTCCCCTTCGTCTCGGGCATGTTCGCTGACCTGTCCTCCGACGGGCCGATGGGCTTCCTGCGGCAGCTCACCGGCGAGATCGACGCCGGCGCCTACCCAGGGGAGTTCAACAACCTCCGGATGCAGGCCGTCGGAATGGATCACATCGTGCACGCCAGCCGCGACGCCGGCCTCGACACCGGGGTGCCCGAGGCGCTCAAGGAGCTCTTCGAACGCGCCGTGGAGCGGGGTCACGGATCCGAGGGGCTGACCAGCGTCATCGAGGTGATCAAAGAGCCGAAGCGCTGATGTGCCGGGCGGCCTGTCCCCCGCGACTCCACGCCGAGAACGGGCCGCCCGCGCCCGCTCGAACACCCGATCGAAAATGTCGGTGCTCGGCGGTACGTTCCTGCCATGTACCGACAGGGAGACATTCTCATCCTGCCCGTCGCGGCCGGAGCCGTGCCCGACGAGGTGCGCACGCTGACCCCGGCGCAGCGCGACGGCCGAGGCCGCCTGGTGCTGGCGCTCGGCGAGATGACCGGCCACGCGCACGCCCTCCACGCGCCCGGTGAGCTGCTGCGCGACCCCGACCCGCTGAGCCCCGACCACCTGCACCTGCCCTCCGGCGGGCGCCTCGTCCACGAGGAGCACGCCGCGATCTCGCTGCCCAAGGGGTGGTACCGGGTCGTGCGCCAGCGCGAGTACGTCCCCGGCGCCGTCCGGGTCGTCGCCGACTAGTCCCCCACAGGAGCCTTCTCATGAGCACACTCGTGGCACAGGACTGGCACGCGGTGGCCTTCGCCACCGGGCCGGCCGACCGCGCCGGGGCCGAGGCGGGGATCCGTTCGGCCTACGAGGCGGCCGGGCTCACCGGTCCGGAATGGTTCGTCTGGGTGCCGTCACCGGCGCACGGCGCGGTCACCGCCGCTTTGCTGACCGATCGGCAGCGAACCCTGGCCACCCTGCGGCCCGCCGAACTCGCCTGCTCGGCCGCATCGGCCGAACCCGTGCGGGACCAGATCGACCCGGGGCCCAGCGTGCGCGACGCCGTACGGACGCTGCCCTGGGAGGCCGCGCGGACTGCGGCGTTCCGCGAACTGGGCCCCCGGGAGTGGGGCCGGATGTGGGCCCGGACCGGCGGCGGCCTGTGGGACCAGGTCAACGTGCTGGTCAACCGGATCCGCCAGGGCATCGGCGAACTGCGCATCGGAGATCTGGCCGGCGACGACGGCCGCGGGGTCAGGCGCGGAATCGAGGTTCCGGCCGGCGACGGCAGCGCCACCGCCCTGCTGCGCGCCGTCACGCTCGACGCGGTGCTGGGGCAGCACGACGCCCCGTGGCTGGCGGCGTTCGACGCGGTGGACGGCCTCGGCCGCCTCGCGGGAGTGGCCGGGGCGGCCCGGTCGGCGGGCTGGTGGTGGCCGTACCAGCGCGTCGCGATCGTCTCCGAACGCCCCGTCGAACTGCACCGCGACGAACCGGGCCGCCTGCACCGGGGCGACGGCCCGGCCCTGTGCTACCCGGGCGGCTTCGCGCTGCACGCGTGGCGCGGCATGCCGATGCCCGCGGACTTCACCGCCACGCTGTCCGGGCTGACGAGCGAGCGCATCGCCGCGGAGACCAACGCCGAGATGCGCCGGGTGATGCTGGAGCACTACGGCTACGACCGCTACCTGGCCGAGACCGGCGCGAAGCCCGTGCATCGGGACGAGGCGGGCGTGCTCTGGCGGATCGACCTGCCCGGCGACGAGCCGGTCGCGATGGTCGAGGTGGTCAACTCGACGCCCGAGCCCGACGGCACGAGCCGCACCTACTACCTGCGCGTGCCACCGCGGATGAGAACCGCTCACGAAGGCGTGGCGTGGACGTTCGGCCTGTCCGCCGACGACTACCGGCCGGAGAAGCAGACGTGAGCGCCGACGCCTTGACGGCTAATCCGCGGGCGAAGGTCTGGCGCGCGATCACCGAACCCGAGCAGTTGCGCGTGGTTCGTGCAGATCCTCGACGGCGCGCCGCCATATTCTCACGGCGCCATCGCCGTCTACTGCAGCAACCCGTCCTGCGGCAACAGCCAGGCCGTGGCGACGAGACTGGAGAAGCTCGGATACACAGGCGTCCGGAAGTACCGCGAGGGCATCCAGGACTGGGTCGAGGCAGGCCTGCCGATCGAGACCGGTGTCCCCGCCTAGCCATCAGGGAGCGTTCATTCCGTTGGCACCCGGTTCGCCGGGCCAACGGAATGACGCCCAAGGTCACCGGCCAGGCCGGCGGCCGGGATGCGTTCCAGGACGCCTCCCGCGAAGACGTCGTACAGCCCGAGCGGCTCCAGGTGCACATAGCCGATATGGCAGTCGCATTGCTCCAGCGGACAACCACGGGGCCGGAGCGCGGCGCGGAACGAGCCGTCATAGAGGTTGCCGAGCACGGCCGGCACGAAATGGCAGCGCCGCACCGTGCCGTCGCCGTCCACCGAGACCACGCTGTCCCCCGTACGGCACGGCAGCCCGCGGCTGCGGTGCGCGTGGCGGCTGTGGCCGAACAGCGGATCGACCTCCGCCCACCCGGCGGCCTCGGCGTCGGTGTAGAGGTGTCCCTCGGCGGCGTTGACCCACAGATAGGTCTCGGCCGGCAGATCCGCCCGCAGCCGCCGGGCCGCGGGCAGGTGCTCGGCGAGCCCGACGACCCCCACGCTGTGACGTACGCCGCGCGCCGACAGTTCGCGGCACTTGCCGAGGAAACGCTCGTACGGCACCTGATCGGGGTGGTAGGTGGCCCACAGCGCCAATCGGGACAGGTCCGCCTCGGCCGTCCAGTCCAGCCGGTGACTCAGGTTGGTCTGGATCGCGGCACGGCGCACGTGCGGCAGCCGGCTCAGCTCCACCAGGGCATGGCGGTACCACGACCGGACGAGGCCCTCGCCCCACGGCGTGAACAGCACCGAGACGTCGTGGGGCTGCTCGGCCACCCAGCCGGTGAAGCGCCGCAGGGCGGCCCGGTCGGCGCGCAGCTGCTCCGGGGTGTCGCGGCGCTTGGCGAACGGGCAGTACGGGCAGTCGAAGTCGCAGCTGGCAAGCGGCCCCCGGTAGAGGATCGTCAGGTGCTCCATCAGCGCGCCTCGTAGGAGTCCATGAGCGCCCGCACCCGCGGGGAGAACAGTGCCGGTCCGATCGCGTCGGAGTGCGCCAGCCCCTCGGCGGTGAGCCGGATCGAACCGGTCTCGTGCTCCAGCCAGCCGAGACCGGCGAAACCGTCCAGCTCTGCGGCGAAGTCGGCGGCCGCGTCAGTGCCGAAGATCCGCGTGTAGGCCGCCGTCTCGAGACCGTCGGCCTGCAGCAGCGACTGGATCAGATGGCGCCGCCGGCGCTCGTCGTCGTCCAGCTCGAATCCCACGCGCGCGAAGCCGAACTCCTGTTCCCGTACGTAGTCGTCGATGATGCCCCGCACCTGCCCGGCCCCGACCGCGTACTCGAAGGAGTAGTGCAGGTCGCGGGTGTAGGAGCGCGCTCCGCAGCCGAGGCCCACCATGCCGTCGGTCTGGCAGCAGTACTCCGTGCCGCCCGCGCCGGTGCCGGGCCGCCGGAACATGCGCATGGACACCTGTTCGTAGCCGAGGCCGAGCAGGTGGTCGCGGCCGATCCGGTAGAGCTCCAGCCGCTGGTCGTCCCACTCTCTGGGGCGCCGGCCGAGCCCGGTGAGCGGCCGGACGTAGAGCGGGTAGAGGTACAGCTCCTCGGGTTCCCAGGCCAGAGCGGCGTCGAGCGAGTACAGCCAGGACGCCGGCGTCTGACCGTCGATGCCGTAGATCAGGTCGATGTTGAGCCTCTCGAAGCCGACCGCGCGGATGCGGTCGAGCGCAGCCTCGACCTCGGCGCGCCTCTGCGGTCGTACGGCGGCGCGCGTCTCGCTGTCGACGAAGCTCTGCACCCCGATGGAGACGCGGGTGGTGCCGCGCTCGGCGAGCACGGTCAACCGGTCGGTGGTCGCCGTGGCCGGGGAGGTCTCCACGCCCAGCGGAACCGCACCGAGGTCGGCGAACCGGCATGCGAGATCGCAGAGCCGCTCGAGCTCGGCCGCGGTGAGGTAGGTCGGGGTGCCGCCGCCGAAGGCCGCGGTGGCGAAGCGCGCCTCGCCGAGGGCGTCGCCGACCGCCGCCGCCTGCCGCTCCAGCGCGTCCAGATAGGCCGTGGTCAGCTCCTCGGGCGCGCCGGTGCGGGTGAACAGGTTGCAGAAGCCGCAGCGCATCTCACAGAACGGCACGTGCAGGTAGAGGAACAGGGCGTCGCGTGGCTCCGTCGCCCACACGTCCGCCAGCCGGGGCCGTGGATCGAGCAAGCGGTAGGCGGTCTTGTGCGGGTAGGCGTAGACGTACCCCTGGTACGGGCTGGTGCGGTCGGAACCCTGCGGCAGGGCGAGGGTGGTCATGTCAGCAGGAACTCCCCGTACGGAACCGTCCACACCACCTCGTGCCCGATCCGGTGGCCGGTGTGGCCGTCGTCGTCGTACGCGGTGCCGTGGTCGGAGCAGATGATGACAAGGCAGGGACGGCGCATCAGATCGAAGAGCCGGCCGATGTACCGGTCGACGTATTCGAGCGCGGCGGCGTGGGTGTCGCGGGAGTCCCCGCCGGCGCGTGTGGCACCCGCGCGGTAGAACCAGTTGGGCTGGTGCAGTGCGGCCACGTTGACCAGCATGAACAGCCGCCGGTCGGCGGGCTGCCGCGCCATCACCCGCTCGACCTGGGCGATCTGGTTCTCCAGCGAGGCGGGGTCGGTGACGCCGCACTCCGGCGTCCAGTGGCTCTCGGCGAACAGCGCCGGAAGGGCGGAGCCGAGCGGGGTGAGCTTGTTGAAAAAGCCCACTCCCCCGACGCACACGGTGTGGTAGCCGGCCTTGCCGAGGCCCGCGGGCAGGTCGGCGGCGTCGAACACCCATGTGCCGTCGCCGGTGCTCTCACTGCCGGCGAACCGCGCGGCGAACAGCCTCGGATGCGGGCCGGGCCCGGCCGGCGTGGGCAGGAACCCCGCGAGGAAGGCCGCATGCGCCGCGTAGGTGAAACTGCCCGGCGTGTGCCGCCGCTCCCACCGCCCGCCCGGCAGGTGATGGGTGAGAGTGGGGGTACGGCCCGCGGCCGCGAGTTCGGCGGCGACGTCGTAGCGCAGCGTGTCGAGGGTCACCAGCAGCACGTCGTGGCCGCCGATGAGGGCGTTCATGTCACGGCTCGCACCGGGGCCGGCATCGCGGTCGGCATCGCGGTCGGCATCGCGGTCGGCATCGCAGCTCGCGGCACGGCTCACGTCGGGGGCGGTATCGCGGTTCAGCTGACGGCTCACGTCGCGCACGCGGGCTTCCTCCTGGTCAGGGCCGCTTCGACCTGGACGGTATAGGTGTCCTTGCCCTCGGCCGCGCTCCCCGGCAGGCCGGTGAGACCGGGCAGCAGATCGCCGAAGGCGTTGACCTCGGCGACCGCGAGCCGCCGCCAGCCGATGCCGATGAGCAGGTCGACCCCGACCATGAGGCTGCGCGGGAAGCAGGCGGCTGCCCGTGCGCAGACGTCGAGAGCGCGCTGCCAACCGGCCGGGCCGAGGGCCGAGCGCACCGCGTCGAGGTCGCCGCGGACCCCGCCGAGATGCAGGTTGGTCATCGGGTTGTCGCTCGCCCGCACGACCGCGTGGGTCGGCGTGCCGTCGACCACGACCACCCGGAGGTCGATGACCCGCCCGCCGACGGCGGCCTTGGGGATCCACCGCTCGACGTGCAACCCGTCGGGCGCGAGGGCGTCGACCAGCGCGGCCACCTCACGCTCGGTGCCGTAGGACCGGACCCGTAGCGAGTTGTGCAGGCCGCGCGGGCCGGCGACGGCGGAGGTCACCGCCTTGACCCGGCCCGGCGCCGTCTGCAGGGCGACCACTCCGGACGCCGACGACCCGTGGGCCGGCTTGACGAACACCCGGCGCCATCCGGCCTCGCGCATCCGTGCCCGCAGCTCGTCATGGCCGTGCACCTCGGGCAGCGCGGGCGGCACCGGTACCCCGGCCGCCTGGAGACGGGCGTGACAGCGGCGCTTGTCGAACATCACGGCGATCTCGCCGGCGTCGCCGAGCATCTCGGCCTGCCCGGCCGCGGCGCCGATCCGGCGCAGTGCGCCGGTGAAGGTGCGGTGCCACCGCGCACCGCCGCCGACCCGGGCCGGATCGCCGGGGCCGCGCAGCAGGGCGTCGGCCTCCGGGTCCTCACCCGGTGAGTCGACGCGCAGCAGCGTGCCGGGGGGCATGGCGAACTCCCGGCCGCGCAGCACGTCGCACCACGGGATGAGGTACGGGTCGGGCAGGCCGGCGGACCGGCAGGCCATGGCGAACACCTCCGTCCGGCGGTCGCCGGGGGTGCCCACCACGGTGAAGGTCATTCCGAGACCGCCACGTAGCGCCACTCGTCGCGTGGTCGCTGGTGCTCGCTGAGATCGACGTCGACGTCCGGCAGCGCGGCGCGCACCCGCTTCACCATCTCGTCGCCGAGGAAGTGATGGTGCAGGTCGAGCCGCTTCAGATGGGTGAGCGGCTGGCCCGACAACAGCGCCTCGGCACCCTCGTCGGTCAGCACGCCCATGGCCAGGCTGAGCGACTCCAGGCCCGCGACGACGGGCGCGCCGGCGACGGCGGCGGCGATCTCGTCCTGGATCTGACTGTTCTGCAGGCCGAGGTGGCGCAGGGCGGGCAGCCGCTCGCCGGTGAGGAGCGGCGCGAGGTCGGCCACGGTGGCGTCGCCCGAGTAGTCGTCGACGCCCAGCCACAGCTGGAGGTGCTCCAAGGCGGGCAGGTCGCTCGCCCCGACCGCCCGGACGACACCGGCAGGCAGACCGCCCGCCTCGAAGCGCAGGGTCGTGAGGGTCTCGTTGCGCACGGGGTCGAGCGCAAGCCCGGTGCCACCCCGTACTTCCAGCCGCTCCAGGCGCGGGAAGGCCGTCAGCAGCGGCGTGATGTCGGACTGCTCGATCCACGAGATCTCCGCCTCCTCGGAGACGATGTCGCCGAGGAAGAGGGAGCGCAGGTTCGGCAGCCGCTCGGCGGCGCCGGTGAGCAGCGCGGCCGGATCCGCGGCGCCGTCGTCGTAGGAGGCCCCCCAGAAGCCGATGACCAGCGCGGTGACCTCGGTCGTGTCGACCGCCGTCAGGAAGTCCTGGAAGACCTCGTCGAAGTCGACCCCCTCGAACTCCGTCGCGATCCGCCACGCCACCGGCCGGTCCGGCGGGGTCACGGCATCGGTGCCGTCCGTGGGGAAGTCCAGGACGGGGAGTCCCGCGAACTCGGTGAGGTGCTCATATATGGACACCGGCTGTATCCCTCCTGAGATTCGGTGGGATACGTCCTATCAGGGGCCGGGGACAGAACATGCGGGAAACGGCGCACCGCCACGAAGACGCCGGCCCGGCCGGGCGGGTGCCCGGCCGGGCCGGGCCGGCGGAATCGCCGAGCGCCGGTGTCGAACGGCGGTGTCGAACGGCGGGTCAGGCCGCCGGGATCACCGAGCCCGCGTACTTCTGCTCGATGAACTTCTTGACCTCGGCCGACCGCAGCAGCTCGACCAGCTTCTTCACCCGCGGGTCGGTGGCGTTCTGCGGCAGCGTGACGATGCCGTTGGCGTACGGGTTGCCCTCGGCCTTCTCCAGCGCCAGCGAGTCCTTGGCCGGCGAAAGGTCGGTCTCGAGGGCGTAGTTACCGTTGATCACCGCGAGGTCGACGTCGGCGACCGAGCGGGGCAGCTGAGCCGGCTTCAGCGGCTTGAACTTCAGCCCCTTCGGATTGGTCGCGATGTCCCGCTCGGTGGCGCTCTGCGGCGCACCCGGCTTGAGGGTGAGCAGGCCGTTGTCGGCGAGCAGCTTGAGCGACCGGCCCAGGTTGGCGGGGTCGTTCGGCACCGCCACCGTCCCGCCGCCGCGCACCGACCGCAGGTCCGTGACCTTCTTGGAGTAGACGCCGAGCGGTTCGATGTGCACCGGCGCGACGAACGTCAGCTTGACGCCCTTGTCCTTCTCGAACTCCTCCATGAACGGCACGTGCTGGAAGTAGTTGGCCTGGACCTGGCCCTCCTGGAGTGCCGTGTTCGGCTGTACGTAGTCGGAGAACTCGACGATCTCGAGCTTCAGCCCGGCCTTCGCCGCCAGTTCGTCCTTGACGTACTTCAGGATCTCGCCGTGCGGCACCGGGTTGACGGCGACCTTGAGCGCCGCGGCCGGGTCGTCGGCCTTGGCGGACACGCCCGAGTCGGAGGAGCCGCACGCGGTGAGCCCCGCGAGCAGTCCGACGGAGGCCAGCGCGATTGTGATCTTGCGTAGCACGAAGAGTGCCTTCCTTTGTTCCGTACGGGAATCTCCCGCACGTCGTTCACTGATGGATGGGTGGACGGGCGCGTCGCGCGAGGCGGTCCTATCTGCGGGACAGCCGCCTGGCGGCGAGGTCGCCGATCATCTGGACGACCTGCACGAGGACGATGAGCAGCACGACGGTGGCGACCATGACCTCGGTCTCGAACCGCTCGTAGCCGTAGCGGACCGCCACGTCGCCGAGCCCTCCGCCGCCGACGGTGCCGGCCATGGCGGAGTAGCCGATGAGCGCGATCACCGTGACCGTCAGGCCGGCCACGAGGCCGGGCCGGGCCTCGCGGAGCAGGACCTTCACGACGATCTCGCGGACCGAGGCGCCCATGGCCTTGGCCGCCGCGACCACGTCGCGGTCGACCTCGCGGAGCGCGGTCTCGACGAGCCGGGCGTAGAACGGGATCGCGCCCACGGTGAGGGGCACGATGGCGGCCGTGCTCTCGATGGTGGTGCCGACGACCAACCGGGTGAAGGGCATCAGCGCGATCAGCAGGATGATGAACGGAAGGGACCTGCCGACGTTGACGATCGCGCCCAGCACCCGGTTGACCAGCGGCGCCGCCAGCAGGCCGCCCCGGTCGGTGAGCACCAGCAGCACGCCGAGCAGCAGCCCGAACACCGCCGTCAGCAGCGTGGCGACCCCGACCATGTAGAGGGTGTCGACGGTCGCGTCCCTCAGCAGCGGTGCCATCTCGCTCCAGCTCATTTCGCCGCCTCCTCGACCGTCAGGCCGGCCTTGCGCAGGAACGCCAGGTGCGGGGCGTTGTCCTCCGGGCCGCCCGCCAGCTCGATGCGCAGGCGGCCGACCGGCGCCCCGCCGACCGTCTCGACGGCCCCGGCGAGGATGTTGACGTCGACGGCGTGCTCCCTGGCCAGGGTCGAGATGACCGGCCGGGCGGTGGCGTCCCCGACGAACGTCACGTCGATCACGGTGGCGCCGGCGCGCCGGGGCGCGGGTGGCAGCGGGAACAGGCCGCGGGCCAGCTCGGACCCGGGCCGGGCGAGCAGTTCCCGTAGCGGACCCGACTCGGTGAACCGTCCCTCCCGCATCAGCGCGGCCGAGTCGCAGATCCGCTTCACGACGTTCATCTCGTGGGTGATGAGCAGGATGGTGAGACCGAGGTCGCGGTTCAGCCGCCGCAGCAGCTCCAGGATCGAGTCGGTGGTCTCCGGGTCGAGGGCCGAGGTCGCCTCGTCGGACAGCAGCACCTTGGGCTCGCCGGCAAGGGCCCGCGCGATGCCGACACGCTGCTTCTGCCCGCCGGATATCTGCGCCGGGTGGGCCTTGGCATGATCGGTCAGGCCGACCAGGTCCAGCAGCTCGGCGACGCGCCGGGCGCGCTCGGCACGGGGAACCCCCATGACCTCGAGCGGGAAGGCCACGTTGCCGGCGACCGTACGGGAGCCGAGCAGGCCGAAGTGCTGGTGGATCATGCCGATGCCCTGTCTCGCCCGCCGGAGCTCGCCGCCCGATAGGGCGGGCAGCTCCCGCCCCGCCACGGCCACGCGGCCCTCGTCGGGGCGTTCCAGGAGGTTGACGCAGCGCAGCAGCGTGCTCTTGCCCGCGCCACTGCGGCCGAGCACGCCGAAGACCTCGCCCTCGCGCACGTGGAGGTCGACGCCGTCGACGGCGGTCACCACGCGCCCTTGCGAGCGATAGGTCTTCCTGAGTTTTTCGATCTGAATCACAGGGATTGTCCCAAGCAGGCGTCAGCCGGCACAGGCCGGCGGCAGACGAACGGAAAGACGGTCAGGTCAAAGAGGCGGCAGAGCCGCGGTTCAAGAGAGACCGGTTCAGCAGTTCCCTGGCGGGAAGGGCGTGTGGCTCAGCAGATGAAGAACGAAGAACATGTGCTCACGGGGTCGCGGTTCGCTCACTTCGGGGCGTGAGGCTTGACGAGCAGGGGCCCTCAGAAGGCACACATTCGACAACACCGCATCGCCCGCATGGTCTGCGGGCGGCGCATGGAGCAGCGCGGAGCGGCGGTCATGCCATTAGTAAAGCAGAGTGCGGCTACTGTCCCAAAATCTCCGGCGGGTCATCCCCGTCACGTCCCTCACCTGGTCCGGCGCCCTTGGCGCGGGTCACCGCGTCTCGGCGGGCAGCGGCGGGGTACCGGCGGGAAGCCTGCGGTGCCCGGTGGCCTGTTCGTACGCGTGGCCCATTCCGAGCAGACCGGGCTCGCTGTACGGCAGGCCCAGCAACTCCACCCCGACCGGCAGACCGTCCGCGGTGAAGCCCGCCGGGACGCTCAACGCCGGGAACCCGCTGTAGCCCGCGAGCCGGCAGTTCGCATAGGGCTGCGTGGTGCCGACGGTGGTCGCCGGCCGGGTGATGGACGGATACAGGAGCGCGTCCAGGTCGTGGTCGCGCATCAGCGCCTTCAGCCCGTCCTGGAGGATCCCCCGCTGCCGCAGCTTCTCGTCGTAGGCGTCGTTCGGCAGCGCCGGGCTGCCGACCCATGCCTTCAGCGTCGACAGCACGGTCGGGGTCACCTGGCCCGAGGTGGCGATGTCGGCCAGCGTGATCTCGTCGTACGGCGGTTCCAGGCCGGCCAGCTCGCTCGGGCGGCCTCGCGCGGCGGCCAGGTAGGCGTTCAGGTCGCGCTCGAACTCGTCGCGGACCCGGTTGGCCCCCGCCGCGGCGGCGAGCAGCTCCGGCTGAGGGCCGAGCTCCACCGTCCGCGCTCCCTGGCGCACCATGTCATCGGCGGCGGCGCGTACGAGGTCGGTCGTGGGCTGCTCCTCCGCCGAGGCGCCGAAGTAGTCCGTGAAGATCCCGATGCGCTTGCCGCGCAGAGCGTTCCCGCGCAGTGCCGGGAGGTAACTGCGCGGAATCCTGCCGATGGACTCCCTGGTCACCGGGTCCTTCGGGTCATGGCCCACGGTCGCGTCGAGGATCAGCGCGACGTCGCGCACGGACGTGGCCAGCGGCCCGGCCGTGTCCTGGGTGCCGGCCAGCGGTGCGACGCCGTCGCGGCTGGACAGGCCGAGCGTCGGCCGGAGCCCCACGAGGTTGTTGTGCGCGGCCGGGATCCGGATGGAGCCGCAGGTGTCGGTGCCCATGCCCGCGGGCGCGAAGCCGGCCCCGACGGCGGCGCCCGTGCCCCCGCTCGATCCGCCCGGATGCCGGGTCTGGTCGTACGGATTGCGCGTCTGGCCGCCGAGCGAGCTGATCGTGTAGATGTTCATCGCGAACTCGTGCATGTTGGTCTTGGCGAGGACGATTGCCCCGGCCGCACGCAGCCGCCGTACCTGCTCCGCGTCGTCACGCGGCCTCAGGTCGCGCAACGCCACCGATCCGCTCGTCGTCGGCATGTCGGCGGTGTCGAAGTTGTCCTTCACCACGATGGGAATGCCGTGCAGAGGGCCGCGGATCCGGCCCGCCCTGCGCTCGGCGTCGAGCCGTGCCGCCTCGGCCTGCGCCCGCTGGTTCACCGCGATGACGGCGCTCAGGCCCGGCTGGTCGCCGTAGGCGTGGTCATAGGCCTCGATCCGCCGCAGGTACTCCCGTACCAGCTGCACCGACGTGAGCCTGCGGTGCTTCAGCAGCACGCGGAGCTCGTCCAGGCCAAGTCCGGCGACCTGCGGCGGCGCGGAGGGCCGGTGCGGCGACGCGTCGGCCGCGGGAGGGGTCACGAGGGTTCCGGACAGGCCCGCCGCCGTGACGAGGGCGATCACACGGCGGAGCCTGCGTGCCGACGGAGCGTTGCCCATGAAGATCCTTTCCCAACGGCCTGCCCTCGACGGTAAAGATCTTTTGTTTCTGTTCCGTTGCGGTTCGGTCTCGCCTGTATCGCCGTGATCGTCTGTATCGCCGTGATCGCCCCCGATCACGCCGAGGGGCGGGGCCTACCATGGGCGCATGCGGCGTCCGCTGATCATCGGCCTCGCGGTCACCGTCGTCCTCGTGGGCTGGGCCGTGACCCTGACCGAGAAGTACCGGGACTTCGTACGGGACGACATCCCCTACCCCGCCATCTCCGCGCCGCCGGGCATGAAGCCCGTGGCATGGAGTTACTTCGGCTTCGGCGTGCCGGCCGAATGGCGGGAGGAACACTCGGACGGGCCCTCGACCACCTGGACCGACCCGGCGGGCATCACTCTGTCGGGCGGCGTCTACACGATCCTTCACTGCCCGGCGCGAGATCGCCCCGAGCCCCTGCCGGCCACCATGACCGAACGCGGCATCCGGCTCGACAAGGCCGTCCCCCTCACCGTCAAGGGCGCCGCCGGCGGCTGGCGCTACGACCTGACGGGTGGGGTCCGAGGCGATCAGACGATGGTGCAGGTGTGGCTGCCGAAGTGCGAGAAGCGGCTCACGCTCGATATCTACGCTTCGCGCGGCGTCGCCGATCGGATCATCGGCACCCTGGTCGCCCAGGAACGCAAGGAAGCGAGCTGACCGCGCACCCGTACGGCCGCGGGGCTAAGCGTCGGCCCGCCGCAGGATGTCCGGCGTCAGGTCGCCTGGCCGGACGACCCCCGACAGCGCCAGCGTCAGCTCGAACTCGGCCATGAGACAGCGCAGCACGTGCTGCACGCCGGCCTCGCCCGCGAGCCCCAGACCATAGACGTAGGGCCGGGCGATCAGTACCGCACGCGCGCCGAGCGCCAGGGCCTTCACCATGTCGGAACCGCTGCGGATGCCGCTGTCGAAGAGCACCGTGATCTGCTCCCCGACCGCTGCGACCACGTCCGGCAGCACGTCGAGCGATGCGACGGCCCCGTCCACCTGACGCCCGCCGTGGTTGGACACGATCACTCCGTCCATCCCCGCATCGGCCGCCTGCCGCGCGTCATCGGCGTGCTGGATGCCCTTGAGCACGATCGGGCCGTCCCAGTGCTCGCGCAGGAATCCGAGATCGTCCCAGGTGAGCGCGGGATTGCCGAAGTTCGCGGCCCAGTGCATGATCGCCGCGGCCCGATCGGCGTCGAGCGAGCCGCCGATGCCCTTCAGGAAAGCCGGGTCCGAGAAGTAGTTGGCCACCCCGATGCCGCGCAGGAACGGCAGGAACGCCTGATCGAGATCACGGGGACGCCAGCCGAGGATCGAGGTGTCGAGCGTGACCACCAGCGCCGTGTAACCCGCCGCCTTCGCCCGTCCGAGGAAGCTCGCCGCGATCTCGGGGTCCTTCGGCCAGTACAACTGGAACCATCGCGGGCCGTCGCCGGAGGCCTCCGCTACCTCCTCGATGGTGTGCGACGCGGCCGAGCTGAGCACCATCGGCACGCTCAGCGCGGACGCCGCACGCGCCACCGCCGGCTCACCGCCCGGATGCACGATCGAGAGCACGCCCACGGGGCCGAGCAGCACCGGAGCCGGCAGCGACGCGCCGAGCACCTCCACGGCGACATCGCGTACGGCCACGTCGCGCAGCATGCGAGGCACGATCCGCCACCGGTCGAACGCCGCCCGGTTCGCCCGCGCGGTCGCCCCGCCGCCCGCGGAACCGGCCACGTAGCCGTGCGCGCCCGGCGACAGCCGCTTCCTCGCGAGCCGCTCCAGCCGGGTGAGGTCGGTGGGCAACCCAGGGAGCACGTCCCCGAGCCCGTTGAGGTAGATCTCGTTCTGGAAATCGGCGGGCGAGCTCATCAGGGCGCCTCCTCCATCGTGACGTGCACGCCCATTGTGATCGCTGGGACGCATGAGAGCCACGCCGGGGGCGCGGTCCGTACGTATCTGTCTCCGGGACACGGAAGAATGGCCGCATGGCACGACGTGGTACGCAGACCCCTCCGCCCCCGCCGGACTTCGAAGAGAACATCGTCGACGTCGATGTCTCCGAGGAGATGCGCGGGAGTTTCCTCGAGTACGCCTACTCGGTGATCTACCAGCGGGCGCTCCCCGACGCGCGCGACGGGCTCAAGCCCGTACAGCGCCGCATCCTCTACTCGATGAACGACATGGGCCTGCGGCCCGACCGGGGGCACGTCAAGTGCGCCCGCGTCGTGGGCGAGGTGATGGGCAAGCTGCACCCGCACGGCGACAGCGCGATCTACGACGCCATGGTGCGGCTGGCGCAGCCCTGGTCGATGCGGATGCCGCTGGTCGACGGGCACGGGAACTTCGGATCGCTCGGCGGCGACGACTCCCCCGCGGCGATGCGTTACACCGAGGCCCGGTTGTCCCGCGAGGCCATGCTCATGGTGACCTCCATCGACGAGGACACCGTCGACTTCCGGCCCAACTACGACGGGCAGGAGAACGAACCGGAGGTCCTGCCCTCGGCGTTCCCGAACCTGCTGGTCAACGGCGCGTCGGGCATCGCGGTCGGCATGGCCACCAACATGGCCCCGCACAACCTCGGCGAGGTGATCGCCGCCGCCCGCCACCTGATCGCCCACCCGGACGCCTCGCTCGACGACCTGATGCGGTTCGTCCCCGGCCCCGACCTGCCCACCGGCGGCCGGATCGTCGGGCTCGAGGGCATCCGCGACGCCTATGAGTCCGGCCGCGGCACCTTCCGCACCCGTGCGACCGTGCGCATCGAGAACGTCACCGCCCGCCGCAAGGGCATCGTCGTCACCGAGCTGCCGTACGGCGTCGGGCCCGAGCGCGTGGTCGCCAAGATCAAGGACATGGTCAACGCCAAGAAGCTGACCGGGATCGCCGACCTCAAGGACCTCACCGACCGGTCCACCGGGCTCCAGCTGGTCATCGAGATCAAGAACGGCTTCCACCCCGAGGCGGTCTTGGAGGAGCTCTACCGGCTGACGCCGATGGAGGAGACCTTCGGCATCAACAACGTGGCGCTGGTCGACGGCCAGCCGCGCACGCTCGGCCTGCGCGACCTGCTGCAGGTCTACGTCGATCACCGCATCGACGTCGTACGACGCCGGAGCCAGTTCCGGCGGCGCAAGCGCGAGGAGCGGCTGCACCTCGTCGACGGTCTGCTGATCGCGCTGCTCAACATCGACGAGGTCATCCAGGTCATCCGCGAAAGCGATGACTCGGCCCAGGCCAAGCAGCGGCTGATGCAGATCTTCGAGCTGTCGGAGATCCAGGCGCAGTACATCCTGGACACCCCGCTGCGCCGACTCACCCGCTACGACCGGCTGGAGCTCGACAAGGAGAAGGAGACGCTCAGCCGCGAGATCGCCGAGCTGACCGCGATCCTGGAGTCCGAGACCAAGCTCCGCAAAGTCGTGTCGGACGAACTCGGGAAGGTCGCCAAGGAATTCGCCAACGCGCGCCGCACGGTGCTGCTGGAGTCCTCCGGCCAGACCACGACCGCGGCCGTGCCGCTGGAGGTCGGCGACGACCCGTGCCTGGTCCTGTTCTCCTCGACCGGCCTGCTCGCGCGTACGGGCGGGGTCGACCCGCTCCCGGCGGACGGCCCGAGAGCGCCGCACGACACGCTCGTGTCGGTGGTCCGCGCCACCGTGCGCGGGGAGGTCGGCGCGGTGACCACCGCCGGCCGCATGCTGCGGATCGACGTACTGGACCTACCCGCGCTGCCACCGGCGGCCACCCCTCCGTCGCTGGCGGGCGGTGCGCCGATCAGCGAGTTCATCACGCTCGAAGCCGGCGAGACCGTGATCGGCCTCGGCACGTTCGACACCGAGGGGCCGGGGCTGGTGCTCGGCACCGAGCAGGGAGTGGTGAAGCGGGTCGTGCCCGACTACCCCGCCAACCGGGACGAGTTCGAGGTGATCGGCCTCAAGGACGGCGACAAGGTCATCGGCGCCGTGCAGCTCGACTCCGAGGAACTCGATCTGGTGTTCATCACGAGCGACGCGCAGATGCTGCGCTTCGGCGCCGACACCGTCCGCCCGCAGGGCCGCCCGGCCGGCGGGATGGCCGGCATCCGGCTGGGGACCGACGCCCGCGTGGTGTGGTTCGGAGCCGTCGACCCGTCCCGCGAGTCCGTGGTCGTCACGATCGCGGGCTCGTCCGCGGCCCTGCCCGGCATCCAGCCCGGCGCCGTCAAGGTCAGCGACTACGCCGAATTCCCGTCGAAGGGCCGCGCCACCGGCGGCGTACGATCGCACCGCTTCCTGAAGGGCGAGGACACGCTACTGCTGGCCTGGGCTGGCCCGACACCGGTCCGCGCGACCTCGAACACGGGCAAGCCGGTGAAGCTGCCCACTGAGCTGGGCCGGCGGGACGGCTCCGGCGAGCGGGCGGGTTACCGCGTCTCCGCCGTCGGCGGCCCCATCGGCCCGGTCAGGCAGATCGTGGCGGAAGGCGCCCCCGACCCCGAGTGAACGCACCTTCACGCAGTTGATCAAGGGTTCGGGCACCTGTAGGCGCTCGAACCCTTGATCATTTCTGGGCGCCCAGGCACGTGCCCGCGCTCGTCTCCGTGCTCGCCTCCGTGCACGTGTGGCGCACGTACCGAGCCGCGTTCAGGCTCCGGCTCCGGCGTGATCATGCAGTTGTTCGAGAGGCCCGGTTGTCGTAGGTCTCGCGCGCGTCGGTGACCTGCTCGATGTGGGTCTCGGCCCAGCACTTAATGGCCTGCATCACCGGGAGCAGACTGGCGCCCAGCGGGGTGAGCGCGTAGTCGACCCGTACCGGCACCGAGGGTGTGACGGTACGGGTCAGCCGTCGCGCTCCAGGCCCGCAGGGTCTGGGTGAGCATCTTCTCGCTGACCCCGGCGATGATCCGGGAGAGATCGCTGTAGCGCCGCTGACCGTCGGCGAGCGCGTTGAGCACGAGGCTCACCCATTTGTCGCTGATGCGATCGAGAAGCTGACGGGTCGGGCACGCGGCGAGATAGGCGTCGTAGGCGATACGCGCCTCCTTGCGCCGCTGTGCGGCGGTACGGGTGGCCATCACGCTTCTCCGGGTCTGAACCGCACCTCGACGTGCGTACTTCCCATCAGAGAGTAGCTCTCTTTACGGTCGTACCCAAAGGAAGCACCGCTTTGCGGAACGCGAGGAGATCTCATGCGCGCAGTCGTCGTCCGTGCCTTCGGAGGGCCGGAGGTCCTGGAGGTGGCGGACGTCCCGGTGCCGGTCGCGGGACCGCATCAGGTCCTGATCCGGGTCGAGGCCGCGACGGTCAACCCCGTCGACCTGGCCACGCGGTCCGGCGTACTCGCCCAGGCCGGCCTGATGCCGGCACGGGACATGATCGGCATCGGGTGGGACGTCGCCGGAACCATCGAGGCCGCGGGGCCAGGAGTCACAGGTCTCGTCCCCGGCCAGCGGGTGATCGGCCTGTCGGACCGGCTCGACGTTCCGCTCGGCACGCAGGCCGACCATGCCGTACTCGATGCGGACGCCGTCACCGGTGCGCCGGCGGGCCTGTCGTCGGCGGAGGCCGCGACGCTGCCCCTGAACGGGCTCACCGCGGCCCAGGCGCTCGACCGGCTCGACCTCGTCCCAGGGCGGACGCTGCTGGTGACCGGTGCGGCCGGTGCCGTGGGCGGCTTCGCCGTCCAACTGGCCGCGGCTCGGGGGCTCCACGTGGTCGCCGTCGCCGCGACCGAGGACGAACCACTGGTACGCGACCTCGGAGCCGAGCTGTTCGTGCCGCGCACGGCACGGCTGGGCGAGGCGGTCCGCGCCCTCGTCCCGGGAGGTGTCCGCGCGGCCCTGGACGCGGTCGTGATCGGAGCGGCCGCCCTCGACGCGGTCCAGTCGGGTGGGGCCTTCGCCGCCGTGGTGTCAGGGGCAGCGCCGCCGCCTCTGCGCGGCACCCGGGTCTTCAACCACTGGATACGCGCCGACGCCACCCGCCTCTCCGACCTCGTCGCCCTGGTCGAGAAGGACGCGCTCACCCTGCGCGTCGCCGGCGCCATGCCTCTCGACGAGGTCGCCACGGCCCATCGCAGCCTCGCCGAGGGCGGCCTCCGCGGACGTCTCGTCCTCGTCCCCTGACGCCGACCTCTAGGCGCGAGGCGAACACCCAGGCGTTTTGCCCACATTCGCCCCCCTGCTCGCCGAGGAACCGTGTTTGCCGAGGAACCGTGTTTGCGGAGGAAAATGGACCGAACAGGCTTCAGTGTCGGCATCCGCACGACCGGAGGCCGACCCGATGGTGCATACGCCGACACCGAACAACCTTCGAGCGGGGTGAAGACACCACGCAGCCGATCTACGCGGCGTGCCGCGCCTATTGCTCTGCGGGTTTGCCGGGCATGGTCGCCGTGTCCACGACGATTCCGAACGGCTCCGGCAGATCGAGCTTCTCGCCGATGGGAACGGCGGCTGAGCGCAGGTAACCCCGCGGGCTCGGCCCCGCGAACAGCGTGATCAACGATTCCCGGGGGTCGATGATCAGATAGAGCGGGATCTCGCTCTGCGCGCAGCTCGCGCGCTTGACCACGTAGTCGTCGCGCCGACTGGACGGAGACACCACCTCGACGGCCAGCAGGACATCCTCCGCGGAGAGCAGCCACTCCCCATCGGTGGACTCGTCAGCCGGGCATATGAACAGATCGGGCTGGATTCGCTCGGACGTCTTGGGCAGCTCGATCGTGCCGTGCGTCAATCGGTCCAGGCCATGCTGATCGCAGAGCTCCCGAAGTGCGTCGCTCAGCCAGGTCACGATCCGGTTGTGCATTTTGATCGGCGCAGGGCTCACGACGATTCGCCCTTCGAGCAGCTCCACGCGGTGACCCGGAAGGTCGAGCGATTCGTAGAGCTCCTCGATCGTCGGACCGCCGGTGTCGTCTTCCATTGCGCGAGCCGCCTCCAGGACCGTCGCGAGGGCCATGACTCCATCATCCCCTGTTCTCTCCCATCGCGCGGTTACACTGTCTTCAATACGGAGAGTACAGGTGATGTTGCACAGAGCAACAGAAATTCGGCTGATAACGGCAATGCATTCGCCCCCGGCGCTCGCCGAGGACGAAGACCGAGCGGCCTTCGGTGTCGGGATATGCCCCGCCGGAAGCCGATCCGGTGGTGCACACGCCGACACCGAACAGGCTTCGACTCCGTCTCGGATCCTGCGATCAGATGAGAACGTATGACTTGCGAGTCGAACTCTTGAAGCGGGCTCGAGTTGATCTAGGTGAGGTTCAGAGGTCGTGGTCGCCTGCGCGAGCCGCCTCGACGAAGCGCCGGAAGCTCGCCACGTCGAAGGCGAGCACTGGCCCCTTGGGGTTCTTGGAGTCTCGAACCGCCACCGTCCCGGCGAGACCGGCGATCTCGACGCATTCATCCCCGCCCTGAGCGCTGCGGCTGCTCTTACGCCAGTCGGCGATCTGCTCCAGCTCGATCATCGATGCTCCTCCAAGAGCTTAAAGATCAACTCGGTGGACTCGGCGCGAGGCAGTGCCTCACCCATGAGGAGATCGAACCGTACCCCGCACTCCGCGACGGTGTCCTTGTCATCGATGAGCTGTGTGATGCCAGGTGCCTCGACGTACACGAGATCGGGATCATTCCCGAAGCTCAGGATGGTGAAGGCCCCATCCAAGGCCGCCTCGGTGACCGAGGCGAACGGCAGGATCCGAACCTGCGTTTCCCCCGCCTCCGTGAACTTGGCCAGCGTCTCGAGCTGCTCGCACATGATCTGCGACCCTCCGATGGGCCGGTGCAGGATCGCTTCTTCGAGAACGAACAGAGCGTTCGGCGGCTGTTCTCTCAGGAGGACTTTCTGCCGTTCCATCCGCGCGGCCACTCGTTGGTCGAGCGCCGGCTGGAGCCGCCCCAATGCCATCACCGCTCGCGCATAGGGCTCGGTCTGGAGCAGCCCAGGGATCGCCTGCGTGGAGAATCGGCGGATGGACACCGCCTCGGCCTCGAGCTCGAGGTATCTGGGAAAGCCTGGCAAGAGCACGCGACAGCGTCCCGCTCGTTTGATCGCCTCCCACAGGCGGTGGAAATTGCCGCAGGTCTTGAAATAGGTGTCCAGGTCGTACGCGAATTCTTCCGAAGGGGGCTTTTCGCCGAGCTCGACCTGCCCGATCCACTGGGCGGAACAACCGAGCGCGGTGGCGAGTCGGGCCATCGAGAGATCAGCCTTGTTGCGATACGTACGAAGCTCAGCTCCGAAGTGGCCTACCAGGGAATCGGGGTCGAGCTCGCGCTGGGGGCGGGGCATGGGACCTCCGGGGAGTCGGCCGTATCTCGGGCCGCCATGCGGCGCCGGTTGCGGTTGCGTCCAGACCGGACGCACCGGCCTGGCATGCAAGTATCGCCGACGGTAACCGATAAATGACGGAACGCAGCAGAATTCGTTCTCAGTCGTCCTCTACGCGCCGGGGGTTCCGCACCAACAGGGTCAAGCAGGGGGTCGGTGGGGATAATCGCGGCATGGCCATCTCGTCGTTCATGGTCCCGCTCGGGACCCGCGCTCCGTCCTTCTCGCTGCCGTCGATCCAGGGCGGCACGGTGTCGATCGACGACTTCGCGGACGCCCCTGCGCTGCTCGTCGCCTTCCTGTCGAACCACTGCCCCTATGTGCGCCGGATCGAGAGCGCCCTCGGCGAGGTCGTCGCCGAATACCAGCAGAAGGAGGGCCTGGCGGCCGTCGGCATCTGCAGCAACGACGTCGAGAACTATCCGGACGACGATGCCGCGCATCTGACCGAGCAGGCGAAGCGTGCCGGCTTCACCTTTCCCTACCTCGTCGACGAGACGCAGGAGGTGGCCAGGGCCTACAAGGCGGCCTGCACACCGGACCTCTTCCTGTACGACACCGAGCGGGGGCTCGCCTACCGGGGAGAGTTCGACGGCGCACGGCCCCGCAACGACCAGCCCGCCGATGGCGCGACCCTGCGAGCCGCCCTCTATCAGGTGCTCGGCGGGCGCCCGGTACCGGAACCGCACGTCGCGAGCCTGGGCTGCGGCATCAAGTGGAAGCCCGGCAACGAACCCACCTGACGCGCGAGCGTATGTGACGGGTCAGCCGGTGATGACGGCGACGATCCGGGTGCCTTCGGCGAAGGCTCCGCGCTCGGCGAGGGCGAAGATCCCGTACATCATCTTGGCCACGTAGACCCATTCGAGGGTGACCCCGTGCCGCGCGGTGAAGTCGGCGATGAACGCGTCGAGATCAGAGGTACGGCGGGCGAACCCGCCGAAGTGGAAGCCGTACTCGATGCTCCAGTCACCGGAGTTCTCGCCGTGGGCCTCGTGCTGCAGCCGGTCCACCTCCTCGTCCAGGAACCGGCCGCCCTTGAGCGCGGCGAAGCCCAGCGCCCGCCGCCCGGGCGGGAGCGCGGCGGCGAGGCCCGCGAGCGTTCCGCCGGTGCCGCAGGCACAGCAGATGACGTCGAACGGGACGTCGATCTCGGCGGGCAGCTCGGCGCATCCGCGTACCGCGAGGGCGTTGCTGCCGCCCTCCGGGATCAGGTAGAACTCGCCGAACCTCTCGCGCAGCCCGGCGATCAGCTCCGGGTCGGCCTTGCGGCGATAGGCCGTACGGTCCAGATAGGTGAGCAGCATGCCCTGCGCCGCCGCGTACGCCAGGGATTCGTTGAGCGGCCGGTGCTCCTCACCCCTGATCACGCCAATCGTGGAGAACCCGAAGTGCCGGCCAGCGGCGGCCGTGGCGCGGATGTGATTGGAGTAGGCCCCGCCGAAGGTGAGCAGTGTCCGGTGGCCCTGCTCGGCGGCGGCCTGGAGGTTGTACTTCAGCTTGCGCCACTTGTTCCCGGGCAGCTCGGGATGGATGAGGTCGTCACGCTTCAGGAACAACCGCAGCCCATGCCGGGCCATCCGGTCGTCCGCCAGCTCCACGACCGGTGACGGCAGCAGCAACCGCACCGAGGCGACGGGCACCCGGCCGGTGTTCACATGCATCCGGCAATCATCCCGCGACGCGTCCGGTGGGCCGGCCGTGCGAGCGCCGGCCCGCGCCCGAACCCGGCGGACCCTCGATCAGGTGTCGATGCGGGCGGTGTCGAGCTCGGAGGCACCGGCCGTGATGAACTCACGGCGCGGCGCGACCTCGGAGCCCATGAGCAGATCGAAGATCTTGGCCGCGTCCTCGGCGTCCTCGATCCGGATCCGCCTGAGCATGCGGCGCCGCGGGTCCATGGTGGTCTCGGCGAGCTGGTCGGCGTCCATCTCACCGAGGCCCTTGTACCGCTGCACCGGCTCCTTCCAGCGCTGGCCCTTGCGCTCGAGCTCGACGAGCTTCTTGCGAAGCTCCCCGTCGGTGTAGCAGTAGATGTAGCGCTCCTGCCCCTTCCTGGGGTTGCTGAGCTGGATCCGGTGCAGCGGCGGTACGGCCGCGAACACCCGGCCGGCCTCCAGCATGGGGCGCATGTACCGGTAGATCAGGGTCAGCAGCAGACACCGGATGTGCGATCCGTCCACATCGGCGTCGGCCATGAGGATGATCCGCCCGTACCTGGCCGAGTCGATCTCGAAGCTGCGGCCGGAACCGGAGCCGATGACCTGGATGATGGCCGAGCACTCGGCGTTCTTGAGCATGTCCGCGACCGAGGACTTCTGCACGTTGAGGATCTTGCCGCGGATCGGCAGCAGCGCCTGGAACTCGGAATTGCGGGCGAGCTTGGCGGTGCCCAGCGCGGAGTCGCCCTCGACGATGAACAGCTCGCTGCGGTCGTCGGAGGTGCGGCAGTCGACCAGCTTGGCCGGCAGCGCGGAGTTCTCCAGGGCGTTCTTGCGGCGCTGGTTGTCGCGCTGGGTGCGGGCGGCGATGCGTGTCTTGGCCGCGGAGACGATCTTCTCGAGGACGTTGCGCAGCTGCTGCTTCTGGCCGCGCTTGGGCGACTCGAACGCCGCCTTGAGCTCCTTGGCGACCACCTGGGACACGATCCTGGTCGCAGCCGAGGTGCCGAGGACCTCCTTGGTCTGCCCCTCGAACTGCGGCTCCGGCAGCCGTACTGTGACGACGGCGGTGAGCCCTTCGAGGATGTCATCCTTGAGGACCGGGTCGTCGCCGTTCTTCAGCAGGCGGGTGCTGCGGAGCTGTTCGTTGATCGTCCGCACCAGGGCCCGGTCGAATCCGGAGACGTGGGTGCCGTGCTTGGGCGTGGCGATCACGTTGACGAAGGAGCGGGTGATCGTGTCGTAGCCGGTGCCCCAGCGCAGCGCCACGTCGACTTCGAGATCGCGCTCGACGTCGGTGGGGGTCAGGTGCCCCTGGTCGTCGAGCACCGGCACCGTCTCGGTGAAGTGACCGCGACCCTGCAGGCGCAGCACCTCGCTAACGGACTCGTCCGAGGCGAGGTAGGAGCAGAACTCGCTGATGCCGCCGTCGAAACGGAACGACTCCTCGATCAGCTCCTCGCCGCGCTCGTCCCTCACCGAGATCGACAGGCCCGGTACCAGGAAGGCGGTCTGGCGCATCCGGTCGAGCACCAGCTCGGTCGCGATCGTCGCGTCCTTGATGAAGATCTGCCGGTCCGGCCAGAACCGCACCCGGGTGCCCGTGGTCTTCTTGGCGACCCGCTTGCCGAGCCTCATGCCGGACTTCTTCTTGAACTTGGCCGTCGGTCCCTCGTCGGCGAAATCGCCGGGCAGACCGCGCTTGAAGCTCATCAGGTGGGTGTGGCCGCCGCGGTCGACCTCGACGTCGAGCCGGGCGGACAGCGCGTTGACCACCGAGGCGCCGACGCCGTGCAGACCGCCTGAGGCGGTGTAGGAGACCCCGCCGAACTTGCCGCCCGCGTGCAGCCGCGTCATGACAAGCTCGACGCCCGGCAGCCCGGTCTTGGGCTCGATGTCGACCGGGATGCCACGGCCGTCGTCGCCCACCTCGATGGAGCCGTCGGCGTGCAGGACGACCTCGACGTGCGTGCAGTGCCCGCCCAGGGCCTCGTCGACGGAGTTGTCGACGATCTCCCACAGGCAGTGCACCAGGCCGCGGCTGTCGGTGGAGCCGATGTACATGCCCGGCCGTTTACGGACGGCCTCCAGCCCTTCGAGCACCGACAGATGCCGGGCCGAATAGCCGTGCGGGTCGTCTGCGGCAAGTTCAGCGGTCACAGCGGTCAACTTGGTCGAACTCCTCGGGGGGCAGAACGTCAGGCAGCAGGCTACCCCTCCTGGGGCCGTTCACCCGTCGGCCACTCCGAAGCCGTGACGAAGATGCCGTTCGAGGCCCCGAGATGTCGCGAAGATGTCGTCACGCGGCCTCGTCGGTCCTCGAACAGGGCTCCCACATGCGGCAGGATGCTGCCCGATGGCCGATCCACCGCCTGGACTTTCCGGCGTTTTCCAAAGCAGAGGGGACTCTTTGTGACTTACGTCACTTATTGCTCCATTCTGCTCTGGGCGTACTGACTGGCGGGTTGGGAACGTCCGCGTCCGGTTAGATGTTCTTTTAAGTACCGACCCCGAGACGAGGAAGGTGCCGTGACTGGAGCCCTTGCCCCATCCAAGCCACTGACGGCCGTTGATCGCTGCGACCGTTGTGGCGCCCAGGCCTATGTCCGTGCGGTCCTTTCGGGCGGCGGCGACTTGCTGTTCTGCGCGCACCATGGCCGCAAGTTCAGCGAGGCGCTTCGCTCCAACGGGGCTGACATTCAGGACGAGACCGACCGGCTGATCGAGACCCCTGCCATCGCCCCTGACAAGGAACGGTAGTTCGACAGCTCCATACATAGAGAGAAGATGGCGGTCATCGGCGACGATGGCCGCCGTCTTCTGTATCCGGCCGACGCCGACCCGGCGTCCCTACGACCTACGACCCGCGACCACCCACCGGAGGGACCGTGCTCGTCCTGTTGCCGCCTTCCGAGGGAAAGGCGACCACCGGAGACGGCCCGCCCGTCGACCTGGACGGGCTGACCCGTCCCGAGCTGACGAGGACCAGGGAACGGGTCCTCGACACCCTGATCACCCTCTGTGCCGGCCCGGAGCGACGGGCCATGGACGTTCTGGGGCTGCCCGCCGGGCAGGCCGACGCCCTGCAGCGCAACCGCGTACTGCGGTCGGCGGCCACGCTGCCGACCGCGCGGCTCTACACGGGGGTCCTGTACGACAATCTCGGCCTCGCCGATCTGGACGGTGCCGCCTACGCGCGGGCCGCCGAGCGTCTGGCGATCTTCTCCGGCCTGTGGGGCGTGCTGCGCATCGGCGACCGCGTTCCGCCGTATCGGCTGGCCATGGGAGTGAGACTGCCGTGGCTCGGCGCGCTCGCGGGCGTATGGCGGCCGGCCCTCGCCGAGGCGATGTCCGCTGAAGACCCAGGGCTGATCGTCGACATGCGCTCCGCGCCCTACGCCGCGGCGTGGCGGCCGGCAGTCCCTACGGTGGCGGTACGGGTCCTGCGCGAACGGATCGCCGGCGGCGTGGTGCGGCGCTCGGTGGTCAGCCACATGGCCAAGGCCACCAGGGGCGCGGTGACACGCGATCTCATCGTGGCCGGCGCCGACCCGCGGTCTCCAGAGGAGCTGGCGAAGATCCTTGGCGATCTGGGCCACGTTGTGGAACTGAAGGGCCCGGCCCGGAGCGGGGCACCCTGGACCGCCGAGGTCATCCTCAGCGATCCGTGCGAACCCGGGCACTGAATCACGGGCACTGAAACACCTGGGGCGGCTAAACACGAGCGCTGAATCACGTTTGGTAAACAGTCCGTCACGTGGTGCGCTCGGCGTGTCGCGGCCGCTCCCGATGGTGCACGGAGGGCGATTTCCGGCAGGCCGGGCCTCCCCGGCCGTACCGGTCGGAGGCCCGCGCCGCCAAATCAATCCGGGCGGAGCTCAGTCCAGGCGGAGCTCAGTCCAGGCGGAGCTCAGTCCAGGCGGAGCTCAGTCCAGGTAGTCGCGAAGCACCTGGGAGCGCGACGGATGACGCAGCTTCGACATGGTCTTCGACTCGATCTGGCGGATCCGCTCCCGGGTCACCCCGTAGACCTTGCCGATCTCGTCGAGGGTCTTCGGCTGGCCGTCGGTGAGACCGAACCTCATGGAGACCACTCCGGCCTCGCGCTCGCTCAGCGTGTCGAGCACCGAGTGCAGTTGCTCCTGCAGCAGCGTGAAGCTCACCGCGTCGGCCGGGACGATCGCCTCGGAGTCCTCGATGAGGTCCCCGAACTCGCTGTCGCCGTCCTCACCCAGCGGCGTGTGCAGCGAGATGGGCTCACGGCCGTACTTCTGGACCTCGACGACCTTCTCGGGGGTCATGTCGAGCTCTTTGGCCAGCTCCTCCGGGGTGGGCTCGCGGCCCAGGTCCTGGAGCATCTGCCGCTGCACCCGCGCCAGCTTGTTGATCACTTCGACCATGTGGACCGGGATGCGGATGGTCCGGGCCTGGTCGGCCATCGCCCGGGTGATCGCCTGCCGGATCCACCAGGTGGCGTACGTGGAGAACTTGTAGCCCTTGGTGTAATCGAACTTCTCGACCGCGCGGATCAGCCCGAGGTTGCCCTCCTGGATCAGGTCCAGGAACAGCATGCCGCGGCCGGTGTAGCGCTTGGCCAGCGACACCACCAGGCGCAGGTTCGCCTCGAGCAGGTGGTTCTTGGCCCGGCGGCCGTCCTCGGCGATCCACTCGAAGTCCTCGAGGTCGTCCTCGGACATCGCATGGCCCTCGACGGCGAGCCGCTCCTCGGCGAACAGGCCCGCCTCGATGCGCTTGGCCAGCTCGACCTCCTGCTCGGCGTTGAGCAGCGGGACCTTGCCGATCTGCTTGAGGTAGTCCTTGACCGGGTCGGCGGTCGCGCCGGCCGCCGCGATCTGCTGGGCCGGGGCGTCCTCGTCATCGTCGCCGAGGACGAACGCCTCTTCTTCGGAGTCCTCGCGCTTCTTGCCCTGCGGCCCGGCGGCGTCGGGCTCGGCGACGACGGCCTCGGTGTCGGGCTCGACGGCGACATCCGCGTCCCCGGGCGTGTCACCGGCCTCCAGATCGACGTCCACCTCGAGGTCCACCTCGAGATCGACATCGAGATCGGTGACCTCGACCTCGTCATCGACGACCGGCTCGGCCTTCTCGGCCGACCGCTTGGCCGTGCCGTTGGCGGCGGGACCGCCCTTGGCCGGCTGGGTCTTCTTGGCGGCCGTGGGCCGCTTCGGCTTGGGCGCGGCCTTCTTGGGCTTGGCGGTCTGCGACCGGCCCGCCCGGGCCCGCTGGTCCGACGCGCCGCCGTCCGAACCGTCGTCGACGACGGCCGTCACCGTGTCGGGCTGCTCTTTGGCGGCCGCGACGCTCTTGGGCGCCCCCTGACGGGAGCCCGCCCCCTCTTCAGTCTGATCTTTCCGCGCCGCCTGCGTCCCGGCGCGCTTGCGCGGACGCTTCGGCGCCGCGGAGTCGGCAGCGCTCACCATGACGGTCACACCCTCCTTGCTGAGGCTCCGCAAGATGCTCGAGGCCTTGGACACGGGGATGTCGGCCTCCTCGAACGTACGGCGTACATCGTCGGCTTCGATGTAACCCTGGGACCGTCCACGCTCGATCAGTTGCCCGATGACGTGCTCGTGCAGCTGCTCTGTTGGCTTCGAGGTCGAACTGGCAGGCGACACAAACACCTCTCGAACGAAACATGTGGCTAGGTTGACCCAGGCGGCCTGTCGGGCGTGGCCTCGCGGGCGGGGCCACGAACCCCGCGCGGGAAAGCAGCGTACCCGCTTCTCCTAGGGTCAGCATTCTGGCACGGCTGCGCATTCCGTACGGGGAGTCCTGCCCGGTAACACACCACCTTAGGGGGAGCTGAGTGGTCCTTCGTACGGACTACGCCGTCTTCGGCGGAACGTGTAGGGCAAGTACGGTCACATCGTCGTCTTGCTCATACCCGGCAAGCATGCGATCGACCAAGAAATCGACGATTATTTCAGGATCTGCTACCACCTCCGGTGGCGCGTCCGCCGCGACCCCGACGAGCTCGTCGAGACCGGCGTCCACTCCACGCCTACGGTTCTCCACGAGTCCATCGGAATAGAACACCACAGTGTTGCCGGACTCGATGGAAAAACTTGTCTGCTGTCTTTGACTCGGCCAGCCGAGCGGCGTCCCCGGCTCGCTCGCGCTGAGCCGCGCGGGGGCGTTCGGGCTGATCAGCAGCGGTGGCGGATGCCCCGCATTGCTGAGAACGCCCACTCCGGTCTCGGGATCGATGACGGCGTAGGCCACCGTCGTGAACTGCTCTTCGTCCTCGGTGGCGCTGAACAGCCGGTCGAGCCCGGCCAGCACCGCGGCCGGCCGCGGATCGTTGAGCGCGAGGGCGCGCAGGGCGTTGCGGACCCGGCCCATCCCGGCCGCGGCCAGCACGCCCTTGCCCATGACGTCGCCGACCGCGATGGCCAGCCGGTCGTCGGGCAGCCGGAACGCGTCGTACCAGTCCCCGCCGACCTGCACATGGCGGGTCGCCGGGTGGTAGCGGGCGGCCAGTTGCATGTTGGACAGCTGCGGCAGATCGCTCGGCAGGAGGCTGCGCTGCAGCTCCTCGGCGGTCTTGTGCTCGCGCTCGAACAGCAGCGCCCGCTCGACCGCCAGCGCGCACTGGCCGGCGAGCGCCTCGAGGAACACCCGCTCCTCTTCGGTGATCTCTCGTGGCCGCATGAACGAGAATCGCAGGGCGCCGATCGCGGCGCCCGCCGCGAGCAGCGGCAGCCCCACCCAGGCCCGCTCCTCCATCTGACGCCCGAACAGACCGGGCTCGTCGCCACCGAGCTGCATCCGGAGGCTGTCGGGATTCTCGGCCAGGAACGGCCGGCTCTCCCGGACCGCGACCGACATCACGGTCTGGCCGCTGACCTGGATGTCGTCGGGCGCGACCGGAGCGGTCTCCTGGGTGCCGCCCGGCGTGATGATCCGCAGCACCAGCTTGTCGTCGTTCAGCAGCGCCACCGCCGACTGGTCGGCGCCGATCGCCGACCGGCCGACCTCGGTGATGACCTGGACGACCTGCGCCACCGTGAGGGCCTCGGCCAGCAGCGAGGTGGCCTGCTGCAACCTGGCCGTGCGCAGTGCGGCGGCCGACAGTTGCTCGGTCAACCGGCCGCGCATCTCCTCGGCCTCACGCTGGCCGGTGACGTCGGTGTTCGCGCCGACCCACTCGACGACGTCCTCGCCCCGCCAGATCGGCACGGCCCGTACGTCGTAGTGCCGGTAGGTGCCGGTCTTGGTGCGGACCCGGTAGTTGGCCTCGAAGACACGGTTGACCTGCACGCACTCCTGCCAGACGGCCTCGACGCGCTGGCGGTCCTCGGGGTGGATGACCGCGAGCCAGCCGCCCAGGAGGTACTCGTCGATGGACTGCCCGGTGATCGACCGCCACTCCGGCGCGTCGTCGGAGATCTGGCCGTCGGGCTGGGTCACCCACACCACCTGGGAGCTCGCCTCGACCAGCGAGCGGTAGCGCTCCTCCTTGCGGCGGATGATCTCCTCGGAACGGCGGCGCTCGGACACGTCCACCACGATCAGCACGATGCCGAGGAGCTTTCCGTCCGGGCCGCGGGAGGGGAACCACGAGTACGACCAGTGCCGGGTCCGGTCGACGGACGCGCTGAGCGAGTCGTCCGGGCCGGGCGCCCCGGTGCCGACCGTCCCGGGCCCGGCTTCGCCTTCGGCCGCACCGCCCTCGTTCGCGCCGTCTTCATCCGCGCCGCCCTCCCTGGCGACGTCGACGGTGAGATCGAAGGCGTCGATCACGGACTGGCCCTCGTCGAGCGCCTGCCGCAGCGCGGCCTCCATGGCCGCGGCCGTCGCCGCGTCGTCGGTCAGCACCTCGGACGGGCGCCGCCCGATGAGGCGCTCGGCGGACACGCCGTGGATCTCCACGAGGGTCTCGTTGACCCGGCGGCACTTCAGCTTGGCATCGAAGAACGCGAAACCGATGGACGCTTCCTTGATCAGGGTCTCGAACAGCGCGATATCGGAGGAGTCCATACCGGCCACCCGGGGGTGCGGAACAGAAGTATCGGTGCTCACCATCGACACCTCCGTCGCGGGCGAGGATTAACCACAAGGCAGGTCGTCATCACTATGGGTGAATGGGAGCAGGCTGAGCCCCCGCCTCCATCACAACACTGGTCGGAGCCAGGCCTTCATCATCTCGGTGGTTCGGCGCCGAAGACAAGTCTTACCCCCAGTGGCCGGTTCGGCACCTTCACCGGTCACCCTACGGTGCCGTCGATACGCCCGCCGTCCGGCCAGGTCCGCCGAGGCACCGAGGCGGCCGGATCAATCGGCAGGTACGAGATGATAGAACGCCGCGCGCCGATCGGCAGCCGAGCGCGGGATCCCGGCGCGTCCCCGCGCAGATCGGCACCGTGCCTCGTACCGCCGCCCGCCCGATCGCGAATGCCTCCGGCCGCGTGCCGCGCCCGCCTCGCGCCGGTGCGGGCCAGTGCAGGCGATCCCGATTGGCCGATTCCGGCCGTTCTCCGAAGATCGCCGTTCCGGCCCGGAGCCGGCGAGGCCAGATATGACTGATTTCTTACATTCCGATCGTTCCCGTGGTCATACGGTGTGCGTAGTGCTCGAATGGGGGGGTGACGGGCACCAGACTGAACGGCGGAGCCTCCGCGCGGCCGGACTCCGCGCGGCCGGACGAAGGCACCCCTGTGGGACGGCGGATCGTCCTCGGCATGTTGGGCCTCGGCGCGATCGGCGTGGCGGTCGGCGCCGGCGTGCAGGAGAAGGTCGACCGCGCCCTGTCGCCCATCAACAAGATCGTCCCGATCGGTGGAGGTTTCCGGTACTACTCGGTGGTCGACAGCGTCGATCGCCGCGATGCCGGGAACTACACGCTGACGGTGAGCGGGCGGGTCCGCGAACGGCGCACGTTCACGATGGCCGACCTGCGTGCGCTTCCGCAGACGCGGATCACCCGGGACTTCCAGTGCGTCACCGGCTGGCGGGTGCCCAAGGTGCCGTGGGCGGGGGTCGCGCTCCCCGACCTGCTGGACGCCGTCGGCGCGGCGCCGGCAGCGGCCGCCGTGCGCTTCCGCTCCTTCGACGGCGCCTACACCGAGTCGCTGACGATGGAGCAGGCACGCAGGCGGGACGTCCTCGTCGCCACCGAGATGCTCGGCAAACCCGTCACCCACGATCACGGCGGCCCGGTGCGGCTGTTCGTCGCGCCGATGTACGGCTACAAGTCGCTCAAGTGGCTGGGCGGCATCGAGGTCGTCGACAAGGTCGTCCCCGGCTACTGGGAAGAGCGCGGCTACGACGTCGACGCGTGGGTCGGCCGGTCGAACGGGAGAGACGATGAGCCGACGTGACCCCGGCGGTCGCGGCGGGCGGGCGATCCTGAGGTTCACCCTCCCTGAGCGCGCCGTCCATCACGCCGTCGCGCTCCTGATGATCATCTGCCTCGTCACGGCGGCGTGCCTGTACGTCCCGGTCGTCGCCGCCGCCGTCGGCCGCCGGGAACTGTTCAAGACCATCCACGTGATCGCCGGATTCTCCCTGCCCGCCCCGATTCTCGCGGGCTGGCTGTCGAAGGCGTTCCGAACCGATCTGGGGCGGCTCAACCGCTTCGGCGACGTGGACTGGGAGTGGCTGCGCCGAAGTGACCGGCGTGTCGTCATCGACGGCGAGGGAGCGATCCCCGTCGGCAAGTTCAACGCCGGCCAGAAGCTCAACGCCGCCTTCGTCGCCGGCGCGATCCTCGTCATGCTGGGGACCGGGGCCATGCTCACCTTCCCCGGCCCGTTCCCCGACGGCTGGCGGACCGGCGCCACCTTCGTGCACGACTGGCTCACCCTGGGGATCTTCGCGGCCTTCCTGGGGCACCTCTGGTTCGCGATGCGCGACCGCGGGGCGATGGCCGGGATGTGGGACGGCCATGTCGACCGGCCGTGGGCCGCCCGCCACCACCCGGCGTGGCTGGCCGAACAATCCACACAATCCACACCGGAAGAGCCAGAGAAGCATGACGCCCGGAGGCCTTGACAGGTCTCCTTGCTGCGTGAAATAGGACGCCGCGACTCCGCCGGTAGACGCCGGTCAAGGCCCATGGCAACGGGCACCTTTACCGCCATGGGGGAGTAAAATGGTTGTTCGAACATGGACCGGCCTCCCGACGACAATTCCCCCGAATATCGGGGGTGCCGGGTGGAGCGGTCCTACCAGAGCATTCCGCTGGCGACATCATGCAGGTCGTGGGCGACTGTCACGAGCGAATCTGAGAGGGTAAGTCCGTGAGTCCCCGCAGCCGCCGCCGTCCTCCGGGGGACGCCAAGCCACCCTCCGACGAGATCTACGCGATCTTCAATGACATCCTGAGGCACGCCCGTGAGCTGCTGGCGGTGCGCAGCCCGCTCGACGCCGAGCTCATCGTGAGCGAGATCCTCGGTTCCTGGTGGGGCCGCCGGTCGGACGAGGTCGGCACCGACGCCGACGAGGTGGTCGGGGAGGCCCTGGTCGACCACGCCGGTCGTGCGGGTACCCCTGCGGCGCTGGCCCTGCTGACCGGCATGGCCTATCTCGGCACGAGCCGGCAGGCGGCCATGGCCGAGCACGCCGCGCTCGGCCTCATGGAACGCGGGGTGGCCCGCCCCGGCTGGGCCGACCGGGTCGGCATGGTCGCGGCCGAGGAGTGCTACACCTCCCGGGACGTCTACGGCGACCAGGAATCGATCGTCTGCACCTACACCTATGGCGGCGCGGAGCGGCACGCCCTCATCGTCGTGGTCGACCACAACTACGGCGGCATGGTGCGGGACGCGTGGGTGTCCTCCCAGGTCGAGAAGGTGCTCGATCACTGCCGCAACGACGGCCGCGACAACCCCCTCATGCGCTTCGAGCATCTCGAGCCGGGCCGTACCCGGGCGCTGCTCGAGACCGCGCTGAGGACGACCGACGGCTGGACCGACCCGCCGGTCAACGAGGGCTTCGGGTCCTACCACGCGTTCGTGCGGGCCAGGGTGCGGGCGCTGCCCCCGGGCGGCCGCCACCCCGCGCCGCCGGTCTACGGCCGCGACCGGCGCGCCACCCTGGCCGCGCAGTTCCTGGCCTCGGACGAGGCCGAGGAACTGTCGGACCGGTCCGCGGCGAGCCGCTGCGTCGACCGGATCATCGACTACGGCTGCACGTACGACTCCGGCCGCCCGCTGCGGGTCAGCCCCATCAAGTGCGAGCGGTTCCTGCTGGAGTGGGTGCCGCGCAAGGTCCTGCTGTGGCCCACCGAGCAGGAGGCGATGCCGCACGTGCTCGCGGCGTGGGTGCGGTGGGCGAGCCGCCGCACCGGGCTGCCCGAGGAGGGCGTCCGGGCCACCCTCGACGCGGTCTGGGACGCCACTGTGAGGTTCGCCGAGGCCTACCGCGATCCGACCGAGGCCGGCCTGGACCGCGAGCTGGTCGAGCGGCTGCTGCCGGACGGCGATCTGGAGGCCCTCCCCCGCCGGGCGTTCGCGCTGCCGTTCCTCAACGGACGGCACGGCAAGGTCGACCTGACGTCGCTCAATCCAGCGGATCCGGGTGACCGCCGGCTGCTGCTCGAGTTCGAGCATCCAGGGGCTCCGGAGGATCATCTGGCCGAGCACGAGCGGCTGGCCGCGCGGCTGTGGGCGGGTGATCCGCCGCAACTGTGGGAGACCGCGCAGATCCTGCTGGATCTCGGCTACGAGCGCCATGAGATCCTGCACCGGCTCATCGAAGTGATCGACCGGCACGGTGGCGACGCCGACGCGCTGCGCGGCGCTCTGCGCGCGCTGCGCCACGATCGGCCGCCGGCCGGCTGACCGAGCGGTTTGCGAGAGGAGACCCGGACGGCGATTATCGGCGTTTACGGTGGGGTCGGAGATCCCGAGTGGCTCGACGGCGGCCGGTGAGGAGTGATCTTGTTGGAGTGGTCCGAATTCGCCGAACGCCTCGGCCGTGAGCTGGCGGGTCTCGATCGCGACACCATCCTCATCGTGCGGGAACACGACGAGAGCCGCCACTACGTCCAGGCCATGCGCGAACCGGACCGGCTCTACGCCGAGGCCGTCAGCAACAACTTCCTCGAGGGCCCGCTCCTGCTGACCCCCGCCGACGAGGAGGTGCTCACCGAGGCCGGGTGGCGGCCGCCGACGGCGGACTGGTCGCCGGCGAACTGGTGGACCGAGCTGCCGCCCCTCGCGACCGCCACCGACTACGCCGGGCTGGCCGACATGATGGTCACCGCCCTGCGCGACGTACAGGGCCTGCGACGGCCCGCCGACCTGGTGTACGAGTCGTTCCACCGGCACGGCACCGGGCTCATCGAGCTGGCGGACTTCGGCATCAGCCCGGCCGACCCGAGCAGGATCACCGAACACCGCACCGCCGGCAACGGTCAGGCCCCCGCGCCGGAGGCCGATGACGGCGCCGGCCGCGCCACCGGGTCGCGCCGGATCGGCGAGACCACGCCGGCGCTCACCGCACCGACCGTGCCCGAGCCGCACAAGCCCGCGCCCCGCGACGTCAACGGCG
>NZ_JABVEB010000339.1 GCF_014323665.1 Actinomadura sp. HBU206391 | reverse complement strand
ATCGGCGCGACCGGAAGGGTCAGTACGTGCGTCGCCGGGGCGGGTCGCCGTAGGCGGGCGGGGCCTCGTCGTAGTAGCCCTCGTGAGGGGCCGGGCCCACCGCGGGCGGCACCGCACGACGACGTGCGGAGGCCATCCAGACCAGGCCGATGATGAGGCCGACGATACCGCCGGCCATCAGGATGAAGCCCACGACATCCAGGTCCAGGCCACTGATGCTGAAGTTCACCGCGTACGCCAAGATGGCGCCGATGATGATGAGGGCGATGCTGACACCGATGGTCACGGCGCTCTCCTCTCTCCGTCGCTGACGGCTCTCCGTCGCTGACGACTGCTCGGAACTCCATTCCCCAGCAGCGGAGGTCAAACACGAAGCGGGCAAATGCCTCACGGTCGAGAGGAGCGCCGCTCAGTGGACACTGACGCCGAAGGCGTTGAGCGTCACGACGATCGGCTGGAAGTACGTGACCCCTCCGCTGGTGCAGTTGCCGCTGCCGCCGACGGTGAGTCCGAGCGCGGTGCCGCCGGAGAAGAACGGCCCGCCGGTGTCGCCGGGCTCTGAGCGCCGTCACGGTGCCGCATCGCACTCCGGTTCTGACAAGCGCCCCCACCGGATGCCCTCAACCTCTCGTCATCCGGTCGTACGCGCCGGTGTCGGCCCGGTCAGGGGACGAGGATGGCGCGGCCCTGGACCCGTCCGCGGTCGAGGTCCTCCAGGGCACGCGCGAACTCGCCGAGCGGGTAGGTCGTCGTGTGCAGCCGGACCCGGTCCCTGGCGGCCAGCACCATGAGTTCGGCGAGGTCGTTGTAGGACCCCACGAGATTGCCGATGAAGTTGATCTCAGTGGAGATGACATCGATGGTGGGGATCTGCAGGACTCCTCCGTACCCCACGACGTAGTAGTCGCCCGCCCTGCGCAACATGGCCACACCGGCCTCGATCGCGCCGCCCTCCCCGACGAAGTCGATGACCGCCTCGGCCCCGCCGCCATCGGTGAGTTCGAGCACCGCGTCGATCTGCGAGCCGTCGGCGCGCACGACGTGGTCGGCGCCGAGCCGCTCCGAGAGCGCGAGGGCGTCGGCCGAGGTGTCCACCACGATGATCTCGGCCGCGGTGAGTGCGCGCAGCACCTGGACTCCGATGTGCCCCAGGCCGCCCGCGCCGATCACGACGGCCCGCGCCCCGGGCCGGAGCGTCCGCGCCGCCTTCCGCACGGCGTGGTAGGCGGTCAGCCCGGCGTCGGCGAGTGCGGCCACGTCGGCCGGTTCGCGGGAGTCGTCCAGCCGTACGGCCGCTCGCGCGTTGGTCTTGAGCAGCTCGGCATAGCCGCCGTCGCCGTCGATGCCGGGGAACGCCGAGTCGGCACAGTGCACGTCGTCGCCGTCCCGGCAGGCACGGCAGAACCCGCACGTGGCGAGTGGGTGCAGGATCACCTTGTCGCCGACCGCCACGTTGCGCACGGCGCCGCCGACCTCGTGCACCCAGCCCGCGTTCTCGTGCCCGAGCGTGTACGGGAGGGTGACGCCGGACTTCTCCTGCCACTGCCCTTCGATGATGTGCAGGTCGGTGCGGCAGACACCGGCGCCACCGATCCGCACGATCACATCGAATGGGTCGGTCACCTCCGGTTCCGGTACCTCGACGAGCTCCGGGATCCGGCCATACCGGGCTAGCTGGACCGCCTTCATCGGGACACTGTCCTTCCCGGCCGACGGCCCTACGGGAGCCGGCCCTCCGAGCTGCGGGCACCGGGCAGGGCGGATACCGCCGAACCCGGCATCGACTTCCATACTGCCCCGGAGGGCTCAGGCGAACCGCGGGGGCGCGGCGGCCGGGGCCGGCTCGTGTTCGGGCCGCCCCTCGGCCGCGCGCCCGCGCGTTCTGCCGGCGCCGGTCAGAGATCGAAGTCGGAGGGTGGGATGTCGACCGTGAGGCAGGCCTCACGGACGATCGCCTTCTCGTTCGGGTCGAAGTCACCGTCGGCGCCGCCGATGACGATGCCGATCTGGATGACGGCGCGCGCCTCGATCGGCTTCTTCTCGACCTTGCCGATCACCTGCAGGACGCTCACCTTGCCGAAGGCGAAGTCGGCGGTGAGCTTGGCCACGTAGTCGTTGAACCGCCGCTGCAGGTCGTCGGCGGGGAAGTTCTGCAGCACCTCGTTGGTCGCGATCAGCGAGGCCACCCGCTGCCGCTCGGCCGGATCGATCGAGCCGTCCGCCGCCGCCACGAGCGCGCACATCGCCATGCTCGCGTCGCGGAACGAGCCGCTCTTGAGGTCGTTCTTCTTCGCCTCCAGTTGCGTCTGCATCGTCTGGGCGGACTCGCGCAGCCGGTTCCAGATGGCCATGTACGTCTCCTCATCGCTGAACGTCGTGACGGAACTGCAGCCGCTTCCACTACGGACTGTAATAGGTGATCTCGCATCTCATTCGCTTGATCGGGATGCGGTTGCAGCTTCTTGCCATCCTGTACGGACAGGACTACAGTTTAGGTGCTTACTGTCCGCGCCCTGGAGGCCCACCTGTGACCGCGTTCGCGACCCCACCGATCAGTCCGCTGCGGATCTCGTTCGACCCCGCCACGGCGGCGGTCGAGCCGGCGGGGCCCGTCCTCACCCGGCGCATGTCCGACCTGGAGGGGCTGTTCGCCGATCAAACGGAGTGGCGGCGGGCCGCCGCGGGCGACGACCCGGTCGTCTACACCGTTACCTCGTCTCCGGTGCCGGAGGCCGACAGGGAACTCCCCCAGTCGATCACCACGATCCTGCCCGGGGACTGCGGTGGCGAGTTCCACATGACCAAGGGCCATCAGCACCCCGACCCGCAGGGCGAGATCTACATCGGCCTGACCGGCGTCGGCGGTCTGCTGCTGTTCGACGGGGAACGGTCTGAGTGGATCGACATGGAACCCGGCGTCATCGGCTACATCCCGCCGCACTGGGCGCACCGCAGCGTCAACGTGGGCGACGAGCCGTACCGCTTTCTCGCCGTCTACCCCGGTTGCGCGGGCCACGACTACCAATGGGTCCTCGACCATGGGATGGGGGCGCGCGCGATGCGGACGCCGAGCGGCTACGAACTGGCCCCGTACACGTCCGCCTGATCGCGGCCTGCCCGATGTCCCGGCCGGCCGGGACGCACACCCATCGCCGGACGCACTCCGACACGGCACGACGCACCGCCCGCGCACCGCAGAAGACAAGCGTGAGGAACGACCATGCTGGTGGCACACGACCTGGGCACGACCGGTGACAAGGCCTCGCTGCACGATGACGCCGGACGGCTCGTCACGTCGGTAACGGTGCCCTATCCGACCCGGTTCGGGCACGGCGGGGTGGCCGAGCAGGATCCGGAGCCGTGGTGGCGGGCCGTGTGCACGGCCACCCGGCGGCTGCTCGCCGATTCCGGCACCGCGCCCGGCGAGGTTCGGGGGGTCGGCTTCTCCGGCCAGATGATGGGCGCGGTGCTCCTCGACGCCGCCTACGAGCCGGTCCGGCCGGCGATCATCTGGGCCGACCACCGCAGCACCGGCCAGTGCCAGGTGCTCGCCGACGGGTTCGGCATGGACACCGCCTACCGCGTCACAGGCCACCGGCTGAACCCCACTTACTCGCTGAGCAAGGTGATGTGGGTCCGCGACAACGAGCCCGAGACGTTCGCCCGCGTGGCGCACGTCTGCCTGGCGAAGGACTTCGTCGTCCAGCGGCTCACCGGAGTGCTGGTCACCGACCCGTCGGACGCCTCGTCGACCAACGCCTATGACCAGCGCCACGGCACGTGGTCGCAGGAGCTCCTCGGCGTCGCCGGTCTCGACCCCGCGCTCTTCCCCGAGATCGTGCCGTCGACCACCGTGGTGGGCGGGGTGAGCGAGGCGGCGGCCGAGCTGACCGGCCTGCTCGCCGGGACGCCGGTGGTGATCGGCGGCGGTGACGGTCCGCTGGCGGCGGTCGGAGCGGGCGTGGTGAGCCCCGAGGCCGGTGCCTATGCCTACCTCGGCTCGTCGTCCTGGGTCTCGATCGCGGCGGACGCGCCGTTGCACGACCCCGCGATGCGGACCATGACGTTCGATCATGTCGTGCCCGGCCGGTACGTCCCGACCGCCACCATGCAGGCCGGCGGCGGGGCTCTGCACTGGGTCACCGATCTGCTCGCTCCAGGCGACGACGCCGATCGGTTCGACCGGCTGGTGGCCGACGCCGAGACGGCGGACGCCTCCGCCGAAGGCCTCTACTTCCTGCCGCATCTGCTCGGTGAGCGCTCCCCGTACTGGAATCCGGCCGCGAAGGGCGCCTTCGTCGGGCTGTCGCGCCACCACGGCCCCGCGCACCTGACCCGGGCGGTGCTCGAGGGCGTGGCGTTCAACCTCGGCACCTGCGTCGGCGCCTTCCGCGAGTCCGGCGCCACCGTCGACCGGGTGGACGCCATCGGCGGCGGGGCCGCGAGCGACGCATGGCTGCAGATCCTCGCCGACGTGTGGGGCGCCACCGTCCGGCGGCGCAGCATCGTCGAGGAGGCCAACAGCCTGGGGGCCGCCGTGACCGCGGGCGTGGGCACCGGAGTCCTCGACGGTTTCGACGTCGCGCCGACCCTCTCGCGGGTCACCGGCGAGTTCGCGCCCGATCCGGCCCGCCATGAGGCCTACCGGCGGCAGCACGAGATCTTCCTTGACGCCTACCAGAGGCTGGAACCGTGGTTCGACCTCGCGCAGGAGCGCGGGTGAACTCCACGCCGACCGCCACGAGCACCCCCGACGTCGCCGCCACGCCGGCGCGGGACACCGTGCTGGTGACCTCGCGCTCGTTCTCCTCCGGCTCGCGCGACCTGGTCGCCGAACTGGCCGCTGGCGGCCTGGACGTGGTCCGCGGGCCCGCGACGCACGACGTCACGGCGCTGTCGGAGTCGCTCGCCACCGCGGTGGCCTGGATCGCCGGCACCGGACCGGTCACCGAGGCGCACCTGGAACGGGCGCCGCGACTGCGCGTACTGGCCAGGTACGGCGTCGGCGTGGACGCCGTCGACCTGGCCGCGGCGGCGCGCCGCCGG
>NZ_JABVEB010000338.1 GCF_014323665.1 Actinomadura sp. HBU206391 | reverse complement strand
TACGGGCGGCGGGTCCGGCAGCGCGGCGAGCAGTTGGGCGGCCACCGCCGCGACGTCGGCCACAAGCGCGTCCCCGAACGCGGCCCGGGCCGCCGCCGCCGGATCACCGCTCACGGCGACGAGCTCGGCGCCCTCCGGCAGCCAGGGGCCGGGCCGGTAGGCGTGGTAGCGAAAGACGGGAGCGCCCAGTACGAGTACGAGATCGTGCCCGGCCAGGCGCTCGGCCACGCCCGCGATGCTCGGCGGCAGCACACCCTGCCACAGCGGATGCCGGGTCGGGAACGGGCACCGCGGCGGGGTGGGCGCGGTCCACACCGGTGCCCCGAGCCGTTCCGCCAGCTCGACGACAAGGTCGAAGGCCCGCTCATCGTCGGCCTCCGGTCCCGCCACGAGCGCCGGCGCCTGTGCGCGCGACAGGCGATCGGCCAGTTCGGCGACCACGTCGGGGGTGGCGGCGCCGGCGGATCGCACGCGCCGTGCGGCCAGGTGGGCGACCTCGTCGGCATCGACGTCCCGCGCCCAGTCGTCCAGTGGCAGGGACACGAACACGGGGCCGGCCGGCGGCAACGCGGCGAGGTGGAACGCCTCCGAGAGCGCCCGCGGCACATCCTGCGCTCGGGCCGGCTCGAACGCCCATTTCACCTGCGGTTCGGGCACGCGGGTCATCGCCGGTTCGGCCAGCACGGAGCCCAGCCCGATCATCGCCCGTGCCTGCTGCCCCGCGGTCACCACCAGCGGCGTGTGAGAGGCACGGGCGTTGGCCAGGTTGCCCATCGCGTTGCCGAGCCCGGCCGCCGAATGCAGGTTGACCAGCGCCGGGCGGCCCCCGGCCTGGGCGTAGCCGTCGGCCATCGCAAGCACCGACCCCTCGTGCAGGCCGAGGACGTACCGAAAGTCTTCCGGGAACCCGTCGAGGAAGGGCAGCTCGTTCGAGCCGGGATTCCCGAAGACCGTCGTCAGGCCCCAGCCGCGGAGCAGGTCGAAGGTCGTCTCGCGAACGGTCGGCATGTGTCCTCCCAGAGGTCGAGCGCCACGGCGACCGGCCCGGTCGCCGTGGAGGGTGAGCACCGTAACGGTTCCGCCAACATGGCAAGGACGCGCCAGATGCTCATGCGACAGATGTCTCGCTCAGGCTTGCCGAATCACCTCGGGGACATCGGGTCCGATGCCCACGGGTTCCGCGGCGACCTGCCTGTACCGTCGTGGCCCAACGCGTACGAGCGTCCGTTCACGCATCCCGGTGCGTCCCCACCCCAAGGAATCAGCCGATGGCGTCTCTGGACCACCTCCCCGAGATCAGGACCGGGCTCTTCATCGACGGCGAGGCCCGTGAAGCCCAGGACGCGCTGCAGATCGTCGACCCGGCGGACAACGCGTGCGTCGTGGGTCACGCCGCCGCCGCCAGCGCTGGGCAGGCGGGCCACGCGGTCGCCGCGGCCGACCGGGCGTTCCCCGATTGGGCCGCCCGCACGCCACGCGAGCGCGCCGAGCTACTGATCGCGGCGCTCGCCGGGCTCGAGGGCGACCGCCCTGCGACGGCCGAGGCGCTCACCCGCGAGAACGGAAAGATCCGGATGGAGTCCGTCGTGGATTCCCTCGTGTTCGAGCATCGCTTCCGGCTCGCCGCCGACCTCGCCGACGAACTGGGCCGGGTGACCCGGCTGGCGGCTCCGCCATACCGGACCGTGGTGTCCTACCTTCCGCTCGGCGTCGTGACGATCATCGTCCCGTTCAACTGGCCGCTGGCGATCCTCGCAGCCTCGCTGCCGCAGGCGCTGCTGGCGGGCAACACCGTCGTGGTCAAGCCGCCGCCCACCGCACCGCTCGCCACCGTCCGCACCGTCGAGCGGGTCGCGCAGGCACTCCCGCCGGGCGTCCTCAACGTCGTGACGGGCAGCGACACGGAGATCGGCCCCGCGCTGATCCAGGACGACCGGGTCAAGAAGATCTGCTTCACCGGCAGTGTGGCCGGTGGCAAGCGCATCATGTCGATGGCCGCCGAGTCCTTGACCCGCGTCGCACTGGAACTCGGCGGGAATGACCCGGCGATCGTGCTCGCCGACGCCGACCTCGGCCCCGAGGCGATGCGACGCCTGTTCACGGGGGTCTTCGACTCCACCGGCCAGATCTGCATGGCCGCCAAACGCCTCTACGTACACCGCTCGCGCTATGAGGAGGTGGTCGAGGGACTGTCCGGAATCCTCGCCGCCACCCGCCTCGGCCACGGACTCGATGAACAGGTGACGATGGGCCCGCTGCACAGCCGGCGCCAACTACAGTACGTCCGGGAGCTCGTCGACGACGCGCGCGACCGCGGCGCCGAGGTCCGCGAGTTCGGGGAACCCGCCGAGGGCGCCGACCTGTCCCGGGGCAACTTCCTGCGCCCCTCCCTCATACTCGCGCCTGCCGACGACACGCGCGTCGTGGTGGAGGAGCAGTTCGGCCCCACCCTGCCGATCCTGGCCTTCGACGACGAGAACGAGGCGGTGGCCCGCGCCAACGACACGTGGTCGGGACTGTGCTCGTCCGTGTGGACGGCGGACCTCGACCGCGCCGCGACACTCGCGTCCCGATTGCGCACGGGCTACACCTTCGTGAACGCCCACGGGGCCGCACACCTTGACGAACGCGCGCCGTTCGGCGGCTTCGACCAGAGCGGCATGGGCCGTGAGATGGGCATCGAGGGGATCCGCGAGTTCATGGACACCCACGCCGTCGGCTTCCCCGCCGCAGACACCGGCCGATGAGTCGGCCCGATCCGCTCAGGACGGTCTAGGCCCGTGCCTTGTGGCGCGCCGGCCTTGGGAGGATCACCAGAGTGGTGAGGACGCCGACGGCGACGGCACCGGCGCCGGCGAGCAGGGCGCTGCGGTAACCGAAGCCCGCCCCGAAAAGTGTGAGATAGGCGGCCACCGAGAGGGCTCCGCCGATATGGGTGGTGGACTCGAACAGGGCTGAGGCGGTGCCGCGGTCGCCCGTGGCGGCGTCACCGATGCACTCTCTGGTGAGCCCCACATAGACGGGGCCCGCGCTGAGGCCCCAGGCGATGAACCAGGGCAGTACGGCAGCGAGGTCGCCTCCCGCGTTCACCGCCACCAGTGTCAGCGTGAACGCGCAGAGCACAAGAGCCCCGGCGACGACGACGCGGGAGCCGTACCTGCGGATGAGCGCCCCGGCGGGCAGGGCGCTGACGAGGGATGCCAGCAGCACCGGCGCCAGGATCAGACCGGCCCCCGCGGCCGACAGCCCGTGGACGTCCTGCAGATACAGGCTGCCCACCACGACGACTGCGGCGTAGGCGGCCGAGTGGGCGGCGAAGGCCAGGCAGCAGCCGACCAGCCTGCGCGAGCGCAACAGGCCCGGCCTGACAAGGGGGTGGGGCGCGCGCCGCTCGACCACGACGAGGCCGGCGAGGAGCCCCAGTCCCCCGACGATCGGGCCGAGCGTGACCGCGGCCGCCGGGCCGGGCTCCGCGAGCCGGCCACAACCGTAGATCAGCGCGACCGGGCCAACCGTGGCGAGTACAGCGCCGGCGATGTCGAACCGTTCCCGCTCCGGCCGGCCGGGCGGGTCCGGGGGCAGGAACGTCATGGCGGCGGCCACGGCCAGGACGCTGACGGGCACGGGCGCGAGGAACACCCACCGCCACCCGAACTCGGCTGCGAGCAGACCACCGCAGACAGCGCCGGCGAGCCCAGCCGAGTTCCCCGAGACCGCGACCACGGAGAAGACCCGGCTGCGCCACGGCTCCTCGGGGAACAGCGTCGCAGCCATCGCCAGCGTGGCCGGAATCGCGAAGGCGGCGGCGACTCCCTGCAGCACCCGGCCGGTCAGCAGCAGCGGCAGCCCTGGGGCCGATCCGGCGAGCAGCGAACCTCCGGCGCACAGGGTCAGACTTGCGACCAGCAGGCGTCGCCGCCCCCAGACATCACAGACCCGTCCGCCGAGCAGCAGCAACCCTCCGATGCTCAGCGAGTACAGGCTCACCACCCACTGGAGCGTTGTGGGGCGGAGGTCGAGTTCCGCGCCGATCCTGGGCAGCGCGGTGGCGACCGCCAGGCTGTCGAACAGAACGAGGAACATCGCACTGCCCAGCACCATCGCGGTGGGCCAGCGACGGATCACCGCCGATGACGGCACGGACGCGACCGTGTCGCTCACGCTCATCGGACTCCTCCCGACAACTGTCGGCCTGAACACGCGACCGAAGACGGCCGATCGCATGGAGGTACCGCGACAACTCCGAAGTAACCCTGGATTCCCGAGAACCGCTCAGGCATCTCACAGCGAGCGCTAGGGCGAGCGCGGTCGTCCGCTCTGCCCCGGCGGCGAGCGCGGTCGTGGCGTGCGAATCGGCGTAAATGGTTCGCGGCGCATCGACGCGCTGCCTACGCTGGCCCTGGCGTCCGGACGAACGGGAGACCCGTGGCCGATCTCAGCACCAGCGGCACCGACCACGCGAGCGGTTCCGACAGCGGCTCCGATCCCGTCCCCGGCCCCGGGAGCCTCGACGGGGAGGTCGGGGCGGCCGATGCGCGGGCCCTCGCCATCGGCATGCAGCGGCTCATGCGCTCGGCGGGGAATCGGCTCGACGCCGAGAACGCCGACTCACCGCTCGTCGCCCGGCTCACCGACCACGTCGGCGTACCGTTCACCGAGCTGGTCGCCGTCACGCAGGAGCACCGGTCCTGGGAGCACGCCGGGCTGCAACGCGGTATCGACGCCTACCTCGACGCCCACTCGCCCGGCGCCGAATGGTTCGGCGTCGTGGGGGCCGAACGGCATTTCGACAACCTCGCCGCCATGCTCACCGCCGCGCTCCAGCACGGCATGTACGAGCTCGGCCGGCCCCAGTACGCGACCGCCGCCACCGGCCCCGACACCGCGATGGAGGTCGTCGAGCTCGGCCTGGTCTCCACCGTGGCGCCCGGCGGTGCCCCGGTCGTGTTCGGCGTGATGACGCGAGAGTCATACGAGAGCCTGTGCGTCCTCACCGTCTTCGCCCGGGACCGGGCGACCGCCGCGGCGGCCCGCGACGAGGTGGACCGGCTGCGTGAGGAGCACGACGTG
>NZ_JABVEB010000337.1 GCF_014323665.1 Actinomadura sp. HBU206391 | reverse complement strand
TTGAAGCTCACGACCTGCCATCCAGGAGCCGCCGACGGCGAGTACGGCGGGCAGCGACAGGTAATCGGCAAGATTGGCTGGTCCTACACCGCCGGTCGGGATGAATCGGGTGAAGGTGAACGGCGCGGCCAGCGCTTTCACGCTCGGTGGGCCGCCCAGTTGCTGTGCGGGAAAGTACTTGAGCACGTCGATGCCGGCTTCCATGGCCATCAGGATGTCCGTCGGCGTTGCCACTCCTGGTATCACTTCGATTCCCCTGGCGCGACATCGTTCGATCACGGGCGGGCTGAAGCCGGGGGACACGGCGAACTGTGCGCCTGCGTCGACCGCGTGGTCGACGTCGGCCGGGTTGAGCACGGTGCCGGCGCCGACAAGCAGGTCGCCTCGGTTCGCGACTGTACGGATGGCCGGCAGGGCGGCTTGGCTGCGGAGCGTCACCTCGATGGCGCGAACGCCGCCCAGTCGTAGCGCTTCGGCGAGTGGCATGGCCGCTGAGATGTCGTCGATCGTGAGTACGGGCAATATTCTCGTGTCGGCGATCGCTGCCAGCGGCGCGCCCTCCGGGCATGCCCGCTCGCGGTCGTGGTCGCCGCTCATGGCGCGCTCGCCGCCGTCAGCCGGGCCACCTGGTTGATGCCGCCATGCTGATTGATCAGCGCGGGAGCGTCCCCGTTGGGTCTGGGCGGCTGGTGACGAGCGTGCGCACGACGGTCACAGTCGGGTGGCGTGCCGTAGACGAGGGCACCGATCTCATGGTGGGTACCGCACGTCCCGGCCTCGATCCCTCGCAGCAAGGCCTCGCGGCCGGTCACGACGCCCGACTCGGGCCACTCGATGACCCGGACTCCGCCCGCGCCTGGAATCACGGCCATCGCATGCATGATTAGGACCTATGCGAAGGGGGGTTAGGCCCTTGCGGGTGGGAACTGGCCGTCACATCGTTGACCGGGAAACGCGCCGGTTGGCCGGTCAGGACCCGTACGGCCTCTTCGGCGGCGATGCGCCGCACCGTCCTGATGGCCTCCTCGGAATAGTAGGCGGCGTGGGGTGTGACGATCACGTTGGGGAGGCTGAGGAGCGGGTTGCTCGGGCGCCAGTCGCGTTGTTTCGCGGGTTCCTCCTCGAGGTCGTCCAGTGCTGCGCCGACGATCCACCCTTCGGTGAGGGCCTGGTAGATCGCCGTGTCCTCCACAATGGGCCCTCGCGCGGTGTTGATGAGGACGGCGGTCGGCTTCATCCTGCGGAGCGTCGCATCGTCGAAGGTGTGGCGTGTCTGTGGGGTGAGCGGCGACTGGACCACCAGGTAGTCGGCACCTTCCACGAGGTCATCGAAGGACACCGGCCGGACCTGGCGTGATCGCATCTCGGACTCGTCGAGAAACGGGTCGTGTGCCCAGACCTCGACGCCGAACGCTTGCGCGCGTTCGGCGATGAGCCGTGCGATCGAGCCGAAGGACAGCAGCCCGAGAACCCGTCCCCTCAGCCGCCAGATCGGCTGTCCGGTCTGCCAGCGCCATTCGCCCTGCCGGGTCGCCCTATCGTATTCGCAGATCTTACGGGCGGCGGCGAGCCAGAGCGCGACGGCGTGATCGGCGACCTCTTCGGCGCACCACTCGTTCGGCGCGTTCGTGACCTGGACGCCCCGTCGGGTCGCGGCGGCGACGTCGACGATGTCCACGCCCGTGCCGTACCGAGCGATCACCCGGCAGCGGGTGAACGCGTCGATGGCGCGGGAACCGACCCGCGCGTACTGGGTCAGGACGCCGTCGACGTCTCGACCCTTCTCGATCACCTCATCCTCGCTCTTGCACTGTGTGGCAAGGAGCTGGAATCCGGCGCCTTCGACGATTGCGCGTTCGATGTCCACATCGCCGAAGTCGAAGTCGGCGATCAGGATCGTGCCGTTGGGCTCAGTGCGAGTCACGGGGAATCCCCTTGGTGTGTGCGAGATCCTGGTACGACACGGCGAGCTCCAGGCAGCCTCCGCCGTCCAGCTGCCCGACCGTGGAGCGGTAGATCTCCTGCCATGGTGTCTGGTGCTCCAATGTCGGCGGTGTGTATTCGGCCCACCGCGCGGCGATCTCCTCATCTGACAGCAGGACGTCGACACGTGCGTTGTCCAGGTCGATACGGATCCGGTCGCCGGTGCGCAAGATGGCGAGGTTGCCGCCGGCCGCGGCCTCTGGGCTGGCGTTGAGAATGGACGGTGCGTCCGAGGTGCCGCTCTGCCGGCCGTCACCGAGTGTGGGCAGCGCGGTGACTCCCCGCTGGATCAGCGCGGTGGGAGCCTCCATGTTCACGACCTCGGCCGATCCCGGATAGCCGATCGGCCCGGTGTAGCGGATGACGAGAATGCAGCCCTCGTCGATGCCCAGCTCGGGATCTTCGATGCGGGCGTGGTAGTCCTCCGGCCCGTCGAAGACGATGGCGCGAAGGTCGAACACCGGCGGATCATCGGGATGCGGCAGGTAGCGGGCCCGGAACTCGTCGGTGAAGACCGAGACCTTCATGACCGCGGAGTCGAACAGGTTCCCGGTCATGACGAGAAGGCCTCCCCGCGCGGCAACAGGCTCGTCGAAGGGACGGATGACCGCCGGGTCGGCGGGTGGGACATTGTCCAAGTTCTCGGCCACGGTACGACCGGAGACCGTTACGGCATCGCGGTGCAGGCGTCCCGCTGCCAGCAACGACCGCATCACGGCGGGAACGCCGCCGGCGTGGTAGAAGTCCTCGCCGAGGAACTCACCGGCGGGGGCGAGGTTCACCAGCACCGGGATGTCGGCTCCAACGTGTTGCCAGTCCTGGTTGGACAGTGCCACCCCGACGTGGCGCGCGATGGCGTTGATGTGGATGGGCACGTTGGTCGAGGCGGCGATGGCCGATGCGACAACGATCGCGTTGTCGAAGGCCTGCCGGGTCATGATCTTGCGGGGGGTGAGGTCCTCGTGCACGATGGCCACCGCTCGCCGGCCTGTGTCGTAGGCCATCTGCGCCCGCTCGCGATAGGGGGCGGGGATCGCCGCACAGCCGGGCAGGGACATTCCCAAGGCCTCGGCCAGGCTGTTCATCGACAGCGCGGTGCCCATCGTGTTGCAGTGCCCGATGCTGGGCGCGGAAGCGGCCACGCGCGCCATGAATTCGTCGTAGTCGATCTGCCCGGTGGCAAGCAGCCGCCTCGACTGCCAGATCACCAGCCCCGAGCCTGTCGAGCCTGCCCGCTTGCCATTGTGATAGCCGTTGAGCATCGGTCCTCCGGACAGGACGATCGCCGGGATGTTCACCGTCGCCGCCGCGGTCAGGCACGCAGGCGTGGTCTTGTCACAGCCTGTCGTGAGGACCACTCCGTCGAGCGGATACCCGTAGAGCACCTCGACCAGCCCGAGATAGGCGAGGTTGCGGTCCAGCGCGGCGGTGGGTCGCTTGCCCGTCTCCTGCAAAGGATGGACCGGGAACTCGAACGGGATGCCACCGCCGTCACGGATCCCGTCCTTTACCCGGTCGGCGAGGGCGAGGTGGTGTCGGTTACAGGGAACCAGATCGTTACCTGTCTGGGCGATGCCGATGATCGGCCGGCCCGACTGAAGCTCCGCCGGGGTGAGGCCGTAGTTGAGGAAGCGCTCGAGGTACAGAGCCGTCATCTCCGGATTGCCCGCGTTGTCCCACCATGCCTGGCTACGCAGGTCCCCTGTGGTGCGTTTCGTCGGTGGCATGATGTGCTCCTCGCCGGCCTATCCGGGTTCCTGCCCCGGCGAGCTGGACGCTGCCGTGGCGTAGGTGGCATGGGAGGTGTCCGTGGGCGATGCCCAGGCCTGCACCCGCTTCGCCATTCCCTTCTCTACGTTGGCGCCCGGTTCGCGGGCGTGGCGGATGCTATCGATCGCCGGCTGCTCCACGCCCTCGCCCCATTCCCCGCCGAACCGCCCCGTGCCGTAGGCGATCGGCGTGACCTGAAGTTCGGGTCGACCAAGCCTCACCGTCTCCATCTACCGCCCCCCGGAAGACGTCTTCTACGCCGCCACTTACCCGGCACTCACTCGCGAAATCCGCTTGACATGCGGAAATATGGCAAAGGTCGATGCTTGCCGTCTCATGGAAGTCGTGTCCGCGGGCCGGTGGACGAGCTGGTGCACCCCAACTATCGAAGCCCCACCGCCGGGTTACGGGTACGCACACGCCCATTCCGCCCCAGCTCACCGGGCCCGGTTCGCCCTGAGCGGTGCGGTGGCCGATTCACACTCAGCGGGGCGCGTTTTGCTGCTGGGGAACCGGCCCGTCCGATCCGGCCGGGTACTCCTGAAGCGGAACGAGGTCCTTTGACCAGGCTGACAGTACTGGCGTGAGGACCCGCCATGACTCTTCGGCCTCGTCGCCGCGGATGGACAGGGCGGCGTTCCCGTTCAGCACGTCGAGCAGTACCTGGCCGTAGGCGGGCAGCTCTGGCGGCTCTGTCCGGGCGGTCAGGGTGAGCGGAACAAGGGTTTGGGCGCGGGAGCCGATGCCCGTGAGATCCAGGGTGAGACCTTCTGGGTCGAGGCCGAATCGAAGCACGTTGGGCAGGGCTTTCCCGTTGTGCCCGAAGGGCAGGTGGGGCACGGGCCGGAATCGTACCGCGATCTCCTTGCGGTCATTTCCGAGCGCTTTGCCGCTGCGAAGGCGGAATGTCGTTCCTGACCAGCGCCAGCTGTCCAGTTCCAGCTCCACCTCGGCGAAGGTCTCGGTGCGGTGCCCCGGGTCCACGCCTTCCTCGTCAACGTACGCGGGAACCGCGTGGTCACCGATCCGGCCGGCCCTATAGCGTGCGCGGCGGGTGCTGCGGAGGACGTCCTTGTCGGTGAGGGGCCGTACTGAGCGCAGCACATCGACCTTCCGGTCACGTAGCTCGCGTTCGCCGAGGCTGATCGGCGGTTCCATGGCTACCAGGCACAGCAACTGGAGCAGGTGGTTCTGCACCATGTCCTTGAGTGCCCCGACGCCGTCGTAGTAGCCCGCTCTGCCTTCCAGCGCGAGGGACTCATCCCAGACGATCTCTACCTCGGCGATGTGGGTGCTGTTCCAGATGGGCTCGAGCACGCGGTTGGCC
>NZ_JABVEB010000336.1 GCF_014323665.1 Actinomadura sp. HBU206391 | reverse complement strand
CAGAAGAACTCCACCGATTCGAACCGGCGTACCTGAGCGAGCCGGGTCACCCTCCGGTGGGATCGCCCCGCTCACCACGACGGTTCTCGACGGTCTCCAGACCCGGCCCCGCCTGCCGGGCCAGCGGGTTGGAGCCGATCGAGTTGTGGACGCTGAAGTTGACGGCGTCCGACCGGTAGCGGTCGTCGGACCACTCGACGGGCCGACCGGTCTGGGTGGTGGTGACCCGCCGCACGCGCAGCAGCGGGCTCGTGCGGCGGACGCCGAGCAGTTCGGCGTCCGCCGTGCCGGCCGACACCGCGTCGATCAGATGCTCTCCATAGGCGAAGACCAGTCCCGTGTCCTCGTACAACCGCTGGGTGACCGATTCGCAGTCCGGCTCGATGCGCTCGACGGCCGGGGCGATCCAGTCCGCGTAGACGGTCCGCTCGACGAGCACGCGCTCACCGTCCAGCCCCCGTACGCGCAGCACGTGCAGCACCTCGGTGCCGGTGCGCAGGTTCAGCCGGGCCGCGTCCTCGGGTGTCGAGGGCCGGCGCCCGGCCGACACCACCGATCCCGTCGCGCTGCGGCCCATGGCGCGCGCCCACTGGGCGAAACTGCGCAGCTCGGCGAAACTCTGGCTGCGCTGGCCGGCCAGCACCACCCGCCGGGCCCCCTGCCGGGAGCCGATGAGCCCTTCGGCGGTCAGTGCCGCGACCGCCTGGCGTACGGTGCCGCGGGAGACCTCGTATCGGGCCGCGAGTTCGGCCTCCGAGGGCATGAGCGCGCCGACCACGTACTCCTCACGGTCGATCGCCCGCCGGAGTTCCTCGGCTATCTCCTCATGTCGCGCCGCCACCGGCCTCCCTCTCGCTCCGACCCAGATTCTGCGCACAATCCACGTAGCGCCAACAGCGTATGGGAGCCGGTGCCGGTCGTCGTCCGCGCCACCCCTCCTTGGTCCACTTCCGGCCAACCACATGGCCAGAAGGGTGCCGAGTGTCCACTGATGGCACTGCGGGGTTCTGCCCGTATTCACGATCAGGACATCAACGGCGGGCTTACTGGGGCCAACTTGTTCAAACAAGTTGATCGACATCGCCCAGTTGATGGGCAACACCCCCAGGAGAAACAGTGACTGTGTCCTTTTCGAGGCTGGCCGGCATCGCCGGTGGCCTCGCAGCCGCCGCGATCGCCCTGACCGCCTGCGGCGCCGCTCCGTCGGCGCAGACCGAGGTCGCGGCCGGTGGCAAGAGCACCGCCACCGCGACCTCCGCAGCCGACGTCGGCGGCATGGACGCCCTCGTCACCGCGGCGAAGAAGGAGGGCACGCTCAACGCGATCGCCCTTCCGCGGGACTGGGCCAACTACGGCGCCTTGATCGACGGGTTCACCAAGAAGTACGGGATCAAGATCAACATCGAGAGCCCGGACGGCAGCAGCCAGGACGAGATCAACGCGATCACCTCTCGCAAGGGCCAGGATCGCGCCCCCGACGTCGTCGACCTCGGCAGCTCGTTCGCGCTGAGCGCCGCCCAGCAGGGTCTGCTCGCCCCGTACCGGGTCGCCTCGTTCGACAAGATCCCCGCACAGCAGAAGGACGCCCAAGCGCGCTGGTACAACGACTACGGCGGCTACATCTCCATCGGCTGCGACGCCAAGCGCGTCGACCCGTGCCCCAAGACCTTCGCCGATCTCCTCCAGCCCAAGTACAAGGGCCAGGTCGCGCTCAACGGCGACCCGACCAAGTCGGGCTCGGCCTTCGGCGGCGTCTACGCGGCGGCCCTGGCGAACGGCGGCTCCCTCGACGACATCAAGCCCGGCCTGGAGTTCTTCACCAAACTGAAGAAGAACGGCAACTACAGCCCGGTGGAGTCCACCCCGGCCACGGTCGAGAAGGGTGAGACCCCGATCACCATCGACTGGGACTACCTCAACGCCAGCTACGCCGACGAGTTCGAGAGCAAGGGCGTGGACTGGCAGGTCGCGGTTCCGACGGACGGCCAGTTCGCCCAGTACTACTCGCAGGCGATCAACAAGGACGCCCCGCACCCGGCCGTGGCCCGGTTGTGGCAGGAGTACCTCTACAGCGCCGAGGGACAGAACCTGTTCCTCCACGGCTACGCCCGTCCCGCGCTGATGCCGGCCATGGAGGCCGACGGCACCCTGGACAAGACGGCCGCGGCCAAGCTGCCCCAGGTCACCGGCACCCCGACGTTCCCCACTGACGCCCAGCAGACCAAGGCCAAGCAGGACCTGGCCCAGGGCTGGGGCCACGCCGTCTCCGGATGACACTCCCATGACCACTGCTCCCGCCCTCTCGCCGGCCGCCGAGCCGGTCGCCGTCCCGCGGCGCCGCTCGGCGAGCTGGCTGGCGGTGGCCCCCCTGCTCGTGTTCACCGCGTTGAGCTTCGGGGTCCCCGTCCTGGCCATGCTGCACGGCGCCTTCACCGTCAAGGACGCGACCGGCGGAAACCCCTCGTACGGCTCCGCCAACTTCACCGCGTCGTTGCACGGCGCCTACCTGACCGCCCTGCTCGGCAGCATCAAGCTGTCCGCCGTCTCCGCGGTGATCGCCGCGGTACTCGGGCTGCTGCTCGCCCAGGCCGTGGTGACCTCCCGGTTCCGCGCGTTGCGTGAAGCCGTACTGACCGCCTCGGGAGTCCTCGCCAACTTCGGCGGTGTCCCGCTCGCGTTCGCCTTCGTCGCCACCCTCGGGAACTCGGGCGTGCTCACCCGCGGGCTGGGCCTGACCGACCTCGGATGGAGCCTGTACAGCTTCTGGGGCCTCACCATCACCTATCTGTACTTCCTCATCCCGCTGATGGTGCTCACCATCACGCCCGCCCTCGACGGGCTGCGCTCCCAGTGGCGGGAGGCGGCCCAGAACAACGGCGCGACGAACGGGCAGTACTGGCGGCACGTCGCCCTGCCGGTGCTCGCTCCGTCGCTGCTCGGCGGCCTCGTCCTGCTCTTCGGCAGCGCGTTCGCCGCCTACGCCACGGCCGCGGCCATGGTCGGCAGTTCGGTGCCGCTCGTCACCCTGCAGATCGCCAACGCCATCTCCGGGAATGTGCTGGTCGGCCAGGAGAACGTCGCGCTGGCCCTCAGCCTCGACATGATCGTGGTCGCGGGCCTGGTGATGGCCGTGTACCTGCCCCTGCAACGACGGAGCTCGCGATGGCTCGCCTGACCCCGCACGCCACCCGTGCCCGCCCGTGGCGGGCGGCGATACTCGCCTTCAGCGCGGTGTACTTCCTGCTCCCCCTGACCGCTTCCGCGATCTTCACGGTGGACGTCCCCGGCAAGGGCCTGAACACGGACGCCTACCAGCAGATCTTCGGGACGGCGGGCTTCCTCACCAGCCTGCGGCTCTCCCTGGAACTGGCGGCGGCCACCATCGCCATCGTGCTGCTGCTGATGGTGCCGGCCATGGTCGCCCTGCGGTTGCGCGCACCCCGGCTGCGGCCGCTCGTCGAGGTGGTCTGCTCCCTGCCGCTGGTGGTGCCGCCGATCGCGTTCGTCGCCGGGATCGGCACCGTGCTGCGCTGGGGGCCCGATCACCTGGCCGCCACGCCGTTCTTCCAGACGTTCGTGGCGATCCAGAATCCGTCCTTCCCCGCCGTGCTCGTCCTCGCCTACACGGTGATGGCGCTGCCGTTCGTCTACCGGGCGCTGGACGCCGGACTGCGCGCGGTCGACGTGCGCACCCTGGTCGAGGCCGCCCGCAGCTGCGGGGCCGGCTGGCCGCAGGCCCTCGTGCGCGTCGTACTGCCCAACCTGCGCGGGGCCCTGCTCAACGCCTCGTTCCTCACCCTCGCGCTGGTCCTCGGCGAGTTCACCGTCGCCCAGCTGCTCGGCTTCCAGCCCTTCGCCGTGTGGATCGTCACGGTCAGCGGATCGCAGGCGCAGCTTTCGGTCGCCGTCTCGGTGCTCAGCCTGCTGCTCACCTGGACGCTGCTGCTGATGCTGGCCGCCGTCGGCGGACGACGCACTTCCTCTCGTACCAGCACCAAGGAGTGACAGACGCCATGACGAACCTCGCCCCCGCGACCCCGCCGTCCGCCGGGCCGTCCGCCGGCCGGCTCGGCGAGCAGGCGGACGGCTCCGCGGCGACCGTGGAGTTCCGTTCGCTGCGCCGGGCCTTCGGCGCCGCCGTCGCCCTGGACGGCCTGGACCTGACCGTTCACCCCGGCGAGCTGCTGGCGCTGCTCGGCCCCTCGGGCTGCGGCAAGACCACGGCCCTGCGGATGCTGGCCGGCTTCGAGCACCCCGACTCCGGCCAGGTCCTGGTGGACGGCCGGGACGTCAGCGCCGTGCCGGCCCATCGCCGCGACGCCGGAATGGTCTTCCAGTCCTACAGCCTCTTCCCGCATCTGAGCTCCCTGGACAACGTCGCGTTCGGGCTGCGCATGCGCAGGGTCGGCGCGGCCGAGCGACGCGCCCGCGCCGCCGAGCTGCTCGAACTCGTCGGCCTGCCCGCCCACGGTGACCGTTACCCGCACCAGCTGTCCGGTGGCCAGCAGCAGCGCATCGCACTCGCCCGGGCACTCGCGCTGCGCCCGCGGGTGCTGCTGCTGGACGAGCCGCTGTCCGCGCTGGACGCCAAGGTACGGCTCACGCTCCGCGAGGAGATCCGGCGCCTGCAGCAGGAGCTGGGCATCACCACCCTGTTCGTGACACACGATCAGGAGGAGGCGCTGTCCATGGCCGACCGGGTCGCGGTGATGCGCGGCGGCCGGCTCGAGCAGTGCGCGCCCCCCGCCGAGCTGTACGGACGGCCCGCCACCGCGTTCGTCGCCGAGTTCGTCGGGACCATGAACCACATCCCCGGCCGCACCGGCGACGGCCGTACCGTCGAGGTACTGGGCCGGCGCCTGCCGATCGACGGCGTCGCGCCCGCCGGACCCGAGGTGGACGTGCTCGTACGCCCCGAGGCCGTTCAGGTGAGCGCGGACCCCGAGAGCGACGCGCGGGTCGTGGCCAGCGCGTTCCTCGGCGCCGTCACCCGGCTGACCATGCGGCTTCCCGACGGCACCGCCGTCAAGGCCGACCTGCCGACCTACGACTCGGCCGCGCTGGCCCCCGGGGCCGCGGTGACGCTG
>NZ_JABVEB010000335.1 GCF_014323665.1 Actinomadura sp. HBU206391 | reverse complement strand
CGGCCGCTGGGGCCGCGTGACGGCGGTGCTCGACGACAGTTTCTCGGCCACGGGGTCGCGGCAGAAGCGCAAGCGGCCGCTCGCGGTCGCGCTCGCCTGCCACTTCCTGCTCGAGGCCCTGGCGCACGAGTACGTGCCGCTCTGGACGTCCCGCCGCGACGACGCCCTGCTGGCCTTCCCGTACGGGCCGACACCGCTCGGGGCCCGCGTCCTCGACGCGCTCGAACAGCGGCCGGACCGCCTGGTCATCGTCTCGGACGGCTGGGACAACGCCCCTCCCGGGCTCGCGGCGGAGGTCTTGCGGATCTGGCGCACCCGCCTCGACCCGCATCGCCGGGTCAGCGTCGTGCACCTCAACCCCGTGTACGACGCCGAGGACTTCGACGTGCGCCGGATCGCCCCGACCGTGCCGACCGCCGGCATCCGGTCCGCCGAGGACCTGCCCGCGCTCGTGGAACTCGCCCAGTTCGCCGAGGGCCGCACCGGCCTCGAGGAGCTGCGGGTCCACCTGGCCGCCCAGTGCGCGCGCTTCTTGGAGGAGACACCGTGACCGGACCCGAGACGAGCCTGCCGGGGCTGCACCGGATCGACCTCGCGGGCCTCGACACCGGTCCCGCGCAGACATGGGGCTCGGTACGGCTGGTTCCGCTCGTACGCGAGACGCCGATCGCCGACCTGCGGCTGCACGAACAGTTGTACGACGAGGACGTCACGGTGGTCGGCCTGGACGGACGCACGTCCTATGTCTCCTATGTTCCGCACGCGTTCGTCGCCACGTGGACTGATGACGGCACGCCGGCCGCCGCGTACGGCACGCACCTCCGGCATAAGGAGAGCGAGGGCTCGCCGCGGCACATGCCGGTCCGCTATCGGCGGCGGATGGCGCGCCGGGTCGCCAAGGACCGGCTGCGGTTCCTGCCCTTGGACCTGGCGATGGAGGGCTACCTGGCGCTGCACTTCGGCGGACCCGAGATCGCCTGGGAGGAGTGGTCACAGCGCGCGCTGCGATACGGCATGTCCCCGCGGGTCGAGGAGGCCTACACCGGAGCCGACGTGCGCGGCCTGGACGACGCACTGAGGATCTTCGAGATCCATCCCCGACAGTGCGGGGTGCTGGTCTACGTCGCCGACGCGCTGGCCGCCGCCTTCATCGTCCCCCATCCCGCCGACTACCGGGCTCTGCATGCCACCCTTGTCTGCGACCTCTTCGGCGATCTCGTCTACCAGTACGGCCTGATGACGCTGCCCGTACGCGACTTCACCGCGCACGTCGGCGACGCCACCGTGGGTTCGCTCGCCGATCTGCGTGCGGCGGCCGACCGCCAGACGGCGGAATGGGCACGGTTCCACGAAACGGTCATGGCGGGGACCCTGCTCGGCGGCGACCACTACGCCTTCGATCCGGTGTACCGGCTCGGCCGGTTCACCCTGTGGCGCTTCCTGCCGTCCTTCAGCCTGCGCGATGACAGCCACATCGGCGAGGCGATCAGCGACGACCAGGGCCGGCTCGCCTATCTGAAGACCTACCGGCTCTCTCCGGCCCAGACCCGGCGCGGATACCTGCTGACGCGGCTGGCCGCGCACGACTGGAACCTCGAGGCGACCGCGGCCGGGCTGGGCACCGACACCGCCGGGCTCGCCGTCCGCCTGGAAGGGGCGGGCTTCGGTCACCTCCTGCGTGAGGACATCCTCGGCCATTACCGGGCCAAGGGCCGCCGCCGGACCTGAGACCGGGCCGGCCCGGGGTCGCCCGCTCTGGTCCGTCCCGTGGTCACCGGCCGGGAGCGGACGGTCCGAAGGTATGACTGGCGGGTGGGCTTTCGCGCCCCTGCCGGGTGCCGTACGGTCCGGTGCATGGCAGATCGCCGCGCAGCCGTGCTGCTCGACGTGGACGGGGTCCTCAATCCGGTGCGCCGGGTCCATCGGGGGTATCGCAGGTACCGGGCCACCCCGCACGGCGTCACGTTCAAGCTCTGGCTCGACGCCGCGCACGGCCGGCTACTCCGTCGGCTGATCGCCGACAGCGGCACCGAGCTGGTGTGGGCCAGCTACTGGTGTGCGTACGCCAACGAGTGGATCGGCCCGCGGATCGGGCTGCCGCAGCTGCCGTTCGTGCCGATCCCCGATCGCCCGGCCGGGTCCGGGCTGTCGCTCGGCGCATGGAAGGCCCGTCATGTAGCCCTCTGGGCAGGAAAGCGGCCGTTCGTCTGGTTCGAGGACGAGCCCGACGTCACCGACTGCCTGATGACCGAGCAGAACATCGGAGAGCATCTGTTGGTTCCGGTGGATCCGCTCGTCGGGCTCACCGAGGATCACGTGGAGCAGGCCCGCGCATGGCTCGCCGGGCCCGGCCGGCAGAGCGGCGGCGTGGACGGCGCGGGGTGAGCCGCTCCACGGGCCGGTGGGCGTGCTCGCCCATCGTCAGTGGTGCGTCCGAACCGCCTGTCATCCGATTCGCCTGTCAGCGGTGTGTCCAATCCGGCTGCAGGAACCCGGCGACGCGAGTCTCCCGGCCGAGCAGCACGACCTCGCGGAACTGCCAGAGCATCGCGCCGGTCGGCGCGTGCACCACCATGTCGTGGCGCAGCCGCAACTGGAGCAGATGACCGCCGTTCAGCTGCGGCACCCACCGCGCGGTGTCCGGTGCCGCCAGCCGGTCGAGCCCGACGAAATGTACGGAGTGGACCTCGGCGGGACTGCGCCGTACCGGCCCGGGGTCGGCCGGGGCCACGACGATCGGGGTGATGGCGAAGCCCGAGGCGGCCGGGAAGTCGTCGAGCCGGCCCAGCACGTCGCTGACGCCGACCCGCAGGCCGATCTCCTCATGGAGTTCGCGCAGCGCGGCCCGGACCGGGGTCTCACCGTCTTCCAGCCGTCCGCCGGGCAGCCCCCACTGCCCGGCGTTGCGTCCTCGGTCGGCGCGTTTGATCACGATCACGCGCAGCTCGCCGGCGCGTTCGACCACACAGAGGACGACGGCCGCCCGCCGGAACCCGGGGGTGTGCCCCACCGTGGTCGGCGAGAACGCGTTCAGCCGGGCCGCCGCGGCCTCGCGGAAGGCGGACAGGCTCTCCGGGACGAGAGGGCCGGCAGAGCCCGTCGGTTCCGGGTGGCGTGGCTCGGGGCCTGGTGAGGGCGGACTCGGCGGCTCCGCACCCTGCGCATCGCGGCCATGCGCGTCAGGGGTGGGGTCGGCGGTCATGGAGTGATCCTTCCAGGAGCCCGGCTCGTGTGCGCCGTGCGGTTCACCGGCCGTCCGCGCAGCATTTCGCGTACTGCGCGGGTGAGGTGCCTATGGTCGCCGTGAAGTCACGGGTGAAGTGGGCCTGGTCGGCGTACCCGAGATCGGCGGCGATGGCGGCCCAGTCGATGTCGGTGCCGCCGTCGGCCAAATGGGCGGCCTCGTGCATCCGGCAACGACGGATCACCCATTTGGGTCCGGCGCCGACGTAGTCGTTGAACAACCTCTGGAGCCGCCGGGTGCCGATGTCGAGGAGCGCGGCGAGCTCACCGACCCTGAGGATCGTTGGATCGGTGGTGATCCGCTCGATCGCGGCGGCGACCTCGGCCAGAGCGGGATCCGGCTCCGGGGCCCTGGCCACCAGGAAGTCCTCGATCGCGGCGATCGCCTCGGCCGGCTCGGCCGCCGCGGTGACGCGGTCGTCGAGGTCCCGGCCCGCGAGACCGAAGACCTCGGTGACCGGCAGGGCCCGGTCGGTGATCGATGAGACCGGCCCGCCGAGGAACGGCCGGAAGCCGCCGGGCCGGAAGCGCACACCGACCACCCGCCCCACTCCCTCGATCTGCTCGGTGAACAGGCCCGTGACGATGCCGGTGATCCGTGCCTGGCGGTCGGTGGCGAAGGTCAGGTGCACCGAGGGGTGGGTCAGGATCTGCTGGCGATGTGGATCCCGGCCGCGCAGGTCCCAGTCGAGGATCCAGAAATAGTCGACGAAGGGCGTCAGCGCCTCGGCCGGCGCCTCCCGGACCAGCGTGAAATTCTCCCGCGCCGTTCGCGTGTGGAGGATGCCCCGTGTGCCGTCTATGTCCGGATCTGTCATGGCGTCCCACCCTACTGACGGCCCCTGTCGCGTTTGTTCAAGACCCCGGAGGGCGCTTCTCGTAGCCTGACAGGCTCACCCGATACCGGCGAGCCTGGAGGCAGAGCCATGGAACTGCGGCCCCTGATGAGCGATGCGGCCGAGGCGGCGATCAAGGCGATGAACGCTGTGGAGCGCGCGCGCCTCGACGGCCCCACGCCGTGCACCGAGTACGACCTGCGAGAACTGGTGGACCATTTCGCCTACCTGACCGGACGGCGTGCGGAGTGCGCCGCCCGCAAGGAGCCGATCGAGGGCGGCACGGGCGACCCGCCCGAGGACCAGCGGGTGACCAGGCGCCCGGGCTGGATCGGCGAATACGCCGCACAGGCCCGCAAGACGGCCGACGCATGGACCGATCCGGCCGCGTGGGAGGGCAAGACCAGCCTGACCGGCACGGGGGAGATGCCGGCGAACTTCGTCGGCGGGATCCTCTACGTCGAGTTCCTGTTGCACGGCTGGGACGTGGCGAAGAGCGTGGGAGCCGAGTTCGAGCTGGCCGACGAGCCGGCCCGGGCCCTGTACGAGCAGATCGCGATGATCGCCGAGCAGGCCCGCCAGTACAAGGTCCTCGGCCCGGAGGTCGAGGTCCCCGAGTCGGCGTCGATGCTCGATCGGGCCCTCGGCCTGGCGGGCCGTGACCCGAGCTGGGGCCCGTGAGCCCTAGGCTTGGGGCCATGCCTTTCTCGTCATCGATTCGTGTACGTTTCGCACCGTCTCCGACCGGCATGTTCCACGTGGGCGGTGCACGGTCCGCGCTGTTCAACTGGGTGATGGCCCGGCAGTCCGGTGGTGCCCTCGTGCTGCGGATCGAGGACACCGACGCCTCTCGCAACAGCCCCGAGTGGGTCGATGGGATCATCCGGGCGCTGGCCTGGCTGGGCATGGACGAGGAGCAGTACGAAGGCCCGTACTTCCAGTCCGCCGGCGCCGACAAGCACCAGGAGGCGGTGCGGTCCCTGCTGGAGCAGGGCCGGGCCTACTACTGCGGGTGCA
>NZ_JABVEB010000334.1 GCF_014323665.1 Actinomadura sp. HBU206391 | reverse complement strand
CCAGCCGGTCCTGACGTCCTTGTCGGGTCGGGCGGAGTGCTCGGCCTGGATGTCCGGCGGCACAGGTCGTGCGCCGGGCTGGCTCTGGGCCGTACCGGTCAGGGCGGCCGATAGGAGCGCCCCCGTGGTCGCTATGGCGACCATACGGAACCACTTCGTCGTGGGCACCTTGGAACCTCCTGCGGGCCGGGCTCGATGACCCGGTCTCGGAGAACGGCCGCGTGATCACGCAACCGTTGTCGAGGCAAGCACCCAATGCGAATACGCCGCTATAGCGAGTGATGACGGAGAAATAGCTTGATGGGGGCAGAAATGCACTCTTGACAGCACAGTGGGCACGCCACCGCACCGCCCGCACCCTGTCTGTGCAGGGGAAACGTGGTGCGGCCGGTCCGTGGCTGTCAGTCGGCGACGCGAACGTCCGCCGCGTGCCGCGTCACTCCGCCCGGGTGGCGTAGCCGCCGATGCCCGCCTCGAGGAGGTCGAAGGCGCGCTCGGCGGCGGCCCGCACGTCGCCGTACATCTCGTCGAGGGTCTGGCCCGGCGACCTTGCGCTTGCTGATCTCTGCCATGAGCCGGTGCTGTACGGCGTTGATCTGCGCGGCGACGATCCAGGGCGAGATGTCGTCGGGGTCGGCCCCGACCTCGTCGGCGAGGGCCCTGGCGAGCGCCTCCTCGCGGCGGTCCGACATCGCCCGCGCCCTCGCGCGTAGTGCTTCACACTGCTTCGCCCCACCGGCGGCACCGCGACGGTCGCGGGGCACGACCTGCGCGGCGATCCGCGGGCGGTACGGCGGCGCATCGGCTACGTCGCCCAGGGCGGCGGCACCAACCCGGCATGCACCGTGACCGACGAGCTGCGGCTGCAGGCCCGGCTGTACGGCGTCCCGCCGGACCGCTGCGCCCGCGTGTGCGAGGAACTGGAACTGACGGCGCTGACCGAGCGGACCACCGGGTCGCTGTCCGGCGGCCAGCGGCGGCGGCTCGACATCGCCCTCGGACTCGTCCACGAACCGTCGTTGGTCTTTCTCGACGAGCCGACCGCGGGGCTCGATCCGCAGAGCCGGGCGGCGCTGTGGGAGCACATCCGGCGGCTGCGCGACCGGCACGGCACCACGGTCTTCCTGAGCACCCATTACCTCGACGAGGCCGACGCGCTCGCCGACCGGGTCCTCATCATCGACGGCGGGCGCATCGTCGGCGAGGGAACCCCTGAGGAGCTCAAGCAACGGATCGGCGGCGACCTCGTCACCGTGGAGGTCGATGGAGACCCGCTGCGTGCGATCACCGCGCTCGACGGCCTCGCGCTGGATCTCACCGCCGACGGCCGGACGCTGCGGCTGACCGTCGAAGCCGGCGGCCGCCCGCTGGTGGACGTCGTACGCGCACTCGACGCGGCCGGAGTGCCGACCGCCGGCGTCCGGCTCGCGGGCCCCACGCTCGACGACGTCTTCCTGTCCGCACTGGCCTCCGCCCGCGCCACCACCGCCCCTGCCACAAGTACCGCGACGACATGATCCGAGGAGCCGCCATGCCACGCGAAACCCTGCTCGTCTTCCGCCACCAGCTGGACCTGACGCTCCGCAGCAAGATGTCGATCGCGTTCGGCGCCATGCAGCCGGTGCTGTACCTCGTGCTGTTCGGCCCGCTGCTCACCGGATTCGGCGGAGCCCTCGGCGGGGACAGCTGGAACGTGCTCGTTCCCGGGCTGCTCGTCCAACTGGGCCTGCTCAGCGCCGGTCTCGCCGGGTTCGGAATCGTGTTCGACGCCCGCTTCGGTGTACTGGAACGGCTGCGGGTCACGCCGGTCAGCCGGCTCGCGCTGCTGCTCGGCCGGGTGCTGAGCAGCACCCTGGTGCTGATGTTCCAGGCGGCGCTGCTCGTCGGCGTGGCCGTCGCACTCGGCCTGCGGGCGCCGCTGCCCGGGCTGCTCATCGGGTTGGGGCTGCTTACGCTGCTCGCGGTGAGCCTGGCCGCGCTGTCGCCTGCGGCGGCGATCACCATGCCGCAGCCGGAGATGTTCGCGCCGCTGATGAGCACGGTCGTCGTGCCGCTCATGTTGTTGTCCGGAGCGTTCCTGCCGATGTCGCTGGCCCCTGGCTGGCTGGACGTCCTGTCCCGGCTGACCCCGTTCCGATACATCGCCGACGGGCTGCGGGCGGCCTTCGCGGGTCACTACGCCGATGGTCCGCTCCTGTGGGGCGCCCTGGCCGCCGCGCTGCTCTCCGTCGTCTCCCTGACGATCGGCACCCGCACCTTCCTGCGCGAGAACGCGTGACGGCAGACCCCTCCGCCGTGGTGATCACGCGGCCGTCCGCACCGCCCAGGGCGGCCGGCCGCGTGGTCACGACAGCGCCGCGGGCACCGGGATCTCGGCGGTCTCGGCGATGGGCGCGCGCTCACTGACGGCGCGCTGGGCGATGAACGCGCCGACCAGGACGACGGACCCGCCGACGAGCTGCAGGGTGCTGAGGCGCTCACCGAGCGCGGCCCACGCGATGAGCGTCGCGGCCACCGCCTCGGTGTAGCAGATGGCCCCCGCCACGGGCGCCGACAGCCGCTGCACCGCCGCCACGCCCGTCAGGTAGGCGAGCACGGTGCTGACCACGATGATCCAGAGGGCCAGTGCCCATGCCGGGGCCGCGTGGGTTCCCACCGCGACCGTGGTCGGGAGGACGTGCCAGGGGATCGACCACGGCACCGCGGGGATGGTGAGCACCACCGCACCGACCACGCTGCCCGCCGTGGTCATCACCAGCGGATCGATGTCACCCGTCAGCCGCTCGACCAGCAGGAAGTACATCGCCTGACACGCCGCCGCGCCGAGGCCCGCCAGAAGTCCGAGCGCGTCCAGCCGCAGCCCCGACCAGACCTCGACGACGCAGGCCAGCCCGACCATCGCGACAGCGACACCGGCCGCCGCGGTACGAGGCACCGGTGTCCGGCGCACGACTCGGATCCAGCCGAGAACCAGAACCGGCCCGGTGAATTCCAGCAGGATCGCGATGCCCACCGGAAGGCGCGAGGCGGCGATGAAGTACAGGGCCTGACAGCCGGCCACCCCGGTCACGCCGTACACGACCAGCTGCGGCAGGAAGGGGCGCAGGCCGCGCAGCCGCGCGGTGCCGCGCAGCACGATCACGAGCGGGACGAGGATCAGCGCGGCGCCGAAGATCCGCAGCCAGACGGCCTGCAACGGGCCGAGACCAGAGTTGATCAGGGCCTTGCCGAAGGGCCCGGACGCCCCGAAACAGATGGACGACACGATCGCGAAGCCCAGCCCCCAGACCTTCGTCCGTGCCGCCGTGTTCCCGCCACCCATGGCTCGTCTCCCGTTGGTTCGCGCTGCCGACAGCTAATGAGCATAGTGGTCGGACACTCATTACGAGGGCGTGTTGTCTCCGAAAGGACACGCCAGGCGAATCGCCCGGGGCGGCTACTATGCGGCAGGTGGATTGGCAGGCGGCAGGCCCTGATACGGCCGGAGGAGCACAGGACCCGTTCTCGGCGGTCGAGGCAGAGGTCAGGGCGATGGCGACGGCACCGTGGTGGCCTGGCGCCGCCCCGCACCAGCGCACTGCGGCGGTCACCTCGCAGATGCTCGCCGGCGCCGGCGAATGGTGGCTTTTCGGCGCCTGGGGACGGTGGTACCGGTGCGGTCTCGACGGTCACTGGCACCCGTGCCCGCCGCCGTCCGACCCCGCCGCCCGGCGGGTCGTCGGTCCCGCGCCCCGCGGTGCCGGAAATCCGCCGGTCCCCCCGCAGCTCTTCCCCATGGGCCCGGACCTCACCGCCGGCCGGGTAGCCGCGACCGCCTTCCTCAGTGGCCAGCCCGACACCGCCGTCGTGGCCCGGGTGCAGCAGGCACTGATCACCGCCCTGTCGGTGAACCCGGCGCAGTTCGCCCTGAGGGACCCCATGTTCCCGCCGGGGACGCCGAGCACGGTCGCCGCCGCGTGGGGCGCGCTGCTGTGGTGCGCCGGATCCCCCGTCGCACTGGCCGAGCACCCGCTCATCGAACTGTTCGTGCCCTACCTCACGGCGCCGAGCCAACTGCTGCGCTGGATGGTGCCGCCGGACCTGTCCCACCTGACCGCCTACTACGGCGAACGGCTCGTCGCCGGTGACGGGATCGGCGCCGCCTACCTCGTCCGGGTCATGCACGAAGTGGCCACGGGCCTGCGCGGCGACCCGGGATTCCGGCCGGGCGCCGACGCCCTCGCCGCCATCACGGCCGCGACCCTGCCGCTGGTGCAGCACGACATGGCCGCCGCCCGGTACGGTCCCGCGGCCGTCACCCAGGAATGGCGGCGCCGCTGCCCCGCCGAGAGCGCGACCCCGATGGTCCGCGACGGCGCGCCGGGCGAATACCTGCGGCTCGGCCTCTACGACCTCACCGAGACCGTCACGGCGATGCAGACCCGGACGCCGGGGCACGGCGATGCCCGCCGCGCCGCGGTCGCCCTGATGGCCGCTGACCTGCAGGGCGCCCCACGCGCCCTCCCGGCCGTGCTCCCGTGGCTGGACCCCGACAGCGCCCGCACGCTGCAGGCGGTGCTCGCCGAGCCGAACCATCCGCTGCGGACGCTGTGGCCGAATGGGGGGCAGCTGCCCGAGGCCCTGCGCAGCGACCAGGCCGACGAGGTCCGGGCACTGCTGGCCACCTCCTACACCGTGGGGCTGACCTGGTGCCGGCTGGCGCAGATGGCACCACCCGCACCCGGCTTCGTGGTGCCGGCGGCGGCCGCGGCGGAATTGGCCAGCCCGGCACTGCAGACTCCCAAGTCGACCGGTGAGCTCACGCCGTGGGAGATCATCGACGCCGCGCGGGCCCACCTGGCCGCGGGCCGAGAAACCCCGCCGGCCTCCGCGACCGCTCCATCGCCTCCGGCGGAGCCAGGCTCACCGAGCACACCCGGTCCATCTGCGCCTGGCCCCTCCGTGCCCGGGCCGCCGCCGGAGCCCGCACCGTTCGGGTCACCGGCGGAGCCCGTGCCGCCCCTGCCGGGCCCGTCCCCGGAGCCGCCGGCGCCGTTCGGGTCGCCCGCGCCGTCGGAGGCCGCGTCGCCGCCGCCTCTGTCGCCGCCCGACCCCCCGTTCTCC
>NZ_JABVEB010000333.1 GCF_014323665.1 Actinomadura sp. HBU206391 | reverse complement strand
CCCAGGGTGATGATGACGTCCCCGGCTCTGGCCAGCTCCGCGACGGTCGAAGGCACGTCGTCCCAGACGGGGGCGTAGAGCACCTCGGGGCCGTCCCGCCCGTCCGCCCCCTGGGACGGCACCCGATCGGCGATGAGCCTGCCCGTCACCCCCGGCTCGGGGTCCTCGCGAGCGCCGTAGACGTCCAGGACCACGACCACGTCGGCGAGGCCGAGCGCGACGCCGAACTCGGCGGCGAAGAAGCGGGTGCGGCTGTAGAGGTGCGGCTGGAACACCGCGACGATCCGCCCGGCGCCCTTCTCGTGCACATAGTCACGAGTGGCTCTCAGGTCGGCGGTGAGCTCGGTCGGATGGTGGGCATAGCTGTCGAACACCTGCGCCCCGCCGGCCTCGCCCTTGAGCTCCAGCCGGCGGCGTGCCCCACCGAACGCCGCCAGGCCGTCCCGTACGGCCGCGAAGTCATGGCCCAGTGCCATCGCCACGGCTACCACCGCGGTGCCGTTGTGCGCGTTGTGCCGGCCGGGGACCGCGAGCTCGACCGCGCCCAGACCGCCGATCTCGAACCGGGAGCCGAGGCCGCGGGGGGTGAATCCGGTGATGCGGAGGTCGGCGTCGGCCGACTCGCCGTAGGTCCGGACGGTGAGCCCGCGCGACCTGGCCTGTGCGGCGAGTTCGAGCGCGACCGGATCGTCGGCTCCGGCGATCAGTACCCCGCCCGGTTCGATCCGTTCGACGAACCGCGCGAAACTCTCCTTGACCTTCTCGAAGCCCCCGTAGTTGTCGAGGTGGTCGGCCTCGACGTTGGTCACGATGGCCACATTCGGCGTGAGCATGAGGAACGAGCCGTCGCTCTCGTCGGCCTCGGCGACGAAGACCTCGCCCGCGCCCTCGTCGGCGCCGAGCCCGGTGGTGACGAGCTGCCCTCCGATGCAGTACGCGGGGTCTGCGCCGGCGTGCTGCAGCGCGACCGTCAGCATCGAGGTGGTGGTCGTCTTGCCATGGGTTCCCGCCACCGCCACTCCCCGGCGGCCGGCCATCAGCGAGGCCAGCGCGGCGGCGCGGTGGAGCACCCGCAGACCGCGTTCCCGCGCCACGACCAGCTCGGGATTGCCCTCGCGGATCGCGGTGGACACCACGACCGTGTCGGCGTCGCCGACATGCTCGGCGGCATGCCCCACGAAGACCTTCGCGCCGAGTTCGCTCAGCTGGCCGAGCAGGTCGGAGTCGCGGGCGTCGCTGCCCGATACGGCGATACCGCGCTTCAGCATGATGCGGGCGATGCCCGACATGCCCGCGCCGCCGATGGCGATGAAATGGACCTTGCCCAGCTGATCGGCCGGTATGACGCCGGCCGGGTGGTCGACGCTCACCGGGTGCCCCTGCTCCGCACCACGTCGTACACCATGTGGGCGAGGGCCACGTCGGCGTCCCTGCGGCCGAGCCGTGCCGCCGCCTCGGACATCCGCGCGACCTGGTCGGCGTTGGACAGGATCGGCAGCAGATTGCCGACGATCCACTCCGGCGACAGGTCGGCGTCGTCCACCAGCAGTCCGCCGCCGCCCTGGGTGATCGGCTCGGCGTTGAGGCGCTGCTCGCCGTTGCCGTGCGGCAGCGGGACGTAGACCGCGGGAAGGCCGACCGCGGCCAGCTCGGCGCAGGTCATCGCGCCGGCCCGGCACATGGCCACGTCGGCGGCGGCGTAGGCGAGGTCCATCCGGTCGCAGTACGGAAGCGTGACGTACTGCGGCCCGTCGGCGGGCTCGGGCTCCTCGGTGTTCTTGGGCCCCACGATGTGCAGGACCTGGATGCCGGCCGCGCGGAACGCCGGCGCCGCCGCCACCGCCGCGCGGTTGAGCGAGCGGGCCCCCTGGGAACCGCCGAAGATCAACAGCGTGGGCAGGTCGGGCATCAGCCCGAAGTAGGAACGCGCCTTGTCCCCCGCGGCCAGCCGGTCGAGGCTCGTGATCTCGCGGCGCAGCGGGATGCCGACGAACTTGGCGTGCGGCAGCGCGGAGTCGGGATGCGACACCGCGACGTGCTCGGTGAAACGGGCGCCGAGCCTGTTGGCCAGGCCCGCCCGGGGGTTGGCCTCGTGCACGATGATCGGCACTTTCCGCTTGCGGGCCGCGAGATAGCCGGGCGTCGCCACGTAGCCGCCGAAGCCGACCAGCACTTCGGCCCGCGTCCGGTCGAGCACGCTCGCCGCCGCGTTGATGGCACCGCGAAGGCGCCCTGGGACCGTGAGCAGCCTGGGGGTCAGCGTGCGGGGCAGCGGAACCGGCGGGATCAGCGCCAGCTCGTAACCTCGCTGCGGAACCAGGCGGCTCTCCAGCCCGCGCTCGGTGCCCAGACAGGTGATCTCGACTCGCGGATCCTCCCTGCGCAGCGCATCGGCAAGGGCCAGAGCGGGTTCGATATGTCCAGCGGTCCCGCCGCCGGCCAGGACAACCCTCATGCTCGAGTACGCCTCCTTGTTGTCTTCCACTCCCCTGAACCGATCCCGCTCCCGGCCTCGGCGGCACTTCTCAGGGCATTGTCCGCGCAGGGCCGTTCGTACCGGTTGACACGCCTATCGCCGTGCCAGGCCAAGCCAGCTTAGGGCCCGCCGCACGGGCCCGGGGCCCCGAGCGGCAAGCGCCTGACGCGCTCCGGGCTCCCGTTTCGCGAACGACAACAGCATGCCGAGCGCGATCAAGGTCGGGATCAGGGCGGACCCGCCATAGGAGACCAGCGGCAACGGGATGCCCGTGATAGGGAGCACACCGATGACCGCTCCGATGTTCACGATCGCCTGGACCACCACCCATGCCGTGACGCCGGCGGCCGCCAGGCGCATGAACGGATCCTTGACCCGCCGCGCGATCCGCAGGCCCGCATAGGCCAGCAGCCCGAACAGCCCCAGCACCACAAGGGTACCGACCAGTCCGAGTTCTTCCCCGATGATCGCGAAGATGAAGTCGGTCTCGGAATGCGGGAGATATTGCCATTTGGCCCTGCCCTCGCCGAGCCCGGTGCCGAACCAGCCGCCCGATGCGACCGCGAACAGCCCCTGAAGTCCCTGGTAGTTGTCCTTGAGAGGATCGCCGGTCGGGTCGAGGAAGCCGGTGAGGCGCTGCATGCGGTAGGGCTCGACCACGATGAGGATGGCGACGAGCACGCCGATCAGGCCGGTGATGCCGACGAAGAGCCGCGCGGGCGCGCCGACGACCCAGAGCACGGCGAGGAAGATCGTCAGCAGCACCAGCGTGGTGCCGAGGTCGTTCCCGAGCATCACCAGCAGCACGACCAGACCGGTCCCGGGCAGCAGCGGAATGAGCAGCTGCCGCCATTCGTTCAGCTGCCGCACCTTCTCCTTGCGGGCGAGCAGATCGGCCGCCCAGAGCACGAGCCCGAGCTTCGCCGGTTCCGACGGCTGGAGCTGGAACCCCCCGCCGAACCGGAGCCAGCGCGTGGCCCCTCCCGCGGTCTGCCCGAGCCCCGGCACGAGGACGAGCGCCAGCGCGAGCACCGACAGGAGCAGCAGCGGGTAGGCCAGCGTCCGGAACGCCTTGGGCGCGAGCCGGGCCGCGAGCCACATCAGCGGCAGCCCGATCCCGACCCACATCGCCTGCTTCTGCAGCAGGGTGAACGCCGAGCCCGTGGCCTGCAACTGCTTCACGCTGGAGGCCGACAGCACCATCGTGAGGCCGAGGGTGAGCAGCAGCACCGAACAGCCGAGCACCAGGTAGTAGGAGGTGAGCGGCCGATCGAGCAGACCGATCACGGCCACGGCCTGCCCCCGTACCCCAGGGCGCTCACCGTCGTCACGGGACCGGTCGGCCAGCCGCTCGGCCGGCCCCAACGTCGTGCTCATGACGTCGCTCCGTGTTGGATTGCCGCGCCTCCGGCGCGGCGGCTCGGGGCTGTGTTCATGGCCGCGCCTCCGGCACGGCGGCTCGGGGCGCTTTGACGCGCTGTCTTCCCTCGTCGCTCCCGAGCGCTCGTTCCTCGCGCTCGCTCGCTCCTCAGTCCAGACAGCGCCGCGCCCCTCGCGAACCTCCTCAGGTCTGCCACCGCCGCGCCCCTCGCGGGCCTCATGGCCTCGCGGTGCTCACGGTCGCTCATGGGTCAGCGGTTCTCGGCGAGCCGAAGAACGGCCGCGGCGAACGCGTCGCCCCGGGCTCCGTAGTCGGTGAACATGTCGAACGACGCTCCGGCCGGGGCCAGCAGCACCGTGTCGCCCGGCGCGGCGAGGCGCGTCGCCGCCGCCACGACCCTGTCCATGATGTCGTCCATGGACATAGTCTCGATGCCGGACACCTCCACCACCGGGACATTTGGCGCGTGTCGCGCAAGAGCCCTTGCGATCTGTGCCCGGTCGGCTCCGAGCAGTACGGCGCCCCTCAGGCGGTCCGCGCGTGATCGCACGAGATCCTCGACGTCCGCGCCCTTGAGCAGCCCGCCGGCGATCCACACGACCGACTCATAGGCGGCCAGCGAGGCGGCCGCAGCGTGCGGGTTGGTCGCCTTGGAGTCGTCGACGTAGTCGACCTTGGCCACTGTCGCGACCTGGGCGTTGCGGTGCGGGTCGGGCCGGTAGGCGCGCAGTCCCTCGCGGACGGCCTCGGCCGGCACACCGTAGGCCCGCGCCAGCGCGGCGGCCGCCAGCGCGTTCGCGACGTTGTGGGGGGCGAAGGGGCGGACGTCGTGCAGCTCGGCGAGCTCAACGGCCTCGTTGGCCGGATCGGCCACGAAGGCCCGGTCGACGAGCAGGCCGTCGACGACGCCGAGCTGCCCCGGGGCCGGGGTGCCGAGCGTGAAGCCCACCGTGCGTGCCGCGCCCTCGGCCAGCCGCACCGACCACGCGTCGTCGGCGTTGACGATGGCCATCCCGCCTAGAGCGTAGATCTTGCCCTTGTCGGCGGCGTAGGACTCCATCGAGCCGTGCCAGTCGAGGTGGTCGGGCGCCACGTTGAGCACGGCCGCGGCGTACGGGGCCACCGTGTCCGACCAGTGCAGCTGGTAGCTCGACAGCTCGACGGCTAGCACGTCAGGGCCGCCGGCCGGATCGGCGCCGGCGGCATGATCGGCACCGTCGGCCGCGGGTGCGCCCGCGACCGCCGCCACGATGGGGGTGCCGACGTTGCCGACGGCGACCGCCCCGTGCCCGG
>NZ_JABVEB010000332.1 GCF_014323665.1 Actinomadura sp. HBU206391 | reverse complement strand
TTTTGCCGTGAGCACACAACCCGTCACCTTCGATCTCGACGCCTGGCGCGAGCGGCCAGCGGCGCAGCAGCCCGAGTGGCAGGATCCTGCGGCGCTCGCCGCCGTCCTCGCCCAGCTGGCCAAACAGCCGCCGCTGGTCTTCGCCGGCGAGTGCGACCAGCTCAAGGATCGGCTGGCCGACGTCGCGCGTGGCCAGGCGTTCGTGCTGCAGGGTGGTGACTGCGCCGAGACCTTCGAGGGGTCCAGTGCCGACATCGTGCGCAACAAGCTCAAGACCCTGCTGCAGATGGCCGTGGTGCTCACCTACGCGGGCAGCGTGCCGGTCGTGAAGATCGGGCGGATGGCGGGACAGTTCGCCAAGCCGCGCTCGAAGCCCACGGAGGTACGGGACGGAGTCGAGCTTCCCGCCTACCGCGGCGACGCCGTCAACGGCTTCGACTTCACCGCCGAGGCCCGCCGTTATGATCCACGGCGGCTGCTCGAGGCTTACTACTGCTCCGCGGTGACGCTGAACCTCTCCCGCGCCTTCACCAAGGGCGGATACGCGGATCTGCGCCAGGTGCACGCGTGGAACCAGGACTTCGTGGCCGGCAGCCCCGCCGGCCAGCGCTATGAGCGGCTCGCCGGCGAGATCGACCGCGCACTGGCGTTCATGAAGGCCTGTGGCGCCGATCCCGAGGAGTTCCACGGGGTGGAGTTCTACTCCAGCCACGAAGCCCTTCTGCTGGACTACGAGCGGGCGCTGACCCGGATCGACGCCCGCACCGGCCTGCCCTATGACGTGTCGGCCCATCTGCTCTGGATCGGCGAGCGCACCCGTGGTCTCGACGACGCGCACGTGGAGTTCATGCGGCACATCCGCAACCCGATCGCGGTGAAGCTCGGGCCCACGACCTCCTCCGACGACGCGCTCGCGCTCATCGACCGGCTCAACCCCGAGCAGGAGCCCGGGCGCCTCACCTTCATCACCCGGATGGGGGCCGGCAAGATCCGTGACGCGCTGCCGTCACTGGTGGAGAAGGTCACCCGGAGCGGTGCCCCCGTCGCCTGGATCTGCGACCCGATGCACGGCAACACCTTCGAGGCCCCGAGCGGGCACAAGACCCGGCGTTTCGACGACGTGCTCGAAGAGGTGGCGGGATTCTTCGAGGTCCACCGTGCGCTCGGAACCCACCCCGGTGGCATCCACATCGAGTTCACCGGCGACGACGTGACCGAGTGCGTCGGCGGCGGCCACGAGATCGTCGAGGACGATCTGCACCAGCGCTACGAGACCGCCTGTGACCCCCGGCTCAACCGCGGGCAGTCACTCGATCTGGCGTTCATCGTCGCGGAGATGTACCGCAAGACGCACTGACCGGAGCGGGGCCGGCGCTCAGGAGGCGCCGTCGCCGAGCCGGCGGCTCAGGTCGACACCTCGGCCCAGACCACCTTGCCGCCCGGTACGGGGTCGGCCCCCCATGCGGCGGAGAACCGGTCGACGATGAACAGGCCGCGATGCCCTTCGTCCTCCGGTTCCGGGATCGTGAGGCGCGGCATGCCGGTCGCCCTGTCGCGTACCTCCACCCGCACCCGGCCGATGCGGCGGATCAGCCGCAGCTCCAGCATCGTCCCGGCGTGCAGCACGGCGTTGGCGACGAGTTCGGCGACGATCGCCGTCACCAGTTCCTCGTACTCGATCAGAGACCACGTGCGCATCGTCCGGGCCGCAAGCCGACGGGCGTATTCAACCGCCTCCGTCTGCGGCGCCGCCCGCAGCGTGGTCTCGGTCATCGATCACACCTCAGCAGTGGTGTCTCCCGCGGCGGGCCCTTCGATCAGGAAACGGTCGAGTCCGGTCGTCCGCAGCACGTTCTCGACCCGCCCGTAGGCGCCCGTGACGGTGAGCTTGGCATCGTGCGCCCGCGCGTGTTTGTAGGCCCGAACCAGAACGTTGAGCCCGGAGGAGTCGCAGAAGTCGACGGCGGTGAGGTCGACGACGATGCGCTCCTCGCCTCCGTCCACCAGCGACGTCAGTCGCTCTCGGAGGTCGTCGGAGGAGTGCAGGTCGATGGAACCGCGCGCGGCGATCACTGCGCGGCCATCCTGTCGTGTCGTGTGCAAGGCCAGCCCCACCCGGACACATTAACGCGCCCGGCGACCCCCTCGCGCATTGATCACGACACTCGCAGGGCGATCAGCGCCACATCGTCGCCCGACGGCTCGGGCCCGAAATCCCGTACGGCCCGCTGTACCCGGGCCGCCACGGCACCGGCGCTGAGCCCCGTGCACGAGCCGAGCAGCCGCTCCAGTCCCTGATCGTCACCGAGCAGCCGGCCGTCGGCCCGGCGCTCGGTGACTCCGTCGGTGACGCACAGGAGCACCTGGCCGCGTTTCAGCTCGACCGTGTCGATCTCGAACTCCACCTCGTCGATCACGCCGAGCAGGGGCTGCGCGGTCACGGCCTCGGCCACGAGTCCGTCGGGGTGCAGCACCAGCGCGGGCGGATGCCCGGCGCTGACCAGTCTGAGGCGCACGCCGTCGCCGTCCTTGGACAGGGAGATCTCTCCGTGCAGCAGCGTCAGCAGCCGCGCCCGCGTCCCCTCTCCCAGGATGAGCCGGTTCAGCCGGGTCAGCACATCGGGCACCGAGAGGCCCTCCGCGGCGAGGATGCGCAGAGCGTGCCTGGCCAGGCCGGTCACCGCGGCGGCCTCCGGCCCGGTGCCGCACACGTCCCCGATCGCGAAGCGCCAGCACGGCCGGCCCTCTTCGTCCACGCAGTTGAACACGTCGTAGAAGTCCCCGCCGACCTCACTGCGCTCGCCCGCGGGTTCGTAGACCACGGCGACCTCGAGCCCCGGGATCTCGGGTACGGCCGGCGGCAGCAGACTGCGCTGGAGCGCGCTGCTCATGGCCATCTGCGCGGAGTACAGACGCGCGTTGTCGATCGCCAGGGCGGCGCGGCGGCTCAGTTCCTCGGCCAGGTCGATCACGCCGCGAAGAAATCTGTCCTGCTTGGGCCGGCCGATGACGATCATGCCGATCCGGCGGCCCCGCGCGATGAGCGGGAAGTTGTAGGCGAGGTCGGTGACCAGGGAGCCCGCCTCGTCGCGGACCGGTTCGGGAGCCGAGCCGAAACCGTTCCAGGGGCCTGGCACGTCGACCGCCGGTACCGGGTCGGCATGATCGAGGAGCTTGCGCAGAGCGTCGATGCGGGTCTCGTCGAGGTGCCAGGTGTAGGCCGGCCTGGCCTTGCCCGCCTCGTCGACCGTATAGACGGCGCACCAGCTCGCCAGCCGGGGCACGACCAACTGGGCGACGAGGGCCATCGTCCGCTCCTGGTCGAGCGTGCCCGCGAGCAGGTCGCTGGCCTCGGCCACGAAGCTCAGCCAGCCCCGCCAGGATCTCTCCAGCTCGCCGACCCTGGCCCGCTCGAGAGAGAGCGCGACCTCGTCGGCGATCCGCCCGAGGCGTTCGGCGTCACTCGGGCCGAAGCGTCCGGGCTCGGCCGACACCGCCACGAGGACGCCCGCCGTACGCCCCTGTGCCCGCAGCGGTGCGGCGGCCAGCGACCGCGCCGCGAGGATCGAGGCGATCGGGTGGGCCGCCGACTCGGCCGGCACGTCGTCGAGGACCCACGGGATCCCCCGCTGCCCCTCCGGCCCGAGGTCGGCGACGCGCAGGCTTCCGGTCCGCACCTCGGGCGCGAGGCCGTCCGAGGCGCCCAGCTTGAGCCGCCCGTCACGCTCGGTCAGCAGTACGGCGGCGCCTTCGGCACCGAGGACGTCACGGACGGTCTCGACGGCCCGCACGAACGGGTCCTCCACGGCCTCGGCCGGGGACCACTCCTCACCCGCGCCGGGACGCAGCACCGGTGGCGCGCCCGAGTCGGCGAGCGGAAGCGACTGGGTGTACGAGCCGGCGGCGCTGCCGTCGGAGGCGGGCAGGCGGAACCACACGCTCTTGGCGAGCCGGTCGTAGGTCACCCCCCACGAATCGGCGAGGCGGGCGGTCGACGGCAGGCCCCTGCCGCTCGAAGCGTCCAGACCCGGCATCGCGATACGGCGGGTAGGATGGTGATCCCGCACCTCTACGTGGAGCTTGTCGTCGTCGACCCGGCAGCACACCTCGAAGGACGTGCCCGCATAGGTGACCGCATTGGTGGCGAGCTCGCTGGTGGCGAGCACCGCGTCATCGGCGACGATCTCCATGCCCCACTCGGTCAGAACCCGCCGCACAAAGCGCCGCGCGGCCGAAACCGACGCGGCGGCGGCGGGGAATGCGGCCGAAACGAGCTGCTGGTCCAACGGTGTCCCCTGGGCTGGAAGCAGTGATACATATCCCTGTCATCGTGACAGACTGCCAATGTCGGGCCCACAGCGCGTCCGCAGATCGTCAACGCTGAACAACGCTGAACCAGGTGGGCCGGGAGGATTGATTATGCCCCGAACGGTAGGCCGTCCACGTCGCTCCGCTAATTTCCGCCGCGACACGAGTCCCCGCTACAGCGACGCCGACCTCGAGCCCCTTTTGCGGGCACTGGCGGCCGTCCGGGACGGGGACTTCCGGGCGGTGGGGCAGATCGAGGCCGATGGCGCGGTCGCGGAGGCGGCCGCCATCCTGGAGGACATCGGCTCGCGCGGCCGTCACCTGTTCGGCGAGCTGTCCCGCGTACGCCGGGAGATCGGGCGCGAGGGCCATCTGGACGAGCGGCTGTCGCCGGGGCCGGATGCGGGCTCCTGGACCGCGGGGCTCGAAGCGGCCAACTCGCTCATCGACACGCTCACCGGGGTGACCACCGGGATGTCCGGGGTCATCGACGCCGTGGCCCAGGGAGATCTCAGCCAGCGGGTCGATCTGCGCTCGGGCGGCCGCCCGCTCCGCGGCGACCTGCTGCGCATGAGCAAGTCGGTGAACCAGCTGGTCGACCAACTGGACCTGTTCACGGCCGAGGTGACCCAGGTCGCCCGAGAGGTCGGCACCGACGGCAGGCTCGGCGGGCAGGCTCCCCTGCGGGGCATGTCGGGCCGGTGGCGGGACGTCACGAGCGCCGTGAACGCGATGGCGGGGCGGCTGACCGCGCAGGTCCGCGACATCGCCGTGGTGACGACCGCCGTCGCCAAGGGCGACCTCACCCGCAAGGTCACGGTGGAGGCGGCCGGCGAGCTGCAGGAGCTGAAGCTCACCGTCAACACGATGGTCGACCAGCTCTCGGCGTTCGCCGACGAGGTCACCCGCGTCGCCCGCGAGGTCGGCACC
>NZ_JABVEB010000331.1 GCF_014323665.1 Actinomadura sp. HBU206391 | reverse complement strand
CGCGTGACGCCAACAGCCGGCAGATCGTCTCTGAGGAGCATCCGATCCTGGAGAACGAGTACAGCTTTCGCTACCTGGACGCCACCACCACCGTCGCGCCCGGAAGCCCGCCGGAGGCCAAGGACGCGCTGCTGGCGATGCGGAACGCACTGACCAGAGCTCCCAAGCAGCGGCACCGGATCCGGGACGGAGAGCTGCTCACCTTCGCCAACCAGGACGGCCTGCACAACCGGGACCGCGTCGAGATCAACGATCCGGAGCGGGCCCGCAGCCGGTGGCTGCTGAAGACGTACGCGTTCCGGGACGACGCAGCGGCCGACAGGTACGCGGACCGGTGGCTCGGCGCGGTACGCGGCCGGGTCGCTGACTGACATCCGCCGTCCCGTCCGCCTTCGCATCGAACCGCAGTCCCTGGCCCGGCACCCACCGCCCAGCACCGCCCCGCACGGCCCCCCTCACGCCGACCCTGCGACACCCCAGGGAGAGATCATGTCCAGTACGGAATCCGAACAGAACGCTAGATCCGGCGACGAGCCGACGGATGAGCTGCTTCCTGAGCTGTTCACCGGACCGCCGGAGCAGCCGGTGACCCGGCACGAACTGCGCTTCGAGGAATTGGCGACCGGCGGCCGGGTAGGGGCGGAGATCCACCGCCTCTACTCGATCGGTGACGGCGGCCCGGCCGCAGCGATCGTCCGCTATCGGCCCGGGGCGACCGCCAAGACGCACCTGCATCCGAGCTATGAGCTGATCTACGTGCTCAGCGGCGCACTGGAGACCGACGACGGCGTCTACCCGGCGGGCAGCCTGCTGGTGAGCCCCCCGGGCGCGGTTCATGCCCCGCGCAGTGAGAAGGGCTGCGTGGCCCTGGTGGTCTGGGAGCAGCCGGTCCGACCGCTCTGACCCACGGCTTTGACCCACGGTTCCAACCCACGACTCTGACCCACGACCTACGGAGCGCCGATGGGTTCGACGCTGGCCGCCAAGATCTGGGAAGCGCACACCGTGCGGCGTGGCTCCGCCGGTGAGGATCTCATCTACATCGACCTTCATCTACTGCACGAGGTGAACACCCCGCAGGCCTTCGACGGGCTGCGGGCGGCCAGGCGGGGCGTACGCCGACCCGACCTGACCGTCGCCACCGAGGACCACAACACGCCCACGACCGGGGTGCGCCGGCCGATCAGCGATCCGGCCGGGCGGCGCCAGGCGGAACTGCTGCGGGCCAACTGCGCCGAGTTCGGAATCCGGCTGCACCGGCTCGGCGAACCCGGTCAGGGCATCGTGCACGTCATCGGGCCGGAGCTCGGGCTGACCGGGCCCGGCATGACCATCGTCTGCTGCGACTCGCACACCACCACCCAGGGCGCGTTCGGGGCGCTGGCGTTCGGGATCGGGACCAGCCAGGTCGAGCACGTGCTGGCCACCCAGACGCTGCCGCTGCGACGGCCCGCCGACATGGCGGTCGCCGTCACCGGGAGGCTGCCCGCCGCCGTGACCGCCAAGGACCTCGCGCTGGCACTGATCGCACGCATAGGGGTCGGCGGCGGTCAGGGCCACGTCATCGAATACCGCGGCGAAGCGATCACGGCGCTGTCGATGGAGGCCAGGATGACGCTGTGCAACATGTCTGTGGAGGCCGGGGCCACCACCGGGATCATCGCACCCGACGCCACCACCGCCGACTACCTCGACCGGCGGTCCGTCATGCGGGCGGACCCCAGATGGGACGCCTGGATCGGGCTGCGCAGCGATGATGACGCCGGCTACGCCAGGCGGGTCACGCTGGACGCCGGTCTGCTCAGCCCGCGGGTGTCGTGGGGCACGAACCCCGGCCAGAACGTGGCGCTGGATGAGGTGGTCCCCGACCCCGCCGACATCGGCGACCCGGATGAGCGGGCCGCCGCCCTGCGCGCCCTTCGTTACATGGATCTGCGGCCGGGCACCCCGGTCCGGGACATCGCAGTCGATGTCGTGTTCATCGGCTCATGCACCAACGGCCGGATCGAGGACCTGCGCGCCGCCGCGGACGTGCTGCGCGGCCGCCGGGTGGCCGGCGGGCTGCACCTGCTCATCGTTCCGGGGTCGGCCGCGGTCCGAAGGCAGGCGGAGGCGGAGGGCCTGGACGCGGTCTTCGAGGCGGCCGGTGCGGACTTCCGGCCCGCCGCGGGGTGTTCGATGTGCGTGGCGCTGAACGAGGACCGGCTGCGTCCCGGGCAACGGGCGGCCTCCACCAGCAATCGCAACTTCGAAGGCCGGCAGGGCCGCGGTGCCCGTACCCATCTGGTCTCTCCGCAGGTCGCCGCCACTACCGCGGTGCTGGGCCGGCTCGCCGCACCGGCGGACCTGTGAGCGGGCCGATGCGGACTTCGGAAACGGAACCTGCCGCTGGACCTGCCGCTGGATTGGGCGGCCCACTGAGACATGAAGGTGTGATGAGACCGTTCACCGTGCACACTGGTACGGCGGTACCGCTGCGGATCGCGGACGTGGACACAGATCAGATCATCCCTGCCCGGTTCTGTACCCGCTCCACCAGGACGGGCCATGCCGACGCGTTGTTCGCCGACTGGCGCGCCGACCCGGCGTTCGTGCTGAACGACCCCGCCTTCCGCCGTGCGACCGTACTGGTCGCCGGGCCGGACTTCGGGATCGGATCGTCCCGCGAGTACGCGGTCTGGGCGCTGGCCGACTACGGCTTCCGGGTCGTGATCGCGGAACGGTTCGGTGACATCTTCCGAGCCAACGCGATGCTGAACGGCCTGCCCGCGATACGGCTGCCGGCGGCGATGGTGACACGGCTGTGGGAACTCATCGAGGCCGACCCGGCAACACCGGTGACGGTGGACCTGCTGCGATGCGAGGTACGCTGCGCCGACCTGACCTGGGAGTTCGAGCTGGACGAGGACACCAGGTCACGGCTGCTGTCCGGGCAGGACGCGATCGGCGCCACACTCCGTCACGAGGCCGACATCACCGCCTACGAACGTCACCTGAGCTTTTTCGGACCGGGCAGCCGGATCGCACACCATCGGGAGCGGGGATGAAGCTTCATCAGATCACCGCGCTGGTCGCGATAGCCGACACCGGCAGCTTCACCAATGCGGCGCGGGCGCTGTCGGTCGGCCAGTCGGCGATCAGCCATGCGATCGCCGGCCTGGAGGCCGAGCTCGGGGTACCGCTGATGTGGCGAGATCGCGGCGGCGTGCAGTTCACCGACGCCGGGCGGCGGGTACTCGACCATGCCCGCTCCATCGTGGTCGAGCTCGATCAGATCGGCAGGATACGGCAGGCGCTGCATCCGGCATCGGCCTCGTCGATCAGGATCGGCACCAGCCAGAGCTTCGCGGTCCGGCTGCTGCCGCCGCTGATGACCTACTTCAAGTCGCGGTTCCCCGAAGTGAAGATCACGCTGCGCGAGGGACCGGACGGGCGCATAGCCGAGTTGCTCAGGACGGGCGAGATCGACATCGGCGTGGTGATGCTGCCGAAACGGGACCTGCTGACCGTGCCGTTGCTGCGCGACGAGATGTACGCACTGCTGCCCACCGCCCACCGGCTCGGCTCGGGAGGCCGGATCCGGATCCGGCAGCTCGACGGGGAACCGCTGATCATGCCGGTGGGGGGCGTCGAGGCGATGATCGTCGACGCGCTGCGTGCCAAGGGCATCGAACCACGGATCACCCACCGGATCCGCGACTTGAACACGGTGTTCGCGATGGTCGCAGCCGGGCTCGGCACCACCGTGATCCCCGGACTGGTGCTGCCCTCCAGGCTGCCCGACCTGCGCCCGATCCCGTTCGCCCCGGTCTGGGTACGGCACCTGGCGATCGGAGTCCACCCGTCGGCTCGCGAGTCGCCTCCGGTCACCACGTTCATCGGCGCGGCACAGGCGCTGGCCCGCCGCTGGGAGCCGCCCGTCCAGCGGGTCGCGTCCTGACCTGGCCGGACGCCGTCCCGGCCGCGACGGGTGCGAGTGCGTCCGCCGCGATCGCGTCGGCGTCCCGTACGAAGTCGGTCCAGAACTCGGGCCTGCTGCTGCCGGCCTGCATGAACCACCGGGTGTGCTCGGTCGGGATGCCCAGCGCGTACATGCCGGCGACCGGGCGGCCGTCGCCGTCGATCGGGTGATAAGGAGCGCGGGTGACGGCCACCCCGCCGGTCGGGAAGGCGTCATCGCCCGTCCCGTTCACGAACTCGGTGAGCAGGGCTCGCTCATGCAGCCGCCGGGTCAGCGGCTCCGGGTCGAGCGGCAGGTTCGGTACCGGTACCCGGGCGTCGATCAGTGTGTCCACCGCCACCTCGGAGCCGGCGACCTGCGGGGATCCGACGGTGAACCGTCCGGTCGCGGGATCGGCGGCGAACCGGGTCCAGGGCCCGGCGATCCGAAGTACCCCGCAGTCGATCAACGCCAGCAACTGCCGCAGCCGCAGCCGGGGCGGGCCGACCGCGAGGAAGGCGCTGCGCGGCACGTACCAGCCGAGGAAGTCCCGTCGGTAGCTGCGCGGACCGAGCGCGGCATAGTCCACCAGCAGTCGGATGATCGCCCTGGTGTCGCGGATGACGTCCAGCGCCGCCTTGAGCGGCGAGTCGGCGTTCCCCTCCTCCGCGTGCGCCAGGTCGGCCAGCACCGTCTCGGTCAGCTCGGCCCGGTATTCGGCCGGCCCGGCGAACCTTCGTCCCTCGTACGGCCTGGCCAGCCGGTCCAGGTCGAGGTCCGGCAGGTCGGCCATCCCATGCACGGCTGCGATCGCGCGTACGTCCGGTATGCACCCCACACTCGTCGTGACCGGAGTGCTGCCGGAGGACTTCGCCGCTTCGGTGACCTCGGCGACGAAGCGGTCCGCGGCGTCGCGTCCGTAACGGCGGCGGATCCCGGTCGCGTGATACACCAGCTGGATCTCGGCGAGCAGCCACGGAACCACGTCGGCTCCGAAATCCAGATCCGGCGCGGCCCGCATCGCCCGTACCCGCTCGATCGTGAACAGCACCGGCGTGTACCGGTAGGCGTGGTGCTTCTGGTTGCGGCCTCGTGCGGGCAGCGGAACGCCGCTGCGGGAGCCGGCGACCAGCAGCGGCTCACGCCCGCTCGGCCGGTAGACCAGCCCGCCCCTGCCACCCGGTTCGAACCGCCCGCCGCGCCCGATGGTCAGCGCGGCCATCACGTCGTAGAAGGACAGGCCGAGCCCGATGATGCCGACCGGCGAGCCCGCAGGAACGGCCTCTAGCGGCATGTCG
>NZ_JABVEB010000330.1 GCF_014323665.1 Actinomadura sp. HBU206391 | reverse complement strand
GGAGGGGTGGCGGATCGCAATGGCCACCACCGGCTCTGAACGCGGCCTCACGCTCCGCAGCCCCGGGCGGTTCATGGCCACGGCCGACCGGCTGCTCGCGCTCGCGCGGTCGAGCGACGACCAGACCCTGCGCGACGCGGCGGTGCGGGTCTGGACCGAGGCCGACGCCTACCGGCTCTACACCTTCCACGCCGCGGCGCGGCTCGCCGAGGGCGGCGAGCTCGGCGCCGAGTCGAGCCTGATGAAGGTGTTCTGGTCCGAGCTGGACGTGCGCATGCACGAGCTCGCCCTCGACCTGCTCGGGCCTCGGGTCACCGAGCCCTGGCAGGACGGATTCCTGTTCTCGCTCGCCGGGCCCATCTACGCAGGCACCAACGAGATCCAGCGGAACATCATCGCCGAACGCGTGCTGGGGCTGCCGCGATGAGATTCTCCTTCACCGCCGACCAGCGGCTGCTCGCCGGAGCCGTACGCGAGGTGCTGGCCGGCACCAGCCCGCCGGACGCCGTACGCGCGGCGGCGGCGGACCCGTCGGCCCGCAGGGGCGCGGCGTGGCACGCGCTCGCCCGGGTCGGGCTGCTCGGGGCGCTGGTGGCCGAGGAGCACGGCGGGCTCGGGCTCACCCCGCTCGACACCGTGCTCGCCTTTGAGGAGACCGGCCGGTTCGCGGTGCCCGGCCCTCTCGTCGAATCGGCGGTCGCGGCCCCGTGGCTGGTCGAGCCCGGCTGGCTGGCCAAGATCGCGGCCGGCACCGCCGCCGTCTCGGTCGCGATGCCGCACCTGCTCGACGCCGACGTGGTGGACCTGCTCGTGATGCGGTCGGGCGGAGGCGTCCGCGCCGTGAGCCCCGACGACGTCACGCTCAGCCCGATTCCCTCGCTCGACGCGACCCGGCGGCTGTTCGCCGCGAGCGCGGCCGACGCCGGCCGCGCGGAGGGAGACCCCCTCGGCGGTTCGCCGGCCGTCTTCGGCAGCGCCGCCGACCACGCCGCGCTCGCGACGGCGGCCCAGCTCGTGGGCCTCGGGCGGCGGCTGCTCGAGATGACGGTCGCGTACGCCGGGCAGCGCAGGCAGTTCGGCACGGCCATCGGCTCGTTCCAGGCCGTCAAGCACCAGCTCGCCGACGTCGCGATCGCCCTCGACTTCGCCGCCCCTGTGGTCTACCGCGCCGCGTACGCGCTGACCCACCGGACGCCCTCCGCGCCGCGCGACGTCTCCGCGGCCAAGATCGCGGCCGGTACGGCGGCGCACCGGGCGGCACGCGCGGCGCTGCAGGTGCACGGCGCGATCGGCTACACCGAAGAGCTCGACCTGCACCTGTGGCTCACCCGGGTGTGGTCGCTGCGCGGCGCATGGGGCGAGGAGTCCCTGCACCGCGCGCGGCTGCGGGACGCCCTGCTCGGCGAGCCCGCGCCGCCGCGACTTCCCCAGGGAGTGCGATGATCACATTGGCCAGCGACGTCGGGGGGACCTTCACCGACGTCGTCCTCACCGGCGCCGACGGCCGGACGCACGTGGCCAAGACCCTCACGACGCCCGATGAGCCGACGGCCGGGCTGTTGCGGGGGATCTCCCAGGTGCTCGCCGCCGCCGAGGTGGCTCCCGCGGACGTGGGGCGGTTCGTGCACGCCACCACGCTCGCCACCAACGTGATCCTGGAGCGGCGCGGCGTGCCCGTCGCCTTCGTCACCACCCGTGGCTTCCGTTCGATGCTCGCGCTCGGACGGAGGGCCCGGGTCGAGGAGGAGCGGTTCGACCTGGCGTTCGCGCCGATCGAACCGCCGGTGCCGCTGACCCGCACGTTCGAAGTCCCGGAACGGATCGCCGCCTCGGGCGAGGTCATCGAGCCGCTCGACGAAGAGGCCGCCGAGCGGATCGCCGCCGACATCTCGGCCGGCGGGGCCGCCGCCGTCGCAATCTGCCTGCTGCACTCGCATGCGAACCCGGCGCACGAACGGCGGCTGGCCGGGCTGATCGCCGCCCGGCTGCCGGAGGGCACACCCGTCGTCGTCTCGTCGGAGATCTGGCCGGAACTCGGGGAGTACGAGCGCGCGACGACCACGCTGATGTCGGCGTACGTCGGGCCGGTCATGGCCGCCTACCTGCGCCGGCTCGGCGCCGAGCTGCGCCGCCTCGGCGTCACCGCACCGGTGCACGTGATGGAGTCGGCCGGCGGGGTGCTGCCCGCCTCGCTCGCCGCCGACCGCGCGGTCTTCACGATCGAGTCGGGCCCTGCGGCCGGCGTGATCGCCGCTGCGCGGCAGGGAGCGACCCGCGGTCTGGCCCATCTGATCTCCTTCGACATGGGGGGCACGACGGCCAAGGCCGGCCTGGTCCGGGACGGCCGGCCGGGCGTGACCCATGAGTTCCAGGTCGGCGGCAAGGGCAGCTTCGGCGGACGGCGACCCGGCACGGGAGTGCCGATCAAGGTGCCCGCGATCGACCTGGCCGAGGTCGGCGCGGGCGGCGGCTCGATCGCGTGGGTGGACGCGGGGACGCTACGGGTCGGGCCGCGATCGGCCGGGGCCTCACCAGGCCCGGCCTGCTACGGAAGGGGAGGCACCCTGCCGACCGTCACCGACGCCGACCTCGTGCTGGGCTATCTCGACGCGAGCGGTTTCGGGGAGTTCCCCCTGCACGCGCGGCTCGCCGAGGAAGCGCTCGCCGAACATGTCGCAGGGCCGCTCGGCGTCGGCGTGGTCGAGGCGGCGGCGGCCGTCCACGATGTGGCGAACGCGCAGATGGGCGCTGCGATCCACGTGGTGACGGTGCGAAGGGGGATCGATCCACGGGCGTTCACCCTGGTGGCGCTGGGCGGGGCGGCCCCGACGCACGTCGCCAGGCTGGCCGAACGCTTCGGGATCGCCCGGGTCCTGGTCCCGCCGCACGCGGGCGTCGGCTCGGCCGTCGGGCTGCTGCACGCCGACCTCGCCATGGAGCGCGCGCGTACCTTTCTCGCTCCGACCGGCACGCTGCTGTCGCCGTCGGCGGGCGGGGAAGCGCTCGCCGAGCTGACGGCGGTTTTCGCGGAACTGGAGCGCGCCGCCGCGGCCGACCTGGGCGTTCCGGTGCGCGCCGCCGAGGTCGTGCGGTCGGTCGGCGTACGGTTCGCCGGCCAGGCGCACGCGTTCACCGTCGAGATGCCGGCGGGGCCGGTCACGCCCGAGACGGTCGGGCGGGTGGCCGAGGAGTTCTACAAGCGCTATTACGAGTCCTATGGCATCGACCTGCGCGATCCCGCCGAGCTCACCACCGCCCGCGTCCGGCTGATCCTCCCGGCCGCACCGCCCGCCGACAGGCCGGCTGCCGAAGAGGCCGCCGCCCAACCGGTGAGCGCCACCTCCCACCGTGATCATGCAGTTGTTCCCGTGGAGACGCGGCGGGCGTGGTTCGGCGGCGGGTTCGCCGACGTGCCGGTGCTCGCCCGCGACGGCTGCCCTGCGGGCACGGAGATCATCGGCCCGTACATCCTCACTGAGCCGCAGGCGTCGCTGGTCGTGCCACCGGGCTGGCGCGGCACCGTCGACCCGTACGGCGCGGTGCTGCTGGAGGCACGACCGAGCCGTCCGGGTGAACGGAGCACGCCATGAGCACCTCTGCCGACCTCACCGCGGAGATCCTGCGCAACGCGCTGTGCGTGGCGGCCGAGGAGGCGAGCATCGTCGTCGTCCGGTCGGCGTACTCGACGTTCATCGTCGAGGGGGCCGACGCGGCGGCGGCGATCCTGGACGCCCGGGGCAGGCTCGTCGCACACTCGGTCTCGACCGCCCTGATCCAGTGCGCGAGCCTGCGCAGCGCGCTGCCGTACGTGCTGGAGGCGTTCCCGCTCACGGGCATGGAGCCGGGCGAGGTGTTCCTGCTCAACGACGTCTACCAGGGCGGCATCCACGCCAACGACCTGCTGATCTTCCGCCCGGTGTTCGTGCACGGGGCACCGGCCTACTTCACCGGGACGCTCATCCACGTGGCCGACCTGTCTGGGCTCTCGGCCGGCGGGATGGCCTCCGACGCGACCGACGTCTTCCTCGAGGGCGTGCAGCTGCCGCCGGTGCGGATCGCCACCGCCGGGGGGCTCGTCGACGACCTGGTCCGGGTGCTCGCCGCGAACAGCCGCACGCCGGAAAAGCTGGTCGGCGACCTGCGCGCGCTGATCGCCGGGGCCAACGTGGCGGCCCGCCGGCTCGAGGAGATCATCGACTCGCACACCGCGGAGGGGCTGGCGCGCGGCGTCGACGGCTATCTGGCCCATACCGAGCGGCGGATCCGGGCCGAGCTCTCGGCGCTGCCCGAGGGCACCTACCGCGGGGAGTACGGACTCGATGACGACCGCCGGATCCGGGTCGCGGTCACCGTCGAGGCCGATTCGCCCGATGCCTGGGCGAGCGGTTCCTGGGCGAGCGGTGCCGCGCCGAACGGCGCGCACGTGGTCGTGGACTTCGAGGGCACCGACGAGCAGGTCGCGTCACCGGTCAACTCCGGGTTCTCCCAGACGCTCGGCGGGGTGATGTACGCGCTGCGCTGCTTCGTCGACCCGTCACTTCCCATGAACGAAGGCTGCTTCGCGCCCGTCGAGGTACGGATGCCGCTCGGCAGCCTGGTCAACTGCACCAGGCCCTACCCTGGCGGCGGGCGCTGGGCCACCGTCGCCGCCGCCGAGGAGGCGATCTTCGCGGCGCTGACGCAGGCGCTGCCGGACCGCGGGGTGGCCGCCTCGGGAATCCTGCAGGCCTTCAGCGTGAGCGGCGCGCATCGGCCGTGGCTGCACATGTCGTTCGACCTCGGCGGCATGGGGGCGAGCGCCGACCGGGACGGCCCCGACGCCACGGGCGCGCTGTTCGGCGGCGGGCGCAACATCATCCCGCAGGTCGAGCCGATCGAGGCCCGGCTGCCGCTGAGGGTCGAGGAGGTCTCGCTCATCGCCGACTCCGGTGGGCCGGGGCGGCACCGGGGCGGGCTCGGCACCCGTACGGTCCTGCGGATGCTCGAGGACGCGCGGGTCGACACCCGCGGTGACCGGCTGCGCCGCCCGCCGCCCGGCGCCGCCGGCGGCGAGCCGGGACGGTCCGGCGGCTACTACCGGGAGCGGGCGGACGGCGTACGCGAGCCGCTCGACGCCAAGGCGACCAGACAGCCCCTACGGGCCGGGGAGGCATTCGTGGTCGAGACCTCCGGCGGCGGTGGCTACGGCGACCCGGCCGAGCGGAGCCCGGACGCCCAGCGCAAGGACCTGGCCGACGGCAGG